>NZ_JALPRX010000099.1 GCF_023223525.1 Roseomonas acroporae | reverse complement strand
GGGGGGCGCCCCCCCCCCCCCCCACGACACCTGTCGGCCGTATTCGGCGCGTGCCAGGCAGTTCCTCATTTCACGCCCTACAGCCGGATTGTGCGCAGTCGTAGGGCGTTGCCGATCACCGAAACCGAGCTCAGCGCCATTGCCAAGGCAGCGACGATCGGGCTGAGAAGTATCCCGAGGAACGGGTAGAGGACGCCTGCCGCGAGCGGCACCCCGAGCACGTTGTAGATGAAGGCCAGGAACAGGTTCTGCCGGATGTTGCGCATGGTCGCCCGGCTCAGGGCCCGCGCCCGTGCGATCCCGGCAAGGTCACCCTTCACCAGCGTCACGCCTGCGCTCTGCATGGCGACGTCCGTCCCGGTGCCCATGGCGATGCCCACGTCGGCCTCGGCCAGCGCCGGGGCGTCGTTGACGCCGTCACCGGCCATCGCAACGACCTTCCCCTGCGCCCTGAGATCGCGAACGATGCGGTGCTTGTCCTCGGGGAGGACGTCGCCCTGGAACTCGCCAATGCCGAGCTTCCGGGCAACGGCACCGGCCGTCGTTTGATTGTCGCCGGTCAGCATGACGATGTGGACGCCCGCGGCGCGCAGGCTCTCCAGGGCGGATGGCGTAGTCGCCTTGACTGGGTCCGCTACGGAGATAACGCCACCGGGCCTGCCGTCTATCGCAAGGAAAAGCGCCGTCCCTCCCTCGCGCCGGAGCTCGTCCGCCGTGGTGGCCAGCCCGCCCAGGTCCACGCCGAGATCCTGCATTAGGCGGGCATTCCCCAGGGCCACCCGCCGTCCGCCGACAGTGCCGGTGACCCCCTTGCCGGTCACAGAGTCGAACTCGGCGGGTTCCCACATTTCGACCCCGCGCTCCCGGGCCGCGGCCACGATGGCCGCCGCCAGCGGGTGCTCGCTCGACCTCTCCAGGCTGGCCGCCAAGGGCAGCACCTCGGCCTCGGTCAGACCCAGTGCCGGGACCACGGCCACGACCTTGGGCTTGCCCTCAGTCAGCGTGCCGGTCTTGTCCACGACAAGGGTGTCGACCTTCTCCATGCGCTCGAGCGCCTCAGCTGACTTGATGAGCACACCCGCACCGGCTCCCTTGCCAACACCCACCATGATGCTCATGGGCGTAGCCAGGCCGAGCGCGCAGGGACAGGCGATGATCAACACTGAGACGGCTGCGATCAGCCCGTAGGAGAGTGCCGGTGACGGGCCCCAGACGGCCCAGGCGATGAAGGCCAGGACCGCGACGGCGATGACCGCCGGGACGAAGTAGCCGGACACCTGGTCGGCCATTCGCTGGATGGGCGCTCGGCTGCGCTGAGCCTCGGCGACCATGGCGACGATGCGGGACAGCATGGTGTCGGAGCCGACCTTGTCGGCCCGCATCACCAGCGCGCCGGTTCCGTTCACTGTGCCGCCGATGAGCTTGGACCCGGGCGCCTTCTCCACCGGCAGGGATTCGCCGGTAACCATGGACTCGTCCACGGCGCCACCGCCCTCCAATACCTCGCCGTCCACCGGCACGCTCTCTCCCGGACGCACCCGCAGCCGGTCGCCAGCCTGGACGTCCGCCAGGGGAACCTCCTCATCCTCTCCATTCTCCTTGAGGCGCCGCGCGGTCTTCGGCGCCATGTTGAGTAGGGCGCGGATGGCACCGCCGGTCTGCTCCCGGGCGCGCAGCTCTAGCACCTGCCCGAGAAGGACGAGCACGGTGATGACAGCAGCTGCCTCGAAGTAGACGGCCACCGTGCCGTCCATGCCCCGGAAGCCTTCCGGAAAGACACCGGGGGCGAAGGTCGCCACCAAGCTGTAGAGGTATGCGGCGCCGGTCCCGAGGGCGATCAGCGTGAACATGTTGAGGCTGCGGTTCACGACCGACTGCCAACCGCGCATGAAGAACGGCCAGCCGGCCCAAAGCACGACGGGGGTCCCCAACAGGAATTGGATCCAGACTGAGATCCTGGGCGGCACCAGGTGATGGAGCCCGAGGCCAGGGATGTGAGCCCCCATCTCCAGCACCACCACGGGGAGTGTGAGGGCCAGCCCGATCCAGAACCGGCGGGTCATGTCGGCCAGCTCGTGGTTGGGGGCGGCCTCAGCGGTGACGTCCAGCGGCTCCAACGCCATACCGCAGATGGGGCAGTTCCCGGGCCCCTCCTGCCGGATCTCGGGGTGCATCGGGCAGGTGTAGATGGTGCCCTTCCGTGGAGCTGGAGGCGGGGCCGCGGCGGCCTCCTTCGGCTTCAGATATTTGTCGGGGTCAGCCTGGAACTTCGTCCGGCACCCAGCTGAGCAGAAGTGAAATGTCGTCCCGGCATGCTCCAAGCGGTGCTTCGAGGTGGCCGGATCGACCTTCATCCCGCAGACCGGATCTGTGACGAGCCCGGCGTCAGCGGCCGGGCCGGGACCGTGATGATGGTCGTGGCCGCAGCCCGGCCCGTGCTGGTGCGAATGCCCGTGACTGGTGTGGTGACTGCTCATGCTTGCCGCCCCGGTTTGGGCCGCGTGGCGGGCCCTCGTTGCTCAGGTGACCGGGAAGGTGGTGTTTCCCATGATGGGAAGGTCAAGGACCATCAGCTGCCGAACGGGGATTCTCTGGGGGATGCCTTGACCTTCCCACAGTGGGAATCTCCATCTTAGCCGTGATCAGGACTGCGGTGCCTTGAAAAGGAGGTCCCCATGAACATCGGACAGGCCGCGAAGGCGTCCGGCGTCTCCGCGAAGATGCTGAGGTACTACGAGAGCGTGGGCCTCCTTCCCGCGGCGGGGCGGACTGAGGCGGGCTACCGCGTGTACTCGGAGCAGGACATTGGTACCCTCCGCTTCGTTCGGAGGGCGCGGGACCTCGGCCTGCCGCTGGACAGCATAAAGCGGCTCATTGGCCTCTGGCAGGACGAGGATCGTGCGAGCGCCGACGTGAAGCGCATTGCCACCGAGCATGCGGCCGAAATGCGCGCCAAAGTCGCCGAGATGACCCGGATGTGCGAGGCGTTGGAGCGTATGGCTGACGCTTGCCACGGTGACGACCGGCCGGAGTGCCCGATCCTCGACGAGATTGCCGAAGGCGACCACTGCGCCGCCGGCGGCCATGACGCCGGTCAGGACGGGAGCCTGCGACAGGCGAACGGCAAGAGCACAATCAGCAGCTTCCAGGGAGCGATGTCATGAGCAAGGGGTTCAGGGGCGGCGCCGCCCGGCGCTCCCTCCTTGGTTTCGGGCTGGCTGCTGCGGCGCTGCCCGTCAGCGTAGTTCGGGCCCAGGGCCCAGCACTCCAAGTGTGGAAAGACCCGAGCTGCGGCTGCTGCGAGGGATGGGTCAGGCACATGCGCGCGGCGGGCTTCGAGGCGACCGTCCATGAGGTCGCGGACCTGCAGGCGGTGAAGGCGGTCAACGGCGTGCCGGACAAGCTCCAGTCCTGCCACACGGCCACGGTCGGCGGCTACGTCGTGGAAGGCCACGTCCCTGCCTCCGATGTCCGCCGCCTGCTGGCGGAGCGCCCGCGCGCCAAGGGACTTGCCGCGCCGGGGATGCCGCCCTCCTCACCGGGCATGGACATCCCGGGGACGCCCTACGAGGTCATCCTATTCGGCGGTGGAGCTGACCGGATGTGGGCCCGGCATTGACCAGGATGGCTGGACAGGCCGCGCTGCGCCCGAGAACGGCGACTTGATCGAGGTCAAGGCGGGTCGGCGCCGATGGCAGGGATCGGCGGAGACACTAGCGATGCACGAGCACTCCATAGGCTTCAGCTTAGTTGCCTTGTTCAATGTCCTTCGTGAGCATTACGCCCACACCCCAGGCGTAACATTCGTAGGGTCTCACGAGTCTGCATGGACGTTCTGAAATCCTGCGCTGGATCACTGCATTTGCCGGGAAGTCGCCCGCGTTCCGCGTCGTCATAGACATGCAGCACACCCTGAGCTGGCCGCTAAGGCTCGATTGAGAGACGGGCCGGTGCCAGCTGCCAGCCTGACCGAGCACCGGCCGTCGACAGCGAAACCCACCAACGCCGCCTTCGCTGTCTCATTGAGGCGCCATTGTCCTCGGAGAACCGCTATGCACCACATGTCCACCGAAATGCAGGCCTGCATCGAGGAATGCCTGCGCTGCCACAGCACCTGCCTGAGCATGGCCATGAACCATTGCTTAGAGGTCGGCGGCCAACATGTCGAACCGGCCCACTTTAAGCTCATGATGGCATGCGCCGAGATTTGCCAGACCTCGGCGAACATGATGCTGATCGGCACCCACCATCATAAGCATACCTGCCGTGAGTGTGCAGAGATCTGCGAGGAGTGCGCGGCGAGCTGCGACGCCGTGGGGGGTATGGAGGCATGCGCCGAGCAGTGCCGAAAGTGTGCTGCGTCCTGCCGCGCGATGGCCGCCTAAGTTGATGCGGCGGCGACCCCGTTCACCGCGGGGCCGCCGCTGCAGTGACGAGCGCCGCACATGGCCGGCACATAGAAATATCTTGTCGCCTTCCAGGAAGGCTCCTGCAATGCACGACCTCTATCTTGGCTGCGTCGGCGAGCAACGCTTGTCGCTCAACCAAGGAGGTTCAGATGCCTGTCCACACACTACATCGGTCTTCAGGCTTCATAGGCCAGCTCCGCGGCGCGGTCCGCGCTTGGCCCCTCGGAGGCGCCGTCGCCCTCATGCTGACGGCTATTGTAGCACCTGGCACCGCTTCTGCTCAGCAAGCCGGTTACGTCACTACGGCGCCCAGCGCACGAGCGCCGAACGGCCTGACCATCGACCAGGGTGCGGGATCGCCCGGCATGGCTGCCTTCTCGGCTGCTCCGCACCCGACGACCCCCCATCAGCATGGCCCGGATAATCCTCAAGCTGGTGTCCCTGGTATCCAGGATCCGTCAGGACAAGGCAGCTGAACCTCGCTGCACATTCGTGAAGAGTCGTAGTGCCCCGGCCGAGTTGGCGGGGCACTACCTAAGCAGCCGGTTGGTAAGGCAGCTAGGTTCATCCAGTTCATTTGGAATTGGGCCAGAGCCTACTCGAAGCTTCAGTCTGCTTGCCTCGCCAACACGCGCCTCACCTGTGATGCCCCCCAGATCTCCTTGCCACGTGGGGTCCGCACGCCTCGGGCAGTCAACGCCGCGGCAATCTCTCGCAGCGAAGTGGCTCCAGCTCGGCGCGCGGCTACGATGTAGGGCAGCACTTCAGCTGCCCGCTTCGCTGCGTCGCGCTTCCAAACATTTGACGCTAGTGCTGCAACAATTTTATCACCGGCTTGCAGCCGCGGATTCCCCAGCACTACGCCACGCATCTTTGCCGCAGCGAGGGCTGCGCGCGTGCGTGCGCTGATCGCGCGGGCTTCTTCCTCAGCTACCAGCGCCATAATGCCGATGGTCAGTCGGTTAGCATGCGGCATGTCCACAGCGAGGAATTCTACGCCGGCCTTTTCCAGCCCCAGCAGGAAATGTGCGTCGCGTGCCAGGCGGTCGAGCTTAGCGATCAACAGCACGGCGCGACGGGCCCGACTCTCGGCCATCGCTGCCGCTAGTTGCGGGCGGTCGCTCCGCTTGCCGCTCTCCACCTCCTCGAAGCTCGCACACACGATCCCACCGGTCGCCGCTGCGTGCCGATCGACGGCCGCCCGCTGGGCGTCGAGTCCGAGCCCGGAGCGGCCCTGCCGGTCGGTGCTCACCCGGTAATAAGCGACGAAGCGGGGAGGGGAGGGGGAGTGAGGGGCCATCTGAAGCCCGAAAATGCCCTTCCGGGCCCCTCTGTTGCAATCCCAAAGGAACGTTTGACGCTTTGCGACTCCTGCATTGTGGATCGTGTTAGCTGCGTTGCATGCGAAACTTGAGTTTCATGGCTTAGCCGAGTTATGCTGGTTCCACGCAAATAGGAGCATCTTCCATGGCCGAGCCGCTCGCCGTGCCCGCGGCCGAGGTGCAGCGCCGCTTCGCGCTCTACCAGGACAAGGCGCTTACCCAGCCCGTCGCCGTCACCAGCCGCGGCCGCCCGCGCGTGGTGATGATCTCGGTCGAGGAGTACGAGCGGCTGCGCCGCCGTGATCGCCAGGCGATGAAGGTCGAGGAGTTGCCGCCCGACCTCGTCGAGGTGATCGCCGCCGCTCAGCCTTCCGAGGAGTCGCGCCGCTTCGACGATGAAGTTGCCTGAGTCGCAACGCCTAGCGCCGCCACTTCCAGGCGAGGTCATCCGCTACGCGTACCTCTGGACGCATGAGGCCGCTGAGGGTCGCGAGGAGGCGCGCAAGGACCGCCCGTGCGCGGTCGTGATTGCCACGACAGATGCCGCAGGCGTTTCATCCATCGTCGTCGTGCCGCTCACGTCGCGGGCGCCATCCACACCGGACGAAGGGATGGAGATCCCCCCGGCGACTCGCCGACGCTTGGGCCTGCAAGATGAACCGTGCTGGGCGGTGCTGACGGAGGTGAATCGCTTCGTTTGGCCTGGCCCCGATCTGCGGCCCGTGACTACCGCCTTCGGATCGAACTGGGGCTACGGTTTGCTACCGGCCGCTCTGTTCGAACGCCTGCGTGACGCAGTCGTCGCACGGGCGCGTTCGAGGACACTGCGCGTCACCTCAAGGTCGGCCTGATGCCCCTGCAACCTGCCTTACCTTGTGCCGTGTCTGCCGGTGCCGTCCTGCGGCGTGAGTCGCCACCTACCCACTGGCACCCTGCCCCAAGCCTCTTTCAACGTCTTATCGGATGGTGTGCATCCGAAGTCTTCGGCGCAACGCTGAATCAGCGGCCTTTTTCGGAGCTGGCTCGCATGCGTCCTATAGGAAGTTTTTTGTATAGGACTCCTATAGGTATGGGCCGCCGATTCAGCGTGGATAACCGGGGGGCACGCCGCGGATTCAGCGTAGATTATGGTCTGCTGAGGCCGCGGATTCAGCGTAGGAAGGCCGCCGATTCAGCGAGACCTTCCACCCAGACCAGCAGAAGGCCGCAGATTCATCGTGGACAAGCGGGGATAACGGGAAGAAGCACTTTGATGCTTCGAAAGGCCGCCGATTCAGCGCACACACCCAATGATACTCGCCTAGGCTTGCCTCACCAGAGGGTGAGCGAGAGGACGCATGGCTGAAATTCACCGCCAGCTCATGCTCTTCGGCGCCGAGGCTCTTCGCCGCTCCGCCAGCGCCATCGAAGATCCCAAGCTACGCCGTAGGGAACTGGGCCGCATTGAGGCTGCTAGCAACGCCATGGGTGAGCTGGCCGACGACGAGCTTGCCTTCACCCATTCGGGCCTCTGCCAAACCTGCCTGCCTCATGCCCGCCCCGACAGCAACGATGCGATCTGGGAGCGCAGTTCCGGGCGCTTTCATCTAATGGTCAGCCCCGGCGTGGTACGCGGTGCTGACGGACGCGCCGCGCGTGTCGGCGTGCCCTACGGCACCCGGGCGCGGCTGATCATGATCTTTCTCCAGACCGAGGGAGTGCGCGGGCGCACGGTCAATCTCGGTCCCAGCATGTCGGCCTGGATCCGCTCTCTCGGCCTGCCCGTGACCGGCGGGCCACGGGGCACCATCCAGGCCATCCGCGAGCAGTCGCTGCGCATCGCCCGCTGTGAGTTCACTCTGCAATGGAGCGCGCCCGCCTCCTCGCCTGGCAGCGGAGAGCAAATGATCATCCGCGACCAGCGCCTCGTATCGGGCCTGTCCCTTTGGCAAGGCCAGGAGGACGGCGATGGGCCGGGATGGTCAGCCACGGTGGAACTGACCAGCGAGTTCCACGAGCACCTGCGCCAGCACGCCGTGCCGCTCGCGCGCGACGCCATCGCCCATCTCAAGGACAACTCGCTCGGCCTGGACCTCTACACGCTGTTGGCCTATCGGCTGCAGCGCCTGGAAAGGCCGCTCCTGCTACGCTGGCAGGCGCTCGCGGCGCAGGTCGGCTCCGACACGACGCGGGTCTCGCACTTAGCGCAGCGTGTGAAGGCCGTACTGCCCGACGTGCTCGCCGTGTACCCGGACGCCGAGGTGGAGGTGGTCCATCACGGCCTCAAGCTCATGCCTTCACGTCCCCCGGTGCCCAAGACGCTGGTGCGCGGGCTCCGCCTCGTCGCGCCAGCTGGATAGGCACGGTCTCCCCCCGGCAGCCGCAGCGGCCGCCCCCGGTAGTACGTAGAATCGGCGGCCTTTTGAGCTTTCTTCGTGGGCTCAACACGGAGGTCGGGTTACACCAGTGCTTCCTTCGCTTCGATCGACGCCTGTAGCCGGGCCAGTGCTGCTTCCAGGGTACCCGAGCCGCGCATCACCCTCTGACTGGTTCCCCTCAGAGCCTCTTGTTTAACTTGGAATCTGGTTTCTACACGGCTCTCGGACTTGCTGTTCGGCAGCAGGCTCACCGGGAGCTGTACAGGGCCAGGGACTGCTGGGGGCACTGCGACAAGCGGGTAGGCGTTCGACACCTGGACGAACATACCAGCAGTTTCCACGCCGCAGACCCGCCGCGACACCATGACGCCACGCCGGGTCCCAATTGAGAAAGCCAGCAGCGCGCGAGGGCGAGTGCCGCCCTCGGTCTGGCTACCCCGGCGGCACGCGCGATGGCCGCGAGCGAGGGATCGCACCGCCCATTGCTCCTGTTGTGGAAGCGATTGGCCAGGGCGCGCAGCACGACCAGGCCGGTGCGCTTGAGCGCGCCGCCATGGGCGCGAGCCAGGTGCGTCGCTCGGTCATATGCCTCGGCCGCAAACAGCAGCCGGGCCACGGCCTGGCGGTCCATTGGCCGGAAGTGCCCCAACCTTGACCGCTCCGATCCGCGCCGGGCGCGACGGTTCGGCCAAGTGGATGCCGGCGTCCATAGATCTACCGCTCGCCATCGTCTGCCTCAGGGCCGGCGCTGTCGGCTTCTGCCCCCCTCAGGCGTCCAGTCAGAGCGTACGAACGACGTTTTTGAGAGCAGATGGCGCCCATTCTCTATGAGTGATATTTACAATCCTCTTTTGTTCTATGTCGCTGATTCCTCTCGTAGGCCCAACAAATACAGGCATCTTAGAAAGAGGTTGCCCATGGTGCTTCCATCACATAGCTTGCAACCGGAAGTCACCTTGAGTGAATTTGCGAAATGGCAAAAACACTTCCTATGGTTCTGGTTGCCTTGCTTGCGGTCCCGCTCGCTACGCACATTGCCCGTGCGGATGACCTATGGGGCTGCGAAGTCGCCCTCTGCATGGCCAATCCTGACGGCCCCACCGCAGCCCCCGCTTGCCGCGATCCCATGGACCGTCTGGCCAAGCAGTTGCGGCGCGGGCGGCCGGTTCCCCGATGCCCCCAGGCGTCGGTCGCGCCGGCTCAGATACCTGTGGGTTTGGGGGAGATGCAGCAGGCCGCTGGCCGATGAGCCGCCTCTGCATTGAACTCGCAGAGTTGTGGGCAGCCCCTCAATCGCCGCATACCTCCTCGGTTATTGAGGGGGAGAGGGACGGGTGGACCGATTCGTCTCGGATGGAGAGGCTCGCGCGGCTATCGCAAAGGGCGGGCGCATCGAGAAGGTTCTGGTCATCGCGATGCGAGACGGCCACGGGCAGGGGCGCGCCGAGTTTGTGCCCTACCTCGCGACCACCTGGCGCCGCGGCTACGTCGCCATCGGCCTGTGGAGCGGGCAGGGTGCCCGCTCGTGGCGCGACCTCACGCGCCTGGTTGGCTTCTTCCGCGAGGAGTTCAAGTTCCTCGGTCCCATCTGCGTCCACGAAGCCGACGACCCGAAGCTCCGCAAGCTCCGGACCCTGTTTCCCGCGTCCAGCGTTCCGGGCTCTGAGCTCGATCCGAAGGCTCCCCCGCACACCAGCTAGTGCCCTCTGCGGCCGGATGGTGGCCGCATGATCCTGGAACTGGCCGTCGTCGCGCAACTGGCCGCGCGCTGCGCCCCCTCCATCGCCATAGAGACGCTGGCCGCCGTCATGCGGACGGAAAGCGGCTTTCAGCCGTTCGCCCTGGGCGTGAACGGGCCGGGCGGCGGCACGATCCTACCCGAGACGCGGGAGGCGGCCGTGGCGTTGGCCACGGACCTGATCTTTCGCCAGGGCCGCTCCGTGGACCTGGGGCTCATGCAGGTGAACAGCGGCAACCTGCGCGCGCTCGGCCTGACGGTCGCCGAGGTCCTCAATCCCTGCACCAACCTGGCGGCCGGCGCCCGCATCCTGCGCGAGGGCTACGTCATGGCCAGCCGCGGCGAGGCGGACCCGCAGCAGGCGTTGCGGGTCGCCTTCTCCCGCTACAACACCGGCCACCCCGAGCGGGGCTTTGCCAACGGCTACGTCCGCCGCGTCCAGGGCGCGGCCGAGGTCGTGGTACCGGCCATCCGCCTGCGCGGCGAGACCGCTGTGGCGCCGCCGCGCCCGGCCGCCACCCCTGTCCCTGAGCTGCCCGACGACGATCCCGACGCGCCCCCGGAATGGGACGTCTGGGCGCGGGCCACCCATGCGAGCCGGCCGCGTCTGGTGGCCGTGCCTCGTGAGGCCCCCACGGCGTCGGGGGGCGCCGCGGGGTCCACCCCCATAGAGCCCCCGAGGACCGTTGAATGACCCTTTCCCCGAAGGCGCGGAACGTCGCCCTCTTCGCCGCCGTGGCTTGTGCCGCGCTGATCCTGCCCGACTTGGCGCACGCGCAGGTGGGTGGAGGCGGCTCCGGCGTCGTCAACAGCCTGACGCAGTGGTTCATGACCAACGTGGCCCGCGGTCTGGTGATGCTCGGCATCATCGCCGTCGCCATCGGCCTGTTCGTCATGCGCTTCTCGGTCGGCGTGATCGCCTCCGTGGTGGCCGGTGGTTTGATCCTGGCCAACGCTGACACCATCGCCGGCTACTTCGGCTTCTGAGGGGCGGGGCGGCGTGGAACCCCTAACGGAGGATCCCTTGCACGTCGCGGCGACGCGACCGGCCCTGATGTGGGGCCTGCCGCTGCCGCTCGCCCTCGCTCTGTTCGTGATCGGGGCCGAGGTGCAGGTGGTGTTCAAGGGCCTGACCGGCGTGGCCTGGGCTCTCGCGCTCGTTGCCCCGGTCTGGGTTGCCGCCCGGTTCCTCGTCGCCCGCGACTACAACGCGGTCGGCGTCGCGGTGCTCTGGCTCAACACCAGCGCCCGCGCCCTCGACAGCGCCGACTGGGGCGGCGCCTCGGTCGCCCCCCTGCCCGTGGGGAGCGCGCGGGGGCCGCGCGGCATGCGCCATGCGTAACCCCTTCCTGTCCGCCTCCGGGTGGAGCGAGCGCGGCGCCGAGGACTACGTGCCTTTCGTCGGTCATGTCCACGACGACGCGGTACTGCGGACGGACGGGTCCGTGATGGGGATGCTGCGCCTGGTGGGCGCCCCCTTCGCCCTGGAGGACCACGCCCGGCGCAACAGCCGGCACCGCTTCCGCAACGCGGTCCTCCGCAACATCGCCGACGACACCCTGACGGTCGTGGAGACGATGGTGCGGCACGACGGCGTAGCGCCGCTGCCGGCCGGGGCCTACCGATCCTCCTTCGCCGCCGATCTTGAGAACGCCTACCGCCGCGAAGTGCTGGCCGGGCGCGAGCGGGTCAACGAGTGGTTCGTCTCGGTGATCGTCACCCCCCGCGCCCCGGTGACGCGCGGCCTCAACGCCCTGCGCTCGCGCCTCGGCCGAAAGAAGGAGGCTGCTGCCACCACGGCCAGCGACGAGCTGATCCGCACCCTGGACGACCGGATGCTCGTGCTCTCGAAGGCCTACGCCGAGATGGGGCCGGTGCGGCTGGGCGTGCGCGAGGCCGGCGGGGTGATGTTCTCCGAGATTGCCGAAGCCCTGCGCCTGTTCCTGACGGCGCGCTTCCTGCCGGTGCCGATGGTCAGCGGCTCCCTCGGGGGCTCCATCTATACGGATCGGGTGATCTGCGGCCGGCGCGGCTTCGAGGTGCGCACCCCCGGCCGGCCCTCCTTCGGCACCCTCATAGGCTTCAAGGAATACCCCGACCGCACCCGCCCGGGGATGCTCAACGATCTTCTCTCGGCCGACTGCCGGGTGGTGCTGACCAACTCCTTCCGCTTCCACTCCCGCGCTGCCGCGACCGGCAGCCTGGCGCGCAAGCAGGCGCAGATGGCCAATGCCGGCGACCGCGCCCTGAGCCAGATGGACGCCCTGCACGACGCCATGGACGACGTGGCCTCCAACCAGGCCACAATGGGTTCCCACCACGTCTCCGTCGCCCTGCATTGCGACAGCCTGCCCGAGCTGGAGCGCCGCACGGGCGAGGTCCGCGCCGCCCTGACCAATGCCGGGGCCAGCGTCGCCGTGGAGGATCTGGGGACCGAGGCCGCTTATTGGGCGCAGCTCCCCGGCAACGCCGCTTGGCGCACCAGGCCGGGCGATATCAGCTCGCGGAACTTCGTGGGCTTCTCGTCCCTGGATGGCTACCCGCGGGGCGGTCCGTCCCCGGAGTGGGGCGCGCCCCTGCTGCGGCTGCTGACCTCGGCCAACACTGGCTTTGACCTGTCGCTCCACGTCGGCGGCCTGCCGCACATGGCCATCTTCGGCCCTTCCGGGTCGGGCAAGACGGTGTTCCTCGGGATGCTGGTGGCCGCCCTGGAACGGGTGACGGGGCCGGGCGGGACCGTGGTGGTGTTCGACAAGGACAACGCTAACGAAATCCTCGTCCGCGCCATGGGCGGGCGCTACCTGACCCTGCGCGCGGGCGAGGATAGCGGCCTGGCGCCGATGCGGGCGCTGCCGAACACCCCCGACGCCCGGGTGTGGCTGCTGCGCTTCGTGGTGGGGCTGATCCGCGCCGACGACGGCCCGCAGCCCGACGCGATCGAGCTGCGCCGGCTTTCCAAGGCCATCGCCTTCCAGATGCGGATGCCGCCCGCCGCCCGCTCCATCGCCGGGCTCTGCGCCTGGCTCGTGGGCGAGGGCGCCGGCAGCGCCGGCAAGCGCCTGGAACGCTGGGGCCGGGACGGCGACCTGGGCTGGGCCTTCGACGGCGAGGCCGACGCCTTCGATCCCGACGCCGGCTTGGTGGGCGTGGATTTCTCGGCACTGATGGAGGATGAGACGGTGCGCGGCCCGGCCGCCTCTTACCTCCTGCACCGGGTCCGCTCGGTGATCGACGGCCGGCGCTTCGTGCTCGCGGCCGACGAGTTCTGGGCCTATCTGCCCGACGAGCGGTTCGCCAAGGCCTTCGAGGACTTCGCCCTTACCCTCCGCAAGGGCAACGGCGCCCTCGTTATCGCCACCCAGCAGCCGCAGCAGGTCCTCCGCCACCCGATTGGCGCCACCCTGGTCAGCAACATGCCGACCAAGGTTCTGTTCCCGAACCAGTCGGCCAGCCGGTCCGCCTACTGCGATGTGGGTGACGGCTCCGAGAGCCTGCACTGCACGCCGGGCGAGTACCGCGCCGTAACAGAGGACATGGCGACCGGAGCGCGCTCCATGCTGGTCAAGCGGGACGCCGGCTCCGTGGTTTGCCGGGTGGAGTTGCCGCCAGCCATGGCGCCGCACCTGGCGGTGCTGAGCGGCAAGGTCGGCACCGTCCGACTGCTGCGGAAGATCCGGCGCGAGTTGGGCACCGACGAGCCGTCGGCGCTCCTGTCTGAGTTCCACCGCCGCCTGCCGGAAGCGGCAACCTGATGGAGACGCGACTCATGAAGCGGACCCTACTGGCGGGGGCGGCCACCGCCTCCCTGGCCCTGACAGTGCCAGGCATGGCCAGGGCGCAGATCCCGGTGACGGACGCCCTTGCGAACGCGCAGGCGCAGATCACCAACTCCCAGCTCTACCAGCAGGTGGCGCAGGCCGTGGCCACCGTGCGCCAACTAGAGCAGCAGTATCAGCAGCTCCAGGCCACCTATAACGTGCTGGCCCACACCACCAGCGTTTCCACCTACGCCAGCCGCCTGGGCGGCGTGGCCAACGGCTTTGGAGCCAACCAGATCGGCGGCGCCATGACGGGCGTAGGCAGCCTGGCTGGTGCCGCCGATCAGGTGGCCAACCTGCGCTTCTTCTCGTCCTCGGGTACCGACTTCTCGGCAACCGAGATGACGCGACGGGCGCAGCGCCTGGGCAACATCCAGGCTGCGGCCATGCAGGGGATGCAGCAGTCGGAGCAGCGCATCGCGGGGCTGCGCGAGCTGATGACCGAGATCGACGGCCAGCCGGATATTCAGGCATCGGCCGCCCTGAACAATCGCATCCAGGCGGAGCACGCCCTGCTCTCGGCGCAGCAGCAACAGCTTGCACAGCTTCAGCTCATGGCGGCCACCCAGCAGCAGGGCGACCTCCTGCGGGCCGAGGAGGCCCAGCGGCAGAGCGCGGAGCGGTACCGGGACAGCCTTCAGCCGCTGGGGGACAACTGATGCGCGGCGCGGTGCTCGTGCTCGCCCTAGTAGCCCTGGGCACCGCCCCCGTCCTCGCGCAGCGGTCGCGCGAGAACCGCGACGTGCCCTGGTTCCAGGCTCACCCGCAGATCCTCGACGAAACGCTGCGGCGCTGCCAGCGCGACGCTCGCCTAGCCGCGACTTGGGAGTGCCAAAACGCGGAGGCAGCGGGTGCTTCGCGTATGGGTCAGCCGCTTCCCAACACCCTGCCGCGCACGGGGCAGAGCCGCCCGGCACCGCCTGTCGACAACAGCGGCCTGCCGGAACCCGACTTCAACCCCCGCAGCAACCCGGCTGGCTATCAGTCACTCAAGCGCGCCTGCACCGAACGTGGCCCCGGATCGGACATGCTGACGCCCTATTGCTACCAGCTCGACCGCTACCGGGAAGGGGGATCCGGTGGCCGGTGACTTCTTCCAGAAGATTTCGCTCGTCTTCGACACGAACCTGCTGTCTAGCGTCAATGACGTTATCGCCAGTGGCCTCTCATGGGCACGGCCACAGGTGCGCGCCGCGGCGACGCTGTTCATCCTGATTTCCGGCTGGCTCGTGCTGACAGGCCGCATGGACAAGAACGTACTGGCAGGGCGCGTCCTCCGCATCATGGCTGTAGCCGCCTTGCTGACCTCGGCAGGCACGTTCAACACCTACGTCCGCGACCTGTTCTTGCAGGATATTCCCTCCACGGTCGGCGCTGCCCTCACGGGTGGCACCACCTACGCCCCAGCCGCACAGTTCGATGCGCTTTGGAGTGCCACGCAGCGCATCGCGGCCACCATGCTCGCAGAGGCAACGGGCTACACGCAGTTTGGTGAGCGCCTCGTCATCCGCGGCCTTATGGGCGTTTCCTTCGTTGCCCTGGTTGTGATTTTTCTGATGTGGGTGGTCGCCCGTGTGCTGATGGGCTTCGTGATCGCACTCGGTCCCTTCCTGATCGGGCTCTACCTGTTCGATGCGACGCGGCCGTACGTGGACCGCTGGGTGGGCAAGCTCGTCTCGCTGACGCTCGTGCAGGTGAGCGTCAGCGTCATGCTGCAAATGCTGATGACCGGCTTCAATACCTACGTCCGTGCCGCGCAGGCCAATCCTGGCGGTAGTCTGGACGAGAAGATCGGCGCCTTCCTGCAAGTCGGTGCCTGGTACTGGTGTGGCCTGTTCCTGATCGCCAGCCTGACGGTCGTGGCCTACTCCATCGGCGGCGGTCTCGCGGCTTCCTTCGCCCCCCTAACGCAGTCCGCCGCCGGCATGACCAACGGAGCCGCCTCGCTCGCCGGGACCGGCGTGGGCGCGGGCGGCAAAGCGCTCGGCCGCGGCATCGGCCGGGGTGTCGCCGCCGGCTATCGCCGGATGCGCAGCAGTTCCAACACCCATGCTGCGGAATGATCCGGTGGCCATGCCCCCCCTCTCCCTCCGTTCCCTTGGAGCCCCGATGAAGTCCGCCCTGCTGCTGTCCCTGCTGGCGCTGGCCGCCTGTGCCGGCACCAATGCGGCCCCGGCCTGCCGCGGCGAGGTATTCCAACTCAACCCGACCCGCATGGTACCGCCGGCCACCCTCGCCGCCGCGCCCTTGGTCGCCCCGGCCGGGAGCGTCGTGCGGTGAACGCCATCTCCTCGCCCGGCCAGCCTGTGCCGCCGTCTGCCTCCCCAGCGGGCGGTCCCTCGGACGCCGAGATGGCCGCTGCCGTGGTGATCCCGCGGGGCGAATTGAACCGCCTCTACGCCGAGACGCAGGCCCGTCAGGCGCGCGAAGCCCACCACGCCAGGCGCATCAGCACCGGCAAGACGGTGGCCATCGTCGGCCTGCTAGGCGTGGTCGGGATGCAGGCCCTCGCCGCTCTCCAGCTCTTTCCGCTTGTCCGCGTGGTGCCGGTCGTGGCCGTGCCGCAGCCGGACGGCAGCATGGCCACCGTGGTCCACGGCGACGCCCTGCCGGCCGCGGTGCAGGAGCGCGCGGTGCGCGCCACCCTGTTCCAGTATGTCCGCCTCCGCGAAGGCTGGTCCTCAGGCGAGGCGCAGTACGCCTACGACGTAGTGAGCCGCATGTCGGCGCCCCAGGTGCGGAGCGCCTTCCAGGAGTGGTTCAACCTCACCGTTCCCCCCGGTCCTCAGGCCGTATGGGGCACGCGCGCGACCGTCACCGTGGAGCAGCTGAGCGGCGCCCTGCTGCCGAATGACACGGCACAGGCCGACGAGATCTACCAGCTCCGCTTTCGCCGCACCGAGCGCGCCCATGGTCGGCCGCCGGTAGTCTCCACCTGGGTCACGACGCTGCGCTACCGCGCCGGCCAGAACATCGCCCTCACCGATGGGACCACGATCAACCCGCTGGGCGTGCTCGTCACCGAATACCGTCCGCCCGAGCGCGAGGGCGTACCGACCCTGGGGGACGCCCGATGAAACGCACCCGTTTCGCCCTGCGGCTGGTCCTGGCCGCGACCATCGCCCTGCCGCTGGCCTGGGGCGCCCCGGCCGCCGCGGACGAGGCCCCAGCCCCGGCCGGGCGCGACCCCCGCGTGCGGGTGATCGCCTACGACCCGCAGCAGGTGGTCAAGCTCTACGCCGTTCCCGGCGCGACGCTCACCATCCAGCTCGCCCCCGGCGAGACGGTGGCCGGCCTGCCGGTGTCGGATCAGACGCTCCTGGACCCGCCCGAGCCCGCCGGCCTCGGCACCGGCCCGCTCGCCATGGCTGGAGGCCCCGCGCCCTCAGAGCGGGCCGGAGCTGGCCGTGGCGCCTCCACCGACCGGAACCTGTTCACCGCCGTTCGCGGCAACTTCGTGATGATCAAGCCCCTGCGGGATCTCGACCCGCAGCCGCTCTTCATCATTGGCCGCAGCACCGACCCGACCACCGGGCGCGAGGTCATGCGGGCCTATACCTTCGAACTCTCCACCCGCGAGGGACCGCTGACCGCGGAGGCGCCGAATACCTACTACCTCGTGCGCTTCACCTACCCGGCCGAGGAGCGCGCCGCTGCGGCGGCCGCGGCCGAAGTCCGGCGCCAGGCTAGCGCCGCCGCTGCTGCGGCCCGCCGCAAGGAGCGGGAGGAACGTCAGGCGCGCGAGCGCCTGGTGCTCGCCAGCACCAACCCCACGACGCCCGGGGTGATGAACTGGAACTACGATGGTCAAGGCGACCGCGAGCTGGCGCCGGCCGAGGTGTGGGACGACGGGCAATCCACCTTCCTGCGCTTCCCGGGTAATCGCCGCGTGCCCGCGATCTTCTCCGTCCTCGCGGACGGGCGCGAGGCGGCCGTGAACTACTCAGCCAACACATCTGGACTCATCACCGTCCACCAGACCGGCCCGGCCCTGCGGCTGCGCGATGGCGGCCTGGTGCTGTGCATCCTCAACCGGGCGTTCGATGCCAGCGGCCGTAATCCCGGCACCGGCACCACCAGCCCCGACGTGGTGCGGGAGATCAGGCGGTGAGCGACGCCGTGGAAGGGGGCGCCGTCGCCTCCAACGATCCCGTCTCCCCTGTCGCCGGCGGCCGGCGGCTGCTGACAGGTCGGGAGAAGGTGCTGATCGGCGTTGGCATCTTCGCAGCCTGCGGCTTGGTCGCGATGTGGCCCTCGTCCAAGCCGGCCCCGGAGCGCGAGCGCGAGCAGCCGATAACCGAGGCCGGTCGCTCCGTGCCCTACCGGCCGATGCCCGAGCCGGCCGTCCCCCTGACGCCGCCCCCCGCGGTCGTGGCCATGCCGCTCCCGGCCACCCCGGCCGCCCTGGGGATGCCGATGCCGAACGCCCGCAGCGCCGTGGCCTTCGGGGGTGGCGGGCACCAAGCCCCTAACCCCACCCCGATCATGAGCTACGAGGACCGCGCCGCCCCGCCGGCCGCGCAGCCCGTGGCGGACGGCCCGGCCGGGCCCCGGGCCGCTCGGTCCAGGGCGCCTGCTACAGTCCCCAGTGGCACGGCCGAGCCCGACGACGCGCTGTCCTCGCGCCTGCGGCCCTCCCGCATAGCCGCGGCGCGCGCGACCGTGCTGCGGAATCCCGAGCTGACCGTGCCGATGGGCACGCGCATCGCCTGCATCCCCGAGATGCCGATCGACAGCACCGTCGCCGGCTTCTTCTCCTGCATCACCCCCGTGGACGTGCGGGGATCCACCGGGACCGTCGTGTTGATGGAGCGTGGGACACGCATCGTGGGCGAGGTCCGTTCCGGCCTGGCCCGCGGCTCCCGCCGCCTCTTCGTGGTGATGACGCAGGCCCTGACACCCGGCGGTGTGCAGATGGAGCTGAACAGCCCCGGCGCCGACGTAATGGGGCAGGCCGGGCTGGACGGCGAGATCGACAGCCACTTCTTCGAGCGGTTCCGCGGCGCCATGCTGCTCGCCTTCCTCGACACGGGCCTGCAGGCCGCGGCCACCGTCGCCAGCAACGCCCTGAACAACGGCAGCGGCGTCACCTTCAACCAGTTCCAGTCGGGCGGACAGCGTGCCACCAGCCAGGCGTTGGAAGCTGACATCAACATCCCTTCCACCCTGCGCCGGAACCAGGGGGAGCCCATGACCGTGTTCGTCGCGAGGAACCTTGACTTCTCCGACGTATACCGGCTCGTCAGCCGGTGAGAGACGCAGGGGTGCAGCTCGCCCTCGGCTTGGCCGCCGCGGCGCCGGTCGGGAGCGGGAATACGGCAGGGCAGGCGAAACGCCTGCCCAGTGCGGTCCCGGAGGATGCGCCCACCATCCACGATCCGGCGCAGCTCTGGTTCGCCTTCGCGCGGGAGGCCGGCCGATGATGCACGCCGCGGCGCAACTGGACTTCGCCCTCGCCCCTGTGGCCGGCGCCCTGGCTGATCCCAGGACGGAGGAACTGTGCGTGAACCGCCCCGGCGAGTTCTGGCTGCGCCAGGGCGGGCGCTTCGAGCGGCACGCCGCCCCCGAGCTGGACTTTGACATGCTGGAAGGCGTGGCGATCCTGGCAGGCGCCCTGCGGAACCAGAACGTCGGCGCCGAGCACCCGCTGTGCTCCACCGACCTGCCCAGCGGCCACCGCCTGCAGGTCGTGCTGCCCCCCGCTGTGCCGCCTACCACCGTGTCGCTGACCTTCCGCCGGCCGAGCGATTCCGTGGCCGCCCTGTCCGATCTGGCCGGACGCTACGACACCTCCCGCTGGAACCGCTGGGACCGCCGCCGCGAGCAACGTCAGGCCGACAGCGCCGGCCTCTTGGAGCTTTTCGATTCGGGCGACGCCGTGGCGTTCTTCCGCGGTTTGGTCCGCGCCCGGCGAAACGTCCTGTTCTGCGGCGCCACGGGCGGCGGCAAGACCACCCTGAGCAAGACGCTCACCTCCGAGATCCCGCGCACCGAGCGCATCCTGACCATTGAGGATGCGCTGGAGCTGGTGGTGCCTCACGGCAACTCCGTCCGCCTGCTCTACTCCAAGGGTGGGCTGACCATGGGCGGCGTCACCGCTGACGCCCTGCTGCAGGCCACCCTGCGGATGCGTCCCGACCGGGTACTGCTGCAGGAGCTGCGCGACGACGCGGCCTGGGTCTATCTTAACGAGGTCATGACCGGGCATCCCGGCAGCCTCACCACCATTCACGGCGCCGACGCGCCGCAGGCCATGCGCCGGCTGTTCAATTTGGTGAAGGGCACCCCGCAGGGCGCCGCCTACGGTGACGACACCCTGGCCGCCATGATCGGGACCGCAGTGGATGCCATCGTGCCCCTGCACAACGACGCCGGCACCTACTCCATCCGCGAGGTCTGGTTCGCTGACGACGCCGCCCGCCGCGGCGAGGTCGCCGCCGATCTGCTGCGCGCCACCTAACGCTGGACCGTCTTAGGGAGGCCCTGCATCGGGCTGGAAGAGAGATATACGATGGACGCTGTACGTCTTTCGTCTAGCCGTCCAGCATCAGGACGCCGGAGGCCGGGGCGATGAGCGAACGTCGCCGCCTCCCCTCCCCCGGCCGCTTGGTGGCCTGGGGCCTGCTGCTGGCCATCCTCGCCCTGCTCTGGACCGCCGCGGCCTCGGCCGTGTTCCTGTGGGGCACCGGCCTGGTCCGCTACTTCCCGTTCCAGGGGACCGCCTGGATCGGCCAGTGGTGGAGCTACGCCCTGTTCGCGCCGCCCCACCCCATTGTCGGCCGATGGCTGATGTTCGGCGCCGGGGCGCCCACCGTGTTCCTCGGCTTGGTGATCTACCGCCTTGTGCAGCTACGCGGCGGGCGCGTCACCCGCCCCGGCAAGGTCGTCCGGGGCAGCACCGACAACCACGGGCACGCCGAGTGGATGAGCATGAAGGAGGCCCGCGACCGCTTCCCTGGCCCGCATCCCGACTTCGGCGGGGTGGTCGTGGGCGAGGCTTACCGGGTGGATCAGGACAAGGTGGCCAAGCTCGCCTTTGACCCCGAGAAGCGCGAGACCTGGGGCCAGGGCGGTAAGGCCGCGCTGCTGGTGGACCCTTGCAAGATCGGCCCGACGCATAGCCTGGTGTTCGCCGGCTCCGGCGGCTTCAAGACCGTCTCGGCCGCCTCCACCCTCGTCCACTGGACCGGCGCCGCCGTCGTGCTCGATCCCTCGCGCGAGCTGGGGCCAATGCTCGCCGCGGCCCGCGAGGGCATGGGGCACAAGGTCGTCTCCCTGGAACCCGGCATGCCGGGTGGGATCAACGTCCTCGACTGGATCGACGTGACCCACCCCCTCGCGGAAACCAACGTTCACGCCGTGGTGGGCTGGATCTTCGGGGAGGCCGAGGGTGGCAGCTCCGACGCCGACAAGTTCTTCCGTAACTGGGGCAAGCAGCTCGTCGCCTGCCTCCTCGCCCATATGCTGTGGGACGACACCATGCCCGCGGCGGCCAAGACCCTCCGGACCCTGCGCGCCGGCATCGTCACCCCCGAGGACCAGATGCGCGACGTGCTGGAAGGCATCCACACCGGGTCGAACAGCCCCATGGCGCGCGACATTGCCGGCACCATCAAGAAGATCGTTTCCGAGACGTTCTCGGGCATCTACGGCAACGCCACGGGCGACACCGCTTGGCTATCCGTCGCGGCCTACGCCGATCTTGTCTCGGGCGGCGCCGAGGGCGCGGAACCCTCCTGCGGGACCGCCGAGCTGACGGAGGGCAAGCTGACAGTGTTCCTGCAAATCCCGCTCAAGGTGCTGCGCGACACCCCCGCGGTCGGCCGCGTGCTCGTTGGAGCGCTGCTGAACGCGCTCTACGAGGCGGACGGCGCTGTGCAGGGCCGCGTGCTGTTTATGCTCGATGAGGTCCGCCGCCTGGGGCCGATGAAAATTCTGGAGGTCGCCCGCGACGCCGGCCGCAAGTACGGCATCACCCTGCAACTGCTTTACCAAGCCGAGGACCAGCTCGTGGAGCAGTGGGGCCGCCAGGGTCGCAACGCCTGGTTCGATAGCGTGAGCTGGCGCATGTATGCCGCCGTGCAGAACACCGACACAGCGAAGTCGGTTTCCGACGCAGCCGGTGGGCACTCGGTCATGGCCGAGAGCGAAGGCCGCAACGACGGCAGCCAGGGCAAGCCCCTGGAGGCCGGCTCGCACTCCAAGGGCACCAGCATGAACCGGCACGAGATAGCCCGTGCCTTAATTCGGCCGGATGAACTGATGCAGGACGTGCGCGGCGACGAGGCATTCGTCTTTGCCCGCGGTTCCAAGCCGCTGCGCTGCGGGCGGGCGATCTACTTCCGTCGACCCGAGCTGCGGGTAGTTATCGAGGCCAGCCGCTTCCAGAAACAGGCAGCGGAATAGGAGAAACGGCATGTCCGACAGCAGGAGCTCCAACCAGGCGCACGACCCGGTATCAAGCGACATCCGGAACTGGACGGTTTCGCCACGGAGAAC
>NZ_JALPRX010000098.1 GCF_023223525.1 Roseomonas acroporae | reverse complement strand
CCGGGTTGATCGACGGTCGATCAGGTCAACGGCGGCGGCATATGAGGCACCCGCCCTGGTGAGGCAAGTGAATTTGCCGCCGCACCGCTTGCGCGACGCGCCGACCGGTCCTGCAAGGGGCGCGCAGCTCTCAGCGCGCCGGCGCACCCGGTTCCCGCAGCGCGTCCAGCCCGCCCGGAAGCGCACGCACCAGCGCCAGCTCCTGTTGCACCCGCGGCAGGTCGGCCAGGCCGCGCAGCGGATCCGCGGTCAGCACGGCGAAGGCCTCGGCCAGCACTCCGCCGCGCATCCGCTCGCCATAGGCGGCACGCAAGGCGTTGAGCCGCACGTCCTGGCCGCTCATCGCCGTGTAGGCCGCCAGGCGCACGAGCAGACGGCGATGCTCCCCGTCCAGCGCCGACGGCGCCGGCGGCACCACGAGTTCGGCCTGCATCGCGAGCGCCGCAGCAGCGCCTTCCCAGTCGCGCGCCTCCGCGAGCAGATCGGCCAGCGGAGCATGACCGGCCGCACCGAGCGCCCGCAGCAGGGCGACGCCACGACCGGTCTCGCCGCGCTTCGCGAGCGCCCGCGCCTCGAGCACCGTCCGCTCGACCCGCAGCGTTTCCGGCAGATCGGCCTCGGCGGTGCCGGCCAGGGCGGCCAGCGCCCCCTCGGCATCGCCGCTGCCGAGCCTGAGCGCCGCAAGCCGGCTGCCGAGCCGGGCACGGGAACGCGCCTCGACCGTGCGGCCGATCGCCTGCTGCATCAACGCCGCGGCGCGATCGACCAGATCGAGCGAGGCGAGACGTTCGGCCAGCACCGTCACCGCGGCGTCGCCGCGTTCCCCGGTCGGCAGCAGTTCCGGATATGCCTCGAACAGCGCGGCGGCCTCGGCGGCGGGACCACGCTCGAGCGTATCCAGGAAGGCCGCACGCAGCGGCTCGCGGAGCGCCTCGGCCTGGTCGGGCAGCGCCTGGGTGGCGTCGCGCAGCACCAGGAAGGCGCTTCGCGGGTCCCCGGACTGCCGGCGCAGATCCGCCAGACGAAGCCTGACGGCGAGTTCGTCCCGGTCTCCTCGCCACGCGTACAGCGCCGCCTCCAGCGCCGCGGCCGCGCCCGCCTTGTCGAGGCGGCCCTGTGCCAGCCGCAACTCCACGCCCTGACGCAGCGCCCGGGCCCGATCCCGCCGATCGCGGCCCGCCGCCACCGCCTCGTAGCCTGCAAGCGCCTCGTCGATGCGCCCTTCCGCCTCGGCAAGGCCGGCGCGGACGAGGCCGAGACCCGGATCGTCGGGAGCGCCGGCGAGCAGGGCGCGCAGCGCCGCCCGCTCGCCACCCTCCAGACAGGCCTCGGCGATGCCGGGCAGGAGGCGCGCACGGAGCGCCTCCGGATAGGAGAGCGGCAGGGACAAGGTGGCGGCGAGGATCGGTGCCGCCATCCTCCGCTCGCCACGCGCCGCGGCGCGCCAGGCCCGCCAGAAAGCCAGCTCGTCGCTGGCCAGCAGCCGCGGATCATCCAGCCCGGCGGTCTCCGCGAGGCGACCAGCCAGCAGAGCGGCCGCGCCCCCCAGGGCGGCGGCGCGCGGCTCGGTGGCGATGCGCGGATCCTCGCCCATGGCCACCGCCACCATGGCCTGCGCCTCCTGCGGCATCCCCAGCGCGAGCAGGCTCTCCGCGGCGGCGAGACGGGCCGGGCCACGCCCGAGCGGCGGGGCGGCCGAGATCGCCGCCTGCTGGGTCGCCAGGCGCTGCTGCAGCGCAGGGGCGGGCAGCGACGGCAGGTCGAAAAGCCGGCTCATCGCCGCCGCGGCCGCCAGCACCGGCACCTCGGAAGCGGTCCGGAGCACCAGGCCGGATGCCGGCGCCGCCTCCAACGTGAACCGGTCGGCGCCGGGGCGCAGAGTCACGGCGTCCGAGCGCGGCAGCACGGCCAGCCCGAGTTCCGTCGGCAGGAACTCCAGCATGGCGAGGCGGCGCTGTACCGTCACGCCCTGCCCGGCCTGCAGCACCGTGCCGACGAGCAGCGGCATGCCGGTTTCCGGATCGGCCAGGGTGAGGACCCGGCCGGGCGACGCGGCCGGCACGCGCAGGCGCGGCCGCGCGCCGCCCTCCGTCTCCGGGCCGAGGGCCCGGTCGGCATCACGGGCGGCAGGCTCGCGCACCAGTTCCAGGATCCAGGCGGCGTCCTCACGGCGCGCGCGCAGCGTGGCCGGCGGCGGCAGGGGCAGGCGCAGCATGGTGCCGCCCGGCAGTTCCAGCACCGTCGTGGCCCCGAAGACCGCGTCCCCGCGCAGCGCCGTGAGGTCGAGCCGGCTCGCGGCGTCGAAGAGGGCGAGCACCTCGTCGCCACGGCGCAGCACGGCGGCGCCCACCTCGCGGCCGAAGGGCAGCGCGATCGCCGGCCCCGCCCCGGGGCCCGCCGGCGGCTGGCGGCGGACGACCAGCGCATCGGGCAGCCGCGCGACGGGGACCGGCAGCGTCACGGCGGGCGGGGGCGGCGGCGGGGCGAGAGCCGGCCGAGGCGGCTCGGGGGCTGCCTGCGCAACCGGCGGCGCGGGCAGCGGCGCCGGCGGCTCCGCGGCACGCCCCCTGGCGACCCGTGCCGGTACCGCCTCCTCCGGGGCAGCGGGGGGCGGGTCGAGCAGGTCGACCACGATCATGGTGCCCAGGCGGAACGCACGCACCCGCGCGCCCGGCCGAAGGGTCAACTCGACGCCGTCGCCGGCCGGCGCCAGCCGCAGGAGGTTGCGGGTGCGCCGACCGTCACCGAGGTCGGGCACCAGCCCGCCGGCGAAGCGCAGGGTCAGCCGGTCACCCTGCCGCGCCGTCTGGTAATCGATGCGGCGCCCCCAGTCGAACACGACGCGGCCATGTCCCGGATGGTCGCCGGTCCGGACGCTGCCGCGCGACGCGGCCTCAGCCGGCGCGGGAGCCGGCTGGGCCAGGGCGATTGCCGGCAGCGCGGCGAGAAGCGGCAGCAGGAGGAACGCGCGGCGCATCAGTCGAAGCTGGCCAGCAGGCGGTCGATCTCGGCCTGCGGCATCGCGACCCCCGGCAGTTGCGGCCCGTTCTCCAGGACCACCGGCAAGACCGCATCGGCGGGCGCCATCTCGTCGGCAAGACGTCCGCCATCCGCCGCGAAGGTCTCGAGGACCAGCGACACCCGCCGCTCGATCGCGTGCAAGGCGGAAACCACCTTGGCGATCCGCTGCCCGGTGATGTCCTGGAAGGAGCATGCCTCGTAGACGCGCGTCGTCACCTGACGCAGCAGCTCGGCCTCCGTCTCGCCGACACGCGGCTGCATCACCTCCAGCACCTCGCAGCAGTCCAGTATCTCGTTGGTGGCCGCCGCCGTGTGCGCCACGATGGCATCCAGCTCGTCGGTGGCGTTGGGGATGTGGCTGTCCTTGATGTCGTCCACCCGCAGCGCCGCGATCTCGCTCTTGGCCCGGCGGATGGTGCGGCCCAGCTCCTCCAGCTCGCCCAGCATGACCATCTCCTTGCTGGTGAGGTCGCCGTCGAGCGAGGCGAGCACCGTGCGGACCACCGCCTCGATGCGAGCCGCCTGTACCCCATCCTCAGGCGTTGACATGGCCAAGCACCTTCTCGATCTTCTCGCGCAGCGTCTCGGCATTGAACGGCTTGACGATGTAGTTGGAAACCCCCGCCTGCTTCGCGGCAACGACGTTCTCGGTCTTGCTCTCGGCCGTGATCATGATGAAGGGCGTGTCCTTCAGCCTCGGATCGGCGCGCACATGCCGGAGCAGGTCGAGGCCGGTCATCGGCTGCATGTTCCAGTCGCTGATCACCAGGCCGAAATTCCCCTGACGCAGCTTGGCCAGCGCCTCCTGCCCGTCGGTCGCCTCCTCGACGTTGTCGAATTCGAGCTGCTTGAGCAGATTGCGGATGATCCGCAGCATGGTCTTGTAGTCGTCGACGATCAGCACGTTGGTGCGGGTGTCCAGGGCCATGGCATCGGGTCCTTCGGCGTAGATACAGCGGGCCGGCGCGGGATGCACCGACGAAGCGACGGGGCTCAGGGCGACGGCAGCGCCCGGGCGCGGTGGCGGGCGAGCTCGGCGGTGAGCTGGCGCACCCGCTCCGGGCGCATGGCGCCGAGCACCGGTGCGGCCTTCGCCTCGCGCATCCGGTCGACCACCTCGACCAGCAGCGGCATGTCGAGCTCGTCGAACACCGCCGCGGCGTCGCGCGGACGCATGCCCTCGTAGAGCTTGACCATGCTGCGCCAGCCCGCCTCCTCCCGCTCGGTGCGGGTCCGCTCCAGCGCCTCGAGCCGCCGCTGCAGCGTCGCCATCTCATCCACCCGCGCAGCCAGCCGCCGCTCGGCGGCCTGCAGCACCACCTCGCGCTCGGACATCCGGCGATCGCGGGCCTCGAGCTCGGCACGGCGCGCGCGCAGCCCCTCCAGCACCGCGCGCTCCGCCGCCACGGCGGGATCGGCCAGCGGCGTGGGCGCGTCGGGCTGGATCAGGTTGCCGCTGGGCACCGCGGACCCGATCGCCGGCAGACGCGCCACCGGCGGCGGCATGTTCGCGCCACCCGGCGGATTGGCGACCGGTCGCGCCGCGGCACCGGCTTCGGCCGCCGAACGGCCGGCCGCGTCCGCCACGGCGGCTTCCGCGACACCGAGGCCGCGCCGCGTGAGCCCCTCGGCCTTCAGCGCCAGCACCACGGCCATGGCGGCCATCGCGATGGGCAGCAGGCGCGGCCGGCGGAGACGCCATCGGATCGCCCGACCGCTCATCGGCCCACTCATCGGCCCAGCCTCAGCGCCCGCAGGAGATCGCGTTCGGCTTGGCTGGCCGCCTCCGGACCCGGCGCCAGCATGGCGGCCGTGGCGATGGCCGGTCCGTCCTGCGCGGCGGCCAGCGGCCGCGCGTTGCGGACCAGGGCATCGAGCCGGTCGGCCATCGCCTCGGCGCGCTCCACCAGATAGCGCAGGTCGTCGCGTACCGGCTCAGCCACGGCCACGCGTTCGGCAACCTGCCGCCCCGCCCCCTCGGCGGCGGCGCGCAGCCGCAGCAGCGTCGCCTCGGCCTGGCGGGCCGCCTCGCCGAAATCCACGGCACTGCCCTCCAGCGCCGCACGATCGCGGCGCAGCGCGCCGAGCTGGCGTTCCAGACGCAGGGCGAAGGGGATGGTCGCGCAGAGCAGCCCGACCAGCAGCAGTTCCACGCCCCATTCCAGCAGCGACATCCTGTCAGCCCTCCTCCTGGCTGCGCGACAGCTCACGCTCGATGCGGACCGCGAGGTTGTTGCCGCGCCGGCCCAGCTGCCCCTCGAACAGCGCCACCTCGCCGCAGCGCAGCCGCACCGGCGCGCCGGGCGCGGCGCCGAGCGCGATGCGGTCGCCCGGCCGCAAGCCGGTGACGCCAGAGAGCGGCAGGGTCTGCTCGTCCAGCACCACATCGAGCGTCACCTGCGTGTGGCGCAGCTCCTCGGCGAGATGGGTTTCCCAGATGCGGTCGCGGCCGAATTTCTCGCCCATGAACTGCTGCAGCAGCAGCTCGCGCACCGGCTCCAGCGTGGCGTAGGGGAGCAGCAGGTCGATCCGGCCGCCGCGATCCTCCATGTCCACCCGCAGCTTGGCGAGCACGGTGGCATTGCCGAGGCGCGAGATGGCGGCGAAGCGCGGATTCACCTCCAGCCGCTCGAACTCGAAGGTGACCGGGCTCAGCGGCTCGAAGGCGGCGGTGAGGTCGGCCAGCACCACATGGATCAGCCGTTCCACCAGCGTGCGCTCGATGGTGGTGTAGGGCCGCCCCTCGATGCGCATCGCCGCGGTGCCGCGGCGACCGCCGAGCAGCACGTCCACCACCGAATAGATCAGCGCGCTGTCCACCACCAGCAGGCCGTAATTGTCCCATCGGTCGGCCTTGAACACGGCCAGCATCGCCGGCAGCGGCACGGAATTCAGGTAGTCGCCGAAGCGCAGCGAGACGATGCCGTCGATCGAGACCTCGACGTTGTCGCTGGTGAAGTTGCGCAGGCTGGTGGACATGATGCGTACCAGCCGGTCGAACACGATCTCCAGCATCGGCAGGCGCTCGTAGGAGACGAGCCCCGAGCTGATGATGCGCTGGATGCCGCTGCGCTCGTCGGCGACGCCCGGGCCGTCGTCGAAGCCCAGCAGGCTGTCGATCTCGGCTTGGTTCAGCTCCCGGGCCGCGTCCGCCACGGCCCCGTCCGGAGATTCGGGCTGCCCGGCGGCCAGCGCGTCTCCCCAGGCGGCGGCCATCGCCTCCTCGTCGTCCTGGACCCCGCTCACTGGACGAGCATCTCGACGAAGAGCACGTCGTTCACCCGAGCGGGCCCGGCCGCGAGGTTGGCGCGCGCACGCAGCTCCTCCCGCAGCCGCTGGGTGCCGGCACTGCCGCGCAGCTCCTCGGGCCGCATCTCGCGCAGATAGGTCGTGAAGAGATCCTGCAGGCGCGGCATCGCCGCCTGCACCGCCGCCGCGTCCTCGGCCCGGCTCAGCTCCAGCTTGGAGCGCAGCTTGATGTAGGCGGGCCGCCGGCCGGGCACGTTGAGGTTGGCGATGATGTCCGGCATGTCGAGGAAGGCCGGCGGGCGCGGCGCCGGCGGTGCCTCCGCCGCGGCATGCTCCTCGCCATGGCCCATCCCGAGCATGTTGGGCAGGAAGCCGGAGAACCAGGCCCCGGCGCCGGCCGCCAGCAGCAGCACGGGCAGCGCGATCAGCAGCAGCCGCTTCCTGCCGCCGCCCTTCGCCGCCGCGCCGTCCCCGGCTTCCGTCTTCGCTGCGTCAGTCTTCGCGGCCGCCGACATCGGTTCCCCTGCTCCCTGCGGACAGGGTCGAGGATCGCACCCGCCCCGTTAAGGAAGCCTTGCGCGCCACCGCGATTCCCACCCCGCCCGGCAGGATCTGCCGCCTCCCGGCGAAAACTGCCGCCGGCGGGCGGCCCCTGCCCCCCCGGTCGCCCCCTCCCGGCCGGCGCCTCGGCTCACCGGGCGATCCCGAGCCGGGCCCGGCGCTGGCACGGCGGTTGCCACCGTGACCGCACGATGGCGACGGCCACACGGCGGCGACCGCGCCGCGAGCCGCCGCCACGATCGCCCTGGAGCGCCGGATGGACACCGCAGGCTACGTCATCCTCTCCCGCCTTGCCGCGCAGCAGCGCGCCACGGAGGCGCTGGCGCACAACCTCGCCAATGCCGACACGCCCGGCTACCGCGCGGCGCGCATGCTGTTCTCCGAGTATGTCAGCCGGCAGTCGGGCATCGTCGGGACGCCGGGCGGACAGCAGGTCGCCTACACGCAGGATCGGGCCACCTGGCGCGAATCGCAGGCGGGCGCGATCAGCCGCACCGGCAACCCGCTCGACGTCGCGATCGCCGGCGAAGGCTTCTTCGCCGTGGAGACGCCGCGCGGCGAGCGCTACACGCGCGCCGGCCGGTTCTCGATCGGCGCCGAGGGGCGGCTGGTGGACCTGGAGGGCAACCCCGTCCTCGACACGCAGGGCAACCCAATCGCCGTGGCCGCCACCGACACGCGGCTGGAAGTGCTGGGCGACGGCACGCTGCGCTCCGAGAACGGCCCGGTCGGCCGCCTGCGCGTGGTGCGCTTCGAGGACGCGCAGCGCCTGGTCGCCGAGGGCGACCGGCTGCTCCGCGCCGACCAGCCGCCCGAGGCGATGGCACGGCCGGCCCTGGTCGGCGGTGCGGTCGAATCGAGCAACGTCCAGCCCGTGCTGGAGATGACCCGGCTGACCGAGGAGACACGTCGCTTCCAGTTCGCGGCGCAATTCCTCGAACGCGAGAGCCAGCGGGTCAACACGGCGGTTGACCGCCTGCTGCGCCACCGCTGAGCCCCGCCGAGCCCCACCCCGGGCGCCCGGCCCGCCTCCCAACGCTGCAACGCCCCAGGAACCAAGGACGAGATGCGCGCCCTCGACATCGCCGGAACCGGCATGCTGGCCCAGCAGACCAACGTGGAGGTCATCTCCAACAACATCGCGAACCTCAGCACGACGGGCTACAAGCGCCGCCGCGCCGAGTTCCAGGACCTGATCTACCAGAACCTTCGCCGCGTCGGCTCCACCTCGTCGGAGACCGGCACGGTGCTGCCCTCGGGGGCGCAGGTCGGCCTCGGCGTACGCACGGCGGCGATCTACCGCATCTCCGAGCAGGGCAACCTCAGCCAGACCGGCAACAAGTTCGATCTCGCCATCCGCGGCAACGGCTACTTCCAGATCACCCTGCCCTCGGGCGAGACCGCCTACACGCGCGACGGCACCTTCGGCCTCTCGGAGAACGGCACGCTGGTCACGGCGGACGGCTACGCGGTGCAGCCGGGCGTCACCATCCCGCCCGCCGCGACCGACGTCACCATCAACGCCAACGGCGAGGTGCTGGCCAAGATCGACGGCCAGGCGCAGCCGCAGAACGTGGGCCAGATCCAGCTCGCCAACTTCGCCAACGAGGCGGGGCTGGAGGCCGTGGGCGACAACATGTACCTCGCCAGCCCCGCCGCCGGGCAGCCGATCGCCGCCGCCCCCGGCTCGCCCGGCATGGGGCAGGTGATGCAAGGGTTTGTTGAGACCTCCAACGTCAATGTGGTGCAGGAGATCACCAACCTGATCACCGCGCAGCGCGCCTACGAGATGAACAGCAAGGTCATCACGGCGAGCGACGAGATGATGTCGACGCTGACGCAGATGCGGTGACGAGAGGATAGCCGGAGGCAAGATGCGCCGTGCCACGCTGCCCGCCCCGCTCGCGGGCCGGATGCCCGCCCCGGCGTTGCCGCCGGGGCGCCGGATGGGGTTCCCGACGGCTCTCCCCCGGGTGTTCGCCGTGATCCTCGCGGCGGCGCTGCCCGCCGGCGCGGCGCTGGCGCAGCCGGCCGGGACGCCGGGCCCTGCGACGGCAGGCCTCGCGACGCTGCGCACCAGCGTGGTGGTGGAGGACCAGGTCGTCCGCCTCGGCGACCTGTTCGACAATGCCGGGCCGCGCGCCACCACGACGATCGGCCAGGCTCCCGCGCCGGGCCGGCGCATGGTGCTGGAGGCGGCGCAGATCCTCGCCATCGCGCGCGCGAACGGCATCACCTGGCGTCCGCTCGCTCTCGACGAACGGGTGGTGATCGAGCGCCCCGGCCGGCCCGTGGCGCGCGACGAGATCCTCGATCTGCTGCGCGCCGAGCTCGGCCACCTCGGGCTGGACCAGGATGCCGAGCTGGACCTCGCCGGCTTCTCGCCGCCCCTGGTGCCGCTCGGCGCCTTCCTCCAGCTGGCCATCGAGAACGCCGCCTACGAAGGCACCACCCACCGCTTCGCCGCCACCCTGGCGGTGATGGCGGAAGGGCTGCCGACCCTGCGCGTCCGTCTCGCCGGCCGGGCGCTCGCCACCGCGCCGGTGGTGCTGGCCAACCGCCGGCTGCCGATCGGTGCCGTGGTCGGCCCGGGCGACGTGCGGCTCGGGCGGCTGCGGGTGGAACGGGTGCGCGGCGGCCTCGCGCAGCGGCCGGAGGAGGTGGTCGGCCAGCAGCTGCGCCGCCCCCTGGCGCCGGACCTGCCGATCGCGACGGCCGATCTCGGCGCCCCGATCGTGGTGCCGCGCAACACGCTGGTGACGATGCAGGTGGAAAGTGGCGGCCTCAGCCTCTCGGCGCAGGGCCGGGCGCTCGGCGACGGCACGCGCGGCGGCATGGTGCCGGTGATGAACCTCGCCAGCCGCATGGTGGTGGAGGCGCGGGTGGTGGCGCCGGGGCAGGTCCGCGTCGCCATGGGCACCATGCCGGCCGCGCCCGATCCGCTGCGCCGTTGAACCCGACGCCGCGCCGTCACACGGAATGCGCCCGATGCCCCTTCCCGCCCGACCGCTCCTGCTCCTGCTCCCGCTGCTCCTCGCCGGCTGCGGTTCGCTCGACCGGCTCGCCCGTATCGGCCGTGCGCCGGAGCTGGCGCCGGTCGCCAACCCCACCGCCGACCCGAACTGGCGTCCCGTCTCCATGCCGATGCCGGGTGCCCAGGATGCCGGGCCCGCCTCCGCCAGCCTGTGGCGCACGGGCAGCCGATCCTTCCTGCGCGACCAGCGCGCGGCGCGCGTCGGCGACCTCGTCACCGTGCTCGTCAACATCTCGGAACGCGCGCAGCTCTCCAACGAGACGCAGACCGCGCGCGACAACAGCGAGAATTTCGGCCTGCCGCACGTGCTCGGGCTCGAATCCCGTGCCGCGCGCTACCTGTTCCGCGGCGTCGATCCGGCCAACCTGATCGACGCCAGCAGCACCCGCAGCACCAGCGGCACGGGTTCGGTCAAGCGCAACGAGACGGTGATGCTGCGCATCGCCGCCACCGTCACGCAGCTCCTGCCCAACGGCAACCTCGTCGTCTCCGGCCGCCAGCAGGTACGAGTCAACAACGAGCGGCGAGACCTGCTCGTCGCCGGCGTGATCCGTCCCTCCGACATCGCCTCCGACAACACGGTGCAGCACGACCGGCTGGCCGAGGCGCGCATCGCCTATGGCGGTGCCGGCACCCTCTCCGACGTGCAGCAGCCGCGCTACGGCCAGCAGCTCCTCGACGTGCTGATGCCGTTCTGAACGCCGTCCGCCGGCACCCGCCGGCGCCGGGCGCGCTCCTGTCTGGCACGCTCCTGTCGAGCCCGCTCCTGTCTGGCACGCTCCTGTCTGGCACGCTCCTGTCTGGTACGCTCCTGTCTGGTACGCTCCTGCCGGGCCATGTCGCCTTTCCGACCCGCCGCCAGGGGCATCCACCCGGCCCGGGAATGCCTCGGGTGGGCCCTTCCGGCCGGCCTCCCGGTCCTGGCGCCCGGAAGTGCCGGGGCAGATTGCCGGCGGCCGGCCGCACGGGCCGTAACGCCCGGCAGCGGATCGACCGCGCGCGGGGGTTGTCCCGCCCCCTGCTCTGCGGGGATGCTGGGGCAAAGGCCGGCCGCCCCTCGGCAAACGGGGCACGGACCCAGGGAAGGAGAACCAAGGATGTCAGCTTCTCAGGCGCGCCCGGCCCCCTCGGCGCACGCGGCACCGGCCGAGGCGTTCGACGCGATCATCGTCGGCGCCGGCTTCTCCGGCCTCTACCAGCTGCACAGGCTGCGCGACGGGCTCGGCCTGCGCGCGGTGGTGCTGGAGGCCGGGGATGGCATCGGCGGCACCTGGTACTGGAACCGCTACCCGGGCGCGCGCTGCGATTCCGAGAGCTATGCCTACTCCTACTCCTTCTCGAAGGAGCTGGAGCAGGAATGGGAGTGGTCGGAACGCTATCCGGAGCAGCCGGAGATCATGCGCTACCTGAACCACGTGGCCGACCGCTTCGACCTCAGGCGCGACATACGTCTCGGCACCCGCGTCACGGCGGCGCGCTTCGACGGGCGGGAGAACCGCTGGCACGTGACGACCGCGCAGGGCGGGCAGCTCACGGCACCGTTCCTGATCACCGCCGTGGGCTGCCTCTCCACCGCCAACGTGCCCGACATTCCCGGGCTGGAGAGCTTCGCGGGCGAGTGGTACCACACCGGCCAGTGGCCGCGCGGGGGCGTGGACTTCACCGGCAAGCGGGTGGGTCAGATCGGCACCGGCTCCACCGGCATCCAGGCGGCGCCGGTGATCGCGGCGCAGGCCGCGCACCTCACCGTGTTCCAGCGCACCGCCAATTACAGCATCCCCGCCCGCAACGCGCCGCTGACCGAGGAACAGAAGCGCCACATCAAGGCGAATTACGACGAGATACGGCGCATCACCCGCGCCTCCACCAACGGGCATCCGTTCCTCATCAGCCCGCGTTCCGCGCTGGAGGCGACGCCAGAGGAGCGGGAGGCGCTGTACGAGGCGGCCTGGCGCCATGGCGGGCTGCAATTCCGCGCCACCTTCGGCGACCTGCTGGTGGACAAGGCGGCGAACGACACCGCCTCCGACTTCATCCGCGACAAGATCCGCGGGATCGTCAAGGACCCCGAGGTGGCCGAGAAGCTGGTCCCGCTCGACCATCCCTTCGCCACCAAGCGCCCGCCGATCGACACGGAGTACTTCGAGACCTTCAACCGCGACAACGTGCTGCTGGTGGACGTGCGCGCCGACCCGATCCGCGAGATCACGCCGCGCGGGGTGCGCACGCGCGACCACGAGTACCCGCTCGACATCATCGTCTTCGCGACCGGCTTCGACGCCATGACCGGCCCGCTGCTGGCGATCGACATACGGGGCGAGGACGGCCAATCGCTGCGCGAGGCCTGGGCGGACGGGCCGCGCACCTATCTCGGGCTGCAGGTGGCGGGCTTCCCGAACCTGTTCACCATCACCGGGCCGGGCAGCCCCTCCGTGCTGTGCAACATGCCCGTGGCGATCGAGCAGCACGTGGACTGGGTGACGGACTGCATCCGCCACCTGCGCGAGAACCGCCTCGCCCGCATCGAGGCGACCGGCGCGGCCACGGATCGCTGGGTGGCGCATGTCAACGAGGTGGCGGACGCCACGCTGCTGCCGCTGGCGGGCAGCTCCTGGTATCTCGGCGCCAACGTGCCGGGGAAGCCGCGCGTTTTCATGCCCTACGCGGGCGGCATGGCACGCTACCGGACGATCTGCGACGAGGTGGCGGCGAAGGGCTACGAAGGGTTCCAACTGGGCGCCTGAGCCCGGCACGCGGGGCGGGGTCCGTCCCCGCGGTCCCGCCCGGAAGGGCACCTCCCCTCCCGCCCCGAAGCCGGCGGGACCGGGCGGCGCCTTCCCCGGCGCCGACGCGGCCGGGCTCAGTCGGTGATCGCCGCGTAGGTCATCACGCGCAGCTCGCGCCGGATCGGGTAGGTCGAGGACGGGGTGAGCTGGGCGAGGAGCAGGACGGCCATCTCCTCTGCCGGGTCGATCCAGAAGGCGGTGCTGGCGACGCCGCCCCAGGCGTACTCGCCGGGGGTGCCGGCGATCTGCGCGCGGGCGGGGTCCAGCATCACCGAGAAGCCGAGGCCGAAGCCGATGCCGTCGTAGCTGCTCTCGCTGAAGCGCGGCGTGCCCAGCGAGGCGAGGTCGCCGCCGAGGTGGTTCATGGTCATCAGCTCGACGGTCTTGCGGCCGAGCAGGCGGGTGCCGTCCAGCTCGCCCTTGTTCAGCATCATGCGGCAGAAGCGCAGGTAGTCGCCGGCCGTGGAGACCAGGCCGCCGCCGCCCGAGGCGATGGCGCGGCGCCTGAGGAAGGGGCTGGCTTCCGGGTCGTCGATCAGCTTCGGGCGGCCGTCCGGGCCGCGCATGTAGTTGGCGGCGAAGCGCGGGCGGGCGGCATCGGGCACGGCGAAGTCGGTCTCGGTCATGCCGAGGGGGAGCAGCACGCGCTCACGCAGGAAGTCGGCGAAGTCGCGGCCGGAGAGGACGGCGACGAGCTGGCCGACCACGTCGGTCGCGATGCTGTAGTTCCAGGCGGTGCCGGGCTGGGCGATCAGCGGCAGGCCGGCGGCCTGCTCGACCAGCGCGGCGAGGGACCTGTCCGAGGTCTGGAAGTCGATTCCCTGGTTCCGGTACAGCTCGTCCACCAGGGTCGCGTTCATGAAGCCGTAGGTCAGGCCCGAGGTGTGGGTGAGCAGGTCGCGGTAGGTGATGTCGCGGTGCGCGGGCTCGGTCTCCAGCTTCGCGCGGTTGCCGCCCGTGGCGACGCGCATGTCGCGGAAGCAGGGAAGCGCCGCGGTGATCGGGTCGTCGAGCTGGAACAGCCCTTCCTCGTAGAGCAGCATCAGCGCCACGCTGGTGAGGGGCTTGGTCATCGAATAGATGCGCAGCAGCGTGTCCGGCGCCATCGGCGTGCCGCGCGCGAGGTCGGCGAGGCCGGAGCAGCCGAGATGCGCCACCTTGCCGCGCCGCATGACCAGGGTGGTGGCGCCGGCGAGCTTGCCCTCGGCCACCAGGCGCTCGCGCCAGGCGTCCACCCGGGCGAGCTGGCGGGAGGACAGCCCCACCGACTCCGGCTCGGCCTGCAACTCGACTGACGCCATGGGCTTGCCCCTCCTGCCTTGCGTCGGAGACAGTATCGCGCCGGCGGCCGCCGCCAAGCCCGGATCGGCGGGGGTCCGGATCGCCG
>NZ_JALPRX010000097.1 GCF_023223525.1 Roseomonas acroporae | reverse complement strand
ACTCCGGCTCGGCCTGCAACTCGACTGACGCCATGGGCTTGCCCCTCCTGCCTTGCGTCGGAGACAGTATCGCGCCGGCGGCCGCCGCCAAGCCCGGATCGGCGGGGGTCCGGATCGCCGGGGCGACCGTTGCCGGGGCGGCCGGGCCCGCCCCGGCAACTCGCCATCCGTGCCGGGCGGTGCTAGGGCTGCGTCCCAAGGAGCGCGGCCCCGGGGAGCGCGGTCCCAGGGAGCGCGGTCCCAAGGAACGCGGACTGGGGAACCTCGCCCTGGGAACGTGACCCAGCAAACGTGGCGGGCGCCGCGCGCGGGCCCGCAGCAGGGAGGGGCATGATCCGGCCATGAGCATCAACGGCAAGGCCTACATCGTGGGGGCGTTCGAGCACCCGACGCGCAAGGCCGACGACAAGTCCGTGGCGCAGCTGCACGCCGAGGTGGCGCTGGGCGCGATCGAGGATGCGGGGCTCACCAAGCGCGACATCGACGGCTATTTCTGCGCCGGCGACGCGCCGGGCCTCGGCCCGCTCAACATCGTGGACTACATGGGCCTCGAGGGGCTGCGGCACTTCGACAGCACCGATGTGGGCGGCTCCTCCTACCTCGCGCATGTGGGGCACGCGGCGGAGGCGATCGCGCTCGGCAAGTGCAGCATCGCGCTGATCACCCTCGCCGGCCGGCCGCGCGCCGAGGCGATGGCGACGGGCACGGCGCCGCGCTCCTGGGGCGCCAACGTACCGGACGACCCGTTCGAGATCCCGTTCGGCCGCACCGTCGCCAACGTCTACGCGATGTGCGCGATGCGCCACATGCACGAGTTCGGCACGACCAGCGAGCAGCTCGCCTGGATCAAGGTCGCGGCCAGCCACCACGCGCAGCACAACCCGCACGCCATGCTGCGGAAGGTGGTGACGGTCGAGGAGGTGGTGAACTCGCCCCTGGTGGCGGACCCGCTGCACCGGCTCGACTGCTGCGTCATCAGCGATGGCGGCGGCGCGCTGATCGTGGCGCGGCCGGAGATCGCGAAGTCGCTCAAGCGGCCGCTGGTGAAGGTGAAGGGCGCGGGCGAGGCGATCAAGCACCAGATGGGCGGCGAGGTCGATCTCACCTATTCCGGCGCCCGCTGGTCCGGACCGCGCGCCTTCGAGGAGGCGGGCGTGACGCCGGCCGACATCAAGTACGCCTCGATCTACGACAGCTTCACCATCACCGTGCTGATGCAGCTCGAGGATCTCGGCTTCTGCGCGAAGGGCCAGGGCGGGAAGTTCGTCGCGGACGGCAACCTGATCTCGGGCGTGGGCAAGCTGCCCTTCAACACGGATGGCGGCGGGCTCTGCAACAACCACCCGGCCAACCGCGGCGGCATGACCAAGGTGATCGAGGCGGTGCGCCAGCTTCGCGGCGAGGCGCACCCGGCGGTGCAGGTGAAGAACTGCGACCTGGCGCTGGCGCACGGCACGGGCGGGCTGCTCGGCACCCGCCACGGCAGCGCGACGCTGGTGCTGGAGAGGGAGTGAGCGTCATGGCGACCCAGGCCTCGAACCGGAAGATCCCGGCGCCCGCCGTCGACCCGACCAACAAGCCCTTCTTCGACGCGGCGCGCGAGGGCACGCTGCTGATCGGGCTGTGCCGCGACACCGGCAAGCACTTCTTCTACCCGCGCGGCGTCTCGCCCTTCACCCTCTCGACCAACGTCGAGCTGGTGCCCTCGAAGGGCGAGGGCACGATCTACAGCTACAGCGTGACGCGCGCCAAGGAACCCTACGCCATCGCCTATGTGGAGCTGGCGGAGGGGCCGCGCATCGTCACCAACATCGTCGACTGCGACCTCGACGCGCTGAGGATCGGCCAGAAGGTGAGGCTGGTGTGGAAGCCCACCGAGGAAGGCGCGCCGCCGGTGGCGATGTTCACGCCGGCCTGAGCCGGGCGCCAACCCGCCCGCCGGGGAAGGCTGGAGCCGTTCCGGCCTTCCCCGCCGTCACCCCGGCCGCATCCGGCAGGGGATCGACCCGGTGTCCACCGACCCCGTCGCCGGGTCCGCCGGCCCCGTGTAGGACAGGGCCGCGTTCACGTTCACCTCCAGCGCGCCGAATTCCGGCGCCGGCCGTTCCGGCAGCCACCAGCCGACGCCGGTGGTCAGCGTGCCCGGCAGGGTGCGGTCGGTGACGGCGGCGCGCAGGCGCACGGCACCCCGGCCGCCCGCCGTCTCGATCGACACCCAGTCGCCGTCGCGCACGCCGTGCGCGGCGGCGGTCTCGGGATGCACGTGCACCTTCGGGTCGGGCGAGACCTTGCGCGCCCAGGCCTGCTCGCGGAAGCGGGAATGGTGGTAGGTCTTCTCGCGCATGCCGGTCTGCAGGCGCAGCGGGAACCCGTCGGGCCGCACCGCGCGCCGGTCGAGCGGCGGCACGTAGTCGGGCAGCGGGTCGAGGCCGAAGCGCTCCATCAGCGTGGAGTGCAGCTCCACCCTGCCGGTCGGCGTGGCGAAGACCTGCCGATCGAAGTCGCCGAGCGCATAGGGGAATTCCGCGAAGCCGTCGCGGCGCAGATCCTCGAGCGCGATGCCGGAATCGCCCAGCAGGTCGCGGTTGAATTCGTCGCGGCTGCGCCAGGGCAGGAATTCGTGCGCCACGGCGCCGAGCGCGCGCATCCGGTCGAGCAGCGCGACCGCGATGTCGAGGTCCGAGCGCGCCTCGCCCTGCGGCGGCCCGGCGGCGGCGGTGTAGGTGACGCAGGGCACCTTCTGGTTCAGCGCGACCTCCTCCTCCTCCAGCCCCGTGGTCTTGGGCAGGACCAGATCGGCCTGGGCGGCGGTCGGCGTCATCGTGTGGGCGGCGACCGCGAGGAAGTCGAGCGAGCGCAGCGCCGCCAGGGTGCGCCGCGTGTCCGGGTACATCACCGCGATGTTGACGCCGCTCGCGTAGAGGGCGCGCACCGGGTAGGGCTCGCCGGTCAGCATCGCCTCCAGCACCGAGCTGTTGTGGCAGGCGGTCTGCCAGCCGAGCGGCCCGGCCCAGAGCGGGTAGCGGTCGGCGCCGATGGCCCGGTTCGCCACCGCCTCGGGCAGGCGGAAGCGCGGATCGTGCAGCAGGTCCATCCAGGTGCGGAAGCCCGGCGGGCGCTTCGAACGCCGGTTGCCCCCGCGCCGGTCCAGGTTGCCGCTGATCGCGACCAGGGCGTGGAAGGCGCGGAAGGTCTGCACGCCGTTGCTCGCCGCGTCGATGCCGTGGCCGGAGAGGAAGCAGGCGGGGCCGTCCGCGTACATCGCGGCGGCGCGCTCGATGTCGTCGGCCGGCACGCCGGTCAGCGCGGCCGCGTGCCCGGGCGTGTAGCGGGCGGCGCGCGCCGCCAGCGCGTCGAAGCCGTGGCAATGGCGCTCGACGAAGCCGCGGTCCCAGGCGCCGGTCTCGACCAGATGGCGGATCATCGCCAGGGCGATGGCGGCGTCCGTGCCGGGCTCGGGGCGCAGCCAGAGATCGGCGATCTCCGCCGCCTGGGTGCGGAACGGGTCGATCACCACGAGGCGGGCGCCGCGTTCCTTCGCGCGCCTGATCTCGATCCATTGCGGCGGGTCGGCGGCGGCCGGGTTGCGGCCGACCACCAGCAGGCAGGCCGCGTTGGCCACGTCCTCGCCGCCGGTCATGGCGGTGCCCGTGACCCGGTCGCTGACGGCGCGGCAGCCGCCGCACAGGTCCTGGTTGATCATCCAGTTGGGCGAGCCGAGCGAGCGCAGCAGCAGCGCCATCACCGGCCCGCGGCTGAAGGCCGCGCCGCTGACGGCGCCCGTCAGCGAGAGCGGGCCGTGGCGGCGCCGCGTCGCGTCGAGCCGCGCGGCCATCTCGTCGAGCGCCGAATCCCAGCTCACCCGCTCCCAGCGCCCCGAGCCGCGCTCGCCGAGGCGGCGCAGCGGGTGCAGCAGGCGGCCCTCCTGGTAGGTGGCTTCGGGCAGGGCGCGGATGCCCTTCACGCAGAAGGCGCCGCGCGAGACCGGGCTCGCCGGGTTGGGCGCGACCTTGGTCACCCGGCCGTCGCCGCCGACGGTGAGCAGCGAGCCGCAATAGGCCGAGCACTCCCAGCAGGTGCTGGGGATCACCCGGGACGCCGCCTCGCCCATGGCCGGTTCTCCGTTGCCCTCGCGGGCGGCATCGCGGCACAGGGCGCGTCCGGGGGCAAGCCTCGTCGTGCCATGACGGGCGCGGGTTCGTCGCACCGGGGCGGCTACAGGTTCGTCGCACCGCGATGGGCACCGCGATGGAATGCAGGTTCGTCGCACCGCGACGGGGGGGGGCGGGCAGGTTGCCCGGCCCTCCCGATGGCTGGTAGGGGCGGACCGCCGCGGATCGGACGTCCGGCGGCGCGAGGCCCGCCGCACCCGATGGTCCGACAAACCTCCCGCGACAGGCGCACGCCCCGTGCGGGCAGCGCCCCCCGGCCCGGCAACCGCCCGCCCGGCAGCCCGCACGGCGCCGGCCCAGCCGGACTGCGCCCGTCAGGACCGGGCCCATCAGGACGGGGCGCATCAGGACGGGGCCTGCCAAGATGGGGCCCGTCAGGATGGGCCCCGGGCGGCATGGCGGCGAGCATCGGCCTGGCCGCCCTGGTCTTCGTGGCCGTGTTCCTGCGGATCGGGGCCCTGGTCGGGTGGGACCCGAACCGGAACGGCCGGACCACGGCGATCGACCTCTGGAACGTCCTTCAGGTGAGCTGGGCTGCGCCCATCCTGTGGCCTGTCGCCTGGCTGCCGCAGGCGGGCAAGGATGCGGTCGGGCGCTTCCTGGCGGCCATGGGATGGGACCCCGGGCTCGGCGCGCTCGCCGGGGCGGGCTTCGTGCTGTGGGCCGGCGTGGCGGCGGCCGCCGGCCTGACCGGCCGTGCCGTGTGGCGCGGCCGGGCCTCGGCGCGGCCGCGCCGCGGGCACTCCCCGGCCGGACATGCCCGCCCGGCGGCACGGAAGGCGCGCGAGGAAAAGGGGTAGAGCGGATCGCCGACGGGCGGACGCGCCCGGCGGCGTGAATCCGCGCCGAGAACAATGAGCTACAGCGAACCGCGGTCCCAACCGGCCTGCGGTTCGCTGTAGGGAGCCTCTCCCCCGCTCCGGCTCACGCCGGCCCGCCCGGACACGGACCGGCGGGCCTCCCGGCAACCCCGTGCGCGGTACCGCCCTGCGCCGGTCGGGACCGGTAGCGGGACGACGTCAGAAGAGGTGGGCGGTCCGCTCGGCGAGGTGCAGGGCGGCCACTGGCACGCTGGCGGGCTGCCCGCCGTCGTCGCCGATCACGGCCGAGCAGGCGGCGAGGCAGTCGGCCTCCAGCGAGTTCGCGACCGGGGCGAAGGCGGTGTTGTTGGCGATCGACAGGGTGAGGAGGCCGATACGGACGGCGACTTGGATTGACACGGGATGATCCTCAAGTCCTGGGCGGGTCGGCCGAAGGGGCTGGGCCCGGCCGAAGCGCCCTGCTTGGCCGGCAAGATGGCGCCCGCGCCGTTCCGGCGCCAATCGGAAGGCAGGATCGCGACCATCCACCGCATGAATGACACCCGCGCCCGGATGCCCACCGCCCGGATGGCGGATCAGCGTTCCGGCCGGACCCGCAGGATGGCGCCGCTGCGCGGGTCGAGGTGCAGCTCGAAGCGGCGGCCATCGCGATAGGCGGTCGCCTCCCAGCGGCCGTCATCGGCCTCGATTCCGGTCACCGGGCCGTAGCCGGCGGCCTGGAGGATGGCGGTCACGCGCTCCAGGCTGATCCAGTCGGGCCCGGGCCGATCGGCGTGGGCGGCGGTGGCAAGGGCCGCGAGCAGCAGCCCGGTCGCGAGGGCTCGCATGGCGTTCGTCTCCCGGCGTCGGCGATCAGCGGTCGAGGGCGGCCAGGCAGGCGGGAAGGAGGCCGACCGCCGCCATGAAGCCGGCGAGGGTGAGCAGGGAGGGGTCGAGGTAGGGCATGGCGTTCTCCATCGGTCCGGCGGACGGCGCATCGGCCGCCTCGATGGATGGCATGATGCCCCGGCGCGCCTGAACCGACGCTGAGCCGGCCGTTCAGGCGGCGTTCAGGCGACCGGACCGGCGCGCGAGGGTCCTCCGGCCAGGGCGTGCGGGCCGGGATGCCCCATCCCGGCGCCCCATCCCGGCTCCCCATCCCGGCGCCCCGGCCGGCGGGGCGGACCTATCCGGCCGACTCGCGCAGCCCGGCCAGCAGCAGCGACAGCAGGCCGTGCGCGAAGGCGCGCATGTTCGCCGCCCGGTCGTCGCTGCCGGTGGCGAGGGTCAGGGACCGCTCCAGCAGGCCCGCCGAACCCCCGCCGCCCGGGCCGCTGATCGCGACGCAGGCATGGCCCGCCGGGTCGCCGTAGCGGTTGCCGGCCGGGCCGGCGGCGCCGGTCTCGCCCAGCCCCCAGCTCGCGCCGAGACGCGTGCGCGCGCCGCGCGCCAGCAGCAGCGCGTAGGGCTCCGTGGAGGGGCGGATATCCGCCAGCGCCGAGGCCGGGATATCGAGCAGCGTGGCGCGCGCGTCGCGCGTGTAGACCACCGCGCCGCCAAGGAAGTAGGCGGAGGCGCCGGGCACGGCGAGCAGCGCCGCCGAGACCAGGCCGCCGGCCGCGGATTCCGCGACCGCTACCGTCTCGCCGCGCTGCCGCAGCAGCGCCGAGAGCTCGGTCGCGAGGGGAAGCAGGGTCTGCATGCAGCGCACTCCGCGTCTTGCCGTCGGGCCGGGCCGGCCGCGCGGCGGTTGCTGAAGGCCGGCCCTGGCGGCGACGCCGGTGGCGACGGGCCGGGCGCGTCGCCCCGGGATACGCCGTTTCGCGGCGTTCGGCACGGGCCGGGCGGCCGACGCCACGCCGACCGCCGAATGCGATGCGACGAGGCGAGGACGCCGCCGCGGAAAGAACCCGCCGGACCGCCCCGCACGCCGCCCCGAAAAGGCTCCCGCGCGGGTCCGCACGAATGCCGGCCCGCATGGCGCCCCGGTCCGGCGCGCGGCCGCCCGCCAGCCCGGCACCGATACCCGGCCGGCGCAGGCCGGGTCCCGCGCCGGTCGGGTATCAGCGCGGCGACGCCACGGGCAGGCCGTTCCGGCGGGCGGCGCGCGCCAGCGAGCCATCCGACTGGATCGCGGCCACGAAGCGGTCCAGCTCGGTCTTCCAGGCACCGTCGCCAGGCAGGATGGCGTAGCCGTGGCGCAGCCGCGGCAGGTTCGGCGGCGCCCGGAAGAGCTGCACCCAGTCCTCGGTCCGTTCGAGATGCAGGGCCTGCGGCAGGCTGCTCACCAGCACGTCGGCGCGGCCGGTCATGAGCTCGGCCAGGCATTCGTCCGCATCGTCGAGGAGCAGCATGCTGCCCTGGCGCAGGCTGCGCCGCATCACCTCCGCCGGCACCGTGTCCCGCGCGACGACGACCACGACGCCGGGCGAATCGATCTCCGACCAACGGCGCGGCCCGCCCCCGCCACGCCGCGTCACGGCGACCAGCGGGCTCTCCATGTAGGGCGCCGAGAGGTCGATCCGCCGCGGATCCGCCATCATGACGCCGATGCCGGCCAGGGCCACGTCGCACTGGTCTGTCTCCAGCGGCGCCGAGGGCGCGCCGCCGGTGACCTCCACGAACGCCACGCCGACCGCGAGCCGGGCCGCGAGCAGCTGGGCCAGATCGATGTCGAAGCCCTCCAGCTCGCCATTGTGCGGGTTGCGGCGGCTGAAGGCGTGCTCGCCCGGCCAGATGCACACCCGCACCACGCCGCGCGCCAGGATGGCCGGGAGCCGGCTCCCGGCGGCGCCGGGGGCGTATTCGGAGACCAGGTCGGCCGCCGCCGCACCCGCGATCCCGCCGGTCGTCCCAGCGGCCGTTCCAGCGGCCATTCCATGGGTCTTTCCGGCGGCCGCCCCGAGCCGGCCGGCCATGGCCGGCACGGCCTCGCCCTGGCCGGCGCGAGCCTCGCCAAGCAAGGATGTCAGCGCAATAATGACCACCCGAAGGATTGCCAGGACCCAGCGCATCTCCGACTTCCGTGCCAAGCTGCGCCGCTCTCTCGGCCTGCGTGAACCGGCCCCGCGCGAGCCGCGGCCGCTGCGGCTCTTCGCCGTCGCGGCGGGGGGGGTCGGGCTGTGTCTGCTGGCACTCTACGCCATCATCGCCCTGCGCGGCCAGGAAGCGGCCGAGCGGCGCGCGGAGCGACTGACCCAGGGCATCGCCGCCACGCTGGCCGACCAGCTCGCCCGCACGGTGCAGGCGACGGACCTGCTGCTGGTCGAGGCCGGGCCGCGCGCCGCCGCCATGGCCAGGGATCCGGCCGCGATGCGCGCCCTGGCGCAGCGCGTGCAGGACCTGCCCGAGCTGCGCGCGCTGCTGTTCACCGACGCCGCCGGCGTCGTCACCGCCGCCACGGTGGACCAGCTGGTCGGCGAGCGGCTCGATGACCGCGAGTGGTTCCGCCAGCTCCGCTTCGGCGGTCCGCCGCTGCGGCTCGGCGCGCCGGAATTCGGGCGCTACCTCGGCGCCGTGCGCGAGCATCCGGCGGAGACCCCCGGCAACGGCGCCACGCCCGCCGCGCCGGGGCAGGCCGGCCGCTGGACGGTGCCGCTGGCGCGCAACCTCCAGGGGCCGGGCGGCGCCTTCGCCGGGGTGGCGGTGGCGCTGCTGAACCCGGAGAGCCTGTCCCTCACGGCCCGCCGCTACGCCGACGCCTTCGGCGTCACGGTGCGGCTGCACTCCTTCGGCGGGCTGCTGCTCGCCCGCTCCGACGGCCGCGCCGACGGGATCGGCGAGCTGAACGCCAGCGCCTGGCCCTTCCGCGACTTCCTGCCGCGCCGCGAGCGCGGCACCTGGGCCGGGCGCGACCAGGACGGCGAGGAGGTGGTGGCGAGCTTCGCCGTCTCCCGCCAGGGCGGCATCGTGGTGGAGGTGGCGCAGGCCCGGCTGGCGGCGATGGCCGAGGCGCGGCGGCAGCTCTGGCAGCTCGGCCTCGGCATGGTCGCCACCGCCCTGGTGGTGCTGCTGGCGCTCTGGCTGCTGATGCGCCAGGCCGAGGCGCTGCGCCGGCAGGGCCTGCGGCTGACCACCAGCGAGCGCGAGGCGCGCACGGCGAGCGCGGCGAAGGAGGAATTCCTCGCGGCGATGAGCCACGAGATCCGCACGCCGATGAACGGCGTGATCGGCATGACCAGCCTGCTGCTGGAGACCGGCCTCGACCCGCAGCAGCGCCGTTGCGCCGAGACCATCCAGGGCTCGGCCGAGCATCTGCTGCTGATCCTGAACGACATCCTGGACTACTCGGCGCTGCAGGCGGGGCCGCTGCGGCTCGAGGCGGTGCCGTTCGAGATCGAGGTGGAGCTGCGCACGGCGCTCGATCCCTTCACGCAGCGCGCGGCGGCCAAGGGCGTCGAGCTGCTCTGCGTCGTCGAGCGCGGCATGCCCGCCACCGTGGTGGGCGACCCCGGCCGCTTCCGCCAGATGCTGTTCAACCTCGTCGGCAACGCCGTGAAGTTCACGGAGTCGGGCTGGATCGAGGTCTCGCTCTCGGCGCAGCCGGTGGAGGCGGCGCTCGGCGGCGGCTGGCGGCTCGCGATCGGCGTCGCCGACACCGGCATCGGCCTCGACGCGGCCAAGATCCCGACCCTGTTCGAGCGCTTCACCCAGGCCGACGCCTCGATCCGCCGCCGCTACGGCGGCACCGGCCTCGGCCTCGCCATCTGCCGCCGGCTCGCCGAGGCGATGGGCGGCGGCATCGCCGCCGACAACCGCCCCGGCGGCGGCAGCGTGTTCCGCTTCAGCATGCGCGCCGGCGAGGCGGAACCGCCCTCGCCGGCGCCCGGGCCGCTGCTCGGCCGACGCGTGCTGGTGGTGCATCCGCTGGAGCAGGCGCGGACCGGCCTCGTCCAGCAGGTGGCGGCGCTCGGCGGCGAGGCCTGGTCGGCGGCGGACGCGGATGCCGCCCTCGACCGGCTGCGCGCGAACGCCGCCGCCGGCCAGCCGATCGAGGCGGTGCTGCTCGACGACGGCCTGCCGGGCAGGACCGCGGCGCCCGCCGCCACGCTGGCACGGCGCATCCGCGACGAGCCCGGCCTCCCGCCTCCGGTCCAGGTGGTGTGCGTCGCCCCGATCGAGGCGGGGCGCATGGCGGCGGTCCGGCCGGTGACGCTGGTCAAGCCGGTCCTGCCGGGGCGGCTGCGCGACGCGGTGCTGACGGCCTGCGGCGACGCCCGGCCGGCCGCCGCGCCGACCGCCGCGGCGCCGTCACCCGCACCGGCGCCGCCCGCCGGATCGCCGCGGGTGCTGCTGGTCGAGGACAACGCCACCAACCGGCTGGTGATGGGCACGGTGCTGGAGCGCAGCGGCATCCAGGTCGCGTTCGCCCATGACGGGGCCGAGGCGCTGACGCTGGCCGGGCGCGAGGCGTTCGACATCATCCTGATGGACGTGCAGATGCCGGTCATGGACGGGCTGGAGGCGACGCGCCAGCTTCGCGCCGGGCGCGGCCCGAACCGGCGGACGCGCATCGTCGGCCTCACCGCCGCGGTCGGCCCCGGCTACGAGCGGCAATGCCTGGAGGCCGGCATGGACGAGTACATCGGCAAGCCGGTGGTACGCGCGCGCCTGCTGCAGGCGATCGGCGTGTCGGACACCGTCTGACCCGGGCGGCCCGGTCTCCGCCCCGCGCGCCCGCGGCCCCTGCCCCGATCCGGCTCAGAGTGTGTAACGAACTCGAACCCGCGAAAGAATGCCCGTTGGAAAGACCCGTCTTTTTCGGCCGGTTCCAACGCTGACGGGCATTCCTTCACAAACTCTCAGCCCGCCGCCACCGCGGCGAGCCGGGCGAGATCGCGCAGCGCGGCGCCCGTCTCCCCGCGTATCCGGCCCAGCACCTCGGCGGGCGAGGCGGCCGCGTCGGGCGACATGGCGAGCCGGGCCGCCCGCTCCAGCGCGAAGGCGCCGACCGAGGCGGCGGCGCCGGCCAGGCTGTGCGCGGCGCGGCGATAGGTCTCGGCATCGCCCGTCCTCGCGGCGGCCTCGATCTGCCCCGCGAGGTCGGCGAGGTCGGCCTCGAAGGTCAGCAGGATGCGCTGCAGGTCGCTCGGCCGCAGCGAGGCGGCGAGCTGCGCCGCGGTGTCCGGATCGATGCCGCTCATGGCTGCTTTCTGCACTCCGTCGCATGGGCCCGTCGAACCGGCGCGCCACGGCGTCGTTGCTGCCCGTGGAATCGGGAGATCGCAATGCGAAACATGATGCTGGCGGCCGGCTTCCTCCTCGGCGCCGTGCTCCTGGTCGGGTGCGGCCCGGGCGGCGCGCCGCGCGGCGGCGTCAGCCAGGCGCCGAGCACGCTCAATTCGGGCATGGGCCAGGCGCCGCGCGCGAGCGGGCCGAACGGCGGCCCGGGCATCCGCGAGGGCAGCGGCGCCTCCTCCAATCCCTGACGCGCCACCCCCGACGCGCCGCCGGGCCGGCGGGCCCGGCCCGGCCCGCCCTCGGGGCCGGTTCGGGTGGCTCGCGGGCCGGTCCGGCGGACCGTGCCCGCGCCCGAAGGCCCTTCCTTCCCGACGCGGGAAATCCCTCGCCACCCCGCCGCCGGCCGTCCCGACGGGCCGTCAGCGCGGCGCGCCGATGTCGAACTCCCGCGTCACCGCCAGATCCTCGTCGAACCAGGCGCTGATGCCGGCGCGGCGCTGCCCGACATATTGCGGCCGCCCCTCGGCATCGAGCTGCATGGAGAGGTCGTGGCCGGGGATCAGGATGGTGCCCGGCACCGCCTGCCACAGCTCCCACACCTTCGCCAGCGAGGCGCGGCTGGCCTCCGCATCCATGGTCATGTCCACGGCGTTCGAGACCAGCTCGGCGCGGTTCTTGGCGGCGTCGCCGGAGAACAGCACCGGCACGTCGTTGGCGGTCATGTGGAACAGCAGGCAGCCCGGCGTGTGGCCGGGGGCGGCGACGGCCCGGAAGCCGGGGAGGAACTCCTCGCCGTCCTCGACGAGCCGCAGGCGCGGATGCCGCGCGAGGTCCTGCACGTAGAGCTCGGGCAGCGGGTTGAAGCCGGGCGGCTCCCGCGTCGCCCAGTCCATCTCGGTGCGGCCGATCCAGATCGTGGCGTTGGGGAACAGCGTGTAGTTGACGGAGTGGTCCCAGTGGGCGTGGGTCAGCAGGATGTCCGTCACCTGCGCCGGCGCCACGTCGCGCTCGGCGAGCTGGCGGCCCAGCTCGGGGCGGGTGTTGAAGGCGCCCACGTCGACCAGGATGGTCCGCCCGGCCGAGCGCAGCAGCGCGATGGTGCTCCAGCCGAGGCCGCCGTGGCAGACGCTCTTGCCCGGATAGCCCTGGACGAGGATGTCGATGCGATACATGGCCGTTCCCTCCCGGCAGGGTGGGCAGAGTAGGGATTGCGCCGGCGCCGGTGAACCCCGGCGCGTGGCCCTCCCCCGTCCCGCCTGCCGCCGGGCCGGCCCGGCGAGGGCGGGCGGCATGGGCGTGCCGGCGATGCCCGGCGGCCAAGCTGCCGCCGGCCGGCGCCCCGCCGCCGCCCCGCCGCGGTGCCCGTGAGCGGCGCGCCGTCGCCGCCGGCGGGCGGGACCGTTCCCGCGACGTGGCTGCGCCCGCCCGACCTCGCCACGGCGCGCCGGGTGCAGGTGGAGCTGGCCGCGCGGGTGGTGGCGGAGGACGCGCTCGGCCCGGTGCGGCTGCTCGGCGGCGCGGATACCAGCCTGGACCGCTTCGACCCCGAGGACCGAATCTTCGCCGCCGCCGTCGCGCTCGATCCCGGGGGGCTGGCGCCGGTGGCTGCCGGCGAGCACGTCGCGCGGGCGCCGATGCCCTACGTGCCGGGCTTCCTCGGCTTCCGCGAGGTACCGCTGCTGGTCGAGGCCTGGGCGGCCCTGCCGCGACGGCCGGACCTCGTGCTGGTGGACGGGCATGGGCTGAGCCATCCGCGCGGACTCGGCGTCGCCTGCCATCTCGGCGTGGTGCTGGACGTGCCGACCATCGGCGTCGCCAAGTCCCGCCTGTTCGGCGAGGAGGCGGGACCGCTGGGGCCGGAGCCCGGGGACCGCACCGACCTCGTCTGGCAGGGACGCGTGCTGGCGGCGGTGCTGCGCACGAGGCGGCGCGCCAACCCGCTCTACGTCTCGGTCGGGCATCGCGTGTCGCTGGACACGGCGGTGGAATGGGTGCTGCGCACCCTGCGCGGCTACCGCCTGCCGGAGCCGACGCGGCAGGCGCACCTGGCCGCCAACGCGCTGCGCCGGGCGCGCGGGATGCACGCGCCCGCCGGCCACCCGGCGGACGGCGCAGGGTAGGCCCGGCTTCCCCCGGCATCCCCCGGCATCCCCTTGGGGGGGAGAGCGGCCCGCGGAACCGGTGCGAAGAGGAGCGTAAGCCCTGTCGGGCAAGGTCGCGCCGGCCCCGCCTCCCCATGCCGGCAGCCGGACCGGCGCGATCGTGCCACGAAGCGACGCCGCCGGCGTTGCACCATTGCCGTGGCCTTCGACGGGCCGTCCGGCGCGCCCGTCCGGCGCCCTCTTCCGGCGTCGCGGTCCGGCGCGCCATGTGCCGCGGCGCCAGCCGGGAGATCAGAAACCCCATGACCGCACGACGTCTCCGCCCCGTCCCGCTCGCCGCCGGGGCGCTGGCCCTCTGGATCCTGGTGCCCTCCATCCTGGCGCCCTCCGCCGGCCGGGCGGATTTCTTCGACGGGGCGCGCCGGACCTTCCAGCGCGACATCCCGCACTTCTTCCAGGACGACATCCCCTGCGCCTTCGGCGGTCGGCCGACCAGCGGCGCGCGGTCGGCCTGCCGCTCCGGGCAGCAGGCCCGGCAGCCTGCGACCAGGCCCGCCGGACAGCCCCGCCCCGCCAACCCGGCGGAGCGCCAGCCGAGGCCGTAGCGCCCGCGGCGCGAATGGCGGGCGCCGGCGGCGCTCGTCGTGCGGCCCCGCCTGCTGGCCGCCCGGCGCGGCCTAGAGCCGATCCAGCCTGACTGCATCAGGCCGGAACGGCTCTAGCCTTTTGATTTTTCGCATTTTCCGAGCCGCTGAGCGAGGACGCTCAGCTTGAAAATGCTCTAGTGACCACGCCCCGGGACATGCCGCTGAACCGGCGCGCCGGGACGGCGCATGGCCGCGCCCGGCACGGCTCCCGCGGCGTCGGCTTCGGCGAGACGCTCGAGCACCGCCGGCGAGCACCGCCGGCCGGGCCTCGCGGAGGTGCCGGCGGGGCGCGCGGTGCGGGCGGGGCCGGCGATGACCTGCCGCGACCGGCCGGACGGGCCGGCGCCGCACCGGCGCGACGGCAGGCTGCGCGACCGCCCGGGGAGATCGCGGTGCGCGCCGCCGCGGCGGCTGGTGTCGCATGGCGGGACGCGGCGGCATGTCGGCCGCTGCCGGGAGGCAGCCGCCGCCCGAGCACGGGCCAGCGCACCGCTCCCCTCCCCCCGGTCGCCGCCGATCCGTACCAACGGGCCGTCGTTCCCCGTGCGGATGCATTCCCGCTGGCGGGTCCGATCCGCCGGGCGGGATGGTAGGAGTGCCGCCATGCGGAGCACACCACTCGCCTCGACCCTGCCCGTCATCGCCGCGCTGCTGGTCGGCTTCGGGCTGCTGCAGATGGGCAACACGCTGCAGGGCACGCTGCTGGCGGTACGCGGCGGCATGGAGGGCTTCTCGCCCACCGTGATCGGCCTGATCGGCGGCGCCTTCTTCGCCGGGATGATGGCCGGCTCGCTGGCCGCCGGGCGGATGATCCGCCGCGTCGGCAAGACCCGCAGCTTCGCCGCCCTGGCCTCCCTGGCCTCGATGGTGCCGCTGATCCACCTGCTCTGGATCGATCCGGTGGCCTGGGTCGCGGCGCGCGCGCTCACCGGCTTCTGCTTCGCCGGCCTGTTCATGGTGGTGGAGAGCTGGCTGAACGGCGCCGCCGCCAACGAGGTGCGCGGCCAGATCCTCTCCCTCTACGGCATGACGGGGCTGGTGGCGGGCGTGGTCGGCCAGCTCCTGCTGCCGGTCGCCGACCCCGCCGGCTTCGTGCCCTTCGCGGTGGTGTCGATCATCCTGACCATCGCCGTCCTGCCGGTCACCCTTTCCCAGGCCCAGGCGCCCGCCACGTCGGGGGAGCCGGTCCGGATCGACCTGCTGCGCCTCCATGCCCAGGCGCCCTTCGGCGTCGTCGCCGCCTTCCTCTGCGGCGTCAGCGTCGGCGCCTTCTTCTCGCTCGGCCCGGTGCTGGCGGGTGCCATCGGTTTCGGGCAGCGGGGAATCGCGCTCTTCATGGCGGCGGGCGCCACGGGGGCGGCGGCGATGACCTGGCCGCTCGGTGCCCTGTCGGACCGGATCGACCGCCGGATGCTGGTGGTGGCGACGGCGCTGGTCGCCGCCGCCGTGCTGGGGGCGATGGCGCTGCTCACCCCCGCCGAGGCGCCGTCCTGGCTCTACCTCGCCCTGGTCTTCGTGTTCGGCGGCCTGGTGGTGCCGACCTACAGCGTGGTGCTGGCGCACGTGAACGACTCCGTCGCGCCGTCGGAATTCGTCGCGGCCTCGGGCGGGATGCTGATCGTCCAGGGGGCGGGCGCGGCGCTGGGACCGCTGGCGATCGGGGCGGCGATGACCGCGGGCGGCCCGCGCAGCCTGCTGTGGCTGACGGTGCTGGCGCAGGCGCTGATCGCCCTCTGCGGCGCCTGGCAGATGGCGCGACGCGCGGCGCCGGCGCGGAAGGAGGATTTCCAGGTGCATCCGCCCACCCCGGTGGGCACGGAGCTGGTCACCGTCTCGCGGGAGACGGTGGCGGGCTGAGAGTCGGCATCGGGCGCCGGCCGGGGCCGGCGTGGAAAGCCGGCGGCGTGCATCCGCGCCGGGAACAACGAGCGACAGCGAACCGCAGTCCCAACCGGACTGCGGTTCGCCGTAGAATCGTTGCCGGGATCGTGAAGGTACGGCGACCCGTCCCGTCGCGTTCCCCCCGGCAGCGCGCCCGTGCCCGCTCCGCCGGCAATGCGCTTCCACCCATCGCGACACGATTGGAACCGACGCCGTGCGCCGCGCCCTCCTCGCTCCCCTGCTCGTCCTGCCGCTGCTCGGCGCCCTGCCCGGGGCCGCCCCGGCCCAGCCTTCCGGCGCCTCCCCCGCCCCCGTCCCCGGTCAGGCCCCCCAGCCCGGCGGCGACGGTGCCACGGTGCGTGGCCGCACGCCGGTGGCCCGAGCCGCGGAACAGCTCCGCGAGGGCATCAGCGCCGACCGCGCCGGCGAATCGCGGCGCGAGACGCGCAACGTCCCGCCGCCCGGCGCGCCGCTGACCAGCCAGTTCGCCGATGACCGCCAGGTCAACCAGCCCACCGTCGGCCGCCCGGAGGCCGAGGGCAGGCTGCCGAGCGACCTGCCGCGCTCCTCGCTCGGCGTCGGCTCGCCCCAGAACTGACACCGCTCCGCACGGGTCCCGGCCTGCGCGGAGCGGTATCGCGCACGGGGCCGATGGGCGGCCGTGCGCCGGGCCGAGGAGCAGCCCCGGTCCGCAATTTCCGCGAACCGGCCTGAGGGGGCGAACAGGACGGTCCAGCCGGCACAAGACGGCCCGGCGCGGCCGCGGCCCGGCCGGCACCGGCCCATCGGTACGATGGATGGCGCGGATCGCGCCTTCCGATTGGTCCGGCGGCGGGCCCGGCCGCATCCTTTGGTCCGCACGGCCCGGCCAGCGTGGAGCCCGCTCCCGCCGGCCATCACGCCCCAGGCTCCGAGGACCGCACCGATGTCCCGCCTCACGCCTTCCCGCGCATCCCTGCGCGCCGCCTTCGCCGCCCGGTCGCCGCGCGAAGGCGCCTTCTTCGCCCATGGCCGCGATGGTGGCGCGGCGGCAGCCGGCACCGATGATGCGCCGGCCCGTTCCGCCATCTCCCGTCCCGCCGGCCGGCCCCATGTCCGCCACGGATAGGCCGGCGATGGCCCCGCCTCGGGCCGCAGGCGGCGTCTCCCTGCCGCTCTCCCTGCGGGACGCGCACGACCTGCGGCGCGCCGCCCGCGTGCTGCTGGAGCTGGGTGCGCGGCTCGACGCCCTCTCCCGGAGCGGCAGGCCGATCCCCGGGCAACTCGCCGAGGCGCGGCAGGCGGCGCGTCTGGCGGACGAGCAGCTCCGGGCGCGGCCCTGCGGCGCCTGTCTCTGACGGACCCCGCTGCCGAAGGACCCGCGCATCGGCGGCGACCCGATGCCGCTCCCCGACACCGACGAGCGATGCGCGGCGCGGGCTTTCCGGCCGCATGCGCCCACCGATCCGGACCATGGCACCCGGGCACGCCGGGCAGCCGGCGCGCGGCGTTCGCCGGCGCCCCGATGAGGTCCCCCCGGATGAAAATTCATCATCACATCGTAAGCATGCGGGGGCACCATCCCGACCGTCGCGGCAGCAACGAATCGGAAAGGCAACGGGGCGGATGGCGGGTCAGGTCGGGCAGTCGCTGAAGATCGCGCTGGGCGAGGACAAGGTGGCCTACGTCGTCCGCTACAAGCCGTCCCACACCAAGGCGCCGCCGGACGAGGGGCATTCCGACTGCCTGCTGCAGACCGGCGCGCCGGTGGGCTACTTCGGCACGGGCGCGGTGGGCGACGGGGTGGTCTTCACCTATTCGCGCTTCCTCTCCAACCGGCCGCAATACGTGAATTACGACGACGCCAAGTCGAAGTCCTGCGTCTCCACGATCCTGGTGAGCAGCTGCGGCAAGACCGCCGCCAAGGCGTTCCGCGACGCCTGGATCGCCATGCGCGCCAAGACCGACGGCTTCACCATCGTCGGCAACAACTGCTCCACCCACGCCTCGCGCGCCTGCCGCGCGGCCGGGCTGATCCGCGCCGACGGCATCGACGGGCTGGACACGCCGGACAACCTCTACAAGCAGATCGTCAAGGACAGCGTCTTCCCCTGGGAGAGCCTGAGCGGCTACCTCGTCATCGTGCCCGACGCCACCCGTTCCTCCACCTCGGACGAGATGATGAAGGATTTCGGCGCCTACATGGAGCTGACCACCAGCCCGGTCAGCGGCGGCGCCGGGAAGGCCGGCGGCTCCTCCTCCTACTGACTCCTGCCGAGCCTGCCGGGCACGGTGGAACGCGCCACCCGCCACCGCGGCGCGCCTGACCGGCCCGGCCGGATCGGCGGACGCCGCCATGGGCATCACTCCCCGGCGGGCAGCACCGCCGCGAGCGAGGTGGCGATCACCGCGATCAGCGGCCCCGGCGCGCGCAGCGCCGCCTCCAGCGCCGGCAGGTCCTCCTCGCCGCGCACGTCGAGCACCGGCACGCGGAAGGCGCGTGCCCAGGCCAGCATGTCGGGGTTCGCGAGGTCGGTGCCCGAGACCCGCCCCGGATAGGCGCGCTCCTGGTGGATGCGGATCGAGGCGTAGGCGCCGTTGTCGGAGAGCAGCAGCTTCACCGCCGCCCCGCGCGCCACGGCCACCGCCATCTCGCCGCCCGTCATCAGCGCGCCTCCGTCGCCGACCGCGCCGATCACGCAGCGCCCCGGGTGGCGCAGCGCCGCCGCCACCGCCGCCGGCACGCCGTAGCCCATCGCGCCGGAGACCGGCGCCAGCAGGCGCTGCGGCGGCCGCCACGCCACCTGGCGGTAGAAGGGCGCGCCGAACGTCCCCGCATCCAGCGTCACGATCGCGTCCGCCGGCGCCACCCGCCCGACGAGTTGCGCCACGCGCGCGAATTCCAGCCCGTCCGCGCGCCGGCGCGGCGCGTGGGCGGCCTCCGCGCGCTGCAACGCGCGCAGCCGCGCGATCCAGCCCTCGCGCCCGGCGGGCGCCGAGGCATCCTCCGTCGCCAGCCCGGCCGCCACCTCCGGCGCATCCGCCGCCAGCGCCAGCCCGGTGGGGAACTGCCAGCCCAGGAAGCGCGGCTCGGCGCAGACATGCACGAGGCGCTGCCCCGCGCGCGGCCACCGCCAGCCCTGGGTGGTGACGTCGGTCAGCCGCGTGCCCAGGGCCAGCACGAGGTCCGCCTCGTCGAACGCCTCGCGCTGCGCCCGCGGGTTGGCCAGCCCCATGTCGCCCGCGTAGAGCGGGTGGTCGTTCGGGAACAGGTCCTGCCGCCGGAACGAGACCGCCACCGGCAGCCGCCAGCGTTCCGCGAGGCCCAGCAGCGCCGCCCGCCCGCCCGCCCGCTCGAAGCCGTGCCCGGCCAGCAGGATGGGCCGCTCCGCCGCCCGCAGCAGCGCGGCCAGCGCCGCGAGGTCCCCGGCCGCCGGCCGCGCCGGGCGGGCCACGGTCGGCGGCACCGCCGGCGCCCGGCAGGGTGCCGCCAGCACGTCCTCGGGCAGCGCCAGCACCACCGGCCCCGGCACGCCGCCCAGCGCCATCGCCCAGGCACGCGCGATCAGCTCCGGCACCTGGTCGGGATCGGTCGCCTCGCCCACCCACTTCGCCACGCCCTCGAACATCCGGGCGTAGTCGATCTCCTGGAAGGCGCGGCGGCGCAGGTCGCGCCGCTCCACCTGACCGACCAGCAGGATCAGCGGCAGCGCGTCCTGCTCGGCGGTGTGCACGGCGATCGCGGCGTTGCACGCCCCCGGCCCGCGCGAGACCATCACCACGCCCGGCCGCCCGGTCAGCCTGGCGTCGGCCAGCGCCATGAAGCCGGCGCCGCCTTCCTGCCGGCAGGTGACGAGGTCGATCGTGGGATGGGCGTGCAGGGCGTCCAGCAGCGCGATGAAGCTCTCGCCCGGCACCGAGAAGGCCCGGTCGATCCCCGCCGCCGCCAGGAAGCCGACCAGCCGCTCCGCCGCCGTGCCCATGCCGGCGACGCCACCCGATCCACCCTCGATCATGCCCTGCTTCCCGGACCGTTCTTCCCGAGCCGGCATTAGAGCATTTTCAAGCTGGGTGTACTCACCCAGCGACCCGGAAAATGCGAAAAACCAAAAGGTTAGAGCATTTTCGGGTCGAGCGCACGCGCCCATCGGCTCGGAAAACGCGCCGAATCAAAAGGCTGGAGCATCCTCAGGCGGGGCGGACACATCCGGCTGCGCGGAAACTTCGCCGGCTCAGGGGCCGGCGCCATCCCGGCGACGCCGGACGGAGCGCGTCACCGGGCGATGGCCGGCAGGCGCGTCGCCGTCCGCCACCCGTCCGGCGTCCCGCGCCGGCCCCGCCGCCTCGACGCGGCGTGCCGGGGCACGGAACGGGCGCCGGCGGGCACGGCGGCGGTCCGTCGCCGCTGCGGCCCGAGGCAGCTCAGCACCTCGTAGAAGGCGACGAGCAGCAGGATCGCAACGATGCTCAGCGGGCGCGACAGGGGGAAGTTCATGGGCGGGAGGCCGTACATCGCGTCGAGCACGAGCAGGGCCGGATACTGCAGCGCTGCGGTCAGCAGCGAAACGCCAACGAGCATGGCCGGCATCTCGGAGGCATACGACATCTCGTTTCGCAAGAATCGTGTCCCAAAACGTGATTCTTTCTCTTCATAGTGTCCGTCCGTGAATATTTGCTTTCCGACCGGCTCCGCATCCGGGCGTGCCCGGGCCGGCGACGGCAGCTGGGCGGATTATGGTATCAGGATACCGCATGCGGAAATTCGTTGTTCCGCCTTGACCGTACCCACGCACGCCGTCATAACCCGCCGCCTGTTCGAGGACTTCAGGACGACGATGCTGACCACCCGTTCGCTGAAGCCCGCGGAAGTCCAGAAGGGCTGGATTCTGATCGACGCGGAAGGGCTGGTTCTCGGCCGTCTCGCCTCGATCGTGGCCAACCGGCTCCGCGGCAAGCACAAGCCCCAGTTCACCCCGCACGTCGATTGCGGCGACCACGTCGTGATCGTGAACGCCGAGAAGGTGCGCGTCACCGGCAACAAGGCGGAGCAGTCCGTCTTCTACTGGCACACCGGCTATCCCGGCGGCATCAAGGAGCGCACGGTCCGCCAGCGCCTGGAGAGCCGCTACCCGGAGCGGGTGATCCAGAAGGCGGTCGAGCGCATGATCACGCGCGGGCCGCTCGGCCGGAAGCAGATGAAGAACCTGCACGTCTATGCCGGCCCCGAGCACCCGCATGCCGGCCAGCAGCCGCAGGCGCTCGACGTCGCGGCCCTCAACAGCAAGAACGTCGCCGGCGGCGTGAAGAAGGCGGCCTGAACCGATGAGCGAGCAGACCACCGGCCGCAGCCTCGCGGACCTCAAGACGCTGGTGCAGGGCACGCCCGCCGCCGGCACCCCGGACGAGGGCGTGGCGATCGTGCGCGAGCCCAAGCGCGACGCGCAGGGCCGCTCCTACGCCACCGGCAAGCGCAAGGACGCGGTCGCCCGCGTCTGGGTGAAGCCGGGCAAGGGCACCATCGAGGTCAACGGCAAGCCGGCGGCGAAGTACTTCGCCCGCCCCGTGCTGCGCATGCTGATCACCCAGCCCTTCCTGGTGGCCGACCGCTACCAGCAGTTCGACGTCACCTGCACGGTGGTCGGCGGCGGGCTGTCCGGCCAGGCCGGCGCGGTGCGGCACGGCATCAGCCGGGCGCTGACCTTCTACGAGCCGGGCCTGCGCCCGATCCTCAAGAAGGCCGGCTTCCTGACGCGCGACCCGCGTACCGTCGAGCGCAAGAAGTACGGCCGCGCCAAGGCGCGACGCAGCTTCCAGTTCAGCAAGCGCTGACGCCGGGCGGATCCGGCGTCACGCGCCGGGCCGCAAGGCTTCGAGATCGGGGGGGCGGATCCGCAAGGGTCCGCCCCTTCTGCGTTCCGGCTTCCGGCCAGGGATGCCGCCCTTGGTGCGCCACCCTGCAAGGCCAACCCGGGCGCCGGAACACGGCCGGAACCCGTACCGTCACGCATTTGGCAGGCGCCGGGGCGTACAAGCCCCGCCTGGAAATGCTTTAACTGCGGGCAGGGTGCCGCCGGATGGTCCGGCGGCACCGGACCCGCGCCAGCGGGCTATCTGAGAGGGCGTTGCCATGGCCAAGGGCCAGACCCCCACGGTGTTCATCGACGGCGAGGCGGGCACCACCGGCCTCGGCATCCGCGAGCGCCTGGAGGGCATCCGAGGGCTGTCGCTGCGCTCCATCCCCGAGGCGCTGCGCAAGGACCCGGCCGCCAAGCGCGACCTGATGGCCTCGGTGGACCTCGTCGTGCTCTGCCTGCCCGACGACGCGGCGAAGGAGACGACGGCGCTGGCCGCCGGGCTCGGCGCGGCGGCGCCCAAGCTGCTGGACGCCTCCACCGCGCACCGCGTGGCGCCGGACTGGACCTACGGCTTCCCCGAGCTGGCAGCCGACCAGGCCGCCCGCATCGCCGCGGCGCCCCGCGTCAGCAACCCGGGCTGCTACCCGACCGGCGCGATCGCCCTGCTGCGGCCGCTGGTCGATGCCGGGCTGCTGCCGGCCGACCATCCCGTCGCGGTGAACGCGGTCAGCGGCTACTCGGGCGGTGGCAAGTCGATGATCGCCGCCTACGAGGCCCGCACCGCGCCGGATTTCGAGCTGTACGGGCTCGGCCTCGGGCACAAGCACGTGCCGGAGCTGCAGAAGTATTCGGGCCTGAGCCGGCGGCCGATCTTCGTCCCCTCGGTGGGCGATTTCCGGCAGGGCATGCTGGTCTCGGTGCCGCTGCACCTCGACACGCTCCCGGGCACCCCGTCGCCCGCCATGCTGGAGGCGGCGCTGCGCGAGCACTACCGCGGCAGCCAGTTCGTGCGCGTGGTGCCGGCCGAGGCGAACGGCAAGCTGGAGCCGCAGGCGCTGAACGACACCAACCTGCTGGAGCTGCGCGTCTTCGGCAACACGCAGAACGGCCAGGCCGTGCTGGTGGCGCGGCTCGACAACCTCGGCAAGGGCGCCTCCGGGGCGGCGGTGCAGAACATCGGGCTGATGCTCGGCCTCGACGTGTCGGCGGCGCTCGGCGCGGCGTCGGCCGCGGCGGCCGAGTAGGCCCTTCGGCCGGACCGGACGCGGCGGGCCCGGCCCGCCACGTCCCCGCGTGACCGGCGGCCGGCACGCGACGAGGCGGGACACGCAACGGGCGAAGCGGAGCCTGCCGGCCGCCACGGCAGGGCGGCAACGGATCGACGGGGAAGGAGGCGAGGATGGACGACTTCGTGAAGGCCGCGCTGGGCGGCATGGCCGGGGGACCGGCCGATGGCCCCGTGCGCGGCTTCGAGGGCACGGTGCCGCAGGTCGCGGCCTCCGCCTTCGTCGCCCCCACCGCGCTGGTGCTGGGCCGGGTCGTCATCGGCGCCGATTCCAGCATCTGGTACCACTGCGTGCTGCGCGGCGACACGAACGACATCACCATCGGCGCGCGCAGCAACATCCAGGACGGCACCATCATCCACGTCAACGCCGGCGCCGAGGCGACGCTGATCGGCGACGACGTGACGGTGGGCCACGCCGCCATCGTGCATGCCTGCACGCTTCACCACCGCGCCTTCGTCGGCATGGGCGCCACGGTGCTGGACCGGGCGGTGATCGAGGAGGGCGGCGTGCTCGGCGCGGGCGGCGTGCTGCCGCCAGGCAAGCGCATCGGGCGCAACGAATTGTGGATGGGTTCGCCCGCGAAGCTGGTGCGGGTGCTGACCGAGGAGCAGCGCGCCGTGTTCGACCGCACCGCCCCGCACTACGTGGAGCTGGCGCGACGGCACAAGGCGTCCCTGGCGCGCGGCGACGCAGGCTGAAGCCGCGCCCGGGGCCTGCCCGGCCCGTGCGGGCCGGCATCAGACCGCCGCGACGCGGCGGCCGGGATCGCCGGGGCCGGCCGCCGCGTCCTCGCCTCTCCCGACGCCTTCGTCGACGCAGACCATGTTGCGGCCGGCATGCTTGGCCCGGTAGAGCGCCGCGTCCGCCCGTTCGAGCAGGGACGAGGCATGCTCGTTCCGCCCCGCCTCGGCGACGCCGATCGAGACGGTCACGCTGCCCAGCCCTTCGCCCGAGCCCTTGTTCACCAGGCGCTTGCCGTCCAGCGCCGCGCGTATCTGCTCGGCCACGATCGACGCCGCGCGCAGGTCCGCGCCGGCCAGGATGACCGCGAACTCCTCGCCGCCGTAGCGCGCCGCCGTGTCGCGCCCCTTCACGCTCTGCGCCAGCAGCCGGCCCACCAGCCGCAGCACGAGGTCCCCCACCTTGTGCCCGTGCACGTCGTTGAACTGCTTGAAGTGGTCCACGTCCAGCAGCAGCAGCGACACCGGATAGCCCTCGGGCCGGTTCCGCGCCACCAGCGCCCGGCGCAGCCTCGCATCGAAGGCACGCCGGTTGCTGAGGCCGGTGAGGCCGTCCGTGGTGGCTTCCTGCCGCACCTCCGCCAGGCTGCGGCGCAGGGTGCAGATCCGCGACGCCGAGGCGGCGAGCTGCTGCTCCAGCAGCCGGTTGCGCTCGCTGGCGCGCACCGTCTCCGTGGTCAGCATCTCCACCGCGCGCAGCAGGCCCTCCATCGAGGTGTCCTGGCCGAGCCGGTCCGCCACGACCGACAGCACGGCGCCGTACGCGTTCAGCGTCCTGCCGTTGCCGTTGATCTGCTCGACCATGGCGTCGGCGGCCTGCTGGATCGCGTCGATGCGGTCACCGACCGCGTCCACGTCCAGCTCGGGGCCGATGCATTCGGCGTGCAGCACGGCCAGCTCGGCGGCGGTCGGCGAGGAGTCGCCCGCCAGCAGCGTGGCGAGGCGCCGGCTCAGCTCCGGGCTGCTGCCGCAGAGATGGGTGTACCAGATCTCGAAATGCTGCGGCGTCGGCAGCACGCCAAGGCTGTCCATCTCGAGCCAGGCCCGCGCAGCCAGGCGGCGGATCTGCTCCGGCGTCTCGGTCGCGCCGGCGGCGGGGGGCTGGGCCGTGGCACCATCGGTGCCCGCCCTGGCGGAGGAGGAGCGCATGTCCCCCGTATCGCGTATCCTCCTTGACGTTCGGTGAATTCGTTCCGGTCGTGGTTACGACCCCGTGCCGGTCCGCCCGGTCGGCCGGTGCCCGCACTGGGCGCCGCCGGGGCGCCGTCGGGACGCCGCATCGGGGGCGCCGCGTCAGGGCCGCGGCGCCAGGCCGGAGACCCCGGTCGCCTGCTCGAGCTGCGCCAGCGCGAGCAGGTAGTTGATCCGCACCGTGTTCACCGCCACCCGGGTCGCGTTCAGCGTGCGCAGCGCGTCCAGCACGTCGATCAGCGAGTTGCCGCCGGCGAAGTAGGAACGCTCGACGATGGCATAGGAATCCTCGGCCTGCGCGATGGCGCCGGGGCCGTAGCGCGTCAGCAGCAGGCGCGCCTGCTCGTAGCCGGCCCAGGCCACGGCGAAGTCGGCGCGCGCCTGCGCCAGCGTGGCGCGCGCCTGCGCCTCCGCCTGGCCCTGCTGGCCCGCCGCGACGCCCACATTGCCCTCCACCATCCGGTTGGTGAACAGCGGGATGGAGAAGGAGAGCCCGAGCGAGTTGTTGGCGTAGAGATCCGACAGCCGCGAATTCGGCAGGTCCTGCGAGAGCCGCGAGCGCGACCAGGTGGCGCCGATGGTCACGTCGCGCGCGCGCCCCGCCTCCGCCAGCCGCGTGTTGGCCGCGGCGGCACTCGCCTGCCGCGCCGCCACCACCACGTCGGGGCGCTGCGCCACCGCCTCGGCCAGCACCTCGCGCGCGACGCCGAGCTCGGGCGCGCGGTCGATGCGGCCGCGCAGGTCGAAGGCGACGGGCGGCAGCACCACGGGGGCGACCGGCTGCATCGGCGCGACGACGGGGCCCCGCGCCCCTCCCGGCGCGGCCGGGCCGCGCGCCGCGCCGCGCCCGGCCGGCGGCGTGGCGCCCACGGCGCCCGGCGTCCCGCCCGCGTCCGGCGCCTCGCCGCGCGCCTCCTGCTCGGCGAGGCGGGAGCCGGGGCGCGGCACCGGGTTGGCCGGCAGGGCCAGCGCTCCCGGCACGCTCGGCCGGATTCCCAGCCGGTCGAGCTGCCCGGCCCCCGGCACGAAGGCGGCGGCGTCGGCGGCGAGGAACACCGCCACCTGCGCCACGCCCGCCGCGTAGGACTGCGCCTGGGTCAGCACGTCCTGCTCGAATTGCAGCCGCCCGGCCTGGAAGCGGATCAGGTCGCCTTCCGGGATGGCGCCGTTGGCGAGCTGGCGGCGCAGCAGCGCCTCGGTGCGGTCCAGCGAGCCGCGGTTGCTCAGCGCCACCTCCAGGTTGGCGCGCGCCAGCAGCGCGTTCAGGAAGGCCTGCCGCAACCCGAAGAGCTGGGTGCGCATCGCGTCCAGCACCTGCGTCTCGGCGACGCCGATCTGCTCGTCGGCGAAGCGGGTGCGCAGCTCGCGCTTGCCGCCGCGCTCCACCAGCATGGAGAGGCCGGTGCTGAAATTGTTGTTCGGCCCGAAGAAGCGCGAGCCCTGGAGGCCGCCGTTCACCCGCTCGTTGGTGTTGAAGGCCGTGTTGCCGAAGGAGAAGGTGGGGCTCGGGATGCTGCTGTTGACCAGCACCTGCGCCCGCGCCGCATCCACCCCGCGCCGTGCCGCCAGCACGGTCAGGTTGCGCTCCACCAGCAGCCGCTCCGCCTGCTCCAGCGTCATCGGCCGGATGGTGGCGGCGTAGGGCAGCGGCACGAGGCCCGGAACGGTGACCGACATCGCCGCGCCGCGCCCCGGAACGGCACCGGGAAGCGGCGATGCCGTGGCTGGCGCCGGCGCGGTCGGGGGCGGCGCGGCGAGGCGGGTGCCGGACGGCGCGCCGGGCGGCACGACCAGGGGCGCCCCCAGGGGCACCCCCGGTGTCGCCACGATGCCTTGCGCGGCGGCCGGCCCGGCCTGGCCGAGCAGCAGCAACGCCAGGAGAGCGCCCGGCAGGCAGGCCGGGCGACGCGGAAGCGGACGGCGCGGGAGCGGGCGGCGATTCGGGGAACGGACAGCAGGAAGCACGCGGCGAGCCATCGGGTCCCCTCGGCGGCGGTCGATTCGGCGGTTGTCAGGATGGCGCGCCGCGACGCCGGGCCGAAGGCGGCGTCGCCCGCCGGACGGCATCGCGCCCGGCGGTTCCGGGCCGGGGCCGGCGCGTCGGGTCAGTCGATGCGGGCGGCGCGATCCACGAACAGGGCGCCGCCGGTGACGATGCGCGCACCTGGTGGCAGGCCCTGCACCACCTCCAGCATGTCGCCGGAGCGCATGCCGAGGGTGATGCGGCGCAGGATGAAGCGGTTGTCGTCCAGGGCCTCCCACACGCTCGCATCGCTGCCGCGGAAGATCACGGCGCTGACCGGCACCGCCACGGCGTCGCTGTCGCGGCCGATGTCGATCCGGAAGCTCGCGAACATCTCGGGCTTGAGCAGCCGGTCGGGGTCCTGCACCTCGGCGCGCACCTCCAGGCGGCGCGTCACGGGATCGAGGCCGGTCGCCATGTTGGTGATCCGCGCGTCGAAGGTGCGGCCGGGCAGCGCGCCCACCGTCACCTGCACGGCCTGGCCGACCCGCACCAGCGGCGCGTCCATCTCCCGCACCGCCGCCACCAGCCACATGGTCGAGAGGTCGGCGATGGTGAAGACGGGGTCGCTGCCGCCGGCGTTCAGCCACTGGCCGGGGCCGATGCGCCGCTGCGACACGGTGCCGGCGATCGGCGCGTTCACCGCCACCGTCGCGTCGACGTGCCGCGTCCGCTCCACCTCGGCGATCTGGGCGGGCGAGCGGCCGAGCACGCGCATGCGGTCGCGCGCGGCGGCGACGGCGGTCTCCTGCACGCGCAGGTCGGCGGCGGCGTTGGCCGCGTCCGCCCGCGCCTGCTCCAGCGCCTGCATCGAGGCGGCGCGGCCGGCATACATGTCGGCCTGGCGCGCCGCGTTGCGCTGCGACAGCGCCAGCGAGGTGCGCGACTTGTTCAGCGCGTCCACCGCCGAGAGGAGGTCGTTGGCGGCCTGCACCAGGTCGTTGGTCTCGACCTCGAACAGCATCGACCCGGCCTCGACCCGTTCGCCGAGGCGCGGCCCGGCATTCACCACGCGGCCGGTGTAGGGGGTGAAGACGGGCGTCGAGCGGTCGTCGTTGTAGGCGATGCGGCCCTCGGCCGCGCGCTCGGCGTGGAAGGCGCGCGCCTGCACCGGCTCGATGCGCAGCGACCTGATCTCGGTCTCGGAAAGCCGGAACTCGCCCGGCGGCAGGCCGGCGGTGGCGGCGTGCGGCGCCGCGGGCTCGTGCACCCCGGCCGGGTCGCGCAGGAACTCGTACCAGATGCCGGCACCGGCGACGGCCAGCACCAGCCCCCAGGTCGTGTAGCGGCCGATCCCGCGACGCGCCGGCGCGGCCTGCGCCTGCGCCGACCCCTTCGGCGCTTCCCGGCCGCCCTCCCGCGGCGTAGCGGCAAGCTCCGGGGAGAGCGAGAGCGAAACCGGCGACTGACCGGCGGGCGGTACCATCTCCTTCGCCTCGTTCTTCGCTGCCGGCGGCGTGTGAATCATATTCATGTCACTTCCTGCGCTGCGGCGTGCTGGTCGGCAGTGAGTCGCACACGGCCTCCGCGGAAACCAGTCGCGGTAACCGTGTGCTCGCAGCGCCGTGAAGGTGCTGCGCCACGGCTTACGCCGGCCTTACGGAGCGCCTGAATTCGGCGCCATGTATCCGCCGGGGAGACAGGTCGGGAGGCAGGTGCCGGCCCCCGGGGCAACCAGGTGGCCGGCGCCACCTTTCCGACGGCCCGGCCGCCGCCCCGTCCGATGCCCCGGATCCCGGACGGCGACCAGCGCATGGCGACCGCCCGGTGCCCGCGCAACGAACCGATCAGATCACGAGTTCGATCAGGAACGGCCCCGGCCGGGCGCAGGATTGCGTGAGCAGGTCGCCGCACGCCTCCAGCGTCTCCGCCCGCGCCGCCTCCACGCCCATCCCCGCCGCGAGCCGGACCCAGTCGAGATCCGGGTTGCCGAGGTCGAGCATGTCCATCGCCGTCCGCCCGGGGTTGGCGCCGACGTTGCGGTACTCGCCGAGCAGGATCTGGTACTTGCGGTTGGCCAGGATGATCGTCGTCACCGGCAGCTTCTCGCGCGCCTGGGTCCAGAGCGACTGCAGCGTGTACATGGCCGAGCCGTCCGCCTGCAGGCCGATCACCCGGCGGTCGCCCCCCCCGGAATCCCGCATGGCCTGCACGCCGATGCCGGCGCCGGTGGCGAGCGGCAGGCCGCAGCCGATGGCGCCGCCCATGATCTGCATCCAGTCGTGCGGCGGCGCGGCGTGGCTCTCCCGGAAGAAGCCGCGCCCGAAGCTGACGGATTCGTCGGCGACGATGCTGTTCTCCGGCATCAGCGCGGCCAGCGTGCGCGCCAGCCCTTCCGGCGTCGGCGCGCCGCGCCCTGGCTCGGGGCGCGGGCCGGGATCGGGGATCGCCGCCTCGGGCGCGCCCAGCTCCTCCACCAGCGCCGCCAGCGCCGCCTCGGCATCCTGCTCCGGCCGCGCCAGCACCGTCACCGAGGCGCTCTCCGGATAGTGCCGGCTCGGCACCCCCGGATAGGCGAAGAAGCCGACCGGCGCCCTGCTGCCGACCAGGATCAGGTGCTCGACCTCCTTCAGCGCCGCGAGCGCCTGGTCCGCCGGGTAGGGCACGCGCTCCAGTTGCAGCCGGCCGCGGCCGCGCTCCATCCGGGCGTTGGAGCCCTCGGCGAGCAGGCGGCAGCCGGTCGCCGCCTCGATCCGCCGGGCGAGGCGCTGCGCCCCCGCCCGCACGGCGCGGCCGCCGAGCAGCAGCAGCACGTTGCGCTTCTCGCGCAGGGTGCGCGCGGCGTTGCGGATGGCGAGCGGGTCGGCCTGCGGCACGGCGGGCACCGGCAGCGGGTCGGCCACCGCCCCGCCCTCGTCCCAGCACGTGTCGGAGGGCAGGATCAGCGTCGCGATCTGGCCCGGCGCGGTGCGCGCCGCCTGCACCGCGACGGCGGCGTCCGAACCCACCTCGGTCGCCTTCGCCGCGGTGCGCACCCAGCCGGAGACGCCGCGCGCCCAGCCCTCCGTGTCGGCGGTCAGCGGCGCGTCGAAGGGGCGGTGATAGGTCGCCTGGTCGCCGACGATGTTGACGATGCCCGAGCGCGCCCGCCGCGCGTTGTGCAGGTTGGCCAGCCCGTTGCCGAGGCCGGGGCCGCAATGCAGCAGCGTCGCCGCCGGCCGGTCGGTGACGCGGAAATAGCCGTCCGCGGCGCCCGTGACGACGTTCTCCTGCAGCCCGAGCACGCAGCGCATGCCGGGCACGCGGTCCAGCGCCGCGACGAAATGCATCTCGCTGGTGCCGGGATTGGCGAAGCAGACCTCCACGCCACTCCGCAGCAGGGTATGCACCAGGCTTTCCGCGCCGTTCACCGCTCGTCTCTCCCCCTTCCGGTTCGGCGGCAGGGTGCGCGCCGATGCCGAGGGGTGCAAGCCGGACCTCTCCGGAACGCGACCGGCTGCCCGGCGGCAGGAAGCCCACGCCGTCCCGTCGCCGCCGGCCGCCCGGACAGGCTCTCAGAGCGGCATGGGCTTGCCGCCGGGGCCCGGCATGGCGGGCGGCGGCATGGCGGGGCCGGGCAGCGCCTGCGGCGGCATCGCCGGCACGGGCATCGTGCCGGGCGCCCGGCCCGGCTTGCCGCCCGGACCCGTCCCCGCGCCCGGCGGGCCGGCGGGCGCGGCCATGAGCGTGCCGGCACGGAACGGCACCGCCAGCCCCTCGGCCACCGCCGGGCCGACATAGGCCTGCGGCTCCGAGGGCCGCTCGCCCATCTCGGCCTCGGCGCGCTCGACACAGCCGCGCGTGGCGCGCCCCACCGCCACCCAGCCGGACGCGGCGTCGCGGTCCAGCGCGCCGAGCAGGCAGCCGTCGAACACGGTGTGGGTGTAGCCGGCGCCGCAACCGAAGGAGGGCCGGTCCGGCCGCGCCGCCGTCAGGACGATGCGGTTGGGCCGCGCCATCGGCCCGCGCGCGAAGCCGCCGGAGAAGCAGGCGGAGATCACCACCACGGTCGGCGCGTCGCCGCAGCCCTGCTGCAGCGCCGCGTCGAGCTGTGCCGGGAAGAGCAGCCCGCCCGTGCTGCCGCCGACGATGAAGCCGCCATTGTGCGCGCCGTGCGAGGTGGCGAAGACCAGGCAGCCCTCGCCGGGGCCGGGACGCATCGCGGCCACCGCCGCGAGCACGGCGGGCACCGAGGCGGGCCGCGCCTGCCCCTCGGCGACGACGGCGGGCTGCGAGCTCAGCCGCTGCATCGCAGCGGGCGGCACGCCGGCGGCGAGAAGGCCGCGCTGCACCCCGGACACGGCGTTGTCGAACACCGGCAGGCTGCCGTCGCCCGCCACCAGCACGGCATGGAAGCGCGTGGCCGCGAGCTGCCGCGGCGGGTAGGCGGGCATCGCGCGACCCGTTCCGGGGGAGGCGTAGCCGCCCTGCGGCGGAGCCGCGTAGCCGCCCTGCGGCGGAGCCGCGTAGCCACCCTGCGGCGGCGCCGCGTAGCCGCCCTGCGGCGGCGCCGCGTAGCCCCCTTGCGGCGGAGCCGCGTAGCCACCCTGCGGCGGCGCCGCGTAGCCGCCGCCCGCGTCGGCCGGCGGCGGCTTGCCCGCGGCGCCGAGCAGCAGCAGAGGCAGCAGCGCGGCCAGCCGCAGCAGGCGCGGCAGCCCGCCTCGCGGTCCCGCCGCCGGCATCCCTTCCCCCGGCGTTCCGCCCCGCGGCGGCATGGTGCCTTCCTGCCGTTCCTGCTCGGGTCGGTGCATGCGCTGGTCTCCTCGGCGCTCGGAGACGGGCAGCGTAGCGGCCATGCCTGACGATTGCACCCGTGACGGCGGGCCGGCCGCCGGCGCGTCGACGGCGGTGCCGGGCGATTCCGCCTCACCTGCCGCCGATTTATGGGGCATACTTCCTAATCCGCCTGACAGAGGAGACCGGCATGGCGAACGCGCCGTTGGCGAACAAGGGCAACTTCCTCCACATCTACGACTTCCGGGTGATCCCGGGGCGGGAGGCGGAGTTCATCCGGCTGTTCGAGACCTTCGACTACTCGGACGAGAACCCGATGCACAAATCCGCGGCGCAGGTGAAGGACGGCGTGCTCTGCCGCGACGTCAACGATCCGGGCCGCTACTTCCTGATCGCCGAATGGGCGAGCATCGAGGAGCACCGCCGCATCCTGGACGTGCTGAAGGCGCTGCGCCCGCAATTCGTCGGTCTGGTCGAGGGCGGCCCGGCCGCCTTCACGCCGCAATACGTCGAGGTCGTCTCCTCGACCCCGGACGAGATCCTGCAGAAGGCGGCCGCCGGCTGAGCACGCCGCCGGAGGCTCGCGCACGGATGGCCGGGCAGGCCCGCCGCCGCCGGAATCCGACCTTGGGGCAGGCCGCGCGAGCCTGCCCGGGGCGGATCGCCGCCGGGCGGACACGCCCGGGGGCACGATGCCGGGCCGCGCCGACGCCAACCGGCATGAGTCCGCCCTGAAGGCGGCGCGATGCGGCAGGCCGCAGTCCCGGCCGGACCGCGGCTCGCCGCCGGCCCGATCGCCGGAGGGGGGCGGTGCCCGAGGGCATGGCGCCGCGCCGAGGACGGTGAACGACCGGCGGCATGGGGCCGCGGCCGGATGGCGGGGCGCCGGGAACGGTGCCCGCCGATGCCGCGCCCATCCGGTTCACGCTGCCGGGAGTGGCGTGCCGGGGCCGGCAGGCCGGTCGCCGCCCCCGGTGGCACAGCCAGGGTCACGCTGGTAGGCTCCGCGCCGCACCGGGCACGCACGAGGCCCGGCCGGGGGTCGCCATGCTGACACGACGGACCGCCTTCGCCGCCGCGGCGGCATTGCCCGCCCTGCCGTGGCCGGCCCAAACCCAGGCCCAGGTCCAGGCCCAGGCCCAGGCACAGACAGCGCCACGATCCGCGGCGGCCCCGTCCGCGGCGTCGTCCGCGCCCCAGCCGGCCGCCGCGCCTCCCGGCCCGGCCCAGGCGCCCGGCTTCTATCGCACGCGCCTCGGCAGCCGGCTCGTGACCACGGTGAACGACGGCTTCGGGCGGCGCCCCAACCCGGGCGAGGGCTTCGTGCGCAACGCCGACAAGGCCGCCGTCGAGGCCGCGCTGCGCGACGCCTTCCTGCCGACCGGGTACCTGGAAATCTCCTACACGGTGACGCTGCTGGAGACGCCGGAGGGGATCGTCGCCTTCGACATCGGCACGGGCGGGCATCTCGGCCCGACCAGCGGGCGGCTCGCGGGCAACCTGCGCGCCGCCGGGATCGACCCGGCGCGCATCGCGCACATCGTCTTCACCCATTTCCACGCCGACCACTGCTCCGGCCTGACCGATGCCGGCAACGCCGCGCTCTACCCGAACGCCGAGATCCACGTGCCGGCACCGGAATGGGCCTACTGGATGGACGACGCCCAGGCGGCGCGCGTGCCGGAGGCGGCGCGGGCCGGCTTCGCCAACGCCAAGCGCCGCTTCGCGCCCTATGCCGACCGCGTCCGCCGGTTCGAGCCGGGCGCCGAGGTGCTGCCGGGCGTGCGCTCGCTCGCCACCTTCGGCCACACGCCGGGCCACACCTCCTACGTGGTGTCGGACGGCGGCGACAGCCTGCTGGTGCTGGGCGACATCACCAACCGCCCCGAGCTGTTCGTGCGCAACCCCGGCTGGCACGCGATCTTCGACGTGGACCCGGTGATGGCCGAGGCGACGCGCCGCCGCGTGCTGGACATGGCGGCGGCGGAGCGGCTGCGGATCGCGGGCTTCCACTGGCCGTTCCCGGCGCTCGGCCACGTTGCCAAGGACGGGGCAGGCTACCGCTGGGTGGCGGACGCATGGTCGGCCGCGCCTTAGGCGCGGGGCCGCCGGCCCCTCCCGGCGGCCGCCCCGCCAACCTGTCCACCCCGGGGCTCCACGGCCGGACCGCGGCGCGGGACGGATAGCCGGGGAGCGGCCCGGAGCCGGCCAAGCCCGCTCCGCCCGGCACCGGGGGAAAACGCCCCGGGGGGCGCCACCAGGGGAAGGCGCCGGGGAGAGGGCCGGGGAGAGCGCCGGGGAAAGCACCGGCAACGAAGCGTCGGGCCGGGACGCCGCTTCCACCGGACCATGCCCCGGCCCGCGGCGACGCGGCCATGCCGGGGCCTCCGGCGGCCCGATCCGAGACCACCACCTCATCGAGGAAAGAGACATGGCGAGTGGCGAGCCCGGCGTGACGCCGGCGGGTAATTTCTGGCGGTCCTGGTCCGTGCTGGGCCTGTCCGGCGCGGCGCTGCTGCTGCTGATCCTGGGCTGGACGGTCGCGATGACGCGCGGCAGCCAGATCGAGGCGGTCGAGGAGGAGGGCCGTGCCCAGTCGGTGCGCCTGACCTCGCGGATCAGGGCGCTGGAAGGAACGCTGGAGCAGGAGCGGCAGGCGGCGGGCGACCTCGCGACCCTGGCGCAGCAGGCCGAGGCGGCGCGCGCGGCGAACGCCGCGGCGGAGGCGCGCGGGCGCGAGCTGGCCGGCGCCGCGAATGCCGCCCAGGCCCGCATCGCCGAGCTGGGGCAGCAGATCACGGCGAGCGAGCAGCGCGTGGCTGGCCTGACCGCCGCCGAGACGCGCCTCGGCGAGCTGCGCCAGGCGGCGGGGACGGCGGAGACCGGCCTCGCCACGTTGCGCAGCGCGATGGCCGAGGCCGAATCCGCCCTGGCCGCGCGCCGCGCCGAGCTGCAGCAGCTCGCCGCGCAGCAGCAGCAGGCGGCAGCGGCGCTGAGCCAGGCGCAGAGCCGTGCCGCCGACCTCGCCGCCGGCGGCGAGGCGGCGCAGCAGCGCCTCGCGGCGCTGGCCGAGGAGGCGGGGCGGGCGCAGCAGGCGCTGACGGCGCAGCAGGCCGCCGTGGCGGGTGCCGAGGGCCGCGCGCGATCGCTGCGCGAGGCGATCGCCGCCGCCGAGAACACGCTCGCCACCCGCCGCGGCGAGCTGACCGGCACCGAGACGCGGCTGAGCGAGGTGACGCGCCGTGCCGAGGCGGCCCTGGCGCAGCTCCGCGCCATCGAGGCGCGCGGCGCCGAGCTGACCAACGCCGCGAATGCCGCCCAGGCGCGTCTCGACGAGCTGCGCACCGCCACCGAGGCCGCGGCCAAGGCCGCCGCCGAGCGGCAGACCGCCGCCGAGGCGGCCGAGAAGGCGCGCGCCGCCGCCGAGAGCCGGCTCGCCGAGGTGAACCAGCGACTCTCGGCCGCCGGCCAGGCCGCGGCCGATGCCTCCCGCCGTGCCACCGCCGCCGAGGCGCGGGCGACCGAGCTGCGCACCCAGGTCAGCGCGGCCGAGGCGGCGCTGGCCGGGCGGCAGCAGGCGCAGGGCGAGATGGAGCAGCGCCTCGCCTCGCTGCGCGACGCGACGGGCAAGGCGGAGGCCGAGCTCAACGCCCGCCGCGCCGCCGCCGAGCAGGCGGCGGACCGGGCCGCCCAGGCGGCACGCAGCATCGAGGAGGCGACGGCGCGGGTCCGCACGCTGGAAGGCAGGGCGGCGGCGCTGCAGGCGGACCTCGCCGCCGCCGGGCCGGCGCTGCAGCAGCGCCAGGCGGAGCTGGCCGAGGTGGAGCGCAACGTCGCGGCGCGGCGCGAGGAGCTGGCGGCGCTGCAGGCGCAACTGGCGCGGCAGCCCCAGCCCCAACCCCCGACGCAGCCGCAGCCGCAGCCGCAGCCGCAGGCTCAGCCGCAATAGAGCGGATCGCCGGCGGGCGGACACGCCCGGCGGCGTGATCCGCGCCGGGAACGACGAGCGACAGCGAACCGCAGTCCCGACCGGACCGCGGTTCGCCGTAGGCTGAACGAAGCGGACGGGGACGGTCCGGGGCCGCGCGCCGGCTCCGCCCCCTCGCCCGTCCCATGCCGGTCCGCCCGGATGCGGACCGGCATGACGGCCCGATCCCGCGCAGGGCCGCCCCACCGGCCCCGTGCGGATTGCGCCCCGCCCGCGCCGGGCCCCGTGCGGGGCGGCCTCAGCCCTCCAGCAACTGCGCCACGCGCCGCAGCGCGAGCTGGTAGCCCAGCGTCCCGAACCCCGCGATCACCCCTGCCGCGACTCCGGAGACGTAGGAGTGGTGCCGGAAGGCCTCGCGCCTGTGCACGTTGCTGATGTGGACCTCGAAGATCAGCCCGTCGAAGGCGTTCAGCGCGTCGAGGATGGCGACCGAGGTGTGCGTGAAGGCGGCGGGGTTGATGACGATGGCGGCCGCCGTCTCGCGCGCCTCGTGGATCCAGTCGATGATCTCGTACTCGCGGTTGCTCTGGTGGAAGCGCAGCGAGAGGCCCAGCTCGTCGGCCAGGCCGCGGCAGTCGCGCTCCACGTCGGCCAGGGTCTCGTGGCCGTAGATGTGCGGCTGCCGCTTGCCGAGCAGGTTCAGGTTCGGTCCGTTCAGGACGTAGACGAGGCGCGAGGCGCCAGCCTCGTTCGGCGTGTCGGGCATGGGTTTCCTCTCCGCGGCCGGTCCGCCGGCCGCACGATCCCGGGCCGGGCATCTTCGGGCAAGGCGTTCACGCCCGGCGACCCGGAAAATGCGCGGAATGGAACGGCCGGCGCCGCTGCCGCCCGACAGGGGCAGGCGACCGCGGCGCCGGAACGGGTGATCCGGAACGGGTGACGGGGCCAGGGCGCGGCGTTCGGCGCGGCGCGCCGAACCCCTTCCCGGCGCGGAGAACCCCTCGCCACCCCTTTTGCCGCCGGCCTCTCCTGGCAGGCGCTCAGAGCGCGCCGACGGGCCGCGCCACCTGCGCCGGATCGTCGCCGCTCAGCGGCTCGGCCAGCCGCAGCTGCCCGCCCCACTCGGCCAGCAGCTCGGCGCCGGGCACGGCGGGCGCGCCCAGCCCGCTCCCCAGCCCGCTCCCCTGCCCGCCGGCCCGGCCGCCGGCCTGCGTCGGGCCGCGCACCAGCACCTCGGGCCGCAGCAGCCGGATCAGCTCCAGCGGCGTGTCCTCCTCGAACACCGTCACCAGGTCGACGACGCCGAGGCTGGCCAGGGTGGCGGCGCGCAGCACCGCCGTCTGCGCCGGACGCCCCGCGCCCTTGAGACGGCGCACCCCGTCATCCGAGCGCAGCCCCACCACCAGCCGGTCGCACCAGGCGCGCGCCTGCTCCAGCAGGTGGCGATGGCCGGGCTGGAGCGGGTCGAAGGAGCCGTCCGTGAAGCCGACGCGCAGGTTGCGCCGGCGCCAGCGGTCCACCTGGTCCACCGCGAGGGCGCGCGTGACCACCTTGCGCAGCACGCTGTTCTCGGGCTTGAGCGCCTGCAGGATCTCGCTCTCGCGCACCGTCGCGGTGCCGATCTTGCCGACCACGATGCCGGCCGCGACGTTGGCGAGCTGCGCCGCGAGCGCCAGCGGCAGCCCGACCGCGAGCCCGGCCGCCGCGATCGCGGTGATGGTGTCGCCCGCGCCGGAGACGTCGAACACGTCCTGCGCCACGGCCGGGAAGTGGCGCACCGACTCGGCCTCGCCCGTGCCTTCCAGCAGGGTCACGCCGTGCTCGCCGCGCGTCACCAGCACGGCGCCGAAGCCGTGCGCGTCGCGCAGCCGGCGCGCCGCCGCCGCCACCTCCTCGGCGGTGCCGACGGGCAGGCCGGTGGCGGCGCGCAGCTCGGCGCGGTTGGGGGTGACGAGGTCGGCGCCGGCATAGGGGGCGAAGTCGGCGCCCTTGTGATCCACCACCACGCGCCGCCCGGCCGCCTTGCCGGCGGCGACGAGGCGCGGCGCGACGTCGCCGGCCAGCACGCCCTTGCGGTAGTCGGAGAGCACCATCACGGAGGTCGCGGCCACCGCGTCCGCCGCGATCTTCACCAGACGCTCGGCGAGGCGCGGGTGGATCGGCATCGCCACCTCCTGGTCGGCACGCAGGAGCTGCTGGCCGCTGGCCAGGAACCGGCTCTTGGTGGTGGTGGGGCGGCCGCCCTGCACCAGCAGCCAGGGCTCGACGTTGTGGGTGCCGCCGATCAGCCCGGTGAGGTCGCTGCCCGCCTGGTCGTCGCCCACCACCGAGATGAAGGCGACCGCGGCGCCGAGCGCCGTGAGGTTGCGCACCACGTTGCCGGCGCCGCCCGGCATGGCGAGCTCGCGCTCCACCGAGAGGATCGGCACCGGCGCCTCCGGGCTCACCCGGTTGACGGTGCCGTAGAGGTAGCGGTCGAGCATGGCGTCGCCCACCACCAGCACCGAGGCGCGGCGGAGCTGGCGGACCGCGTCGGCCAGCATGGCGGGGGCGGCGGGAGCGGGGGAGGCGGGAACCGGCCCCGGCGGCCCGGATGGCGGCCCAGATGGCGGCCCGGGCGGCGGCTGGTCGGCGGGCTCGGGGCCTGTCATGACGACGCCCTACCGCAACCGTCAGGCGTGACGCAAGCCGCGTATCCGCGCCCGCCGGGATGCCCGGGGATGCTCCCGGGCGGCGCCGCGCCGTCCGCGCCGCGCGGGCGATCAGGCGACGAGGAAGCCGAGGCGGTCCCGCTCCAGCACCAGGCAGGTCAGCGCCCCCCCGAACACGGCGCCGGTATCGATGCCGATACGGTGCGGCCGCACCGAGGGCTGCGGCTCGGGCGTGTGGCCGTGCACCACCACGGCCGGCAGGGGCCTGCCCCAGGACAGGAAGGGCTCGCGGATCCAGAGCAGGTCGTCCGGCGACTGCCGGTCGAGCGGCACGTCGGGCCGCACCCCGGCATGGGCGAACAGGTAGCCGCCGGCCGGCCAGGAGAGGGCGCAGCCGCGCAGCAGCGCGACATGCGCCGGCGGGACCTGCCACGTGTCGGGCTCCGCCGGGTCGCAGTCGTAGCTCAGCAGCGTGGCGCGACCGCCATTGGCCAGCCACAGCGCCCGTATCTCGGCCGATGCCTCCGCCTGGGCTCCCCTCTGGGCTCCCATCTGGGCCTCCGCCCTGCCCCCGGCCTGAGGCCCCGCCCGGCCCGGACCGGCGAGGGGCGTGCCGCCGGCGGGGGCGGGGGCGGGGGCGGGCGCGCCGGGCGGCGGCAACGCCGCCAGCATCATCGCCTCGTGATTGCCGAGCAGGTTGACCACCGCGTCCATCCCGGCCGGCGGCGGGCCGAGCAGGTGCTGCACCACCGCGGCGCTGTCGAGGCCGCGGTCGACGTAGTCGCCGAGATGGACCAGCACGGCACGCCCGACCGGCCGGCGCGCGGCGTCCTCGGCGATCTGCCCGTGCAGCGCGGCGAGGCGTTCGACGCAGCCATGCACGTCGCCCACGGCGTAGACGCGAAGACCGGGCGGCAGGGTGGCCGGGGCTAACTGTTCGTTCAGCATGCGGCGGTGAATGTAGTGCCGGGCGGCGGCGCCGTCCGCCAAATCCCGTGGCTGGAGAACCATGCCGGCACCGCACCTCCCCCCGGGCCGCCCCGCAGGCCACGCCGCCGGTGCCGGGGGCCGCGCCGGGCCGCCCGCGTTGCCGCCGGCCGCCCCGCCGGCCCGGCACGGCGCGCCGGCGGCGCCTGCCCCGACCCTGATCGAGGCCGTGCGGCAGGTCCTGCGCCAGCCGGAGGGCCGGACGGCACTGCGGGTGCGCCTGGGCGAGGCCCCGCCGCAGCACCGGCGCATGGCCCAGGCCCTGCTGCTGGGCGCGGCCCTGCGCGGCCTGCCGCCCACCGCCCCGCCGCCACGCTCCATCCCGACCGCCGGCGCGGCCGCGGGTGCGGCCGCGGGCGCGTCGGTGCAACCCGACCACGCCGCGGGAGAGGACGATGACTCGGGCGGCCGACTCTTCGACCTGCCGGCGGGCGAGGCGCTGCTGCTCGGCCTGCCCGCCCCCGTCGCCGAGCGGCTGTGCGGCCTGCTCGACCGGCTGCTCGGCGCGGCGGCGCGGGAGATGGTGACGCTCTGGACCCTGCCCGGCGCGGCGGCGCCGCTGCGCGCCTGCGCCGAGGCCGCCAGCCGCCCCGGGGCGCCGCCCGCCGGCCGGCCCGCATCCCCCGCCCGGATCGCCCCCCCGCGCGAGAGCGAGGCCTGGAGCCGGATCGGCGCGCTGGACACCGAGTTGGAGCGCGTGCCGCTGCCGCCCCTCTGCCGCCGCCACGCCGTGCTGCGCCTCGCCGGCGGCCCGCCCGGACTCGCCGCGCAGCGCCTCGTGCCGCAGCCCGACCGGCTGGCGGAACGGCTGGCGGTGCTGCGGCACGACCCGGCGCTGCTGCGCCATGCCGGCGAGCGGCTCGCCCGGCTGCTGCCGTCCGCCCTGGCGCTGCCGGCGGGAAGGCTGGCCCTGCTCGGTGCCGCCGACGGCGTCACGCCGCTGCTCGACCTGCCGGCCGCCGAGGCACGCCGGCTCGCCGCCGAGGGGCCGGACGCGGCGGCGCCCGGCACGGCAGCGCTCGGCACGGCAGCATTGGCCGGGCTGCCGCCGGCCATCGGCGTCGAGCTGTCCGAGGCGGCCGACCCGGACGCGCTGGCGACGCTGCGGGACGCGCTGGCCCGGCGTGGCTGGGCCCTCGCGGTGCACGGGCTTTCCGCGGCCGCGCTGCGCCTGATCGCCCCCGAGTCGATCGCGGCCGACTGGCTGCGGCTCGCCTGGTCCGCGGCGCTGGCCGACCGCCCCGCCGCCCTGGCGCTGCGCCGGCTCGATCCCGCACGGCTGATCCTGGAGGGCTGCGACGACCCGGTGGCGCTGGAATGGGGCCGCGAGCACGGGATCGGGCTGTTCGAGGGCCGGCAGCCGGAACGCCTGGCCGCCGCGGCGCGGCGTGCGGCCTGCCCGCGCGCGTCGGGTTGCACGGTGGCGCAATGCGCCGGGCGCGCCGCCGCCGCCTCGCCCGCCGGGCGCGCCGGCTGCGGCGAGCCCGGCCTGCTCGCCGCCTTCCTGCCCTCCCCCCTGCCCTCCCCGGCGCCGCCGGCAGGCCCGCCTCCGCCCGTTCCGCTACCGTCCGTTCCGCCGCCGGCCGTTCCACCGCTGGCCGCCCAGCCACCGGCCGCGCCTTCCCCGACCACTCCGTTCCTGGCGGACGGCACCGCCGGCCCGGCAGCGGACATGGCCGACGCGGCGCCCGCCCCCGACGAGGCAGCCGCGCCGTGAGCACCCCGTCGCGGATCGGCGGCGGCACGCTGGTGCCGGTGGCCGTGCGCCCGAGCGCCGGCAACCCGGGCGCGGAGCGCTGGGGCGTGGCGCCGAGCCGCGCCACGGCCGGCGCGCTGGAGCTGGCCGAGCTGGTGCGGGATGCGGTGGCCGCCGCCGTGGACAAGCGCGCGCTGCACCTGCGCTTCGGCGCGCTCGATCCGGCGCTGCGCCGGCCGCACCACCGCCGCCTGGCGCACGAGGCGCTGGGCAGCACCCTGCGCACCGCCCGCGCCCGGCTGTTCGAGCTGCCCGGCGGCGACCTGGTGGCGGTCGCCTCGCCGCCCGCCGCCGCGCTGGAGACCGCGCGGGAGGCGCTGCTCGGCCTGCTCGGCCCGGATGCGCCGCCTGGGGCCGTGGCGCTGCTGCGCCTGCCGCAGGAGGCGGCGGCGCTGCTGGAGGCGGTGGGCGAGAGCCTGGGCTTCGGGACGCCGCCGCCCGGGGCCCTCTCCGGCCGGATCCGCGACGTGGCCCCGGCGGCGGGCGGCGGCACGGTGCCGGCGCCGCTCGATTCGGCCGGCCTCGCGCGGCTGGAGCGCGGCCTCGCCACGGCCGATCTCTCGGCCTTCGCGCGGTGCCAGACCGTCTGCCGGCTCGATCCCGAGGGCGGCGCACCGGTGCCGCTCTGGGAGGAGCGCCGCGTGGCGCTGGGGGCGCTGCGCGACGCGCTGGCGCCGGGCTGCGACCTGCGCGCCGCGCCCTGGCTGCGCCGCCGCCTGCTGCGGCTGCTCGACCGGCGGCAGCTTGCCGACCTGCTGCGGCCGGAGGCGCGGCGGCGGCGCCAGCCGCTCTACCTGCCGCTCCGCCTCGCCAGCCTCGCCGACGAGCCGTTCCTGCGACTCGACGGGATGCTGACCCCGGCGGAACGCGCCGGGTTCACCCTGGGCTTCGCGGCCGAGGACATCCTGGCCGATCCGGACGGCTTCGCCCTGGCCGGCGAGCTTGCCCGCACGCGCGGCTATCGCCTCGCCCTGGACGATGCCGCTGCCGGAACGCTGCCGCTTCTGCCGCCGTCGCGGCTCGGCGTCGACCTGGTGCAGCTCCGCTGGAGCGGCGCGCTGGCCTCACTCGATGCCGGGGCGGTGGCGCGGCTGCGGGCGCGGCTGCCGGAAGACCCGGATGCCATCGTGCTCGCCGGCGCCGACCAGCCGGCCGCGATCGGCTGGGGCTGGGAGGCCGGGCTGCGGCTGTTCCAGGGCCGCGTGATCGAGATGCGGCGCATCCCGGCCTGAACGGGTCGCCGGCCTGGGCGGGCCACCGGCGCCCGGCGGCGATCCGCACCGGGCCCGCGGGCCCGCGGCGAACGACGGCCCCGGCCGGGCTGCGGCGCGCCGCGGGCGCGACCTCCGGAGCGGCCGGCGGCAGGCCGAGGCCGCACGAAACGTGCGGCCGACGCCCGGAAATGCTCTATGCACGCCGGATGACCGCGCCTGCCATCCTGGCCGAATCCCTGACCAAGCGGTACGGCGACACGCTGGCGGTGGATTCCCTCTCCTTCAGCCTGCCGCGCGGCGCCACCTGGGGCCTGCTCGGCGGCAACGGCGCCGGCAAGACCACCACCATCGCCATGCTGCTCGGCCTGCTGCTGCCGAGCGCCGGGCGCGCCGCCGTGCTCGGCCACGACATGGCGCGCGACCGCTTCGCGGCGCTGGCGCGGATGAACTTCTCCTCGCCCTACGTCGCCCTGCCCGGCCGGCTCTCGGTGGCCGAGAACCTGCGCGTCTACGCGCATCTCTACGACGTGCCGCGGGCCGAGGCGCGGATCGCGCGCCTGGCCGGGGAGCTGCAATTGACCGACCTGCTCGACCGCCCCGCCGGGATGCTCTCGGCCGGGCAGAAGACGCGCGTCGCGCTGGCTAAGGCGCTGATCAACCGCCCCGAGGTGCTGCTGCTCGACGAGCCGACCGCCAGCCTCGACCCGGACACGGCGGACTGGGTGCGCGGCTGGCTGGAGCGCTACCGGGCCGAGAGCGGCTGCGCCATCCTGCTCGCCTCGCACAACATGGCCGAGGTCGAGCGGCTCTGCACCGAGGTGCTGATGCTCAAGGAAGGCCGCGCCGTCGACCGGGGCAGCCCGCGGGCGCTGCTGGAACGGTACGGCCGCGACGATCTCGAGCAGGTCTTCCTCGACATCGCCCGCAACCGCGGCCGGGCCGGCGCGGCCATGGCCGGGGGATCGGCATGAGCGGCGCGCCGGGCGACGCCCCGCCCTCCCCGCCGCCGCGCCCGTCCGCCGGAACGGCGGGCGGTCCCGCCGCCCCGCCGCGGGACGGCTGCGCGCGCCGCGAGCGATCCGCCCCGCCGCGGCAGGCCGCGGCGCCGCGCGAGCCTTCCCCCGCACCACGCCACGGTGGCGCCCGTGCCGCGCTGCGGCGGGTCTGGGGGCTGATGTACCGCCACCTCGCCCTGTTCCGCCGCTCCTGGCCGCGCCTGCTGGAGCTGGCCTACTGGCCGCTGCTGCAGATGCTGGTCTGGGGCTTCGTCACCGCCTACCTCGCCGGGGTGCAGCAGAACCTCGCCTCGGTCGCGGCCGGCACGCTGCTCGGCGGCGTGCTGCTGTGGGAGGTGGCGCTGCGGGCGCAGATGGGCTTCTCCATCTCCTTCCTGGAGGAGGTGTGGAGCCGCAACCTCGGCCAGCTCCTGGTCGCGCCGCTGCGCCCGCGCGAGCTGCTGGCGGCGCTGATGGCGATGAGCGTGCTGCGCATGCTGGCCGGCGTGCTGCCGGCGGCGCTGCTCGCCTTCCTGCTCTACGGATTCGACCTCTTCGCCATGGGGCCGATGCTGGTGGCCTTCGTCGCGGCGCTGCTGGTGATGGGCTGGGCGGTGGCGCTCGGCGTCACCGCCATGGTGCTGCGCCACGGCGCGGGAGCGGAGGCGCTGGCCTGGTCGGTGCTGATGGGGCTGACGCCCTTCTCGGCCGTGTTCTACCCCGTCGCCGTATTGCCGGACTGGATCCGGCCGATCGCCCTGGCCCTGCCCGCCGCGCACGTGTTCGAGGGCATGCGCGCGGCGCTGCTGCACGGGCGGGTGGCGTGGGCGGAGCTGGGCTGGGCCTTCGGGCTGGACGCGTTCTGGCTGTCGCTGGCCGTCGCCGCCTTCCTGTGGCAGTTCCGCCGCGCGCGGGAGCAGGGCGCGCTGCTGAGCATCGGCGAATAGAGCGGATCGCCGGAGGGCGGCGACGGCCGGAGGCGTGGAGCCGCCCGGAAGACAATGAGCCGGCGCGGCCGGCGAATGGCACGGCTGCGGCCACGGCCACGGCCATGGATCGCGGATGCCGGACCGCCTGGAGCCGTTCCGGCCTGACCGTATCAGGCCGGAACGGCTCCAGGCTTTTGGGTTTTCGCATTTTCCGAGCCGCCCGGTGAGTACACCCGGCTTGAAAATGCTCTAGATCCTCTCCCGTGCAGACCGATCCGAACGTCACCCGGCTCTTCCTCGTCCGCCACGCGCTGGTGGAACCCGGCGCGCGCGCCACGCTGTACGGCTGCCTGGACGTGCCGCTCTGCCGGCTCGCCCTGGCGGCGGAGGCGGCCTCCTACCGCTGGCTCGCCGCCCGCCTGCCGCGGCCCGCGCGCTGGGTCTGCACCACGCTCTCGCGCACCCGCGCCACCGCCGCCGCCATCTTCGCCGCCGGCTACCCGGAGACGCCGCTGGCCGAGGAGGCCGACCTCGTCGAGCAGCACCTGGGCGAATGGCAGGGGCTGCCGCACGAGGTGGTGGCCGAGCGGCTGCTGCACCCGCCGCACCCCTTCTGGCCGCATGCCGGCGAGGAGCGCCCGCCGGGCGGCGAATCCTTCGGCGACGTGGTCGGGCGCGTCGGCCCGGTGCTGGACCGCCTCGCGGCCGAGCATGCCGGCGGCGACGTCGTGGTGGTGGCGCATGGCGGCTCGATCCGCGCCTCGCTCGCCCATGCGCTGGGGCTGACGGCCCATCAGGCGCTGACCTTCTCGATCCTCAACCTGTCGGTCACCCGCCTGGAAAGGCACGGCCGGGACTGGCGCGTCGCGGCGGTGAACGAGGAGCCCTTCGCGCTGCCGGCGCCCCATCCCGCGACGGCGTGAGCCGGCCGGTCGGCGGACGGCGCGCCGCCCGCCGTACCGAAAGCTTGGACAGCGTTCTTGATTGCCCGTAATCTTCAATCGACTCAGGGGGGTTGGGCGGCAATGCTTGCACGCGGTCTCATGGTTCTGGCCTTCGGCTGCGCCCTGTCCGGTCCGGCACTGGCGCAGGGCGAGCAGCAGGCGCTGGTGGACCGCGCCACGCTGGCCGTGCAGGAGATGCTCGGCTACGGCAACGACGCCGCCAACGCCGCCGACACGCTGCGCCGCGCCCGCGCCGTGATGGTCTGCCCGCGCATCTTCCGCGCCGGCTTCATCTTCGGCGGCGAGGGCGGCGACTGCGCGCTGCTGGCGCGCGACGCCAACGGCTCCTGGTCCTCGCCCGCCTTCTACACCATGGGCTCGGCCAGCATCGGCCTGACCGCCGGCATCCAGGAGATGGAGCTGATGATGCTGATCATGACCGAGCGCGGCCTGCGCGCGGTCATGGACAGCCAGTTCAAGATCGGCGGCGACGCCTCGATCGCCGTGGCCACGCTGGGCGGCAGCGTGCAGGGCGCCACCACGGCGGCCATCGGCGCCGACATCCTGGCCTATGCGCGCTCGCGCGGGCTGTTCGCCTCGCTGTCGCTCTCCGGCTCGATCCTCAGCTCGCGCTCCAGCTGGAACCGCGCCTACTACGGCAAGGAGGTGGGGCCGCAGCAGATCGTGATCGGGATGGAGGCGCACAACCCGGGCGCCGACCCGCTGCGCGCCGTGCTGACCCGCTACGGCAGCCGCCAGGCGGCGGCCGAGGCGCGGCCGCTGCTGCCGCCGCCCGTCGCCGGCGGCGCGCCGGGCGGCTACGGCGCCGGCCCCGCCTACGGGGGCGCGGCGCCGGGCGGCACGGTGAGCCGCGAATCGCTGCCGCCGCCGCGCTGAACGGCGGCGGCCCCGGGGCGGCGGCCAGCCGCCGTGCCCCCGGCCGCCCCCCCGGCCGCCACGGCCTCCACCATCACCACCATCGGCGATCACCGCCATCGGCCATCGCGACCGCCGGCCATCGCGGCCATCGGCACCGTGGCCTCGCGGCGGCAGGCCGTCCGCCGCCTGCCGGCCGATCCACGGCATCGCGGCGTTCCGCCCGCCGTGCTCGTGCCCTGCGGCGAACCGCGCTCCGGCCGGCAGGCCCGCTTCGCCGCCGCTCGCCGTTTTCGGGGCGGCTTCACGCCTTCGGGCGTGTCCGCCCGCCGCGATCCGCTCTGGAGCCGTTCCGGCCTGACCGTATCAGGCCGGAACGGCTCCAGCCTGTCGGGTTTTCGCATTTCCCGGGTCGCTGGGTGAGTACACCCGGCCTGAAAATGCTCTAGCATCGCCGCTGCCGGGCCCCGCGCCCGGTACGACGGGCCCGCAAGCCCGCAGCGCAGACCGAGGGAGAGCGCAGATGGCCTGGACCACCCCCCGCGTGATCGAGATCTCCATGGCCATGGAGATCAACTGCTACGCCACCGCCGAGGACTGAGGCCGGGCAGGCCGGCGCCGCCGGCCGCGGCCGGCGGTGAAGGCCGAGATGCTGCGCGTCCTGGTGCTCGGCGCCGCCGCGGGCGGCGGCTTCCCGCAATGGAACTCGGCCGGCCCGGGCTGCCGGCGCGCACGGGCCGGCGATCCGGCGGCACGGCCGCGCACCCAGGCTTCCGTGGCCGTCAGCGCCGATGGCGAGCGCTGGGTGCTGCTGAACGCCGCGCCGGAGTTGCGCCTGCAGATCGAGGCGTCCCCCGCCCTGCACCCGCGCCCGGCGCACGGCATCCGGCACTCGCCCATCGCCGCCGTGCTGCTGACGGGCGGCGAGGTGGACACGCTGGCCGGGCTGCTCTCGCTGCGCGAGCGGCATCCCTTCGCCCTGTACGCCGCGCCGCCGACCCTGGCGGTGCTGGCGGAGAACCCGATCTTCGGCGTGCTATCGCCCGCGCTGGTGCCGCGCCGGGCGCTGCGCCTGGACGCGGCCGACAGGCTGGCCGATGCCGGCGGCGCCCCCCTCGGCCTCGTCGCCGAGGCCTTCGCCGTTCCCGGCAAGGTGCCGCTGTTCCGCGAGACCGGCGAGGCCGATCCCGGCCGCGACGATTCCGGCGAGACGATCGGGCTGCGCCTCGCGGCGGCCATGCCGGATGGCCGCGAGGCCGGCGATTCGCTGTTCTTCATCCCCGGCTGCGCCGCCATGACCGATCCGCTGCGCGCGCGGCTGCGCGGCGCCGCCGCCGTGCTGTTCGACGGCACGCTGTACGACGACGACGAGATGATCCGCCTCGGCGCGGGCACGAAGACCGGCGCGCGGATGGGCCACATGGCGCTGTCCGGGCCGGCGGGAACGCTGGCGGCCTTCGCCGGGCTCGGCGTGCGCCGCCGGGTGCTGATCCACCTCAACAACACCAACCCGGTGCTGCTGGCGGACAGCCCGGCACGCGCCGAGGTGTCGGCGGCGGGCTGGGAGGTCGCCGAGGACGGGATGGAATTCGTGCTGTGAGCGACGCCGCCGCGCCGGAAGCCGCCCCCGGCATTCCCCCGGAGCCCCCGCCGCCGGCGCCGCTCGGCCTGCTGGCGGAGCTGACGCATCGCTGCCCGCTGCGCTGCCCCTACTGCTCCAACCCGCTGTCGCTCGCGCGCGCCTCGTCGGAGCTCTCCGCCGACGAATGGGGCCGGGTGTTCGAGGAGGCGGCCGCGCTCGGCGTGCTGCAGCTCCACCTCTCGGGCGGCGAGCCGGCGGCGCGGCGCGACCTCGCGGCGATCGTGGCGCATGCCGCGCGCGCCGGCCTCTACAGCAACCTCATCACCTCGGGCGTCACGCTGGACGCGGCACGGCTGGAATCGCTGGTGCGGGCCGGGCTCGACCACGTGCAGCTCTCGGTGCAGGACGCGGAGGCGGACTCCGCCGACCGGATCGGCGGCCTCGCCGGCGCGCATGCGCGCAAGCTGGAATTCGCCGCGCTGGTGACGGCTTCCGGGCTGCCGCTGACGCTGAACGCCGTGGTGCACCGGCAGAACCTCGAACGCCTGCCCGCGCTGATCGACCTCGCGCTGCGGCTCGGCGCCGGGCGGCTGGAGGTCGCGCATGTGCAGTACCATGGCTGGGCGCTGCGCAACCGCGACGCGCTGCTGCCCTCGCGCGCGCAGCTCGACGCCGCCACCGCCACGGTGGCGGCGGCGCGGGAATCGCTGCGCGGCCGCCTCGTCATCGACTACGTGACGCCGGACTACCATGCGCGCCGCCCCAAGGCCTGCATGGGCGGCTGGGGCCGCGCCGTGCTGGTGGTGACGCCCGCCGGCCGCGCCCTGCCCTGCCACGCCGCCGAGGGCCTGCCCGGCTTCGACTTCCCCGACGTGCGCGCCATGCCGCTGCGCCGGATCTGGACGGAATCGGCGGCGTTCCGGCGCTTCCGCGGCACCGGCTGGATGCCGGAGCCCTGCCGCGGCTGCGACCGGCGCGAGCGGGACTGGGGCGGCTGCCGCTGCCAGGCGCACGCCCTGACCGGCGATGCCGCCGCCACCGACCCGGCCTGCGCCCTGTCGCCGCACCACGCGCTGCTCGACCTCGCGGTGCGGGAGGCGATGGCGGCGCCGGACGACGCGGCCTTCCGCTACCGCGAGATGCGGGCGCGCTGAGGGCGGCGCGCCGCCTACAGCGCGCCCGCCGCGCCGCGTTCCCGCCGCGCCGGGCTGGCGCGGTAGGCGCCGAGCACGCGCATCTCCGCCGAGAAGAATTCCAGCTCCTCGAAGGCCAGCCGCAGCGCCGGTTGCGCCGGGTGGCCGTCCACGTCGCACAGGAACTGCGTCGCGGTGAACTCGCCGTCGAGCATGTAGCTCTCGAGCTTGGTCATGTTCACGCCGTTGGTGGCGAAGCCGCCCAGCGCCTTGTAGAGCGACGCCGGGATGTTGCGGACGCGGAAGACGAAGGTGGTCACGAAATCGCCCCCGCTGGCGGCCGCGTCGGCCGGCGCGTCGGCCCGCTCGCGTGCCATGACGTAGAAGCGCGTGGTGTTGTGCGGCGCGTCCTCGACGTTGTGGCGCAGCACGTCGAGGCCGTAGATCTCCGCCGCCAGCGCCGAGGCGATGGCCGCGTCCTCCACCCCACCGCGCTCGGCGATCAGCGCGGCGGCGCCGGCCGTGTCGGCCTCGATCACCGGCGTCAGCGACAGCTCGCGCAGCACGTTGAACACCTGGCCCAGCGCCACGGGATGGCTGTGCGCGCGCCGGATGGTGGCCAGCGTCGCGCCGGCCGGCGCCATCAGGCAGTGCTCCACCCGCTCGAAATGCTCGCCCACCACGTACAGGCCGGACTGCGGCAGCAGCCGATGGATGTCGGGCACGCGGCCGGCGAGGGAATTCTCGCAGGGCAGCATGGCGAGGTCGGCGCGGCCGTCGCGCAGCGCCGCCATCGCCGCCTCGAAGCTCGGGCAGGGCAGCGTCGTCATGCCGGGATAGGCGTGCCGGCAGGCGAGGTCGGAATAGGCGCCGGGCAGGCCCTGGAAGGCGATGGCGCCGCCCGTCCGCTCCCCCGCCCGGCCTTCCCGTTCCCCCGCTCGCCCCCCCGTTTGGCTCCCCCCCTGGTCCCCCACCGGCCCCCCCACCTGGCCCCCCACCTGGCCCTGGTCGCTGCTGCCTTGGGTCATGCGTGGATCCCCTTCTCAAGCACGGCGCGCGCGCGCGCGAGGTCGGCCGGCGTGTCCACGCCGAAGGGCGCGTGCGGCACGCGCGCCGCGCCGATGCGCATTCCCGCCTCCAGCGCGCGGAGCTGCTCCAGCTTCTCGCGCCCCTCCAGCGGCGAGGCCGGCAGGGCGACGAAGCGCGCCAGCGCCGCGCGCCGGTAGCTGTAGACGCCGATGTGGTGCCAGAGCGGCCCCGCCCCCCAGGGCACCGCCCGGCGCGAGAAGTACAGCGCCGGCGCCACCGCCTCGCCCTCGCGGAAGGCGCAGGCGCACTTCACCACCGACTCCGCCTCCGCCTCCTCGGCGGTGGCGATCTCGGCGACCAGCGTGCCCATGTCGTTCGCCGGATTGGCCAGCGGCAGCAGCACGGCGCGCAGCAGCGCGGGGTCGAGCGTCGGCAGGTCCCCCTGCAGGTTCACCACCACGTCGTGCCGCCCCTCGGGGTCGAGTCGCGCCAGCGCCCGGGCGATGCGGTCGGTGCCGCTCGGCAGGTCCTCGGGCACCGTCACGGCGGTGCCGCCCGCCGCCGCCACCGCCGCGGCGATCTCCGGCTCGGCGCAGGCGACGGCGACCGGGCCGATCCCCGCCTCCCGCGCGCGGTCCAGCACCTGCACGATCATGGGGCGGCCGGCGATCGCGGCGAGGGGCTTGCCCGGCAGCCGGGTGCTGGCCATGCGGGCGGGGATCAGGACGATCGGGGTCATGCTTCCGCGGCTTGAGATGAGGCTTCGGGCCAGTCTGTCCGGGCGGCGCCGGCCGGGCGGGAGGAGGCAGCGGGCGATGCCCCGGCGCCCCACCCCGCCGCGAAGGTTCCGGTGCCGGACCCGGTGGGTTGATGGGCGTTGGCGCCCTCTTTATGGTCCGGGGCTTCTAGTCGCGGCGTCGCGCGGGCGCAAACGGGTCGCGGATGACGGCCCGATGCGCCCGCCGCCCGCGGGTCGGGCATGGCGGCCGGCGCGGGTCGGGTACGCCAGCCGACGTGGATCGGGCACGTCAGTCGAAAAGGGTGCGGTCTGAGATGGGCAGTCTGGAGCTCAACAAGGCGTTCGGGGCCATCCTGACCGCCGGCATCGCCTTCATGATGGCCGGGCTGGTCGGTGGCGTCCTGGTGCACCCGCACCGGCTGGAACACAGCGCGATCCACATCGAGGGAGTCGGCGCCGCCCCCGCCGCCGCCCCGGCGGCCCCCGAGGCGCTGCCGCCGCTCGGCCCGCTGCTCGCCCAGGCCAACGTCGCCGAGGGCCAGCAGCTCGCGCAGCGCCTCTGCGCCTCCTGCCACACCTTCAACCAGGGCGGCCGCTCCGGCGTCGGGCCCAACCTGTACGGCGTGGACGGCGCGCCGCACGGTCACGTCGAGGGCTTCAACTACTCCGCCGCGCTCAAGGGCAAGCCGGGGCCCTGGGACGACAACATGCTGAACGAGTGGCTGCACAAGCCGAGCGCCTACGCTCCCGGCACGCGCATGGCCTTCGCCGGCATCAGCAACCACCAGCAGCGGGCGAACGTGATCGCCTTCATCCGCTCGATCTCGCCCAACGCCCCGCCGCCGCCGCCGGCCGAGGCGCCCGCCGCGACTCCCGCCGGCGCCGTGCCGGGCGGCACGCCGCCGGCCACCGAGCAGGGCAGCCAGCCGCAGCAGGGCGCCGCCCCCGCCTCGCCGCCGGCACCGGCGAACGCCCCGGCGCACTGAGCCCGGACATGCCCGACCCGGCGCTGGCCGAGGCGGCCGGGGCGGCCGCCGACGCCGCCGCCGCTGTCATCCGGCCGCTGTTCCGCTCCCCTCTCCTGGTCGAGGCCAAGGGCGATGCCAGCCCGGTCACCGCGGCCGACCGCGGCGCCGAGCGGGCGATGCGCGCCCTGCTCGCCGCGCGCTTCCCGGCGCACGGCATCGTCGGCGAGGAATACGGCGCCGACCGGCCCGACGCCGAATGGGTCTGGGTGCTGGACCCGATCGACGGCACCCGCGCCTTCGTCACCGGCCGCCCGCTGTTCGGCTCCCTGATCGGGCTGCTGCACCGGGGCCGGCCGGTGCTGGGCCTGATCGACCAGCCCGCCACCGGCGAGCGCTGGCTGGGCCTGGACGGCGAGCCCACGCGCTTCCGCGCGCCGCTGGGCGGCCGCGTCGGCTGCCGCCCCTGCGCGCGGCTGGCCGAGGCGGAGCTGTCCTGCACCAGTCCCGACATGTTCGCCCCCGCCGACCGGCCGGGCTTCGAGCGGCTGCGCGCCGCCGCCCGCCGCGTGACCTGGGGGGGCGACTGCTACGGCTACGGGCTGCTGGCGCTCGGGCTGGTGGACGTGATCGCCGAATCCACGATGAAGCTGTGGGACTGGGCGGCGCTGGTGCCCGTGGTGGAGGGTGCCGGCGGGCGGCTGACCGGCTGGGACGGGCGGCCCCTGACGCCGGAGCGCGCCGAGGCCGAGGGCGGGCGCGTGCTCGCGGTGGGCGACGCGGCGATGCTGGACGAGGCGGTGCGGCTGCTGGGCTGAAGGCGGGTTCCGGCCCCGCTCCCTTTCCGGCGGCGCGGCCTGCCCCGGCGCCGGAAGCCGGCCGCGGTCCGGGAACCCGGCCTTCCTGGCGGGAGAGGGCGGCGCCCTCTCCCCCCTCTTCCTATCGGGCCCCGGTGCGGCGCCCCGGAAGCCCCACGCGCCCCGTTGTCCCGCGCCCCGCAAACCCGCATCCTCGGCCGATGTTCCGACGCGATCTCCTCGCCGGGGGCGCCGCCCTCGCGCTTCTTTCCGCCGGCCGAGAGGCGCGCGCCCAAGGGACTGCCCAAGGGACTGCCGAGGGGGGCGCCCAGGGGGGCGCCCAGGGGAGCACGACGGCCCCGGGGAGCGGCGGCGTCACCCGCACCCACGCCCTGTCGCTGCTGGGCGAGCCCGCCCTGCCCGCCGGATTCCCGCACTGGCCCTGGGTGAACCCGGACGCGCCCAAGGGCGGCGAGATCGCGCTCACCGCGCTCGGCTCCTTCGACAGCTTCAACCCCTTCATCCTGCGCGGCACCCCGGCCGTCGGCATCACCCAGCTCTGGGAGACGCTGATGAAGGACAGCAGCGACGAGGCGAGCACGAATTACTGCCACCTGGCCCGCGAGGTGGAGCTGCCCGCCGACCGGCTGGGCGTGACCTTCACCCTGCGCGACGAGGCGCGCTGGCACGACGGGAAGCCGATCACCGCCGAGGACGTGGTGTGGAGCTTCGAGACCCTGCGCCGGCACGGGCGGCCCTTCTATCGCGGCTATTACGCCGACGTTGCCGAGGTGAAGGCCGAGGGTGCCAAGCGGGTCGTGTTCCGGTTCAGGAACGACGAGAACCGGGAGCTGGCCATGGTGCTCGGGCAGCTTCCCGTGCTGCCGAAGCACTGGTGGGAGGGGCGGGACTTCACCCGGCCCTCGCTGGAGGTGCCGCTCGGCTCCGGCCCCTATCGGCTGGAGCGGTTCGAGCCGAACCGCACGCTGGTCTACCGCCGCGTGGCGGACTACTGGGGGCGCGACCTCAACACGATGCGCGGCACGGCGAACTGGGACGCGACGCGCTACGAGTACTTCCGCGACAACACCGTGGCGCTGGAGGCGTTCAAGTCGGGCGGCATCGACTTCCGCACCGAGAACGTGGCGAAGGACTGGGCCACGGCCTACGACTTCCCGGCGGTGCGGCGCGGCCTCGTGAAGCGCGACGAGATACGCCACGAGATCCCGACCGGGATGCAGTCCTTCACCATGAACCACCGCCGGGACCTGTTCCGGGACCCGAAGGTGCGCGAGGCGCTGACGCTGGTCTTCGACTTCGAGTGGATGAACAGGAACCTGTTCTACGGCAGCTACACGCGCACCGAGTCCTACTTCTCCAACTCCGAGCTGGCTTCCTCCGGCCTGCCGCAGGGGCAGGAGCTGGCGGTGCTGGAGCGCTTCCGCGGGCACGTGCCGGAGCGGGTGTTCACCGAGGAATTCAGGCTGCCCGTCACCGACGGCTCGGGCAACAACCGCGAGCAATTGCGCCAGGCGCTGGCGCTGCTGAAGCAGGCGGGCTGGGAGGTGCGCGACCGGCAGCTGCGCAACGCCGCCGGAGGGCGCTTCGAGTTCGAGATCCTGCTCAACACGCCGACCTTCGAGCGCGTCGCCCTGCCCTACATCCAGAGCCTCCAGCGGCTCGGCATCGAGGCGAAGGTGCGCACCGTCGATCCCGCCCAGTACCAGGTGCGGATGGACGGGTTCGACTACGACATGACGGTGGACGTGATCGGCCAGAGCGCCTCGCCCGGCAACGAGCAGCGCGACTACTGGACCAGCCGCACCGCCGCCGAGCACGGCAGCCAGAACGTCGCCGGCATCGCCGATCCGGCGATCGACGAGCTGGTGGAGCTGCTGATCGCGGCGCCCGACCGCGAGGCGCTGATCGCCCGCACCCGGGCGCTGGACCGCGTGCTGCTCTGGGGCTGGCACGTGGTGCCGCACTGGCACAGCCGTGTCTTCCGCGTCGCCTACTGGGACAAGTTCGGCCGGCCGCCGCGCAACCCGCGCCACGCGCTCGCCCTCGATTCCTGGTGGATCGAGCAGGCGCGCGTCGGCACGGTGGAGGAAGGCCGCCGGCAGCAGCAGACGCAGTAGCCGAGGCCGGCATGGGCGCCTATCTCCTCCGCCGCCTGCTGCTGGTGGTGCCGACGCTGTTCGGCATCATCCTCATCAACTTCGCCGTGGTGCAGTTCGCGCCCGGCGGGCCGGTGGACCAGATGATCGCCGAGCTGCGCGGTCAGGCGGGCTCCTCGGTCGGGCGCATCAGCGGCGAGGGCGGCGGCGAGACGCGGGCGCCGGCCACGGACAATTCGGGCGGCGGTTCCGGCCCGCGCTACCGCGGCGCGCGCGGGCTGGATCCCGCCATCATCCGCGAGATCGAGCACAATTTCGGCTTCGACAAGCCGGCCAGCGAACGCTTCTGGCTGATGCTGCGCGGCTACCTGCAATTCGACTTCGGCCGCTCGCTGTTCCGCGACCGGCCGGTGATCGACCTGATCGCCGAGCGCATGCCGGTCTCGGTCTCGCTCGGCCTCTGGTCCACGCTCATCATCTACCTGATCTCGATCCCGCTCGGCATCAGGAAGGCGGTCAGGGACGGCTCGCGCTTCGACCTCTGGTCCTCGGCGGTGGTGCTGGTGGGCTACGCCATCCCGGGCTTCCTGTTCGCCATCCTGCTCGTCGTGCTGTTCGCGGGCGGCACCTTCCTGCAGTGGTTCCCGCTGCGCGGCCTGCTCAGCCCGGGGCTGGAGGGCGCGCCCTTCCCGACCCGCGCGCTCGACTACGCCTGGCACATGGTGCTGCCCACCATCGCCCTCGTGGTCGGCGGCTTCGCCGGGCTGACCATGCTGACCAAGAACTGCTTCCTGGAGGAGATCGGCAAGCAGTATGTCGTCACCGCCCGCGCCAAGGGGGCGGACGAGAAGCGGGTGCTGTACGGGCATGTCTTCCGCAACGCGATGCTGCTGATCATCGCGGGCTTCCCCTCGGCCTTCATCGGCATCCTGTTCACCGGCGCGCTGCTGGTCGAGATCGTCTTCTCGCTGGACGGGCTGGGGCTGCTGGGGTTCGACGCGGCCATACGGCGCGACTACCCGATCATGTTCGCCACCCTCTACATCTTCACCCTGCTCGGCCTCGTCATGCAGATCGTGGGCGACATGATGTACACGGTGGTCGATCCGCGCATCGACTTCGAGTCGCGCTGATGGCGCTCTCCCCCCTCACCCGGCGGCGGCTGGCCAATTTCCGCGCCAACCGGCGCGGCTGGGTGAGCCTATGGGTGTTCAGCGTGCTGTTCGTGATCACCCTGTTCGCCGAGGTGATCGCCAACGACCGGCCGCTGGTGGCGAGGGTGGACGGGCACTGGTACTTCCCGGTGCTGGTCGACTACGCCGAGAGCGACATCCTGCCCGACGGGCTGCCGACCGAGGCGGACTGGCACGATCCGGCGCTGCAGGCCGAGATACGCGCGCATGGCTGGCTGGTCTGGCCGCCCATCCCCTACGACTACCGCAGCATCGTGCGCGACCTCGGGCAGCCGGCCCCCTCGCCGCCGACGCTGCGCAACTGGCTCGGCACGGACGACCAGGCGCGGGACGTGCTGGCGCGGGTGATCTACGGCTTCCGCATCTCGGTGCTGTTCGGCTTCACGCTCACCATCGTCTCCTCGGTGCTCGGGGTGATGGCGGGGGCGGTGCAGGGCTTCTACGGCGGCTGGGTCGATCTCGTCTTCCAGCGCTTCATCGAGATCTGGTCGGGGATGCCGCAACTGTTTCTCCTCATCATCCTGGCCAGCGTGATCGAGCCGGGGTTCTGGACGCTGCTGGTCTTCCTGCTCCTGTTCTCCTGGATGAGCCTGACCGGCGTGGTGCGCGCGGAATTCCTGCGTGGGCGCAACCTCGACTACGTGCGCGCGGCGCGCGCCCTCGGCGTCTCCGACACGCGGCTGATGTGGCGCCACATCCTGCCCAACGCGATGGTGGCCACCCTGACCTTCCTGCCCTTCACCCTCTCCGGCAGCGTCACCGTGCTGGCGAGCCTCGACTTCCTCGGCTTCGGCCTGCCGCCGGGCTCGGCCTCGCTGGGGGAGCTGGTGAACCAGGGCAAGAACAACCTCCAGGCGCCGTGGCTCGCCTTCACCGGCTTCATCGTGCTGGGCGGCGTGCTCTCCCTGCTGATCTTCGTCGGCGAGGCGGTGCGCGACGCCTTCGACCCGCGCAAGCTGCCCGGGGGAAGCGCCCTCGCGGCGGCCGAGGCGGCGACGGTGCCGGCCTCGCCGCAGGAGGTGGCCGACCAGGCGGGCGGTGGCGGCGCCGACGCGAAGGTGGGCCAGGCGTGATGAAAAATGGCCCGACGGAAGCGCGCATGGGCGGGGACGCGCTGCTCACGGTCGAGAAGCTCTCCGTCGCCTTCGGGCCGCGCCGCGTGGTGCAGGACGTGTCCTTCGCCATACGCCCGGGCGAGACGCTGGCGCTGGTGGGCGAGAGCGGCTCGGGCAAGTCCCTCACCGCGCTGTCCGTGCTGCGGCTGCTGCCGCCGGGCGGCACCAACCCGGCCGGGCGGATCGTGCTCGACGGCACCGAGGTGCTGCGCGCCTCCGAGCGCGAGATGCGCGGCCTGCGCGGCGGCACGGCGGGGATGGTGTTCCAGGAGCCGATGACCTCGCTCAACCCGCTGCACACGGTGGGGCGGCAGGTGGGCGAGGCGGTGACGCTGCACCGGCCGCTGCGCGGCGAGGCGCTGCGCGAGCGGGTGGTGGCGCTGCTGGAGCGGGCCGGGCTGCGCAACGCGGCGGACCGGCTGGGCGCCTATCCGCACCAGCTTTCCGGCGGGCAGCGGCAGCGGGTGATGATCGCGGCGGCGCTGGCCAACGACCCGAAGCTGCTGATCGCCGACGAGCCGACCACGGCGCTCGACG
>NZ_JALPRX010000096.1 GCF_023223525.1 Roseomonas acroporae | reverse complement strand
GGTTGCCGTCGCCGCCCGCGATCAGGTTGTTCAGGGCGTTGCCCTTCACGTAGGTGCTCCACGTCGAGAGCACCATGTTCTCCACGTTCTCGGGCATGATGTTGTAGGCGGCGTAGGTGTAGATGGTGTCGATGCCGCCGTTCGCCGCCTCGACCACCGTCTCGCCGCCGGTGACGTAGTAGGTGTCGTCGCCCGCGCCGCCGTTCAGCGTGGCGCCGTAGCCGGGGGTCCAGATCTGGTCGTTGCCGCTGCCGCCGGTGACGGTGTTGCCGACCGCGCCCGGCCAGTTCGTCGGGTCGCCGCTGAGCGGCAGCGTCGCGCCCTTGACGTTGACCCGGTAGGTGAAGGTGGAGGCGAAGGTCGACATGGCTGGACGGTCCTCGGCAGGGGTCGTTGCGACCCCGTGTCACCTGGTTGAGGAAGCGCGCTGCCGCTCGCCTTGCGGCGGGCGGGGCGTTGTTTCGATTCAGGTCGGCCATGGGGCCGCGCCGGCGGTGCCCGCTTTTCCGCCCTCCCGGAGAGGCGAGGTGGATCGGGCCGCGATGCCTCTTGCGGAGCGGATCAGGCTCCCGGGGCATTACCGCTGGTGGTCGCCGGTGGAAAATCCTCTACCAAAGGTACCGTCTCAAACCAATGTCTGGAAAAAGAGAGCATGAAATTCCAGGCAGGCGATTCATGTCTGGCACGATCTATCAAATGTACGAGATATATAATTCTACTTCACGCCGTTATTTTCCCAGAAAAATGCCTTAATATTTAAAAAAACACACTAACGGGAACGTGATGGGTAAAAAAAGATCATAATTCCCGATACGGTCAAAAATATAACGAATCCGATGTATGAAGATTACAGATAATTAACACCTTCTCTCGACCGCGTGAGCGCTACCGATACCCGGAATACGAGCATTCCTCGGACTGCATTCCACGCTCTCCCTGATGATTCGCTCGCAAACGATCGTGTCTCCGGCCGAAATTCTCCCTTTGGTTGTGCGCCGGTCCAGGGCCCCGCGAACCGCAACCCTGGCGGGTATCCCGCCCGTTCTCCCCGGGCGGCGCCGGCCGGCAGGCCGGCTTGCCCCGTCCCGCCGGCCTCGGCCTGCTTGACCGCGAGGACCGTGCGCGGCCACAAGGCGCGCCATGGCACGCCACGCCTGCCGGACCCGGCGCGGTCCCGGCCGGGTTGGCCTGCAACCGGGGCGCGGCGTGGCGCCGGGCAGGGGGCGCACGGTTGGCCGGCGCTGATCGGAACGGGATGACGACGGAGCAGGTGAAGGGCGCCCATGACGGGCGGGGCGGCAGCCTCGCGGCGGATGTGGTGGCGACGCTGCTGGCGGGCCGCACGCTGGTCGAGATCGCCGAGGCGGAGCGCCTGCCGCAGGCGGAGCCCGCCTGCTGCGATGCCGTTCTCGCCGGCACCGACCTCGCGGCGCTCGCCGAGCCGGACCGGACGCTGCGCGACTGGTTCGACCTGCTCAAGCCGGCCGGCCGCCTCGTCCTCTACACGGCGGCCCCGTCCGACACCGCCGAGGCCCCGCCCGACCGCCCCGTCCTGAGCCCCGGCGGCATGGTGGACATGGTGGCCGCGGCGCTGGACCCGACCGCCTACCGGATCATCCATCTCGCCCCCGCCGGGGCGCTCGGCGGCCGGGCCGCCGGTACCGGGACGACCGCGCCGGCGACCGATCCCGCCCGCGGGCTGGTGCTGGTGGTGGAGAAGGCCGAGGCGCCGCCGCCCGCGGGCAAGGCCGCGGGCAAGGCATCCGCGGCCGCGCCGGAACGGTTGGCCGCCGAGGCGCCGGCCGAGCCGGCGCCGGGGATGCACGCGGAAGGGCGGCTCCTGGTGCGCGACTTCGCGCCGCCCGTCTCCGGGCGCCTGCACATCCTGCTGTTCAAGCTCGACCACTTCGGCGACTTCGTGATCGGCCTGCCGGCGATGCAGGCGCTGCGCCGGAACCATCCGGACGCCTACATACGCTGCGTCTGCGGCCGCTGGAACGCCGGCAACGCCGAGGCCTCCGGCCTGTTCGACGATGTCCGCACCTACGACTTCTTTCCCGAGCGCGCCGAGGGCTGGAACGGCCGCCCGGTGCAGGGCTGGGACGTGTTCGCCGCCGCCACCGAGGGTCACTTCGACATCGCCGTCGACCTGCGCGTGGATGCCGACACGCGGCCGCTGCTGGCGCGGGTGGATGCGCGGCTGCGCTGCGGCATCGGCTCGCAGGTGCGCTTCCCGATGCTCGACGTGGCCTTTCCCGGCGAGCAGCTCGCGCGCTCGGGCGAGAACGAGACGAACCTCGCCACGCGGCTGCTGACGCCGGACCGCTTCACCACCCGCTTGGCCGAGCGCACGCCCTTCATGCAGGAAGGGCACTTCGATCCCACCAACGTCCACGTCGTCTTCGGCCCGTACCAGACGCTGCCGGTCGGCCGCTTCGCCGCGTGGTTCGGCCTGCGCACGCACAATTTCGTCCCCGGCCCGCGCAAGGTCTCGACCACGGTGGACGTGATGCGCGACGGGCGCGACCTGCTCGCCAGCCGGCGCTTCTTCCATGCGCAGATGTGGCGCCTCGACGGCATGGTGGGGCCGCTGGAATTCGCCAACGACAGCGAGACGGCGCAGTACGAGTTCCGCGTCTTCTGCGGCGGCAGGCCGCTCGCCGGCTCGCTGCGCTTCACCGGAGTGTATCTCCAGCACCTCGACGCGCCGGTGCTCGCGCGCTTCCGCCCGGCGGAGCTGCATGTCGGCGAGCAGCTCTCGCTGCTCGTGGACCTGATCCGGCAGCGCACCTCGGATCCCTACGAGGCGCTGGCGCCGCGCCCCGTGCCGGCCTCGCCGGAGATCGCGTCGCTGCTCGACGTGCCGCCGGGCACGCGCCGGATCATGCTCGCGCCGGTCAGCAACTCGTCGCTGCGCGACTGGCCGATGGCGCACTACGCGGAGCTGGTCGCGCTGCTGCTGCGGCGTCTCGACTGCCGCGTCTTCCTGCTCGGCTCCCCGCCTCAGGCCGAGGCGATGGCCCCGCTCCGCGCGGCCGATCCCGATCGCGTCGTCAGCCTCGCGGGCCGCACGCGCTGGTCCGACCTCGGCGCCGTGCTGGACGCGGCCGATCTCGTGATCTGCAACAATTCCGGCGTGGCGCACCAGGCGGCGAGCCGCGGCCGGCCGACGCTCGCCATCTACTCCGCCAGCCACCAGCCGCAGCAATGGGGGCCGCGCGGCGCGCGGTCCCGGGCGCTGATGCTGCCGCTGCCCTGCTCGCCCTGCGGCTACGACCAGCTCGCCCTCTGCCCGAACGAGCACGCCTGCATGCGCGGCATCTCGCCCGCCGAGGTGCTGGAGCAGGCCGCGCGCATGCTGTCGCCGGCATCGCCGGTCGCGTCGCCGGAGCGGCTTTCCGCATGAAGCCCTTCCCCGAACCTCCCCGTTTCGTGCTGCGCCTCCCGCCGGCGCGCCGGCCGGGCCTGCACCGCGACCAGGCCCGCACCGCCCGGCCGCAGGCCATGCCCGCCAAGGATGCCCCGCCCCCCTCCCGGGGCGCGCGCCGGGAGGGTCGCCGCCCTTGCTGACGGGCCCCCTGCTGATGGGTCCGGCCCGCTTCCTCGTGCGCAATTTCCTGCCGCAGCGCGGGCGGGAGATGGTGCGCGACCTCGCCGTGGCGCTGCGCGTCCCCTCCGCCGCGCCGCCGCCCCCCACGGCGCGCACCGTGACCATCTGCGGCCTGCTGACCTCGCCCACCGGGATCGGCGAGGGGGCGCGCCTCGCCGCGCGGCTGCTGGCGGAGAATGGCTGGCGCGTCGGCCTGCTCGACATGACGGCGATGTTCGCCATCCCCACCGTGAAGGTGGACGGGATGGACCACCCGAACATGGAGTGGCGCGACCTCGGCGGGCCGCTGATCGTCCATCTCAACCCGCCCGAATTCCAGATCGTGCTGTTCCGCCTCGGGCTGAGCGGCCGCGGGCGGCGGCTGATCGGCAACTGGGTGTGGGAGCTGCCCATCGTGCCGCCGGTCTGGCGCAAGGCCTTCCGCCTGCCGCACGAGGTCTGGGCGCCGAGCCGCTTCGTGGCCGACAGCCTGCGCCGCTCCGGCTTCGGCGGCCCGGTCCGCCTGATCCCCTACCCGGTGACCATGCCGGACCCGGCCACCCTGCCGCCGCGCGCCCCCGCCGACTCCCGCCGCTTCACCGTGCTGCTCGTCTTCGCCTTCGATTCCGGCTACGTGCGCAAGAACCCGCTCGCCGCCGTCGCCGCCTTCCGCCGCGCCTTCGGCGACCGCACCGACGTCGAGCTGGTCATCAAGACGCGCGGCAGCACCCTGACCGGCCGGCCGGAGCGGGAGCTGGCCGAGGCCGTCGCCGGCGCCCCCAACATCCGCCTCACCGACGCGACGCTGCGCCGCGACGAGTACGTGGCGCTGCTGGCCGGCGCCGACGTCTACCTCTCCCTGCACCGCGCCGAGGGCTTCGGCATCCCGCTCGCCGAGGCGATGCTGCTGGGCACCCCGGTGGTGGCCACCGGCTGGTCCGGCAACGTCGATTTCATGGCCGGCGAGGATTCCTGCCTCGTCCCCGCCGCCATGATCCGCGCCGAGGACGACACCCCGGCCTATCGCGGCCTGCGCAGCGAATGGGCCGACCCCTCCGTCGAGGCCGCCGCCGACTGGCTGCGCCGCCTGGAGGCCGACCCCGCCCTGCGCCGCCGCATCGGCGAGGCGGGCCGCGCCCGCGTCGCCGCCATGCTGGGCCCGGAGGCCGTGGCGCGCCGCATGGTCGCGGCGCTGGAGGCGGCGCCGGGCGAGGGGCTGGCGCCGGGCGACCTGCCGGGAGCCGGCATCGCCGCGCCGGCCGCGGGTGGCGCCGGGGCGGGGCGCGCCGCCGGCTGAGGCCGCGGCCGGCCCCCGCGGCCCGGCTCGCGACCCGCGCTTCCCCGGCGCGTCTCCCTCGTGCCTCTCCCCCCAGCGCGTCTCCCCGGCGCCTCTCCCTGGCCGGCTGGACCCTGACCCGCTGCCATGACACATCTCCGCCGGACCCGCCGCGCCTAATCAGGGAACGGGCCGGGGCCGCCGGAGCCGTGCCCCGCACTGACTACCCCGGGCCGACGCCCCGAACCGACCATCCCGACGACCACCCCGGCCGGCCGCCTCTCCGTCCCGCCTCCCTTTTCCGCCCTCCGGGGCGGTGCCGCCCGCCACCCGGAAGCGTCGCGCCGCCCCGCATCCCGGCCGGCGCCCCGCCCGGATCACACGACGCCACCACGACGAGCCGACGCATGAGCCTCTCCCAGCACCTCACCGCTCTCCAGGGCACGCCGGTCGCCGTGGTCGGCGACGTCATGCTCGACCACTACGTGTTCGGCGCGGCGGAGCGCATCTCGCCCGAGGCGCCGGTGCCCGTCCTCCGCGCCCGCAGCGAGGCGGACATGCTGGGCGGCGCCGGCAACGTGCTGCGCAACCTCGCCGCCGTCGGCGCCGCGCCCACCCTGATCGGCGTGCTCGGCACGGACCGCACGGCCGAGCGCGTCACGGCGCTGCTGAAGGAGGCCGGCACCGATTCCGGCCACATGGTGCGCGACCCCGAGCGCCCCACCACCGCCAAGACCCGCTTCCTCGCCGGCAGCCACGCCATGCTGCGCGTGGACTGGGAGGAGCAGGCCCCGCTCGGCGCGCCCGACTGCGACCAGGTGGTGGCGCATCTGGAGGCGCTGCTCGGCAGCGTCCGCCTCGTCGTGCTCTCCGACTACGGCAAGGGCGTGCTGGCCGGCGACACGCCCCGGCGCCTGATCGCCCTCGCGCGCGGGCGCGGCCTGCCGGTGATCGTCGATCCCAAGGGCACGGACTGGAGCCGCTACGCGGGCGCCACGCTCATCACGCCGAACCGCGCCGAGCTCTGCGCCGCCGCCGGCATCCCGCGCGATTCCGGCATCGAGGCCATGCTCGCCGCCTCGCGCCGCCTGATCGCCGGGCTCGGCCTGGAGGCCATCGTGCTGACCCGTTCGGAGGAGGGCATGTCGGTGGTCTTCGCCGGCGAGCAGCCCGCCGTCCACATCCCGACCCGGGCGCGCGAGGTCTCCGACGTCTCCGGCGCCGGCGACACGGTGGTGGCGCTGCTCGCCGCCTCGCTCGCCGCCGGCCTGCCGCTGACCACGGCCGCCGAGCTGGCCAACGTCGCGGCCGGCATCGTGGTGGCCAAGGTCGGCGCCGCCACCGCCACCCAGGCCGAGATCCGCGCCGAGCTGGAGCGCGACGCCCGCCACGCCCAGCCCGAGCCCGTCCCGCCCGAGATGGACGACAAGGTGGTGGACCGCGCGGCCGCCGCCGCGCTGGTCGCGGGCTGGACCGGGGCCGGGCTGAAGGTCGGCTTCACCAATGGCTGCTTCGACCTGCTGCACCCCGGCCATGTCCGCATCCTGGCCGCCGCGCGCCGGCACTGCGACCGGCTGGTGGTGGGGCTCAACACCGATGCCTCGGTGCGCCGCCTGAAGGGCGAGACCCGCCCGATCCAGTCCGAGGATGCCCGCGCCACCGTGCTCTCGGCGCTGGCCAGCGTGGACGCGGTGGTGCTGTTCGGCGAGGACACGCCGCTGGAGCTCATCACCGCGCTGCGCCCGGCCATGCTGTTCAAGGGCGCCGACTACCGCCTGGAGGAGGTGGTGGGCGGCGAATTCGTGCGCGCCAATGGCGGGCAGGTGGTGCTGCTCGACCTCGTGCCGGGCAACAGCACCACGAAGCTGGTGGAGAAGGCGAAGCGCGGCGGCGCGCTTTGACGGCCGGCATCGGGGCCGCAGCGGGGCAGGCTGCGCCTTCCCCGGACCCCTTCCCCCCGGGGAAGGCTCTGCCTTCCCCGCACCCCATCCG
>NZ_JALPRX010000095.1 GCF_023223525.1 Roseomonas acroporae | reverse complement strand
GGTGATCTTCCGCGCGAAGGCGCACGCGCCGGGGGCGGTGCCGATCGGCTTCGGCGAATGCCGCGCGGCGGTGGCGCCGGCGGTGGAATGGCCTGGGGCGTAGGGCTCGACGTCCGGCCCCTGGGGAAGGCTCTGCCTTCCCCAGACCCCATCCGCCAGGAGGGCGAGGCCCTCCTGGACCTCTGTTCGTTTGGACTCCGGATGTCGAAACGGTCCGGATGTCCTTCCCGGAAAGGGGGGTCCAAGGGGGGGGCGCCCCCCAATGGCCCTTGGGGCGGGAGAATATCCAAGGAGGGCAGCGCCCTCCTTGGCAAGGGGTCGCAGGGGCGAAGCCCCCGCACCGCGCCGCCGCCCGGCCCCCGCCGATGAGCCTCCTCCACCGCGCCTGGCGCCTCCTCCCGCGCGACGCCCGCCGCGCCGCCCTGTTCGGCGGCACCGCGCTGCTCGCCCCGCGGCCCGAACGGCCGATGCCGGACGGCGGCGGCAGCGTCACCGTCGCCGGCTTCCTGGGCGCCCCCACCGGTCTCGGCGCCGCCGCCCGCCGCCTGGCTCGTGCGCTGCGCGAGGCCGGCTACGACCCGCACGAGGCCGACCTCACCGCCGCGCTGAAGCAGGGCGCCCCGCGCGACCCGGCCCGGCCCCGCCCGGTGGTGCCGCCCGGCCCCGGCACGCTGCTGGTGCACGTGAACGGCCCGATGATGGGCTGGGCGATGCTGGCGCTCGGCCGTGCGGCCGTGGCCGGCAAGCGGGTGATCGGGGTGTGGAACTGGGAGTTGCCGGTGCTGCCCGCCGACTGGCGCCCGGGCTTCCGCTTCGCGCACGAGGTCTGGGTCAGCAGCCGCTTCACCGCCTCGGCGGTGCGGGAGATGGCGGGCGGGGTTCCGGTCCACGTCGTGCCCTGCCCGGTGCCGGCGCCGGACCCTTCGGCGCTGGGCCGGGCGGATTTCGGGCTGCCGGACGACGCCTTCGTCTCGCTCTGCCTGTTCGACGCCTCCTCCTCCATCGCGCGCAAGAACCCGCTGGCGGCGATCCGGGCGCATGCGCTGGCCTTCGGCGACCGGCCCGACCGCCTGCTGCTGCTCAAGACGCACGGCACCGGCTTCGCCGGCGCGCCCTGGGCCGAGGTGGCGGCGGCGGCCGCGGCGCGGCCCAACGTGCGGGTGCTGGACGCGGCGCTGGACCGGCGCGACCTCTGGGCGCTGATGGCCGCCTCGGACGCCGTGGTCTCGCTGCACCGGGCCGAGGGCTTCGGCTTCGCCGTGGCCGAGGCGATGCGGCTGGGGCGCCCGGTGGTGGCGACGGGCTGGTCGGGCAACACGGATTTCATGCGCGGCCCCGGCGCGCATGCGGTGCCCTACCGGCTCGTCCCGGCCGAGGACCCGCAGGACACCTACGCGATCCCCGGCGCTCGCTGGGCCGAGGCGGACGTGCCGGCGGCCGCCGCGATCCTGGCCCGGATCGCCGAGGACCCCGCGCTGCGCCGCCCGCCGCCGGTGGACTTCCCGGCCTTCGACTACGCCCCGCTGCTGGGGCGCTGACGCGGCGCGGCGGCGTCCGGCCGCGCCGGCCGATCCTGGGGCGATTGTCACGTTTCCGCCCGCTTCCGAGCAGGTGACATCGCCCAGTCTCGCGGCGACACCGCATCACGGGATAGCCGGCATGGGACGTTGCGCGCGAATCGGGGCCGGGCTGCTGGCGGGATGGCTGGTCCTGGCGGCGGATGCCCCGGTACGGGCGCAGCAGCCCTGCTGCCAGCAGCAGCCGGCCTATCAGGGGCAGCAGCCCTGGCAGGCGCCGACGCCCTACGGCCAGCCGGCGCCGGGCTACCAGGGCGGCGCGCCGGGCGCGGCGCCGAACCTCGCCGGCGCCTGGAGCGGCGCGCGGCCGGTCGGCGGCGGCGTGGCGCAGGGCACCGAGTACTACGGGCCCGACGGCAACCTGCTCGCCGTCGCGCGCCTGCCGAACGGCGTCTTCATCCGGCTCACCGCCCGCTACACCGTCAGCCCGGCGGGGCCGGGGGTGTGGCGGATCGACACCCGGCTCACCAGCGTCATGCCGCAGCGTATCTGCCATCGCGCGCCGGGCATGGCCGACAACTGCCAGCCCTTCCAGGTGCCGCCGGCCTCGTCCAGCCTCGTGCGCTTCGTCGCGCCCGACACGCTGGCGGTGCAGGACCTCGCCACCGGCACCACCGCCACGGAATCGCGCGATCCGAACCCGGTCATGCTGCAGCAGCAGGTGCCGCCGCTGCTGATCGTCAACGAGGCGCCGCCGGCACCCATGCAGGGCGGCATGCCGGGGCCGGCGCCCGTCGTGCCGTACCGGCCGATGGCGCGCGGCGCGCAGTGCGACGACCTGCAGCAGCGTCGCCTCTGCGCGATCAACAACGGCCACTTCATCCAGTCGAACGGCTGCATGGTCTGCGTGACCGACTGAGCGGCGGCATGCCGATCGGCGGGCGACCGGCCGCGCGGCCGGCGCGCGGGCGTCAGCACCGGCGCAGCACCAGGACCCGCGCGGCGCCGTGGGCGCGCTCGGCCAGGGGTTCGAAGCCCGGCAGCTCCGGCGTCTCGGCCGCCGCCACCTCGGCGCAGACCAACGCGCCGGGCGCGATCCAGCCGGCGCCGCCGAGCGCGTCCAGGGCGCGCGGCACCAGATCCTTGCCGTAGGGCGGATCGAGGAGGACCAGGCCGCAGGGCGCGGGGGCGCGGGGCGGGCGCGTCGCGTCGGCGGCGAGCACCGTGGCATTCGGGGACTCCCGGCAGGCCTCGATGTTGGCGCGCAGCGCGGCGAGGGCGGCGCGGTCGTTCTCGATGAAGGTGGCATGCGCGGCGCCGCGCGAGAGGGCCTCCAGACCCAGCGCGCCGGTGCCGGCGAAGGCGTCCAGCACGGTGGCGCCCTCGATCAGCCCGCGCCCGCCCCAGGGCGCGTGCCAGAGCATGTCGAACAGCGCCTGGCGTATGCGGTCGGCGGTCGGGCGGGTGGCGGCGCCGGCGGGGGCGGAGAGGCGGCGGGCGCGGTGGCGGCCGGCGATGATGCGCATGCGGCTAGGGCGTGCCCGCGAAGGGAGGCCGGCCCGTCGACAGTGGCGCGGGGGCGGTCGGGGCGTCGTTCCGGATCGAGCGGGCGGGCGGCGGGGGGCGCATCTAGCGCGGGGGGCGCGCCGCGGCGCGGCGGGCGGGCGGGGCACGCTTCGCGGCGGGGCGGGGCGGCGGGGCAGGGGTGGCGTCGCGGCCCGGGCGGGGCGGGGCGGGGTCGCCGAGCTGCTCGCGCAGGACCTTCGGGTTGACCTCCTCCACCGCGCCGCGCGGCAGGGCGCCGAGCTGGAAGGGGCCGTAGGCGGTGCGCAGCAGGCGCGTGACGTGCAGGCCGAGGTGCTGCATGACGCGGCGCACCTCGCGGTTCTTGCCCTCGCGCAGGGCCACGGTGAGCCAGGCGTTGGAGCCCTGGCGGGAGTCGAGGCCGGCCTCGATGGGGCCGTAGGCGACGCCTTCGACGACGATGCCGCGCGAGAGACCGGCGAGGACGCCCTCGTCCACCGCGCCGTGGACGCGGACGCGGTAGCGGCGTAGCCAGCCATTGGCGGGCAGCTCCAGCCGGCGGGCCAGGGCGCCGTCATTGGTGAGCAGCAGCAGGCCCTCGGAGTTGAGGTCGAGGCGGCCGACGGAGACGAGGCGCGGCAGGCCGGGGGGGAGGCTGTCGAAGACGGTGGGGCGGCCCTCGGGGTCGCGGTGGGTCGTCACGAGGCCGGCGGGCTTGTGGTAGCGGAAGAGGCGCGTGCGCTCGGGGGCGGAGACGGGCTTGCGGTCCACGGCGACGAGGTCGCCGGGCTTCACGAAGGTAGCGGGGGTATCGACCACGTGGTTGTTCAGGCGCACGCGGCGGGCGGCGATCATCGCCTCGGCGTCGCGGCGGCTGGCGATGCCGGCGCGGGCGAGCCACTTGGCGATGCGCTCGCCGCGGGGTTCGGGCGCGGTTTCCGGGAGTTCCGGGGCGGCCGGCCCGGTGGCGTCGTCGGCGGTGGCGTCGTCGGCGCTGGCCGCGTCGGCGGTGGTGTCGTCGGCGGTGGCGTCGTCAGCGGTGGCCGCGACGGCGTGGGCCCCGGCGGCGTGGCCGGAGGCGGTGGCCGCCTCGGTGCCGGCGGCATCGGCGCGAGCGGACGCGACGTCGCGGGACCCGGCGGTGCCGGCGGGCGGGGCGGCGGGCTCGTCGTCGGCGGGGGCGGTCATCGGCGGGCGGCCCGCTCGGCGCAGGCGGCGACGAAGGCGTCGAAGATCAGCGTGTCGGCGGGGTCCACGGCGTATTCGGGGTGCCACTGCACGCCGAGGGCGAAGCGGTAGGCGGGGTGCTCGACGCCTTCCACCACGCCGTCCGGCGCGGTGGCGTTGACCAGGGCGCCCTCGCCGGGGCGGTCCACGGCCTGGTGGTGGGCGGAGTTCACCGCCATGCGGGGGCGGCCGACGATGCGGGCGAGGAGGGTGCCCTCGGCGACGGCGATCTCGTGGCCGGGCTCGGTGCGGGGGTTGGGCTGCTCGTGCGGCAGGGCGCCGGGGACGGCATCGGGGATGTGCTGGTGCAGGGTGCCGCCGAAGGCGACGGCGAGGAGCTGCTGGCCGCCGCAGATGCCGAGCACGGGCATGTCCCGCCGCAGGGCCTCGCGCGTCGCGGCCAGCTCGAATTCGGTGCGGCCGGGCTTGAGGGCGACGGTGGGGTGGAGGGGGCCGCCGCCGTAGAGGGCGGGGTCCACGTCGAAGGCGCCGCCGGTGACGACGAGGCCGTCCAGCCGGTCGAGGTAGTCGTTGGCGAGGTCCGGCGCGTGGGGCAGGGCGACGGGGAGGCCGCCGGCGGCGGCGATGGCGTCGAAGTAGTTCTGCCGCAGCGCGTACCAGGGGAGCTTGGAGTAGCCGCCGGGCTGCTCCGCATCGAGGGTGACGCCGATCACGGGGCGGGATGCGGGGCGGGGCTGGCTCATGGCCGGGTGGTAGCGGTTGCGCGGGGCGGCGGGCAAGCGGTGTGGCCAGAGGGGCAGCCAGCGGGGTGGCCAGCGGGGCGGCCAGCGGGGTGGCCAGCGGGGTGGGGCGCGGTGCGCCCGGGGCTGGCGTGGGGGCCGGGGCGGGGCATCGGCGCGGGGTTCAGACGGGGTGGAAGCGGCGGGGGAGGCGGGCGCGGCCGCCGGCGGCACGCAGCAGGGCGCGGGCGGCGTGGAAGAGTGCGGGGTCGGGGCGAGCCTCGGGGTGGGCGGCGGCGCGGCGCATGAGGGAGTCGGCGAGGGTGGTGGCGGTTCCGGACAAATCCGGATCGGGCACCCAGTGGGGCGGGCCGGGCAGGACGGACAGGAAGCCGAGGCGGCGGGCGAGGGCGATCAGGTGCAGGCCGACCGAGCGGAGGCGGGTGGCGCGCCGGGCGGCGGCGACGATGTCGTGCGCGATCTCGCGGAGCGCGGGCGGGCAGTGGCGGGAGGCGAGGGCGGTAAGGAGGCGCTGGAAGAGGCCGGATGCCGCGAGGCGCCGGGCGTGGCGGGAGGCGGTGTCCGGGCGGCCATAGGCGGCGGGTAGGGCGTGCCAGGGGCAGGCGGCGGTGGCGGTGAAGAAGAGGGCGTCGAGGTGGCGGCGGGTGTCGGTGGGGCGGCCGGCGGGGGAGCGGGTGGGGGCGTGGAGGTGGGGGGCGAGGGCGGCGTATTGGGAGTCGGTGAGGGGTTGCCAGCGGCGGGGTGGGGTGAGGTGGGGCATGGCGCGTCCTTACCTTTAAGGTAGGATCAAGAACATATCAGGAACTGACTTGAATTGCAATGATAAACATACTTAGATTGGGTAACCATAGATGCGGCAGGTCAGCTTTGAAAGAACCACTTTCTTTCCCTTCATATACGCGCCCTACACAGGGAACGATATTCTGTGGCGGGATTGCTGAAGATTACGATAAATGCAAAACCTATGGTTTGATTATTACCGCTCGATGTGATGTGATGAACGAGAAAACGCAGATATATAATTATCTTCCCGTCGTGCCCCTGGATGAATGGATAAATCGAGATGGAACTCTGATTTTGACCGAGCGGCTATATGGTGAAATTTCGAATAGAATGCGCAATGTACTCAGGACGGCTGATTTTTCTACGTCGATTTTGGATAGCCAAGAGCCCGATATTATATTGAAAACACTTTTCCCGATCGTTGGTGACAAAAAGATCTTAGGGGCAAGGAAACAATTTGAGGGATTGTGCCAAAAATGGGAAAAAATAAGAGAAGCAGAAAACTTGAGAGCTCTAGATGCTCCATTTTTCCACTTGTCGGCAATAGAACCAACGCTTTCGGAAAGAGTAGTGAAAGAGCTTGCTCAACAAAAACTTTCAGGATATTACTTTCTAAAATCCATTGAGCTGGATGGAGATGACGCTGGTTATGTTGTTCTCTTGCGAGAAGTCCATCATATACGTCGTGAAATTATTAACACACTAATTCGGCATGGGATAAAATACTCAGATTTTGAGGAAATGTGCAGAACGCAGCCAATCCATAAAGGTCTATTAAACATACTGAGAGACGATGTTGCAATGGCTGTGTCAGTATTAGAGTCTCCTCATGTGGAACACATGATGCAAATTTTCTCAAATCTTTTTGGGAGAATAGGTATTCCTGATATTTCCCCTGAATACACACAAGAGCTATGCCAACGTCAACCCAGCTTTCGGAGGTTCTCAGCATGAAGTTTCTTGGTATTAGCCGTCAAGCGGTTGAGGAAATAATTTCCGACCGATTTCTCCAATCAATGGATTTTGAAGCGGGTGTCGCGTTTGCAGATTTTCTAATGGGCCGGCTACCAACTCCAAAAATCAATAGCAAATTAATTTTATATCAATTCGAGGACGGCTGTGTTATAGGCGTAGTGCCAAGCGGACCATCTCAATATATTGTCTTTGATGTCGAGGCCTCGGGTATTTTTGGTGGCCGCTATCGACCGGCCGAGGTTCTTTTGCATTTGCAAAAGACTTTGCGCTTCTGTGCAAAAATGTGGGCGAATCTTAAGCCCAGCTCTAATGAGCGATTCCTAACGACGTCCACTAAAGCCGTCGTTTTTCCATACCCAATTAGCCAGCGCACGTCCGTACGAGTATCATTGGAGTTGTCTCCAGACAGTAAAAGACTAGCAAAACGAGGCGATGAAGCGAGATTTGTTTTGGTTTATAGATGTGGGACTGATGACTCTGGCGGTCCACACGAAGACGTGCGAGTTACAAATTTTCGGAAGTTTCTGGAGATACTTCCGGCAATCAATCAGTCAAAAATAACTCCGACACCAGAAAAGCCAAAGATAACGTCGATTTCAGTTACGGCACTTGATGCGCCAGCGAACAAGCTTGAGCCATATCAGGGTTACGAAAGATGGCGTCACTTATTGACTACTCGCCAAAAGGAGTTTGTAGATTCAGAATTGGATGCGCCACACCGGATTGAAGGTCCTGCAGGAACTGGAAAGACACTTTGTTTGATACTTAAGTGCATCACCTCTTTAAAAAATTCCAAAAATATGAATCGTGAAGAGCGAGCCTTATTCGTTACCCATAGTGATGCAACTCGCCGTTCAGTTCAAAGCGTGTTTGAAACAAACGATGAAGACCACTTCGAGGACGGCGAAAAAAACCTCTCTCGCCAGAGCCTCAAAATAATAACGTTGCAGCAATTATGCGGAGAGCTTCTTCGGCAAGATATTTCAGAGAGTGAGTTCATTGATCGTGATGCTATGGAGTCTAAACAACTTCAATTGCTTTATGTTCACGAGGCATTCGTGGCTGCAATGAAAGAGGATTTTCCAACTCACCAGCGCTTCTTATCTCCTTCATTTGGGTATTTTTTGACGAATTCTGATCAATGGACTGCGGCGGAAATAATTGCTCATGAAATCAGTGTTATTATTAAGGGGCGATCTGAAGAGAAGCTCGATAGCTATCGGAAAATGCCGAGGCTTAAATATGGATTGCCCGTGGAGGAAGCTAATGATCGCAGCTTTGTGTGGCAAATATTCAAGCGCTATCAGAAACAACTACAACAATCGGCGCAATTCGACACTGATGATATCGTATTAACAACTATAGGACAACTCAACACTCCAATTTGGCGGCGTCGCAGACTGAGAGAAGGTTATGATAGCATTTTTATAGATGAAACTCACCTATTTAATTTAAATGAACTATCGTTGTTTCATCACCTTCCGAGACAGGAAGCCTCTTATCCAATTGCTTATTCAGTGGATCGAGCGCAGGCTATCGGAGATAGAGGCTGGACAGATGAATCATTCGACCATGCTCTCACATTATCTGATGATGCTCCGCCATTCAGTAAAACTGAAGTAATTAGTGTTTTTAGATGTTCGCCGGAAATTGTCGATCTTGCATTTTCAGTAACTGCCGCCGGCGCAACACTTTTTACGAACTTCAATGATCCGCTACGGCTTGCAAATAGCACTTTCACCATTGCTGAGGAACGAATGTGCGCTCGGCCCATCCAATGGCTATGCGACAATGACGAGGTGATTATTGAAGGATCTTTTGCTAGGGCTGAGAAAATTGCTCGTGAATTAAATGTGCCGCGCGGCAACATTGCGCTTGTTGCTTTTAGCGACGATCTATTTAAGGAAATGCAGTTGTTTGTTGCGGCGCGCAATAAGCCGGTTGAAATTTTAAAAGAGCGTGGTGATACCGAAGCAGTTAAGCGTGCGTTGATTGCTGGCCGTTATATACTTACGACGCCTGACTACGTTGGAGGGCTTGAATTTCATGCAGTTATGTTGCTGGGAGTAGACGAAGGGCGTGTTCCGCCAGCCTACACTAGTGAATCTTTGGATAGTCGAAATTTTTTGTCTTATGCATCGCATAATCGCTTATATGTAGCCATAACTCGTGCAAGGTATCGAGTCGAGGTACTTATCGAACGGCAGCGCGGCGCAAGCTTGCTGCTCAAAAACGCGATTTCAAATGGACTAATAGATGAGGCCATATTCTCAGGCGAGTAAATACCGCGCTATATACTTAAAGTCAAAAAATTCCCAGCTCATGATAAGCGCTAATCGTTGATGTTCTATTTGGGTTCCAAGGGCCCTGTGGCCCTTGGTGGGTGGTGCAGGAGGGCAACGCCCTCCTGCCGGGGTCCGGGGCGGCGCCCCGGGGCTTCAACGAACGAGATACCAAAAATCAGTCCACCAGGTCCGCTCGCAGCAGTGCCGCGTTCATCTCGAAGGCGGCCGTGACGCCCTGGGCCACGGCGACGGCGGCGAGTTGCAGGCCGCGGGAGGCGTCGCCGGCGACGAAGAGGCCGGGGATGTCGGTGGTCTCGTGGCGGCCGGCGGCGACGCAGCCCTGGTCGGTCATGGCGCAGCCCAGGCGTTCGGCGAAGTCGGCGCCCTGGCGCCATTCGACGGCGAGGAACAGGCCGGCGCGGGGCAGCGTGTCGCCGGTGGCGAAGCGGATGGCCCGGAGGCGGCCGGATTCGGATTCCAGGGTGGCGATGCGTTCCTCGCGCAGGGCGATGCCGTTGCGGGCGAGGCGGCCGCGTTCGGACTCGTCCAGGCCGGCGGGGCCGTCGGTGCAGAGGGCGAGGTCGGCGGTCCAGCCGCGTATCTCCAGCGCCATGCGGTAGCCTTCGCGGCCGCGGCCGTAGACGGCGAGGGGCTGGTCGGCGTGTTCCCAGCCGTCGCAGATCGGGCAGACCCAGGCGGTGGTGCCATAGATGGCGGCGAGGCCGGGGAGATCGGGGAGCACGTCGGTGACGCCGGTGGCGAGCAGGACGAGGCGGGCTCGGGCGGTGGCGCCGTCGGCGAGTCGGGCGGTGAAGCCGGTGGGTCCGGTGCGTTCGAGGGCGGTTACGGCGGTGTCGCGCAGCTCGATGCCGGGGTAGCGGCGCAGCTCGGCGCGGCCGAGGGCGCGCAACTCGGCGGGCGGGGTGCCGTCGCGGGTGAGGAAGCCGTGCATGGCGCGGGAGCGGTCGTTGCGGTGGTCGCCCGCGTCGCAGAGCAGCACGCGGCGCCGGCAGCGGCCGAGCACCAGCGCGGCGCTGAGTCCCGCCGGGCCGCCGCCGATCACCACCGCATCCCATTCCGCCGCCGCTTCCGCCGCCATGCGCCAACCTTGCCCGCCTCGGGGTGGGGGCGGCCGGGCTGCTGGGCGCCGGCCGCGTCGCGGTGCAAGCGCCCGGGCGGCTCGGGTGTTCCCCGGCGCGGTGCGGGATCGGGGCCTGATGCCGTTTTGAGCGGCGGGGTGCCGAACAACCGCCGCCGCGCCACGCTTTCCCTGCCGGGGCGGGACGGGACGAGGGAGAGGCATGGCCGAGATCAGGACGGAGACCGCGATCGTCGGCGCCGGGCAGGCGGGGGTGCCGCTGGCGCGGGCGCTGGCCGAGGCGGGGCGGCTGGTGGTGCTGGTGGAGCGGCGGCATCTCGGCGGCTCCTGCGTCAATTTCGGCTGCACGCCGAGCAAGGCAGTGATCGCCTCGGCGCGCCTTGCCGCCGCGGCGCGGCGGGCGGGGGCGATGGGGGTGGGCATTCCGTCGGTGGCGGTGGACTTCGCGGCGGTGATGGCGCGGGCGCGCCGCCTCGTGGCGGAGTCGCGCGGCTCGCTGGAGGAGAGCTTCCGGGGGCGGGACAATCCGCGCCTGCTCTGCGCCGAGGCCCGGCTGGAGGGGCGGCGGGACGGGCTGTTCCGGCTGCGCGCGGGCGGGGACGTGGTGCTGGCCGAGCGGGTGGTGCTCGACACCGGCACGCGCTCGGCGCGGCCGCCGCTGCCGGGGCTGAATTCGGTGCCGCTGGTCGATTCCGAGAGCTGGGTCGGGCTGGAGGCGCTGCCGGGGCACCTGGTGTTCCTCGGCGGGGGGACCATCGCGCTGGAGATGGCGCAGTGCTTCCGGCGGCTCGGCGCCGAGGTGACGGTGCTGGAGCAGGGAGAGCGGTTGGCGGAGCACGAGGATCCGGACGTGGCCGAGGCGCTGTGCGACGCGCTGGAGGCGGACGGGGTGGAGGTGCGGCTGGGCGTCGAGGCAGTGCGCGCCGTGCCGGAGGGCGAGGGGCTGCGCGTCCATCTGCGGGGCGGCGAGGTGGTGGAGGGGACGCACCTGTTCCTGGCCGCCGGGCGCGAGGCCAACAGCGACGGGCTGGGGCTGGAGACGCTGGGCGTGGTGCCCGGCAAGCGTGGCGTGGTCGCGGTGGACGGGGGCCTGTGCGCCGGCGTGCCGGGGCTGTACGCGGCGGGCGACCTGCGGGGCGGGGCGCAGTTCACGCACGCGGCCTATGACGATTTCCGCGTGCTGCGCGACCGGTTCCTGGGGGACGGGACCGCGACCACGGAACGTGTCGTTCCCTACGCGATCTTCACCGAGCCGGAGCTGGGCCGCGTCGGCCTGAGCGAGACGCAGGCGCGGGCGGCGGGGCGTGCGGTGCGGGTGGGCCGCTACCGGATGCGCGACAGCGGCAAGGCGCGCGAGATCGGCCGCACCGAGGGCTTCGTCAAGGTGGTGGCGGATGCGGGGACGGGCGAGATCCTGGGGGCCGCCGTGCTGTGCGCGGAGGGGGCGGAGGTGGTGCAGCTCTTCACGCAGGCGATGGTGGCGGGGGCGACGGCGCGGGAGATGCTGCGCGCCATCGCCATCCACCCGACCTTCGGCGAGGCGGCCAAGAACGCGGTGGCCGCGCTCGTCGACGGGTGACGCCGCGCCGCCCTGCCGCCGGCCCGCTGCGCCGTGGGGGTGGCGCGGGGGCGTCGGGGCGGCATGATGCCGCCCGGCAGCGCCGTTGCCGCGGCCCGATCGGCGGGTGGCGGGGCGGTGGGCCGCGGCGCGATCCGGGCGATCGGTTCCGCGGCGGGTTCTCCCGCCGATCGTGTCAGCCGCGGCCCATCGCGTAGAATTCGTCGTTGGGGCGCAGGCTGGTGGCGTTGGCGAGGCGGTTGGACATGCCGAAGAAGGCGGCGATGGCGGCGATGTCCCAGACCTCGTCGGCGGTGAAGCCGTGCTGCTCCAGCGCGGCGCGGTCCTCGGGGCCGATCTCGTTGGCGGCCTGGGCGACCTTCATCGCGTAGCCGAGCATCGCCTTCTGGCGCGGGGTGATGTCGGCCTTGCGCCAGTTGGCGGCGACCTGGTCGGCGATCAGCGGGTTCTTGGCGCGGACGCGCAGGATCGCGCCGTGCGCCACGACGCAGTACTGGCACTGGTTGGCGATGGAGACGGCGACGACGATCATCTCGCGCTCGGCGGCGGTGAGGCCGGTCCTCTTGTCCATCAGCGCGTCGTGGTAGGCCATGAAGGCCCGGAATTCCTCGGGGCGGTAGGCCAGCATCAGGAACACGTTGGGGATGAAGCCCGACTTCTCCTGCACCTTGAGGATGCGCGCACGGATGTCCTCCGGCAGCTCGGCGAGGGGCGGGACGGGGAAGGCGCTGATCGGCCTGTCGGTGCTCATGCGGTCGGTTCCTCCGATGGGTGTCGCAGGCGCGCAGCATAGGGCAGGGGCATGAGGGGCGGCGAGACGGGGGCGGGCCGGCGGGGGGGCGACGAGCCGCCGATCGCGCTGGCGCTGGCCGAGGCGCGGGCGGCCGGGGCGCGCGGCGAGGTGCCGGTGGGGGCGGTGGTGACGGATGCCGCTGGGCGGGTGCTGGCGTGCGCGGGCAACGAGGTGGAGGCGCGGCGGGACCCCTCGGCGCATGCCGAGATGCTGGCGCTGCGCGCGGCGGCGGCGGCGCGGGGCGACAAGGTGCTGCCGGACTGCACGCTGACGGTGACCCTGGAGCCGTGCCCGATGTGCGCGCAGGCGGCTTCCTTCTTCCGGGTGCGGCGGGTGGTGTTCGGCGCCTACGACCCGAAGGGCGGCGGGGTGGAGCACGGGCCGCGGCTGTATGCGTCGGCCGCCTGCCACCACGCGCCGGAGGTGGTGGGCGGGGTGCGGGAGGGCGAGGCGGGGGCGCTGCTGCGGGCGTTCTTCGCGGGGCTGCGGTAGGGGCGGGGGCGCTGGCTTACGGGGCGGCGCCGTGTCGGCCCGGGGGAGGACCGCGTCAGGGCCAGGGTGCGGGGCGGCATGGCGCGCGGGGTCGGCGGGGCGGCCCGTGCGCCGGGCCGGAGAGGCATGCCGGCCATGGGAGCGCCAGCGGAGCATGAGTGGGCGGCACCCTGCCTGCCGCCGCCGCCGGCCCGGGCCGGCCGGGGCGTGGCCGGCCGGGCGGCGCGATCCCGCGGGCGCTACAGGCGCAGCCCGAGGCGCCGGATCGTCGCGCGCTCGGTCTCGTATTGCTGCCTGGCGGCGGCCGCGTAGTCCTCCGGCCCGAGATAGGCCACCTCCATGTCGTAGCGGTCGAGGATCGCGAGGTGCGAGGGGTCGAACAGCGCCTCCTTCAGCGCGGCGTGCAGCACGCGCACCGTCTCGGGGCTCAGCCCCTTCGGCCCGGCGAGGCCGAAGGGCGAGGTGGAGACGAGATCGACGCCGCTCTCGCGCAGCGTCGGCACCTCGGGGAAGCGCTTCGCGCGCTCGGCGCCCCAGGTGACCAGCAGCCGCAGCTGGCCGTCCTGCACGAGCTGGGCCCAGCCGCTCGAATCCGCCATCACGTCGATCTGGCCGGCGAGCAGCGCCGTCATGTTCTCGGCGACGCCCCGGAAGGGGACGTGCGTCCAGTCGATGCCGCGCATCCCCGCGATCTGCTCCATGGTGATGTGCAGCGAGGTGGCGACGCCCGGCGTGCCGTAGTTGATCTTGCCCGGATTGGCCTTCGCGTCGTCCAGCAGCTCGCCGAAGGTCTTCCAAGGCGCGTCGGGGCGCACCGCGACGCCGAACAGGTAGCCGGTGAGCTGGATGACCCAGGTGAAGTCCGTCATCGGGTCGAAGGGCGGCCGCTGCGCCATGACGGGGTAGCGGAACACCGGCGCCGGCATCTGCGCCAAGGTGTGGCCGTCGGGCCGCTCGGTCAGCAGCGCCTGCGCGGCGAGGATGCCGCCTGCGCCGGGCTTGTTCTCGATCACCACCGGCTGGCCGAAGCGGCGCGCCGCCGCCTCGCCCAGGGCGCGCATCTGCACGTCCGTGGTGCCGCCGGCGCCGTAGGGCACCAGCAGGCGCACCGGCCGGTTCGGGAAGGCGGGCTGGGCCAGGGCGGGGCGGAGCAGGGCGGGGGCGGCCAGGGGAGTGGCCAGGGCGGCGCCGCCCAGCGCAAGGAAATTGCGTCGGCGGGTCGGATGTTGTGGCATCGAGATGGTTCTCCCCTGGACGGACGCCCGTGAACGGTCGTGGTGCAGGGCCAGTACCCCGGTGGGGCACGGTGGTCAAAGGCACGGTGGTCAAAGGCACGGTGGTCAAAGGCACGGTGGTCAAAGGCACGGTGGTCAAAGGCACGGGGGCGTGTGGCGCGGCGCCGGCAGGCCGGGGCCGGCGTCAGCCCTCGCGCCTGAGGAAGTGGCGGAAAGCGGCGAGGGTGGCGTCGCTGACGTGGTGCTCGATGCCCTCGGCGTCGGTCTCGGCCACCTCCCGCGGCACGCCGACGGCGCAGAGCAGGTCCACCACCAGCCGATGGCGGGCGCGCATCCGCTCGGCCAGCAGGCGGCCTGACTCGGTCAGGAACACGCCGCGATAGGGCTTGGCGCTCGCCAGCCCCTCGCGCTTGAGGCGCGCGATCGCCTTGATCGCCGAGGCGTGGCTGACGCCGAGGCGGCGCGCGATGTCGATCGCCCGTGCCTCGCCCTCGGCGGCGATCAGGTCGTCGATCAGCTCGACATAGTCCTCCAGCAGCGCGCCGGCGCGGGCCTTGCGCGCCTGGGCGTGCCGGGTCGCCTGTTCGGCCGGCGGCGGCTCCGTGCCGCGCTGCTCCGCTGCCGCCTGTTCTGCCTCTGTCACCACGCGACCGGTCCCGGCCTCCGATACCGTCATCATCGGCCACCATTATGGCGCCTGCGACGCCGCTTGCCCAAATGTAGCCTCGGATTCATTTTGCTGAATGGGTGACTGATTCGTGCCGGGGGGCGATGATGGGGACGGGGCAGCAGGATGGTGTCGCGGCAGGATCGGGGCGCTCCGGGCGCCGCCTGGCGGCCGGCTGCGTGAAGGCCCTGGCCGGGGGGCACCGCACCGCCCGCCGGGCCGTCCGCTGGACAGCCCGCTGCGGGGCGGACGACCGGCCTGGCTGGGGCGGCTGGAGCGCGCCATCCCGTGGCCGGACCCGGCGCTGCCGGAGGAGCTGCGCCGCCTCTATCTCGGCGCCGCGCGGGTGCTGCGCTTCGCCGTGGCGCCGGGCAGCGCCCGCGCCGAGATCGCCGTGCCCGGCCCCGGCCCGAGGCTCGACGCGGCAGTGCTGGGCGGGGTGCGGGGCTGGCGGTGGTTCCCGGCGCTGGAGGGCGGCCGGCCGGTGGCGGCGACGGTGGAGGTGCGGCTGCTGATCCGCTGATCCGCGGCCGGTGCCCCGCCGGTCCCCGCCGCGGCCGGGGGCGCGGGGGCTTTGCCCGGGCGCGGACAACACCATGTACCGGAAGTGATCCCTAGGCTACATTGTCGCGCCGCCACCAAGCCGCTGTCGGGTGCATGCTGAAGCGAGTCGATTCCGCCGAGAGTCCCCCGGTCCCCGCCGCGTCCGCTCCACCCGATCCGTCGATGGGCAGCCTGCCGGAAGTGCACCGCTCCGTTCCGGTCGGCGCGACGGGGGGCTGGGTGCGGCGGCTGCTGGCCTTCTCGGGGCCGGGCTACCTGGTCGCGGTGGGCTACATGGACCCGGGCAACTGGGCGACCGCGCTCGCCGGCGGCTCGGCCTTCGGCTACACGCTGCTCTCGGTGGCGCTGCTCTCCTCGCTGATGGCGATGCTGCTGCAGGCGCTCTCGGCGCGCCTCGGCATCGCCACCGGGCGCGACCTCGCCCAGCTCTGCCACGACCGCTACCCGCGCCCGGTCGGCGTCGCGCTCTGGGCGATGGCGGAGCTGGCGATCTGCGCGACCGACCTCGCCGAGCTGATCGGCACGGCGATCGCGCTGCAATTGCTGTTCGGCATCCCGCTCGTGGTCGGCGTGCCGCTGACGGCGCTCGACGCGATGCTGCTGCTCTGGCTCCAGCACAAGGGCATGCGCTGGCTGGAGGCGGTGGTGATCGCGCTGCTGGTGCTGATCGCGGCCTGCTTCGCCTTCCAGATCGCGGCGTCGAGCCCGGACTGGGGCGCGGTGCTGCGCGGCTACCTGCCGGCGGCCTCCGTCGTGACCGACCCGAGGCAGCTCTACCTCGCCATGGGCATCATCGGCGCCACGGTGATGCCGCACAACCTGTACCTGCACACCGCCGCCGTGCAGTCCCGCGCCTACCCGGAGAGCACCGCCGGGCGGCGCGAGGCGATCCGCTTCGCGACGGCCGATTCCTGCATCGCGCTGACGCTGGCGCTGCTGGTCAACTCCTCGATCCTGATCGTCGCGGCGGCGGTGTTCCACACGGGCGGCCATACCGAGGTGGCCGAGATCCAGGACGCCTACCAGCTCCTGGTGCCGCTGCTGGGCGGCGGCGCGGCGACGCTGTTCGCCGTGGCGCTGCTGCTCTCCGGCCTCAATTCCACCGTCACCGCGACCATGGCCGGGCAGGTGGTGATGGAGGGCTTCCTGCGCATCCGCCTGCCGCCGGTGCTGCGGCGGCTGATCACCCGGCTGCTCGCCATCATCCCGGCCATCGTCGTCGCCTTCCTCTACGGCGAGAGCGGCACGGCGGAGCTGCTGGTGCTGTCGCAGGTGGTGCTCTCGCTGCAACTGCCCTTCGCCGTGCTGCCGCTGGTGATGTTCGTCACCGACCGGCGCCGCCTCGGCACGCTGGCGGCGCCGCGCTGGCAGGCGGTGCTGGGCTGGGTCTCGGCGGCGCTCGTCGTGGTGCTGAACGTCAAGCTGCTGGCGGACATGCTGGCCGGCTGACGCGGGGCGCGGGCGGGGCGGCGGCGCTGGCGTAGGGCACGGGAAGCGGCCGGGATGTTTCTTCGAGTTGTCACGGACCTGGCGCCGCGCGCCGGTTCCGCTTCCGACATGGCCGACGCTAAACCCCGGGCCATGGTCAGCCGACGCCGCGCCCGAATCGCCCCCCGTTCCGCCGCCTTCGGCGTTGGGCTGACCTTGGGACTGGCCCTCGGGTTGGCCCTGACGCCGGCGGCCCCGGCCCGGGCGCAGTCCACCGCGCGCGGCGCCGCCGCCCTGCCCAGCGCCGACCTCGGCGACGCGATCTTTCCCGATCTGGAGGCGCGGCGCGCGGCGCTGGAGGCGCAGGGCTGGCTGCTCGGCGGCCAGGCCACCGCCATCCTGCAGGGCAATGCCGGCTTCGCCTCGCCCTACCGGGCGGCGGGATCGCTGCACCCGGCGCCACTGGCGCGCAACACCTTCTCGGCCGACATCACGATCGGGCGGCGGCTGTGGCAGGGGGCGGAGGTGGTGGTCGATGCCCAGACCAGCCAGGGCTTCGGCATCTCCAACAGCACCGGCGTCGCCGCCTTCCCCAACGGCGAGGCCTTCCGGCTCGGCACCAACTACCTCGCGGGCTACTTCCCGCGCGCCTTCTTCCGCCAGACCATCGCCCTCTCCGACGTCCGCATCCCGACCGAGGAGCTGGACAACGACCCGCTGCGCTTCCGCGAGCCGCTGCCGCGCGACCGGCTGACCATCACCGCCGGCAAGCTCTCGCTCTACGACATCTTCGACGACAACAGCTACGCGCACGACCCGCGCACCCAGTTCATGAACTGGGCGCTGGTGGGCGGCGCGGGCGTCGATTTCGCGGCGGATGCGCGCGGCTACACCAACGGCGTGGCGGTGGAGCTGGAGAACGGCACCTGGGCGCTGCGCACCGGCGCCTTCCAGGTGGCGCGGCGGATCAACGGCCTCAGCCTGGATCCGCAGCCCTTCCGCGGCTACCAGGCGCTGGCCGAGCTGACGCGCTACTTCCACGTCAACGACCGGCCCGGGGCGGTGCGGCTGCTCTACGGCTACAGCCGCACCCGCTCGCAGAACTGGGACGAGCTGCTGGCCGGCGACATCACCGACACCGCCATCAACCCGACCGGCGGCTACCGGCCCAAGCACATGCTGCTGCTCAATGCCGAGCAGAGGCTGACGCGCGACCTCGGCGCCTTCGTGCGGCTCTCCTGGAACGACGGGCGCGCGCAGAACTGGATGTTCACCGAGATGGACAACGCCGTCTCCGCCGGCCTGTCGTTGAACGGCCGGCCCTGGGAGCGGCCGGGGGACACGGTGGGCACGGCGTTCAACTCGGGCGGCATCTCGCGCAGCCACCGGCGCTTCCTGGAGGCGGGCGGCATCGGCTTCATCACCGGCGACGGCCGGCTGACCTACGGGCGCGAATTCATCTGGGAGACCTACTACGACGCCCGGCTCGCGCCCGGCATCAACGCGGCGGCGGACTACCAGCTCGTCGTCAACCCCGCCTACAACCGGGACCGCGGCCCGGTCTCGGTGTTCGCGCTGCGGGTGCGCGCGGCCTTCTGACCGCGCGCGGCCGGAACGGTCCGCAACGCCGGCTGCCCCGCGCCGTTATGCGGCGAAAAGGGGAGAGGCCGGCATGACCTACGATCTCTGGTACTGGGACGGGATACCCGGGCGCGGCGAGTTCGTGCGCCTCGCCCTGGAGGCGGGCGGCATCCGCTACCGCGACCGCGCCCGCGAGTCCGAGGAGGCGCTGATGGCCGATCTCGGGCGCGAGCGCGAGCGGCCACCCTTCGCGCCCCCCTACCTCGTCGCCGGCGACCTCGTCATCGGGCAGACCGCCAACATCCTGCTCTTCCTCGGCGAGCGGCACGGGCTGGCGCCGGAGGACCAGGCGGGGCGGCTCTGGGTGAACCAGCTCCAGCTCACCATCATGGACCTCGTGGCCGAGGCGCACGACGTGCACCACCCCGTCGCCGTCGAGCGGTACTACGAGGACCAGAAGGGGCCGGCGCTGCTGCGCGCGAGGAGCTTCCGCGAGCACCGGATGCCGAAATTCCTCGGCTGGTTCGAGCGCGTGCTGGAATGGCAGGGGCGCTGGCTGGCGGGCGGCGGCCGCTGGAGCTACGCGGACCTGTCGCTGTTCCAGGTGGTGGAGGGGCTGCGCTTCGCCTTCCCGAGGCGCATGGCGACGCTGGAGCCGAAGCTGGGCCGGGTGGTGGCGCTGCACGAGGCGGTGGCGTCGCTGAACGCGCTGCGGGAGTACCTGTCGAGCGACCGGCGGCTGCCCTTCGGCGACGGCATCTTCCGGCACTATCCGGAGCTGGACGGGGACTGACCGGGCGCGCCCCGTCCGGCGCGGCGCCCGGCAGGTTTCCGCTTGTGGGGCACTCGCCTTCCGGTGGTAACGTCGCCGCCGTCGGGACGAGAAGCTCCCCGGAGGAAACCATGCCAAGCATCTCTCGCCGGGCCCTGCTCGGCGCGTCGGCGGCCGCCGTCGGCCTCTCGCTGCTGCCGCCGGGCCTCGCCACCGGTGTCGCCGAGGCGCGCGCGCCGATGCGCGAGGACCTGCCGCCGGCCTGGTACCGATTCCGAATCGGCGACTACCAGGCGACGGTGATCTCCGACGGGCGGCTGCCGCTCGGCAAGCCGGAGCCGGCCTTCCCCGCCTCGCCGCCCGAGCAGATCAACGCGCTGATGCGCGGCGCCTTCCTGCCGACGGACGCGGCCAACCTGGAGCAGAACGCGCTGGTGCTGAACACCGGCAGCCAGCTCATCCTGTTCGACACCGGCATGGGCGAGAGCATGGGGCCGGCGAGCCAGATGTTCGGCCCCACCACCGGCCGGCTGATCCGCAACATGCGCGCCGCCGGCATCCAGCCGGAGCAGATCGACCTCGTGGTGCTGACCCACGCGCATTGCGACCATTGCTGGGCGCTGGTGGACGCGCAGGGCAACCGCAACTTCCCCAACGCGCAGGTGGCGATCACCGAGACCGACCTGAAATTCTGGACCGACGACGCCAACAAGCGCGGCCCGGAATTCATGACCGCCTTCATCGACGGCGCGAAGAAGAACCTCGGCGCCTACCGCGACCGCATGGTGATGGTGCGCGACGGGCAGGAGGTGGCGCCGGGCGTCCTCGCCCTCGCCAGCCCCGGGCACACGCTCGGCCACAGCTGCTACGCCATCACCTCGAACGGGCGGACGGTGGTCAACACCGGCGACCTCGCGCACCACCACGTCCTGCTGCTGCGCCAGCCGCTCTGGGAATTCTCCTTCGACACCGACCCGAAGCTCTCCGCCCGCACCCGCGCCCGCATGCTCGACCGGCTGGCGACGGACCGGACGGCGGTGCTCTCCTACCACTTCCCCTGGCCGGGCCTCGGCCACGTCGCCAGGGCCGGCGAGGGCTACGACTGGATCCAGGCGCCGATGGACGTGACGGAGGTCAGCCAGCTCTGAACCGCGGCCGGCGGGCGCCGGGCCGCGGGCGTCACTGTCAGGGCGAGGCCACGCGCGTGGCGTTGCGGCCCGCCGCCTTGGCCTCGTAGAGGGCGGCGTCGGCCCGGCGCACCAGCGTGGTCCAGTCGTGCGCGCCGAAGGCGAGGCCGATGCTGACGGAGACGGCGACCCGGGCCTCCTGGTCCGGCAGCCCGATCGGCCGCGCGCAGATGTCGTGGCGCAACGCCTCCGCCTTGGCGGTGGCGTCGGCCGGCGAGGGGAAGGCCGCCAGGGCCGCGAACTCGTCGCCGCCGAAGCGGGCGACGGTGCCGGACCCGCCGAACGCGTCGCGCAGCCGGCATGCCACGGCGCGCACCACGTGGTCGCCGGCCAGGTGCCCGTGCCGGTCGTTGATGGACTTGAAGCGGTCGATGTCGACGAGGAGCAGGCAGGCCGTCGCCATCCGGTCGGGCGAGGTGCCGAGCGCGACGGCCGCCTGCTCCAGCGCGGCGCGGTTCGGCAGGCCGGTCAGGCTGTCGGTCGCCGCGATCTGCCGCAGCTCGTGGATCAGCCGGCGGCGCTGCCGCATCCGTTCCCGCAGCACCCTGATGGCCGTGAAGAGCTGCGCAATCTCGTTCATGGCGGCGGGTGGAGCGCTGCCCTCGTCGGGCTCGTCCAGGGCGACGGCGAGCACCTCGTCGCGGGCCCGCAGCAGGGGGCGGAACAGGTGGCGCTCGACCTGCACGACGGCGAGCATGGCGAGGCCGATCAGGGCGAGCGCCATGGCCGAGAGCGCCGCGAGGCGGAGCACCGCCGCGCGGCGCTTCGCGGCGAGGCTCGCCGCCGCCGCGTCGATCGCCGCCGACTGGAGGCGCAGCACGGGGCCGAAGGTGGCGACGAAGCGTTCGGTGAAGGCCGCGGCGGTCAGGCCGTAGCCGCTGCCCGACAGGCCCTGCGCGATCATCGCGTCGACGAGCCCGAGCCCGTCGCCGAGGAACCGGCGCTCCACCTCGGCGCGCATCCGGCGCAGCCTGGCGGGATCGGCCAGCAGGTCGTCCGGCATGGCCGAGAGGCGCCAGAGCGCCGCGAGCTGGCCGCGCGTCGTCCGGGAGGCGGCGAGGCTGGCCGCCGGCATCGGCTGCCGCAGGGCGATCGGCGCGATGACGTTGGAGCCGGCGCGCCCGGCCTGCTCGCGCAGGTCCATGAGCGCGGTGCCGGCGAAGACCGCCGGGAACAGCGCCTCGTCCCGCGCGACGAGGCTCGCCGCGGCGACGTCGACCACCTCGCGGAAGCCGTCCCAGGCACCGAACATGGCGGCGACCGCCTGCTCGAACCCGGCCAGGGTGCGCCCGGCGTGCGGGGTGGCGCGGACCCGGTCCACCTCCAGGCGGGCGGCGGCCAGGGCGCGCCGGGCGCCGGCCAGCAGCGCCGCCTCCCGGCCGGGCAGGGGGCGGGCCTCGATCGCGGCCAGGGCGGCATCGACCTGCCGGCGCTGCGAATCGAGCGCCGCGGACGGATCGGCGTCGGCGTCGGTGGCGGCCATGCCGGCGTTCGCCGGGCCGCGCTCGGCGGAGAGGGCGTTGGCGGCGTCGAGCAGCGCGCGGAAGCCGCGCAGCTCCTCCTGGGTCCGGATCGACAGGCGGTAGTCGTGGTACGACTGCCCGATCGGGATCGCCGCCAGCATCAGCAGGCAGAGGGTGACGGCCCCGGCCATGGTCCGGAAGCGCCAGGTCAACTGTTTCGTGACCGATCGCATGGCCTGGTCATCCGGCCGGAAGATTGCGGCCCGGCTCCCCGGGAACCGTCCCGGGTGGGAGTTGTATGTTGGCGAACTACTTCATGCCAGCGAAGAAACATCACCGGTTCGATCCGTCCCGGCCGGCCTGCCCCGCCCGCCCCGCTCAGCCCGCCCCGCCCAGCGCGCGCCAGCCGATGTCGCGGCGGCAGAAGCCTTCCGGCCAGTCCAGCGCGTCCACCGCCGCGTAGGCGGCGTCGCGCGCCGCGCGCAGGGTGGGGCCGGTGGCGGTGATGCCGAGGACGCGGCCGCCCGTGGCCACCACCGCGCCGTCGCGCCGCGCCGTGCCGGCGTGGAACACCTCGACGCCGTCGATGGTGGCGGCGCGGTCGAGGCCGCCGATCACGGTGCCCTTCGCGTAGGGGCCGGGGTAGCCGGCGGCGGCCATCACCACGACGATGCTGTGCACCGGCTCCCAGCGCAGGTCGATGTTGGCCAGCTCGCCGTCGCAGGCGGCGAGGAGGGCGGCGAGCAGGTCCGAGCGCAGCCGCACCATCAGCGCCTGGCATTCGGGATCGCCGAAGCGGACGTTGTATTCGAGCAGCTTCGGGCCCTCGGCGGTGAGCATCAGCCCGGCGAAGAGCACGCCGCGGAAGGGGGTGCCGCGGCGGGCCATCTCGGCCAGGGTGGGGCGGATGCAGCTGGCCATCACCTGCGCCTGGAGCTCGGGCGTGAAGGCGGGGGGCGGGGAGTAGGCGCCCATGCCGCCGGTGTTGGGGCCGGTGTCGCCCTCGCCGACGCGCTTGTGGTCCTGCGCGGCGCCGAGCGGCAGGGCGGTCTCGCCGTCGCAGAGGGCGAAGAAGGAGATCTCCTCGCCGGCGAGGCATTCCTCGATCACCACGGTGGCGCCGGCGGTGCCGTGGACGCGGCTTTCCATGATCCCGGCGATGGCGTCCTCCGCCTCCTCGACGGTCGTCGCCACCACCACGCCCTTGCCGGCGGCGAGGCCGTCCGCCTTGACCACGATGGGGGCGCCCTGGGCGCGGATGTAGGCGCGGGCGGCCTCGGGGTCGTCGAAGCGTTGCCAGCGCGCGGTGGGGGCGCCGGCGGCGTCGGCGACCTCCTTCATGAAGCTCTTGCTGCCTTCGAGGCGCGCGGCGGCGGCGGAGGGGCCGAAGCAGCGGATGCCGGCGCCGGCGCAGGCATCGGCGAGGCCGAGGGTGAGCGGGGCCTCGGGGCCGGCGACCACGAGGTCCACCTGCTGCTCGCTGGCGAAGGCGAGGAGGGCGGGGACGTCCTCGGCGGGGATGGGGACGCACTCTGCCAGGGCGGCGATGCCGGCGTTGCCGGGGGCGCACCAGAGCTTCGTGAGCAGCGAGGAGGCGGAGAGCGCCCAGGCCAGCGCATGCTCGCGCCCGCCGCCGCCGACCAACAGCACCCGCATGGTTTCCGCCTCCGTGTTCGCGATGGGCGGGGCTTAGCACGGGTTGGGGGCGGGGGGAGGGTGGGGGCGGCGGGCCGGGGGGCAGGGGTGGGAGGCAGGATTCCGGACACGGGGCGCGGCAGACCGCCAGTCATCGGCCTGCCATCGATTTCCGGGAACAGCCCCGGACCGACCTGTGCAGACTTCTGCAAGCGCTGAGCCGTTGATCTGAATGCCTTCGGGCGACGGTGCAGAATTCTTTATTTTTGCTTCATTAGCGGAAGTAGGATTTTACTGTCCAAGTATCTGCTGTCCACCCGCGTCAACGCCGGTCGTTCGTCCTCACAATCATCCGGGCAGCGCGGGAGAGCACCATGCGGTCGTGGACCAGGCCCAGGACTTCGACAACGCCGTCCGCCGCCAGGCGATAGACGACAAGGTGGCGGGGATTCGTGACGCGGTGTGACAGCTCGACCCATCGCCGTCCCAGTCGGGTCGGGTAGGCACGAACGCCTGCGAGGCCGGGCACCTCGACCGATCCGATCAGGCACGGCTCCTTCCCGAGGGCGGCCATGACCGCCAGGATCAACCGGCCGTACCGGCCTGCCGCCTCCAGGCCGTGATCGCGCGCGCTGTCGAGGAGGAGGGCGTCGATCTGGTCTTCCGCCGTCCTGGCAAGGCGGTAGGCCACTATCCGCCGGCAGGGAGGCGGGACCGGAGCCGCGCCATCATCTCGTCCAGCAGCCGTCGCTCGTCATCGGGCGTTGCCACCGTGCGGTGGCGGCCGGCGTCGATGTCGGCCGAGCCGGCCTCGATGGTCCGCCGAAGCTCGTCCTCCTCCGCGGCCGTTTCGTCGATCAGGCGCATGACGGCCTCCTCCAGGAACGCCGTCGGGCTGGCGGCCCTGCCCTCGGCCACCTGTCGCTCGATCGCGTGCTGAAGCTCGTCGGAGAGCTGGATGACGCCCATGCGGAACCTCCGGGGCCGAACATAGCGCCCATCGCAGCAGATGTCGCCCAGGGCGCACCCGGGGCTTGGCCCGCGCTGGGCGCCGCCCCCCGCCCGCCCTAAGCTCCCGCGATGGACACGCTGCCACCCCCGGAGTCGCGCTCCAACCTGCCCGAATACGCGGTCTCGGAGCTTTCCGGCGCCATCAAGCGCACGCTGGAGGGCGCCTTCGGGCGCGTGCGGGTGCGCGGCGAGATCACGGAGATGAAGCGGTATCCGTCGGGGCACATCTACCTCTCGCTCAAGGATGCCGGCGCCAAGCTGGAGGCGGTGATCTGGAAGGGCGCGGTGCGCACGGTGGGGCTCGCGCCCGAGAACGGCGTCGAGGTGATCGCGACGGGGCGGGTGACGACCTATGCCGACCGCTCCAAGTACCAGCTCTCCATCGAGCGGCTGGAATATGCGGGCGAGGGCGCGTTGCTGGCGCGCATCGAGGCGCTGCGCCAGCGCCTGCTGGCCGAGGGGCTGTTCGACGAGGGCCGCAAGCGCCGCCTGCCGCTGCTGCCCGAGGTGATCGGCGTGGTGACCTCCGAGCGCGGGGCGGTGTTCCACGACATCCGCACCACGCTGGCGCGGCGCTTCCCGCGGCGGCTGATCCTGTGGCCGGTGCCGGTGCAGGGGCCGGAGGCGGCGGGGCGCATCGCGGCGGCGATCGCGGGGTTCGATGCCCTGCCCGAAGGCGGGCCCGTGCCGCGGCCGGACGTGCTGATCGTGGCGCGCGGCGGCGGCTCGCTGGAGGACCTGATGGCCTTCAACGAGGAGCCGGTGCTGCGCGCCGCCGCCGCCTGCCGGATCCCGCTGATCTCGGCGGTCGGGCACGAGACGGACACGACGCTGATCGACCACGTCTCCGACCGCCGCGCGCCGACGCCCACCGCCGCCGCCGAGATGGCGGTGCCGGCGCGGCTCGACCTGCTGGCCGAGGTGGCGCATCGCGGCGCGCGGCTGACCCGGGCGGCGCAGGCGGCGCTGGAGCGGGCGCGCTTCCGGCTGGTGCAGGCCGAGCGGCACCTGCCGGACCTGCCGGGGATGCTGGCCACGGCGCGGCAGCGGCTGGACGACCGCGCGGAGCGGCTGGCCGGCGCGAGGCTGGCGCTGGTGGAGCGGCGGCGCGCCGCGCTGGACCGGCTGGCGGCACGCCTGCCGCACCCGCGCGAGGTGCTGGCCGATGGCCGGGGGCGGCTCGGCCGGCTGGGCGAGCGGCTGGACGCGGCCTGGCGGCGCGGCGCCGAGACGCGGCGCGGCGCGCCGGCGCTGCTGCGGTTCAACGACGCGCCGCTGCGGGCGACGCTGCGCGAGGCGCGGACGCGGCTGGAGGCGGCCTCGGCGCGGCTGGAGAGCGTCTCCTACCAGGCCGTGCTGGCGCGCGGCTTCGCGCTGGTGCGCGACGCCGAGGGCGAGCCGGTGATGCAGGCGGCGGCGGTGAGGCCCGGGCAGGGGCTCAGCCTCGCCTTCGCGGACGGGACCGTCGCCGTGGTGGCCGAGGGATCGGGGCGGGCCGCGCGGGGGCGCCGGCGGCCGCCGGCGCCGGAGCAGGAGGCGCTGCTGTGAGCGGGGGCGGGGCGATGCCGCCGCCGGCTCCGGTGGCTTCGGACGGGGCGCCGGGCGCGCCGCCCTCCGGTCCGTCGGGCCATGCGTCCTGCCTCTCCCCGGTCGCGCCCCGGGCGCGGCTGCTGGGGCGGCGCGCCGCGCTGCTCGGCTTCGCGTCGCTGGCCGGCTGCGCCCGGGATGCCGGCACGGCCGCCGCCGCGCCGGAGCCGGCGCAGGACGGCGCGCCGGCCGGCACGGTCTCCTGGCGCGGCGAGCCGGCGCAGGGGGGGCTGCTGATCGGCCATGCGCCGCCGGGCACGCGGCTGACTCTCGACGGGCGGCCGGTGCGGGTGGGGGCGGATGGCAGCTTCGTCTTCGGCTTCGGCCGCGACGCGGTGCCGGAGGCCGTGCTGGTGATCCGGCCGCCGCGCGGGGCCGCCGAGACCCGGCGCCTCGCCGTCGCGCCGCGCCAATGGCAGGAGCAGCACCTGTCGGGCCTGCCCGGCCGGATGGTGACGCCGAACGCCGCGGAGCTGGAGCGCATCCGGGCGGAGCAGGCGAAGCTCAACGCGCTGCGGCGCACGGACAGCCCGGAGGCCTGGTTCGCGGCGGGCTTCGACTGGCCGGCGCGCGGGCGGATCAGCGGCGTCTACGGCAGCCGCCGGATCCTGAACGGGCAGCCGCGCGCGCCGCATCTGGGGCTGGACGTGGCGGTGCCGGTGGGCACGCCGATCCAGGCCTCGGCCACCGGGCGCGTGCTGCTGGCCGAGGACCTCTACTTCACCGGCAACACGGTGATCCTGGACCATGGCCACGGCGTCGGCACGCTGCACGCGCATCTCTCGCGGATGGATTGCGCGGTGGGGCAGCGCCTGGAGCGTGGCGAGACGCTGGGGCTTTCCGGCGCCACCGGGCGGGTGACCGGGCCGCACCTGCATTTCGCGATGAACTGGTTCGGCACGGCGGTGGACCCGCGGCCGCTGCTGCCGGGGTGAGCCGCGCCGGCGGCGCGGGCCGGCCCGCACGGATCCCGGGCCCTCCCCGCGGCCGCGCCTGGCGGAACCTTCCTGCGGCCGTTCGTCGGCCCGGTGGCGCCGAGGGCGCGATCGCCATACGTTCCTGAATTTTCTTGACCGGAACGAAACTTCGGTGGACCTGTAGGAAGGCCGGGACGGAGGTCGAGCCATGCCGCCCGTTCTGCTGGACAAGGTGGATCAGCCGGTTGCCCTGAAGGGCTACGTCAAGCGCGACCTCCTGCTGCACGTCTCGGGCGCCGGGGTCGGCCTGCCGCTGGCGGAGTACCGGTTCTTCCTGGTCTGGATGACCATGTACTACGACCGGGTCTACACGATCCCCGTGGAGAACAGGGGCCCCCTCCTGCCGCGCTGCCTGCGCCCGGACCCGACGGGCATCATCCACGTCAGGGACTGCTACTGGAACCTGCTGGAGGGCGGCATCCTGGGCGTCTCCGCCTTCGCCGCCGCCTCCTCCGACCTGCCGGACCTGACTGCCTCCACGCCCTACACCTGCCGCACCCACGGCAACACGCTGCTCTTCTACGCGGAGCCGATCACGGCGCAGGGCAGCGAGACGACGCAGTGGAGCGGCAGCGAGACGGCGAGGGGCAGCGTGGTGACGATCGGCAGCAACCGCGGGCGGACCGGCAAGTGGGATGGCGGCCTGCGGGCCGGCACGGACAGCACCCCGATGGGCGGCGGCTTCAACGCGGGGTTCGAGATCTCGAGCGGTTCCTCGACCGCGAACCAGGCGCCGTCGCGCGAGGCGAACTACACCGCCGGCCGGCAGGTGACGACGCCGACCGAGATCGCCCAGCGGCTGCGGGTCATCCAGCGCGCGCGGCCGGTGCCGACGAACTGAGGGCCTGCCCGGGCGGCCCGCGGTCGGTCCGGCGGGTCCTCCGCCCGCTTGGGCAGGGCCGGGGCCTCGGCACGAAGCGCCGCGCCGGCGGCCCCTTCTTTCCGGCGCGACGGATCCCTCGCCGGCCCGCCCTGCCGGTCATCCGGACAGACGCCGGGTCGGCGCGCGAGGCCGGGGCCCGGTGGCGGCGGGTGTCAGGGCGGGGCGGGGCGCGCGCGCCGGCGCGGCCCGGCGATGTTGCCGGCGAGGCCGAGCCGGCCCATCAGGCGGATCGTGAGCCAGGTCACGTCCAGCTCCCACCAGCGGTGGCCGTGGCGGGCGGAGCGCGGGTCGGCGTGGTGGTTGTTGTGCCAGCCTTCGCCGTTGGAGATCAGCGCCACCAGCACGTTGTTGCGGCTGTCCTCGCCGGTCTCGTGGCTGCGGTAGCCCCAGAGATGCGAGGCGGAGTTCACCGACCAGGTGATGTGCCAGACCAGCACGGTGCGCACGAACACGCCCCAGACCAGCAGGCTGGCACCGAATTGCGCCGAGGCGGCGACGCTCCAGCCCGCGAGCAGGCCCGCCGCGAGGCCGGCGCCGTAGAAGGCGAGCCAGGAGGCGAGGTTGATCCAGCCGTAGCTGCGCTCCAGCCGGCGCTGGAAGCGGTCGCGCACGATGTCCTTGGCGTAGCGCTCGTAGATGTGGAGGCGGGCGAGGTCGGCGTTCTCCACCAGCATCCAGCCGACATGGCTCCACAGGAAGCCGGCGAGCGGGCTGTGCGGGTCCGGGCGTTCGTCGGCGTGCTCGTGGTGGCGCCGGTGCACCGCCACCCAGCGGGCCGGCGCGTCCTGCAGGCAGCAGACGCCGAGGATCGCGAGCACCCGTTCCACCGGGCGTGGCACGACGAGGCCGCGATGGGTCAGCAACCGGTGGTAGTAGAGGTTGATGCCCAGCGTGCCGAACACGTAGAGGCCGAGCACCGCCAGCGCCACGCCGGTCCAGCTGAAGAACCAGGGCAGGAAGGCCAGCAGGGCGAGAAGGTGGTAGAGGGCGACCGGGATGGCGTAGCGCCAGACGATCCGCCGGCGGTCCACCGCGGCCGGGAGCGCCAGGCGCCGCCGGATGGCCGGGCGCGCGCCCGACGCCAGCGATGCCGGCAGGGAGGGATGGCCGCTGCCGGTTTGCCGTTCGTTCATGGCGGGGGGTGCTAGCATGGATCGTCCCGCCAGGGCATGGCGGGATGCCGTCGATGCCGCAATCGGCATCGGGTTCAGGCCGGTGCCGGGACAGGCGGGGCCGCGCAGGGCGGTCGCGATGCGCCCCAGGGGCGGGGGCGAGGAATGGCTGGTGTGCCCGCCGGGACTCGAACCCGGGACCCCATGATTAAAAGTTAGGGATCCTGCCTACCGCATATCGGCCTAAGCAACGATCTCTCGGGCAGTTTTATCGGTTTCTCAGTCTCTTAGAATACACCGGAGCATCCTGCTGTATCTCAGCATCGCGCCGAATTTGTGCCCCCGCTGTGCCCCCACGTAAAATCGGGGGCACATCCTGATTCGGCTGGAGCACCATGCGACGCGACCTGACGGATGCGTTCCTGCGCGCCCTTACCCCTCCCGCGTCCGGTCGGCTGGAAATACGCGACGCCAGGGTGATTGGGCTTGTTCTGCGCCTGACTGCCGAGGGCAGGGCGACCTGGAGCATTCGGACGCGCACCAGGGATGGGAAACAGACCCGCCCGACGATCGGCACCTGGCCCGCCATGGGCATCGCGGAGGCGCGCCGGACAGCGCAGGCGCGGCTCGTTGAGGTGCAGCGGGGAGGGGACCCGGTCGCCGAGGCTCAAGCTGCGCGATCGGCCCGCAAGGCGAAAGCAGCAGAGCAGTCGGTCGCGGATCGGATCCAGGAGTGGATCAGGGCTCGGGAGCGGGATCGGGTCAAGCCGCTCGCCCACACCACCGTGGCGCAGTACCGCAGCATGCTGACCAACGAGGTGGTGCCAAAGCTCGGCAAGCTGCCGCTCCGGGACACCACGCGGGAACAGTGGGCGGGCATTGTTGCAGCCAAGCGCCGCGGAGCTCCGGCAACGGCGGCTCTGCTGTATCGAACCATCTCGTCGTTTCTCAGCTATGCCGAGGCCCATGGTTGGATCCCCATACATCTGTTGCCACGCAAGGGGGCGGCGACACTGGCGCCGGCAGTGTCGTCGCGATCCCGAGTACTGACCGATTCAGAGCTGCAAGCCATCTGGCGTGCTGCCGATCGCCAAGGCCCAAAGCCGCGCGCTTTCGTTCATCTGCTGATCCTGACCACTGCGCGCCGTACCGAGGTTGCCGACATCGCAACCGGAGAAGTGGATTTGGCTTCCGGTCATTGGACCATTCCGAAGGAGCGAGCCAAGAACGGACAGGCCATCACCTTACCGCTTTCCGACCTGGCTCTGGTCGCTCTGCGCGCCGTTTGGCCGGAGCACGGTGAAAGGGCAGGAACAGGATGGCGCTTGCTCGGCCGGATCCGGGGTTCCGGCTTTCAGGGGTGGAGCAAGTTGAAGCAGCGCATCGACGCTGCATCAGGTGTGACGGGTTGGCGCTGGCACGACCTGCGCCGCACCGCCCGCACCGGCATGGCCAGGATCGGGGTGCCGCGGGAGCACGCCGAGCTGGCTATCAACCACATCTCCGGCCGGACGAAGCTGGAGCGGACCTACGACCGGCACGACTACGGGCCCGAGATCCTGGCGGCCGTGGGGCGCTGGCAGGCGCACTTGGCGGGGCTGGTCGCGCCGCAGCCGAGCGCCGAGGTGGTGCCGCTCGCCTCCCGCAAGCCGCCCCGGAAGGCCTGACCAGCTCTTCCGGCCTTCTCTTTTTCAGCCAGGTCTTACGCTGGGCGGTCGGAAGGGTCGGAAGGGTCGGAAAAGCCATTGATTTTGCTCACTTCCGACCAAGTTTGTTACGCTTACGGCCGGTCGGAAGGGTCGGAAGGTAGGGCTGATGGCGACGGCGAGCGCCCTGGAGTCAGAGCCTCCCAATGAGGAACCACATGTATCATTCACTAAGCCATGGTAGTGTCCGCCAGGATAGGACATCTTATACCCAGAATGGGCACTAATGTCCTTTGAAAACAGTGATTTGGGTTGGACAAACATGCGGACAAACGAGCGCTCATACCTCAAGACACATCCGTGGCTCACGTTCCACATAGACATGGGACGCGCTGACGCTGTCACCTGGATGGCGCTCGGTGAAATCCAAAGTAAATGCGATCACTTGGGAAACGCTTCGCTTGATCCCGAAACTGCTGCAATGCTTCACAAGATTTACTTAGTGAAGGGCATAATGGCCACTACTGCGATTGAAGGAAATACCCTTAGCGAAAGCGAGGTTGCAAAACGTATTGAGGGTCAATTAAAACTTCCCGCCTCAAAAGAGTATTTAGGAAAAGAAGTTGATAACGTTCTTAAAGCAACAAATTTTGTATTACATGAAGTAATGACACGCGAAGAGTGTAATATGTCTTCTTCAGACATCAAAAAATATCACATGCAGATCCTTGAGGGGCTTGAAGTAGATGACGCCACTATTCCGGGTAGTATTCGTGAACATCGCGTAGAAGTTGGTCGTTATAGAGGTGCGCCGCCAGAGGATTGTGAATATCTTCTTGGCCGTATGTGTGAGTGGCTAGCAAGTTCTACTTTCAACCCAACTCCTGGTCGGCATGTGGTATTTGGTGTTCTAAAAGCCATTCTTGCCCATCTCTATATAGCCTGGATTCACCCATTTGGAGATGGTAATGGGCGGACAGCTCGCCTCGTTGAAGCTCGTTTACTTCTCGAAGCTGGCGCGCCCAGCGCCGCAGCTCATCTGCTAAGCAATCACTACAATCAGACCAGGGCTGAATATTACCGGCAATTGGACAATGCGAGTAGAAGTGGTGGCGATGTAATGCCTTTTATCAAATATGCCGTCGAAGGCTTTTGTGGGCAACTCAAAGAGCAGATTAAGTTTGTTCAAAATTACCAATTTAAGGCTGTCTGGCAAAATTTCGTGCACGGCGAATTCAGGGATAAAAAATCTCCATCTGATCATCGACGTCGCCACTTGGCGCTAGCGGTGTCCGAAACTCCGGAAGGATATCCTCTAAATCAAATTAGAAGACTGACGCCCCAACTGGCTGAGCTATATGCAGGAAAAACGCTTAAGACAGTAATGAGAGATGTGAATGCCCTCATTAAAATGGGTATTATAGAGCGGTCGGGCAAAAACGTTCGGCCAGCCACCAGTAAACTTGAGGCTTTTATACCAATCCGTCGAGAGCCTAAAATCCTTTCTGCGTAGCCGATAAGTATATCTTTGGGGCTGGTGGTTGGTAACTCGCCGACCGCCAAGCTTGGCGCGTAGCACGTTCGCTTTTATTGGTGATCAAGGCGCAGCCGCTCTATCGCGCGTTACATGCTTACGCATTGATGGCTAGGATGTGTGCTGGACGCCTCAGAGATAACCATAAGCGATAGGGTGATATGGCGCCATCTAAATCAATAGAATGTCGGAAGCAGACGTTTCACAAAAAACCATAACCAGACTGCCGCAAAAGTAAGTTGTGTTCCGGCGGCAGCTTGCAATCCAAATTTAATTGGGCGTGATGGATAAGAGGTCATGCAGTCTATATTTAATTGCGCGCCCAAAATCAAATGCGTTCGCTGATTGTCGGCATCCTGTTCGGCTTTCTTCAACCAAGATAATACTTGCGCAGCTAAAATTGCCCCAACAATATCAATTGCGATAAATAGAGCAGCAACGGAGCGTGGTTTGTTCGTCGTGAAAAAACCTAGCGCCGCCAAGTTTAGTGCAAGAAACGCTGCGTACCACTTAAAGTACTCGCTAAGCACGAATTTTAGCCAATCTCGATTTTCATCAAGTTGAGCCTGTAAAACTTTTAAGGCTTGTTCATCGAGCATCGGCGGTCCTTGAGCGCAACTTCAAGCATCTGCCTATTAAGGACTCACCGAAACGTTTACTCAAGTGAGTTTGGCGCGGCGCATGGGTTTGGCAAAATAGGATGTGCAAATTTTTCCACTCAGGCCAGCAGTGCCGGGTCATCCACAGCGTAGGGCGTGCCGTCCGGCAGCGTGCCGCGTATCCGAGTATGGACGGCGCGGACACGGGCGATCGCGGCTTCCGCCTCCTCCCGGCTGTCGTAGGTGGTGGTGGCGATGAAGCGGGCCGTGCGCCGCAGCCGCCCGTGCATGTCCTCGCGCAAACGCGAATGGTCCCACACCCCGGCCAGCATGCCCGGGTGCAGCATCTGCTGCCGCATCCGGCGACGCCGCCCACCATCATCGCGCCGACGTCGCCATGCACCCGCCACGACACGGCACCGGGCCCGAACAGCCCGTCCAGGTGGCGCGCCACGGGCTGCTCGCCGCGTGCTTGGTCGTTGAACAGCGCCGTCACCGAGGCGGCGATGCGCCGCTGCCGCAGGGGCCGCTGCGGGGAGCGAGGACGGCGCGCCCGCCCCCTGGAAAGGTGCCCGACCGGAGAAATCAGGCCGCGATCCTGAACTGCTCCGGATCCTTGCCGTCGGCTTCCGCTGCCATCAGCCACTTCGGCTTGCGCCCGCGCCCGGTCCATTCCTCGCCATTCGGGCCACGATACTTCGGCTCGATGGTCTTGCCGGCATCCTTGCGCGGCTTGCGGCCTCCGCGGGCACTGTCATGGCTTTCGGGTGGGGCATAGCCGAAGAGGTCGCCGACCGAAAGGCCGAGCTGCTTGGCCCGCTCCTCCATCTCGGTCTTGAGCGCCTGGAGTGCGTCTTCGCGCTTCTCGGCGAACTTGGCCTCGGCTGCGGTAATCAGCGCTCGCAGCTCCTCGGCAGTCATGCTGTCGAGATCAATGGTTTGCTTGGTTGCCATGGGGTTAGCCTCGAATCGTATGTGGAGATATTTGCGCAGAAACCTCGCGGAGAGTAAAGGAGTGTGCTTCGAAATATCGTCCGCCTGCGATTTGGCTAATCGAATTACAGCAAGTGAGAAGCGCGACGTAATCGACCCAATCGCTTCCTGCGTAGCTGGGGTGATGCTGTCTGGCGGCATCACCGTCAGTGACACTGGCGGTCAACGTGCAGTTGTAGGAATGGCCGCAGGAATAGAGAGGACAGCAAGGTTTTTTTGAGGCGCACGAAGTAAAGCTGTTCCGCCCACCAAGCCGCCAGCAATAGCTGCGCTAAAGGAAGTAATACAGAGCGTGATTCCTAATGCCTCCAGCCTGTAAGCGCGCCTCCAAAGTTTATGGCCTCTCCTGTTGTACTCCAAAGATTGTTCCTTAGAGCCCGGGGAAATCTCTTCGCCGAAGTGGCTGTGGTACACGGCGGATTTTTCGCTTTCTGCCCACTCCGCTCCCGCATCAGAGCGAGCCTTTAAAATAAAGTAGCCGACAAAATATGCAGACGCAGAGGTCGATACCCCAAGCGCAAGCAGTGCGCCTGCCCACATCAGAGGAACCAAAACAGCATGAGCATCGAGATTGAACAAGCCTGCAATAGTGGGTAGAGCTATAGCAGCGCCAGCATTCAAACTCATGTTTGTGCGCAGCATGGCATGAGCCATTTGAATGGCTGCGGCATCGTTGGCATCTTGGATGCGTCTGTATCTGGCCTCTCGATGTTCTACCGCCTTGCGCAAATCCTCATTGGCTTTGCGCAAATCTTCTCGGCTTTTGAATACTCGTTCCAGCACCTCGTCGTCAATTTTTGAGCCTATTATATCCGTGTTTGACACAGATTTTTCCTCTCAGATTTTGCTGTTCAGAACCAACACCTGTTCCGCGCGAAGCCTTCGTGCTCGCCTTCGCCGCCGAGCTGCTGGTCGCCAGGGCGAAGGTGGAGGTCTGAACAGAACAGGCCCTTGGCGGGCCGGCGCAGAGGGCTAGAGGCCGGGCACAATTCCGGTCTGCTGGTAGACCTGGAGGCAAGCGTCACGAGCCCGAACTCCGGCGATCATTCCTTCAAGATTGAGGATCGAGCGGTTGGAGGCGCCGACCTGGGCATCAAGCATTTGCCCGCGATAGGTGCAAATCTGAATCGCGGCTTGGTCTCGCGCAGATCGTTGGGCCTGAATTTGGTTTTGCTCCTGTCCTGAAATCACGCTCCGGCGGAGGGCCTCTACGCGATCTACTAAGCGCTGATCTTCTGCGGTAATGCGTGCTGAGCGGGCACCGGCAGAAACTGGTCGGGTCCTGCCGCCAGCCCGCTCTGCCATGATATCGGCATCAATATTGGCTTCGGCGGCCTTGCGGATTTCGGCCGATAGATTAGGCGCCCGGGCAACGGCCATATCTACTAGCCGTGTTTCGCGGGCCTGCTTCTCTGTTTCGCGGCGCTGCTCCGGCGTCATCTGCGCTGTCGAAGGCGCGGCCGGTGGTTGGATGCGAGACGCGTTGGCGCTTCGCCACTGTGCATCCCGCGCCCTGATTTCCTGGCACTCAGACGCCGACAGGTTGGATGGGCAAGCCAGCGCTCTCGGGCCGGTGTATGGCGCGGAGGCCTGTGCAGGGGCCGGTACTGGCTGCGGAGCTTGGCAGGCCGCAATCACGAGCAACATCGAGAGGGCCAGGAGGCGCATCAGGGCTCCGTTCGATCCGGAGTCGATACGCTATCAGCCTTGGCCGGAAGTTGTGGAGTCCCGGAGCTGAATGCCGCCGGGCACGAACCCCATGCCGACAACTACCGACGCGCCGCCGCAATGCGGTCGTAGCACGCGAGCCGCGCGGTGCCGTCCGTGATGCTGCGGCACTCGCTCAGCCGCGGGCCCAGCGCCGGCGGCGAGAACGACACGATCAGCGCCACGGCGCTGCAGAACAGGGCGACGACCGTCATCGTCCCCATGCTCATGGCGCTAGCCGTTGCCCACGTCGCCGCCGCCGGCCTGGGGGCGCGGCTTCGCCGCCTCCAGCCCCAGCTCAATCAGGCGGCGCGCTGCCTCAGCACGCGGCGGGAGGTCCGGCTGCTCGCGGCGCCAGCGGTCGATTTCATCGCCGAGCTCCGGCGGAAGACGAAGCTCGAAGCGCGTGGGCTTCCGGTTCATGCGGCAACGATACGGCGACTACGGCACCTACGTAAACCATTGACGTGCGCGCCGTATGCTACGTAACATCCGTAGCGGCCGGATGGAGAGGGTGAGAGCTTTCCACCCGGCCTGACCCCCACCCGCTGAAGGAGTCAGCAGGCAATGGCTGCCCATATCCCTATCACGTCCCCGCCTCCGGGGGCGAACGGCGGTGCGTGCCCGGCGCGCCCCGTCATTGGTTCCCCCATTTCGGGGAACCAAACCGCTCGTCTTCCCCTCGGCGCCCTGCTGCCCACCGCCATCGCGGCGATCGGCACCACCCCGCCCGACGCGCTGCTGCTGGCGGTCGCCGACCGCTGGCTGCGCAGCGTGCGCGAGGCTGCCTGGCTGGCCGAGCTCAGCGCGGCCGCGCCGGATCCCGCCACGAGCGATTCCATCATGGCCCGGGCCCGCGCCCTGACCATGCCGGCGCGCGACCTGCTGCGGCAGGCGATCGCGCTGCCCGCCACCTCGACGGCCGGCATGGTGGCGAAGGCCACCGTCCTGGCCCAGCTGGTGGAGGGTGACGACCGCCCCGCCGCGGCGCTCGCCGGCTCGCTGGCCCGCGACCTGATCGGGGAGGTGCGGGCATGAGCGCCACCGAATCGCCCCAGGCCATCGTGCTCGCCTTCCCGCGCATCCTGCGCCGCATGACCGCCGAGGAGCGGCGCCGTGCCGAGCTGGTGCTCACCCGCCAGCAGCTCGAAGCCGATATCGAGAACCTGATCGCTGCCCTCGACCTGCTGGACGGCGACCCTGACGCCGAGCCCGACCACGACGGCGAGGCCGAGCCGGACGAGTGCAGCATCGTGCCGCTGCACCTGTTCACCGACCGTGTGCCGACGCGCCGGCTGCGCGCCTTCAAGGTCCCGCCGCCGGGAAGCTACGAGGGCGACCCGGACGACTACGTGCCGCCCCCACCCCCACCTCCGCCTCCCCCGCCGGCACCGAAGGGGAGCGCGGGGGCATGAACGCCTTCAAGAACCCCGTCGTGACGGCGATCGCGTGCCGGGCCGGCATGGCGGCCGCCGTGGTGCGGCACCTCCGTCGCTCGATCGGGCCGGTGCCCTACGAGCGCGCCGTCAACATCCCGACCAGCATCTCCTGCGGCGAGTTCCCCGATTCCAACGCGACGCCCCAGCGCACTGGCGGCCGCGCCGGCGCCCGCATGATGCGGCTGGACGATCTGAACGCCGCCGGCTGGCGCATCTTGCCGGTGCCATACTACCGGGAGCTGGTGGTGGGCTGCGGTCCGCAGTTCCTCAGCAATCCGGATTGGCTGGTGGTGCCGCCGGACAGCAGCCCGGAGGTGGCGCGCAAGTTCAAGGGGCGCGGCGAGGCGCAGGCCTGGGCGACGGAGCGGTGCCGAGCCGAGCGGCAAGCCACTGGGGGTGCAGCATGAAGGCGCCCGTCTCCCGCCGGCGCGCCCTGCTGGGCGCCGCCGTGCTGCCGGCCGTCCCGGCGCCGGCGCAGTTTTGCGCCGCCGAGGCGCGGAACCCCGACGCCGAGCTGATCCGCCGCTGCGAGGCGGCGCTGGCCTGGCACGCCGACATGGAGCGGCTGTCGCTGGCCGAAGATGCCGCCTTCGAGGCTGGCGATAGAGTCGAGGAGGAACGGCTGCACGAGGCGCAGTGCGCCATGGTGCCGCGGCTGCACGAACTGCTGGCCGACGCCTGGGAGTTGCCGGCGCATACCTCGGCCGGCGCCGCTGCGCGGGCCCGGCTCGCCCTGACACGGGTGAGCTACGCCCCTGATGGCATCGAGCCCCACGACAGCGACGAGCAAATGCTCTGGCAGCTCTGCCAGGACATCCTGACGCTGGGCGGCGCGGCATGACCCGCCCCGGCACGACGGAGGCGCCCCACGGTGGGGCGCTTCCACCCGCCGCCACTGCGATCGGTGAGCGCGCCGAGGAGGCCATGCGCGAGCGCGAACTGGCGCTGGCCGTGATCCGGCAGGCGATCAGCGATGCGACCACCAAGCGCGTGGTGGGCGCCGCCCGCCGCGGTGGCAGTGCCGCCAGCGTGACCGCGGCCGAGCGGCAGGAGGCGAGGGCCTTCCTGACCGATCGCACCGGCCCGTGGGCGATCGCACGGCGCCTCTGGTGCGACGCGGCGGGTGTCACGCCGGCATGGCTCGAGCGGCACGTCGCGCGGAGCCTAGTGTGATGCCGGGCCAACAAGCATCGCGCGGATTCACTCGTGGGCTGCGGCGCGAATCGTGCCGCTCTGCTATCGTCATCTCCGGCGGGGCTAGGCTGGCCCCCGAAATCCCGACGCCTCCGCACCGGGTTGCCCCGCCGCCTTCGATGTGCGGAGTGTGCTGCGGAGGCGGCGGCTTTGAACTCCAATTCCCCAGATACGGTCGTGCGGGGCGATTTGCCGGCCGACACGTATTTGTCGGCCATGCAGGTGGTCAACTGGATCGCTCTCGGGCATCCGTGGCCAGAAGAGGAAAACCTTTCCTCCTACTTCGTCGGGAAGTGGGATTTTCTGCCAGATCCCGACCGCGATCTCAGGCGGCAGCCCACACTGGCCGCATTGGAGGAGATGAATGGCGGGCCCCCGATTTGGGTGCCGTCAGACGAGGCTGTCCACGTCAACATGCGCGGGGAGGAACCGAGGTGGGTCCTTCATGCTCGACAACGCGCCCGAGAGATCGCCGAGCAATACAGCGAGCCGTTGCCCACTCTCATCGTGAGATTGGCTGTCGATATCGAGCTTTATCAGAATCGCCAACAGCTCCTGCATCGCGCAGAGGACACGATTTTGGCTGCTGTGCGCGGAGAAAAGTTGACGATGCTGGCAACACCGCTCGACATCAGCGGTCATCCAGTCGGGCTTCCGGAGCCAGTTCCTTCCTTCCGATTTGCCAGTTCAGCAGTTCGTATTGCCCGACGCGGTGTAATTTCGCACCAAGGCCAGTCGACCTATGGAGACGTCCACTTCAAGACCTCGGAGGTGGCCACGCTCTGGCCGCCAGGCGACCTACGTTCGTCACCACCCGAGGCGGCCGAACCCACGCCAACCGCGTCTCCGAGGCCGAGCGACGCGCGCGTGCACGATCACATCCGGGCGTTCTTGCGACAAGCTCGCGAGGGTGGCCAAGAGCCTTCACGCTCCGAAGTGGAGCAGGAAGCCAAACTGATCCACGCGCGAGACAGGCAGATCGAAAGTGCGCTCCGCGCCCTCCCTTCCGGCGAGGGGCTGCGGCCCGGCCGCCCGAGGCAGGCCGGGTAAATCATCGCGGAAATCTTCGCGCGATCTTTTCCGGGAGACGCGAGAACTTTAGACGCGATCATTTCCGTGTGGAGAGTAGGGGGCATCCCGAGAGACACGAGGATGCCTTGCCCAAGCCCAGCCTTCCCGCATCGGCTCCGCACCCGACGCCCGCGTCCGACGATCCGCTGCTCACCGCCCGCGAGGGTGCCGCCGAGGTCCGCCTGAGCCTGCCCGCCTTCTGGCGTGGCGTGCGCGACGGCCGCTTCCCGGCGCCGGTCTATCCGGCAGCGCGCGCCCCGCGCTGGGTTCGCTCCGAGCTGCGCGCCGCCGTGATGCGCACGCGCATGCTGCCCACGGAGGCGGTGGCCGCCCGCAGGGCGAAGAAGCAGCACCGCGTCACCCACGAGATGAGTGCCTGAACGGAAACAGCCCGCGCAGTGGAGGATCCACCGGCGGGCTGCGAAACCGTACTGCGCGCTACTGAACAACTATGCCGTTCGCTTTTTAGCGCAGTGCGGCGCCGCCGCCAAGCCGAAAGCCTCCGCCGCCGGGCCCCAGATCGCTGGAGGTCCCGACGTGCCCAAGCCCACCCGCCATCGCCGCCAGCCGCGCCAGCGCGCGCCGCTGCCTGCCGGCCCGCGTCTGCTGCTGATGCCCGGCCTGATCAACGCCGACGGCGAGCCCAAGGCCGCCGTCGCGCTGCCGGGCAACCCGATCCCCACCCTGTTCCCGAACGTCGCCGCGGCGCTCGCCGCGCTGCGTGCCCTGGAGGTGCGCCCATGAACACCTGCCCCGGCTGCATCGAGATGGGCAGTCCCGCGATGCTGAGCGCGGTCATCCGCCAGATCGACGGCAGCCCCCACGCCTTCGCGATCCCGCTGTACCGCGCCGCCCTCGCCGGCGACCTCAAGCTGGCCCTCCTGGCGCCGGGTGGCCGCGTACCGGCCCGCGTGCTGGACCACACCCGACCGCCCACCGTCATCGTCGTCTCCGGCGATCCCGCGAGCGGCGGGCCGGCGCCCGCTCCCGAGGCCTTCCCGCAGGCGCGCCGGCTGCTGGCATGGTCCGCCGCCGTCATGCTCCACGCCTCGGGCGGCGCGGCGCGGGACTACGAGGCGGTGGCCGACGCCGCGCGGCTCGTCCGGCGGGTGCTGCTGATCGAGACGGCGACCGCGCAGGAGGCCGCTTGGTACGACCTGGTGCGCGGCGAGGAGGAGCGGCGCAACGCCGCCGGCCGCCACCTGCCGGCCCTGATCATCAGCGCGAAGGTGCGCGGCGGCGTGCATCCGGTGGCGGAGGGCACGCGGTGATGTTCGATCCGAACGACATCGCGAAGCTGCCGTCCGAGCTGCAGCAGAAGCTCCGCGCGAAGCTGATGGAATTCCTGGCCGAGCACGGCATCCGGCCGATGGTGAACCGGCACACCGGCGAGCTGGTGGTGCCCTTCGATGAGCTGCACGCGAAGCTCGGCATCAGCGAGGAGGAAGGGCGCCGGATCCTCGGCCAGGACCCACGCAACTTCCTGGTCAACCCCGATGACGTGGAGCCGCTGCAATGAGCGCGGCCGTGACTGACGTGCGCCTGCGGCGAGGCGCGGAACTGATCTGCCGCCTCGGGCCCCGCGCCGTCGCCGAGTTGCTGGCCGAACTGGGCGAGCGGTACGGCATCACCACCGAGGTCGTGGACCGTCTTGGCGTGTACGCCCGCCTCGATCCCGCCGTACTGCGCGCCGCCGGCGGCGACAGGTTTCCGCCGCAGGTCCAGCAGGTGCCGGCATGAGTGCCTCCGACGCCGCTTATCCGCCTAGGTCGATAAAGCGCCAGCGGGCCACCCGCGCCGAGATGCAGGAGCGGCGCGCCGCCCTGTACGCCATCATCGAGGCGATGAAGCCGATGACGGTCCGGCAGGTCTTCTATCAGGCCACCGTCCGCGGTGTGGTGGAGAAGACCGAGCAGGGCTACGGCAAGGTCAAGGCCGACCTGGCCGAGATGCGCCGCGCCGGCGAGCTGCCCTATGAGTGGCTGGCCGACAACACCCGCTGGCAGCGCAAGCCACGCACCTACAGCGGCATCGCCGAGGCGCTGAACGACACGGCCCGGTTGTACCGCAAGAGCCTGTGGGCCACAGCCGGCAGCTACGTCGAGGTGTGGCTGGAGAAGGACGCCCTCTCCGGCGTGGTCTATCCCGTCACCAGCCTCTACGACGTGCCGCTGATGGTGGCGAGGGGCTATGCCAGCCTGACCTTCCTGCACTCGTCGGCGGAGTACATCGCCGAGCTCGACGTGCCGGCCTACGTGTACCACCTCGGCGACTTCGATCCGTCCGGCGTCAACGCTGGCGAGAAGATCGAGGCGACGCTGCGTGAGATGGCGCCCGGCGCCGAGATCCACTTCGAGCGGCTGGCGGTGACGCCGGGGCAGATCCGGGCATGGAACCTGCCGACCCGCCCAACCAAGACGACCGACAGCCGGGCCAAGGGCTTCGGCGAGATTTCCGTCGAGCTCGACGCGATCGAGCCGGCCATGCTCCGCGCGCTGGTGCAGGTGGCGATCGAGGATCACCTGCCCCGGCACGAGCTCGACGTGCTGAAGGCAGCCGAAGCCAGCGAGCGCGACCTGCTGCTGAACCTGGTCGGCCGGTTGCAGGGTTCCGGGCTGGGAGGCGAGGCATGACCAGCGTCTCCGACCTCGCCGGCCGCCTTGGCTTGAAGAAACACCCGAAGTCCTGGCGCGGCGCCTGCCCAAGCTGCGGCTACAGCGGCGCCTTCAGCGTCCGCGCCGGGCGCGACCGGCCGCTGCTGTACTGCTCGAACGGGTGCGACCGCGACACGCTGGGCAGCACCGTCGCCCGCATCGCCGGCGGTGAATGGCAGCCGCCGGAGCGCGACACCACGGGCGACGATGCCGCGCGCCGGCGTCGTCAGGCCGCCGCCCTGCGCATGCTGGAGCGGTGCCTGCCGGCAGCCGGCACCCTGGCCGACCGCTACCTCATGGGCCGGGGCCTCGCCGGCCTCGCCGCCTCCCCGGCATTGCACTTCCTGGCCAGCACCCCGCACCCCGAGAGCGGCACCTACCCGGCCATGATCGCCGCCGTGCGCGATTCCACCGGCGCCGTCGTGGCGGCGCATCGGACCTTCCTGGACCCGGCCACGGCTCGGAAGGCGGCCGTCACTCCGGCGAAGGCCAGCCTCGGCCCGGTGTGGGGCGGCGCCATCCGGCTGCACCCCGCCGCGGCCGAGTTGGTGATCGGCGAGGGCATCGAGACCGCGGCTTCTGCCGGCCGTCTCCTCGGCCTGCCGGCCTGGGCCGCGATCTCGGCCGGCAACCTGGCGCGCGGCCTGGTGCTGCCGCCGGAGGTCCGCAGCGTGGTCATCGCGACCGACGCCGACCCCGCCGGCCAGGACGCCGCCCGTGCCGCCTGGACGCGCTGGACGGCCGAGGGGCGGAAAGTCCGCATCGCGACACCGGACCGGCCCGGTGCCGACTTCAACGACATCCTGATGGAGGCGCACCGTGGCTGACGGGTTCACCCTGGCCGACGCGCCGCCCGCCGAGGCCGAGCCGGAGCCGCAGTCGCCGGAGCACGTCAAGGCGACGGTCGCCCGCCTCGCCGCCCTCTCGCCGGTCGAGTACCAGGCGGAGCGCAAGGCGGCCGCGCAGGAGGCCGGGATTGGCCTCGGTGCCCTGGACGAGGCCGTGAAGGCCGAGCGGGCCCGCCGCCGTGCCGCGGCCGTGGAGGCCGACCGCTCCCGCCCGCCGCCCGGCCCGGGCGAGGTGCGGTGGCCGTTCGGCTTCCTGATGCGCGGCGACGGGCTGCACGCCGACGCCGGCGAACAGGGCCTGATCTGGCTCGCGGCGCCCTTCGTCGTGCTGGGCGAGGCGCGCGACGCCGCCGGCGAGGGCTGGGGCCTCTGGCTGCGCTGGAACGACCGCGACGGCCGGCCACACACCTGGCCGCTGCCGGCGCGGCTGCTGATGGTCGGACCCGGTGAGATGGAGGCCGAGTTGGTGGATCGCGGCCTGCGCGTCTCGCCCGACCCGGCGGCGCGGCTGCTGCTACGCCGGGCGCTGGGCGAGGTGCAGGCCGGCAGCCGCGTCACCCTGGTCTCCCGTGCCGGCTGGCACGGCGACGCCTACGTGCTGCCCGACGGCACGGTGATCGGCGATGCCGCCGAGGCGGTGGTGATGAAGGCGCCGCCCGAGAATGGTGCCCAACTTGTCGCTACCGCCGGCACGCTGGAGGGCTGGCAAGAGGAGGTGGCGAAGCTGGCGGTGGGCAACCATGTTGCCGCCTTCGTCATTTCCTGTGCCTTCGCCGGGCCACTCCTCGATCCCCTCGGCGAACCGAGCGGCGGCTTCCACCTCGCCGGCCGGTCGAAGGTCGGCAAGACCCTCGCGCTGCGCCTTGGCCTCTCCGCCTGTGGGCTGCCGTTCAAGGGTGGTGCGCTCCGCGACTGGCGTAGCACCGGAAACGCTCTGGAAGGCGCCGCCGAGGAATCCGGCGATGGTCTGCTGGGCCTGGATGAGCTGCATCAGGCCGATCCGCGTGAAGTGGCGGCATCTGCATACATGCTGGCGAACGAAAGTGGGAAGGGGCGCCTCCGTCGCGACGCCACGGCGCAGCGCCGTCGCACCTGGCGCGCCTTCCTGCTCAGCACCGGTGAGCTCGACCTTCCCGCGATGGTCGCGAAGGCTGGGCAGAAACTCCCGGCCGGGGCCGAGGTGCGTCTGCCCTCGATCCCGGTGGACTCGGCCGGCATCTGGCCCGCGCTGCACGGCCGCGCCTCGCCCGAGGCGCTGATGACCGATCTGCACGGCGCGCTGCGGCGGCACCACGGCACCGCCATCCGGGCCTTCCTGGCGTGCCTGGTGGCCGAGCGTCGGGAGAACCCCACCGGCCTCGCCGACGCGGCGGACGCCATGCGCGCCCGCTTCGCCAAGCTGCTGCCGGCCGACGCGGACCCGCAGGTGCGCGACGTGGCCCGCCGCTGTGCCCTGGTGGCGCTGGCCGGCGAGCTGGCGCGGGCGTGGGACATCCTGCCCTGGCCGAAGGACGAGGCGGTGAAGGCCGCCGAGGCCATGCTGCAACGCTGGCTCGGCCGGCGCGGCGGCAGCGCCTCGACCGAGGAGGCGCAGCACCTCGCCGCGGTACGGCTGTTCCTGACCGAGCACGGGGCGAGCCGCTTCGTGGCGCTGCACAAGCTGGACGGCTCCTGGGTCGAGACGCATCCCGAGCGGCCCGTGGTCAAGCGCGCCGGCTGGCGGCGCCGGCAGAAGGATGGCCGGGACGAGTACCTGATCGCGCCGGAGGTGTGGCGGGAGCTCTGCACCGAGGCCGGCACCGACCCGGCCGAGACGGCGCGCACGCTGCGGGCGAAGGGCTTCCTCGACATCGGCGACGGCAAGAACCTGGCGCAGAACGTGTGGCTGCCCGGCGTGGGGGTGAAGCGCTGCTACGCCGTGAAGCCGGACCTGCTGGGCGCGGCGAAGGCGGAGAACAGCCCGTGAGAGGGCTTCCTTCCGACCGCTTCCGACCGCCTCCCGAGTGGTCGGAAGCTCGTAAGTGGCTGATATCGGCTCGCCTTCCGACCATTCCGACCCTTCCGACCTGAAAACGCAGGATATGGCTCAGAAGAGAACATCCCTGGCGGTTCTGGCGGAGCGGTGGCGGGCCCGGGCCGAGGTATCGCCGGGCACCCTGCAGGCCGATCTCCGCGACGCCTTCGAGGAGCGGGCCGCGATCCTGGAGTTCGACGCCGGGCTGCCGCGGGCCGAGGCAGAGCGGCTGGCCTGGGTCGAGGTGATGGGGACGCAGCCATGAGCCGCCCCCTCAGCCCTGAGAAGCGCGAGCGGCGGGTGGAGGTACTGGCCCTGCTGGCCTCGCCGCACGACGGCGAGCGGGCTGCCGCAGGCCTCGCGGCGACGCGCATCCTCGCCTCGGCCGGCCTGACCTGGGAGGACGTGATCCCCGCCGTGGGGAGCACCACCCGGCCCGGCACGAGGAGCGCGCCACCGCCGCCGCCGCCCTACGCCTGGGAAGCCGACACACGGACGCAGCGATTCCGCGCGGAGGTGAACTTCGTGCTGCTGAACCTCGGCCTGCTCAAGCCGGCGGAGCGCAGCGCCTTCATGATGCACAACATCAACGCCGTCGTGATGCACAACATCAACGCCGTCCCGCCGGCGCCGGGCGCGGTGCAGGCCGTCAGGTACTACGCCGAGTTGATCCGGGGGCGCATGCCGTGACCCCGGCCGACGTCGCGATGCGCGCCCGCGTCCTGGCCCTGCTGCCGCAGGCCGAAGCCGAATGGCTGGCGCGGCAGATCCCGCCGCCACCAGAGCCGATCAAGGAGAAGCGCCGCGAGGCCGTACGTGCCGCCATCGCGCTGTTCGGCACGATGCCGCCGACCGTCGCCGCGAAGGCGCTGTCGCGTGCCTGGGACACATACCTGATCGAGTGCTGGCCTGGCGATCGCGAGCGCGACGGCGTACCTCTCGCCAGTTCGGTGCTGCGCCGTGCCCTGTTCCGGCTGACGATGCTCAGCGACGGCCGCTCTCTCGGCTGGCGGCGCATCCACGATCTCGCCAGCGACACAGCGTGATTGCATAGAAGTCACGTATATATCTGCAATCTATCGAAAATTCTCTCCATGCTTGGAGAGCCTTCGTGCGGATCAACGACCTCCTATCCCTGAGCCCGGTACAAGGGCTGCAGGAGATCGAGCGGCGACGCAGCGCCGTGCAGCAGCGGATCGCTGCCATCCGTGCCCGACGTGAATCGCTGCTTCTGACCGACGGTTCCGAGGCCGCAATCGCCGTGGCCGATGCCGAGGCCGACACGCTGCATCTCGTGCTGGAGCGGCTCAACGCCGCCGAGGCCACGCTGCAGCGGCGCGACACCTGCTCCGTCTCCCAGCGCACGCCATCACCCGCCATCCACTCCTTCCGGAAGTTCATGTCATGGACCTGAGCACCCTGCGACCCGCCGCGAACACCGCAGCGGCGATCGCCGATTCCTTGACGCGCGCCGAGGCCGCTCGCGCCGAGGCGCAGATAGGCGTCACTGAGGCGAAGCGCCGCCGCGATGCCCTGCTGCTTGATGGCACGCCGGCGCAGCTTGCCGCCGCCGACAAGGCGCTGGTCGCCGCCCGCGAACTGGCCGAACGGGTGGAAGCGGTGATCGAGCAACTGCATGCCCGGCGCGCCGATGCTGAGAAGTCCGAGGCGATCGGGCAGCACGAGGCGGCCCTGCGTGCCTACGAGAAGGCCGACGCCGCGCGGGCCGAATGGTGGCGCAGGACCGCACCCAAGCTGCAGGCGCTGATCCGCGACGGCGCCGCGCAGCGGGAGGAAGTGAGCCGGCTCGCCGATGCCTGGGCGCGATCGCAGGAGTGCATGGAGAGGCACCACCCCGAGGCCGAACTGCGCAACCCGGTCCTGGATCGGAAGTCCCGCGCCTGGAAATGATGACCGCGTGGCGTCGTGGCTGAAGGGCTTCGGCCTGAACGACGAATACCAGCCGGACGAGCCGTGACGGCGTGGCCGTGACAGGGAGCATCATCATGTCCGATGCCACTGGCACGCCGACGATCTATTACATCCTCGGCGTCGATCAGTAGCCGCCCTACGTCCCGGGCTTGCTCAGCAGCCGCGGCATCGCGCCGGCCGAGGGCATCACCACCCTCGACGCTGCCTTCGAGGAAGCCACCGGCTCGATCCGCCTGCTGTCCAGCAGCCCGCGCGGATCGACGCCGAGCCAGTTGGTGCGGCCGCAGGGTGCGATCCGGAAGCTGCCGTCCTACCACTTCAGCCGCGAGTTCGAGGTCACCGCCGACGAGCTTCTCGCCGCGCTGCGGCCCGGCACCGGCCAGCCCGAGACGTTGGAGAGCCTGATCAACGACCGCCTGGAAGGCCCGTGGGGCATCCTGACAGAATGGGCCCTGACGCTGGAGCACCTGCTGCTGGGGGCGATCGACGGCGTGGTCTACGACGCGGACAACGCGACCATCCTCTACGACTTCTTCGGCTGGACGGGGACCACGCGGCCGGCGCCGGTGACGATCCCCTTCTCCACCAGCACCTCCGACACCGCCGTCATCGTGCAGCGGGCGCTGGGGCTCAAGCGACAGGTCGTGCGGGCACTGAACGGCCTGCCCACCAGCAAGGCGATGATCACGGTCCTCTGCGGCGACAACTTCTTCGATGATTTCTGGACCTGCCGGGAGGTGGTCCATGCCCGCAAGTTCGACGCGCTGGGCAGCCAGGACATCGCGAAGGCAATTTCGGAGAGCACGCCTTACTCAGCCTTCAGCTACGCCGGCATCCTCTGGGTCAACTACCGTGGCACCGACGACAACGCCACCGTCGCCGTGCCGACCGATGAAGCGCGCTTGTTCGTGGAAGGCGTCCCCGGCCTGTTCCAGACCTACTACGCACCCGCCGACAGCATGGAAGCCGTCCAGGCCCCTGGCGAACAGCTCTACGTGCTGCGTCGGCCAGAGCGGCAGACCAGCAAGCAGGTGGTGCTGGAAGTCCAGTCCAACCCGCTGATCGCCTGCATCCGCCCGCAGAGCCTGCGCCGACTGGTGCGTGGCTGAGCGCGCCGACCCAGATCCGAGAGGACCACACGATATGAACGCGATGACGCAGAAGGTGACCGCCCCGGTCGGGGCCAGCCTGGTGCATGCCGCCGCGAAGGCGAGAGAGGCGGCAGCGCCCGCGACGACGGCCAAGGTGAAGGCCAATGCCCCACCAGCGCCGGCTGTGACGGCGCCCGTGGCCGTCGCCGCGGTGCCCGCCCCGACGCCCTCACCGCAAGAAGCCGCTACCCCCGCCGGCGATCAGCTCGCCGCCGCTCCGGTGGCGATGTTCCCCGAAGCCACGGCCAGCATGGGCGCGAAGGGAAGGCAGGCTGCCGCCGAGATGACCGCCATCGTCGCCGAATGCAGCGCGGCCGGCTTCCCCGAGCTGATCGCGCCGCTGATGCATCGCGGCGCCTCGATCCAGGCCGTGCGCGCCGACATCGAGCGCGCCAGCATGATCACGACGATCGGCCACACGCTCGGCCTCTCCGTGATGGCGAGCAAGGCGGTGCACTGCGGCTGCCCCGTCGAGTTCTTCCGCGAGGTCGCCCACACCGTGAAGGCCGCGGCGGATGGTGCGATCGTCACCGACGCAAGCCACAGGGGCTACAAGCCGAGCGCGCTGAAGATCCCCAACGCCGAGAAGATCTACGAGCGCATGAACGCGCCGAAGCAGCCGACGAAGAAGGCTGGCGGGTAGGCGGGGAGCATCAAGGTCGATGCGCTGCACCTCGTGCCCAAGTTTCTTGGCGTGTCAGTGAACCAGAACCGAGTGCAGGCAATGGTCGCATCCGAACACTGCCTTTCCACGATCATCTTCCTCGACATCGATGGCGTTCTCGCTTTCTACCCAGCGGGCTGGAAGCAGCGGCTGCGATCCGGCCAGAAGCCGCGGCGCGTCCTGCATGTCGATGCCATCGAACGCTTCAACCGCCTCTGCGCCGAGACCGCCAGTCTTGTGGTCGTGTCGAGCACGTGGCGGCTGCATGGGGATGTGCGGCCGCATCTCGCTCACGCTGGCCTCACGGCGCCCTTTCACGCGGACTGGTGCACAGACGAGGACGGCCCGACGCGGGGAGACGAGATCACCCGCTGGCTCCAGGCCCACGATGCAGGCCGATACGTCGTCCTCGATGACCGGCCCGAGGGCCTGGAGGCGCACGCGTCCCACTTGGTGCAGCCGCACTGGCGCGTCGGCCTCCTCGACCACGACGTCGCGCGGGCGATCGAGATCCTGCGCGGCTGCCCGGACCTAACCCCAGCCAACGGAGGGCACGACTGATGGTTGTCCAGGCGTGGGGCCCCAGGGGGGGGGTGGGTGACACACGGGTGGCGGAGTCGCGCGCCTTTTCTAGGCACGAAACCGTACATAATCGCAACCCAACCCACGCGCATTAGTTGTGCCCGGAGGCACTGCCGATGGCTGCTCCCATGAGCAAGGCCGCCTTCGCGCGGCTGATGAACGTCCACAAGAGCCAAGTCACCCGCTGGGATCAGCTCGGGATGCCCGTGCTCGCCAGCGGGCAGGTCGATCCCGACGCCGCCGCAACCTGGGTGCATGCCAACGTCGATCCGGCGTTGCGAAACTACCACCAGCGCGCCCGGGCCACCGAAGATCGCCGTCGCGAGGATCCCGGGCGCAACGCGAAGCCGCCGCCGGGCACCGAGCACCTGAGCGAGCCGATGGACGGCATGCTGGCGGCGGTGCTGCCGGGCATGGCTCACCGGGCGCCGCCCACGATCGCCGCCCTCGCCGTGCATTGCGGCGCGCCGATGCGGGTGGCCTACGCGATCGCCATGGGTGCGCAGATGGCGTTGATCCAGCAGGTGGCCGACCTGCTGGACGCAGCGGACGTGCCGCCTCCTCCGGGCCGCGACGACTGGCAGCAGGCGTCGATCTGGCGCCTGTCCGACTTCGAGGAAGTCGACTGGCCGGGGCTGGCCGAGAAGGCCGGCGAGGCCGTCGACCTGGACGCCTGGCGCGCCTTCCTCCGCGGGAAGCTCGGCGAGCCGGCTGATAGTGGCGCGTCGGCCGAGACGGCGGCCGCGCACTGACATACCCGTCGTCGTTCCGATCATCGCGGCAATGGCCGTGTGGCCTGCCTCCGCAGCAGGTTCGACCATCGCCGCCACGAGCTGCTGGCGGTGCGCCACAACACCTGACCGACGGCCTGAACCGAGGGCGTCCTGGCGACGAGGCGCCCTTCTCCTATGCAGCGTGCAGCGGCTGGATCAGGGCTTCGGCCGGGATCCTCCACTCGGTGTGCAGCTTGTACGCCTGCTCCATCGTCAGCCCGCGCTTGCGGGCCAGGATTTCCGAGGCGCGGGACCGAGAGCCGAGCAACACAGCCAGATCGGTCTGGCTGTAGCCGGCATCTTCCATGCGGGCGCGGATGGCATCCACCGGGTCGGGCGCCTCGATCGGCCAGACCTTGGCCTCGTAGGCTTCGATCAGGCTGGAGAGCACGTCGAAGCGGTCGGCCTCGGGCGTGCCGGGCTCGGGCTCGTTGTCGAAGTAGCTCTCCACCTCGCGGAGAGCCCAGTCGTAGTCGGCTTCGGTGCGAAGCGGACGAATGTCCATGCGTGAGGCTCCCTTCTGCGCCCTCAGACGGTGCTGGGGTCGATATCGTCGTACTCGCGGTGGGTGCCGACGAACTTCACCATCACCCGCTTGAAGCGGTACGAAATCCGGCAGACGAGCCGGAACTTGTTGCCGCCGATGTCGAAGATCACGCGGCTGTCGGCCACGAAGTCGGCCGAGCCGAACGTGGCGCGGACCTCGGCGGGGTTGTTCCACTCGGCCTTGTTGACCATCGCGAACCAGAGGCGAAGCGGCGCCTCGGCCTGCGGCTCCCGCTCCCAGAACTGCCGCAGCGTGCGCTTCGCGATGATCTGCATGGGCATGATGTAGCCTGTTCCACATTCGGGAACAAGACTTTTGTTCTGGATTTGGGAACACACCGGCCTTTTTTCGACTTCTCCCGAAGAAGTCCCACCCCACTCCGGAGCCACCCATGCACCACGCAGCCACGCTGCCGAGGGCGATCTGACGCGCCTGTCGTAGCCCCATCATCGCGGCGGTGGCCGAGGCGGCAGCCGCAGGACTGCACCTCGCCATCGTGGCCCATCGTGGCCGACGCGGCGTCCCCGCCAGCCGGCTCGACCGGCCCCGCCGGATGGCCGGGTATCGCCCGCCTGATGCGCTGGGCGAGGGCGATCGTCATCCACGCCGATGCCGGGACCTATGACGAGTATACCGCGATCGCCGCCGAGGTCCGATTCGTCGGCCGACTGCTGCTGATCGAGACGCAGCCGCGCCTCTACCCGGCATGGGGAGATCTGACCGACCGCGAGGCGCCCGACACCCGGACCTTCGTCTTCCTGCCCGGCGGCGTGCCGCAAACCCAGGCGCTGATGCCCCGTCGCCCCGACTGGCTCGAACGGCTGATGGCCTACTTCGAAGGCCGGGCAGCGCCCGTTCCAGTGGGCGATCCACGACTGCGCCACCTTCGCCGCCAGCGCCATCCGGGCCATGGGTGGCCCGGACCTGGGGCGGGACTGGCGCGGGACCTACGACGGCGAGGCCGATGCGCGCGGCGTGATCGAGAGCTACGGCCAGGACCTTGAGGCGGCCTGCGCCGAGGTATGCCAGGCGGCCGGAATGCAGGAGGTGCAGCCAGCGCTGGCGCAGCGCGGCGACCTGCTGGTGCTGCGCGACCGGGCGCTGCTCCGCGGCGTCCCGGCGCTGGCGATCTGCAACGGCGCCACCGCCATGACCGTGACGCACCGGGGCCTGATCGCCATGCCGATGCGGGTCGCGGTCAGGGCTTGGGTGGTGTGATGGGAGAGGGGAGGGGGCACTGCAGGTTTGTGCCCCCGATGTGCCCCCGCGCGAAGAAGAGTGGTGTGCCCGCCGGGATTCGAACCCGGGACCCCATGATTAAAAGTCACGTGCTCTACCGGCTGAGCTACGGGCACCGGAGCTGTCGCCGTTCCTAAGCGCCGGATGCGTCGCCGCTGTCAACCCTGTCGGCCGGGTGCGGTTCGCGGGGCTTCGTGCGGTCCGTCTCCGGCGGCTTCCAGGCGGTTCCCTTGGCCGCACGGAATGTTCGCGAACCCGGTCGCCGCGCTCCTCGTTCTGCTGATCCGATCCGGAACGGAGGATGCTGCATGGCAACCGCAAACCCCGATGACTCCCTGCGCGGCCGTGTCGTCGCCATTCTCGCGACCGACGGCGTCGAGCAGGTCGAGCTGACCAGGCCGCGCGAGGCGCTGCTCAAGGCCGGCGCCGAGGTGTTCGTGGTCACGCCGGAAGGCAGCCCGATCCAGGCCTACAACCACGATACGGAGAAGGGCGACCGGATCCCGGCCGACCGGTCGCTGCGCGACGATGACCCCGGTCGCTACGACGCGCTGGTCCTGCCGGGCGGCGTGAAGAATCCGGACAGCCTGCGCACCCTGCCGGCGGCGGTGGCCTTCGTGCGCCACTTCGTCGATTCCGGCAGGCCGATCGCGGCGATCTGCCACGGTCCCTGGACGCTGATCGAGGCGGATGGCGTGCGGGGCCGGCACGTGACCTCCTGGCCCTCGCTGCGGACCGACCTGACCAATGCCGGCGCCCGCTGGAGCGACGAGCCGGTGGTGACGGACCGGGGGCTGGTCACCTCGCGCAAGCCGGACGACCTGCCCGATTTCTGCCGGAAGATGATCGAGGAGATCCGGGAGGGGCGGCACCGTCGCGCCGACTGAGGCGTCCCAACTGGGGCGCCCCCACCGGGGCGCCCCATCGAGGCGCCCCGGCCGGCGGTACCGCGGCTGTCCGGCGCGGGACGTTCCGGGACTGCCCGGGGGTCGGTACCGTCGCGAGGCGGAGGCGCGCGGCCCTCGTGTCGAGCGGCCGCACCCGCCCTTCGCGTCGCGCGGCCACGGGTGGCCCGCGTGTCGCGCGGCCATCCCTGCGCCGTACCGGCACCCCGTCGGGCATGCCGGCATGGCGACCGAAGGAAGTCGCCCCCACACCGAGGCGGGGCAACGAGGCGGGGCAACAGGGACGGCGGCGGTTGCCCGCCGCCGTCCCGTCATCCCATCCGGCCGACCCCTCTCGGTCGGACGGGATCCTGCGGGGAGCATGGCGCGTTGGCCCTGCCCCCGTAGACCGTGGCTGCCGAGGCCGGGCCCGGCCGCCGGGTTCCGGCGGCCGGCGCCGGGACCTCAGCCGTTGCGGCTGGCCGCGTTGGCCTCCGCCGGCACCGCGACGAAGATGGACTGGCCTTCCCGCAGCACCCGCAGCGCCACCGCGTTGCGGTTGCCGCGCAGCGCCTCGCGGATCGCCTGCGCGGCCTCGCCCGGCTCGCCCACCGCGCGGTTGCCCACGCCGAGGATCACGTCGCCGCGTCGCAGGCCGGCCGCCTCGGCGGGGCTGTCGGGCCGCACCTGGGCGATCACGGCGCCGCGGGTGCCGGGCGGCAGGCCCAGCTCCTCGCCGACCTGCGGGTTGAGCGGGGCCAGCGCCACGCCGATGCCGCGCTCGGCGCCCTGGCGGTCGGCGGCCGCCTCCTTCACCGTCTCGTCCTGCTGCCGCGCCAGGGTGACGCTCAGCGTCCGCTCGTTGCCATCGCGCAGCAGGGTCAGCGTCGCGGTGCTGCCCGGGGCGAGGCCGGCCACGGTGCGCGCCAGCTCGCGCGGGCTCGCCACCGGCTTGCCGTTCACCGCCGTGATGACGTCGCCGGACTGCACGCCGGCATTCGCCGCGGGGCTGTTGCGCTGGGCGTCGGCGATCAGCGCGCCGTGGTTGTTGGGCAGGCGCAGCGCCGAGGCCATGTTGGCATCGACCGGCTGCGTCACCACGCCGAGCCAGCCGCGGTCGATCCGGCCATGCTCCTCGAGCTGCGCCACCACGTTGCGCACGAGGTTGGAGGGGATCGCGAAGCCGATGCCGACCGAGCCGCCGGAGGGGCTGAGGATCGCCGTGTTGACGCCGATCACCGTGCCGTCCAGCGCGAAGAGCGGGCCGCCCGAGTTGCCGCGGTTGATCGGCGCGTCGACCTGCAGGTAGTCGTCGTAGGGGCCCGAGCCGATGTCGCGCGAGCGGGCCGAGACGATGCCGGCGGTCAGCGTGCCGCCCAGGCCGAACGGGTTGCCCATCGCCACCACCCAGTCGCCGACGCGCGCCTTGTCGCTGTCACCGAGCGCGAGGTAGGGCAGGGGGCCGCCCGCGTCGATCTTGAGCACGGCGAGGTCGGTGCGCGGGTCGCGCCCCACCAGCCGCGCCGGCAGCTCGCGCCCGTCTGCCAGGGTCACGGTGACGCGGGTGGCGCCGTTGACGACGTGGTTGTTGGTGACGACGTGCCCCTCGGCATCGACGATGAAGCCCGAACCCAGGCCCTGCACGGTGCGCGGGCGGGCGCCACGGCCCTCCTCGGCGCCGGGCCCGCCCTGGCCGCCCCCCTGGCCACTCCCCTGGCCACCGGGCGCGCCGAAGTAGCGGCGGAACATGTCGTCGGGGCCGGAGCCCTGCTGGAAGGGCGAGTCGGCCTGCGCGCTCACCCGCTCGGTGCTGGTGATCGTCACCACCGCCGGCCGCACCTTGGCGGCGAGGTCGGCGAAGCTCGGCAGGGCGGCGGCGGCGACGGCGATCGGGCCGGCACCGGCGGCCGGCACGTTGACCGGCGCGTTCTGGGTGGCGTTGCCCTCGGCGAAGGCCGGCAGCGTGTTCCAGGCGAGGCCACCCAGCGCCGAGCCGGCCAGCAGGACGGCGGCGAAGGCGGCGCGGCGGCGACGGGGGGCGGGGTTCGGGGACGGCATCGGGACTGGCTCCATCGGGGCTGCGGGGATCGCCCCGCTTCGAACGGCAAGCTGGGCCCGGGGCGCTGGAGGCCGTTCCGGCGCGATCATGAAATCCGTTCCATGATTCCCGGGGACGCGGCTGCCTTGCCGGCGGGGGTCGCCCTGGCGGCCGGTTCCGCGTCACGCGGGGCCGGCGGCGCGGGACGGCGCCCGCCTGCCCGCGCCCGCGGGCGCCGCGACGCGCTGCGGCGGCCAAGCAGGAACTCGCCACCGCCTGCCCGCGCCCGCGGGTGCCGCTCTTCTCCCGGCGGGCCGCGCCGGCCTGCCCGGATCCGGCTGGAACGGCTCCAGCCTTTTGATTCGGCGCATTTTCCGCGCCGCTGAGCGCGTGCGCTCGGCGTGGAAATGCTCTAGCGTCGGCGCAACGAAGCGCGGCCGCCTCCGGCGGGACGCAGCGGGGAGGAGGTTCGGATGGTCGGGATCAGGCGTCGTGGGCTGCTCGCGACGGCGGGACTGGGTGCGGCCGGGCTGGCCGTGGGCGATCCGGCGCGGCCGGCCCTGGCGCAGGCGCGCTACCCGTCGCGGCCGATCCAGCTCATCTGCCCCTGGGGCGCGGGCGGCGGCACCGATGCCACGGCGCGCATCGTCGCCGCCGGGCTGGAGCGGGAGCTCGGGCAGCCGGTCAACGTGGTGAACCGCACCGGCGGCTCGGGCGTGGTGGGGCACGCGGCGATCAACGCGGCGCAGCCGGACGGCTACACGATCGGCATCCTGACGGTCGAGATCACCATGCTGCACTGGCAGGGGCTGACCGAGCTGACCCCTTCCTCCTACACGCCGCTGGCCCTGATGAACGAGGACCCGCCCGGCGTGCAGGTGAGCACCGCCTCGCCCTACAACGACATCCGCGCCCTGGCCGAGGCGATCAGGGCGGCGCCGCCGGGCAGGCTGAAGGCGTCCGGCACGGGGCAGGGGGGAAGCTGGCACCTCGCCCTGGTGGGCTGGCTGCAGGCGATGGGGCTGCGCGGCGACCACGTCCGCTGGGTGCCCTCGAACGGCGCGGCGCCGGCCATGCAGGACCTCGCCGCGGGGGGCATCGACATCGTGCCCTGCTCGGTGCCGGAGGCGCGGGCGATGATCGATGCCGGGCGCGCCCGCTCCCTGGCGATCATGGCGCCGCAGCGCAGCCGCGTCTTCCCGCAGGTGCCGACGCTGAAGGAGACGCTGGGCATCGACTACTCCGTCGCCACCTGGCGCGGCATCGCCGGGCCGCCGAACCTGCCGGCGCCGGTGCGCGAGGCGCTGGGGAAGGCGCTGGAGAAGGTCTACAACTCCAGCGAGTACCGCGAATTCATGGACGCGCGCGGCTTCGGAACGGTGTGGGCCGACGGGCCGGGCTTCGCCGCGCGCATGGCGGAATCCGACCGCATCATGGGCGATGCGATGCGCGCGGCGGGGCTCGCGCGGGGCTGAGCATCCGGGCGCGGGTTGGGCGGGGGCGGTGCCGTCCGCCCCTTGCCCCGCCGGCCCTGTGACACGAACGTGACCAGTGGCGGGACGTGCCGGGCCACGGTCGGTTTGCATACATCCGTGAATGTAAGTAAGAGCGCCCTCGTCGAGAGGGGCCGGCGTTGGCGAGGCAGACCAAGGAGAAGGCCGCGCAGACCAGGGAAGCCATCCTGGATGCGGCGGAGCAGATCTTCCTGGAGCGCGGCGTGACCCGTGCCTCGCTGGAGGACATCGCGCGCGCCGCCGGCGTGACCCGCGGCGCCGTGTACTGGCACTTCCGCGGCAAGCTGGACCTGTTCCTGGCCATCAAGCAGCGCCTGCTGCTGCCGCAGGAGGAACTGCTTTCGCGCCTCGGCCAGCAGGCGGACCCCGACCCGGTGGCCGAGCTGGAGCAGGCGCTGGAGGCCACCTTCGACTCCTTCAGCCGCGATCCGCGCCGCCAGCGGCAACTCACCGTGCTGTTCCTGCGATGTGAGTATGTGGGCGAGATGGCCCCGGCCCTGTCGCGACAGGTGGAGGCGCAGAAGGCGCTGGCCGCCGCCCTGTCGCGGCTGTTCCGGCTGGGCCATGCCCGCCGCCCCCTGGCTGCGCCCTGGCTGCCGGACGAGGCGGCGATGGCGGTGCACTCCCTGGTGCACGGCATGCTGCTTCGCTGGCTGCGCGACCCGGCGGAATTCCGCCTCCTGCCGGACGGCCTGGCCATCCTGCGCGCGCTGCTGGCCACGATGCGGGCGGATGGGCGCGGCTGATCCGGCTCGCGCTTCCGGCATGCGCCTCCCGGCGGGGGGTGACGGCCAGGCCGGCCGGGACGCCCCGGCGCGGCTCAACCAACCGTGTGTGTCTTACATTCGTTCAGGAATGTATGTGGGCAGCCCGCCGGGGACCCCGCCGGGGACGAGGACAGCATGACTGACAGACAGGGCGTCCCCTCCGAGGATGTCGACGACGAGCGGATGACGCCGCGCGGCGAGCGCGACACGGGCGAGCGCGACACGGGCGGGCCCGACGCGGACGGGCACCGGCCGGGCGGGCGGGGCGCGGCGACGGGGCGGGATGCCGGCCGGGAAGGCGGCGCGACGGCCGAGGCGGACCGCGGCGACCGGCCGCGCCGCGAGCCCGGGAAGCAGGCCGACCCCGCCGATGGCGAGTCGGGGCGGGACGGCGCCGGGACGGCCGGAGAAGGCCAGGACGAGGGCAAGGGCAAAGACAAGGGCAAGGAAGGCAAGCGCGGCCGCAGCCGGTGGCCGCTGATCGTCCTGGCCCTGTTCGTGCTGATTGCCGCCGCCGGCGGCGGCGTCTGGTGGTACCTGACGCGCAACCTGGAATCCACCGACGACGCCTATACCGAGGGCAGGGCGGTCTCCATGGCGCCGAAGGTGGCGGGCTTCGTGGTGGAGATGAACGTCGCCGACAACCAGTTCGTGCGCACCGGCGACCTGCTGCTGCGCATCGACCGGCGCGACTACGTCACCGCGCGGGATCAGGCGAAGGCCAATCTCGACCTCGCCCGCGCCCAGCTTGCCGCGGCCGAGCTGGACCTGCAGATCGCCCGCGTCCGCTATCCCGCGCAGTTGCAGCAGGCCGAGGCGCAGCGCGACTCCGCCCGCGCCAGCCAGGCGCAGGCGCAGGCCGAGTACCGCCGCCAGCGCAGCGTCGATCCCCGCGCCACCACCCAGACCAGCGTGGACACCGCCACGGCGCAGCTCCAGTCCAACACCGCCGCCGTCGCCCAGGCCAACGCGCAGGTGCAGATCGCGGGGCTCGTGCAGCAGAGCATCCAGCTCGCCGAGACCACGGTGCAGCAGCGCCGGGCCCAGGTGGAGCAGGCCGAGGCGCAGCTCGCCGAGGCCGAGGTGAACCTCACCTACACCGAGATCCGCGCCCCGCAGGACGGGCGCATCACCCGTCGCAACGTGGAGCGCGGCGCCTTCGTGCAGGCCGGACAGCAGGTCTTCTTCATCGTGACGCCGGAGGTCTGGATCACGGCCAATTTCAAGGAAGGTCAGCTCGACCGCATGCGCCCCGGCCAGCCGGTGCGGATCAGCGTCGACGCCTATCCCAGCCTCGACCTGCGCGGCCACGTGGACAGCATCCAGATGGGCAGCGGGGCGCGCTTCAGCGCCTTCCCGGCCGAGAACGCCACCGGCAACTTCGTCAAGATCGTCCGCCGCGTTCCCGTGAAGATCGTGATCGACAGCGGGCTCGATCCGGGCATCCCGCTGCCGCTGGGGCTCTCCGTGGTGCCGACGGTGGACCTCGCCCCGGATGCGGGGCGCCCGGCGGATGCGGGGCGGACGGATGGGGGGCGGGCGAACGGGGCGACGGCACGCGGGACCGGCGGCGCGGCCAATGGCGGCCCGGGAACCGCCGGCACCGCAACCACCGGCACCGCAACCACCGGCACCGGAACGGCCGGCGCCGGAACGGAATGGACCGAGGGCGGCCGCGTGCCGGCGGCGCGGGAATGAGCGGCGCGGCGTCGCGCGGCTGGAAGCCGCGCTACAACCCGTGGCTGGTCGCCGTCACCGTCACCCTCGGCGCCTTCATGGAGGTGCTGGACACCACCATCGTCAACGTCTCGCTGCCGCACATCGCCGGCAGCCTCTCGGTCAGCAACGACGAGAGCACCTGGACGCTGACCACCTACCTCGTCGCCAACGGCATCGTGCTGACCATCTCGGGCTCGCTCAGCCGCATGCTGGGGCGCAAGCGCTACTTCCTGATCTGCATCGGCTGCTTCACCGTCGCCTCCTTCGCCTGCGGCCTCGCCACCGAGTTCTGGCAGATCATCCTGTTCCGCGCCCTGCAGGGCTTCTTCGGCGGCGGCCTGCAGCCGACGCAGCAGGCGATCATCCTCGACAGCTTCCCGCCGGAGAAGCGCTCGGCGGCCTTCTCGCTCACCGCCATCGCCATCATCATCGCGCCGATCCTGGGCCCGGTGGTGGGCGGCTACCTCACCGACACCTATTCCTGGCACTGGATCTTCCTCATCAACGTGCCGGTCGGGCTGATCACCTTCTTCGGCGTGCTGCAGGTGGTGGAGGACCCGCCCTGGGTGGAGGAGGAGCACGCCAGGCCCTTCCGCTTCGACTATGTCGGCCTGGGCTTCATCGTGCTCGCCCTCGGCGGCCTCGAGATCGCCGTGGACCGCGGCGAGAACGAGGACTGGCTCGACTCCAGCTTCATCCGCATCACCGCGCTGCTCTCGGTGATCGGCTTCGTCGGCGGCATCACCTGGCTGCTGCGCGCGAAGCACCCGATCGTCGACCTGCGGGTATTCAAGGACCGCAATTTCGCGCTGGGCTGCGTGCTCATCAGCATCATGGGCTTCGTGCTCTACGCCTCGGCGGTGCTGATCCCGCAGCTCGCGCAGCAGCAGTTCGGCTACACCGCCACCTGGTCCGGCCTGGTGCTGACGCCGGGGGCGGTGGTGCTGGTGCTGCTGATCCCGCTGGTCGGCAAGTCGCTCTCCTTCATCCCGGCCAAGTACGTGATCGCCTTCGGAGGCCTCGTCCTCGGCTCGTCGCTGCTCTACTCGCAGGGCATCACGCCCGACATCGACTTCGCCGGGCTGGCGCTGATGCGCGCCACCCAGACGGCGGGCCTCGCCTTCCTCTTCGTGCCGATCAGCACCCTCGCCTACGCCACCCTGCCCAAGGAGCTGAACGGCGACGCCACGGCGCTGTTCACCATGTGCCGCAACGTGCTGGGCGGCATCGGCATCTCGGTCTCGACGGCGCTGGTGCAGGACCACATGCAGATCCGCCAGGCGCACATGGTCGGGCACCTGTCGCCGACCAACGAGCCCTACAACGTGCTGCTCCAGCAATTGCGCCAGGCCTTCGTCGACCACGGCTATTCCGCCGCCGAGGCGGCGCAGCTCGCCACCGGGCAGGTCTTCCAGATGCTGCGCGCGCAGGTGGCGGTGCTCGCCTATGGCGACGTCTTCATCATCACCGCCTGCCTCGCCTTCCTCATCATCCCGGCCGCGCTGATGATGTCGGGGCTGAAGGTCCAGGGGGGCGGCGGGGGACACTGATCGCATGCTCCGTTCGAGACGAATGGCGGCGCGCCGCACGCGCCGCCTGCCGGCCCGTCCGTCGGCCGGCCCTCTGGCCCGCCCTCTGGCCCGGATACCCGCCCGCCTGGCCGCCGCCGCGCTGCTGCTCGGCCTCGGCGGCTGCACGGTGGGGCCGGACTTCTCGCTGCCGAAGCTCTGGCCGCTGGGCGGCTGGAACGACCGCTCGACGCGCGAGCCGGCGGCGCGGCCGGCCGAGGGCGCCATCCTCGCCGGCGTCACCGTCGGCACCGACCCCGATCCGGAATGGTGGCGTGGCTTCGGCGACCCGCAGCTCACCGCGCTGGTGGAGCGCGCCATCGCCGGCAACCTCGACCTGCAGCAGGCGGTGCTGCGCATCACCGAGGCGCAGCAGAACGAGGCCGCGGCGCGCGCCGCCGGCCTGCCCAGCCTGACCGGCACCGCCAGCTACACCTACCAGCAGCTCGGCCTGCGCGGCCTGCTGGAGTCGCACGGCGCCTACGGCGCGGTGGACGGGCTGCGCGCCCCGGATTCGGCGCTGAACCGGTACTCGCCCGGCCTCGGCGACCGGGTCGGGGCGGCCGGGCGCGACCTGCTCGGCGAGGTGACGCAGCCGATCAGCCTCTACCAGGGCGCGCTCAACGCCTCCTGGGAGCTGGACCTGTTCGGCCGCGTCCGCCGCTCCGTCGAACAGGCCGGGGCGCGCACCCAGGCCTCGGTGGAGGCGACGCGCGACGGGCTGGTCTCGCTGGAGGCGGAGGTGGCGCGCAACTACGCCACGCTGCGCGGCGCCCAGGCGCTGCTCGCCTCGCAGCGCGAGAACGTGGCGACGGCGCAGGGCGTGCTGGACCTCACCCGGCGGCGGCGGCAGCAGGGGCTGACCACCGAGCTCGACGTGGAGAACGCCCGGGCGCAGGTGGAGACGCAGCAGTCGCAGCTGCCGCAGTACGAGCGGCAGGCGCGGCTGGCGATGAACCGGCTCGCCGTGCTGGTCGGCGAGCCGCCGGGCCGGCTCGACGCGGAGCTGGCCGCGGCCGCGCCGATCCCGCCCACGCCGCCCGTGGTGCCGGTGGGGCTGCCGGCGACGCTGGCGCGCCGCCGCCCGGACATCCGCCAGGCCGAGGCGAACCTGCACGCCGCGACCGCGGGCGTCGGCGTCGCGGTGGCGCAGTTCTATCCGGACATCTCGCTGACCGGCAGCCTGGGCGTGCGCGCCACGGATTTCAGCTACCTCAGCAACTGGTCGAGCCATTTCTACTCGATCGGCCCCAGCATCTCGCTGCCGATCTTCCAGGGCGGGCGGCTGACGGCCAACCTGCGCGTGGCGCGCGCCCAGGCGGGGGAGGCGGCGCTCGCCTACCGCGCCGCGGTGCTGCGCGGGCTGGAGGAGTCGGAGAACGCGCTCGCCGCCTACCGCACCGACGCGCAGCAGCGCGAGTCGCTGCGGCGCACGGTGCGGGCGGCGGAAACGGCGCTCCAGCTCGCGCGCGAGCGCTACGACCACGGCCTGTCGAGCTTCATCGACGTGCTGGACGCCCAGCGCACCTTCCTGCAGTCGCGCCAGCAGCTTCTCCAGGCGACGCTGGCGCTGACGCTCGACGTCGTGGCGATCTACCGCGCCCTCGGCGGCGGCTGGGAGGAGACGGCGGCGCCCGCGCCGCCGCCGCAGCGCCCGGTGCCGCACCCGGACGCGATCCTCGGCGTCGCCGGGCCGCCGCCCGGCACGGCGGCGCCCGCAGGGGGCGTCGGGGGGGACGCCGGGGTGGACGCCCGGGCGGGCGCCGGGGGAGACGCCGGGGCGGGGCGCTGAGGCGGGGGCGCCGAGGCGAGGGCTTCAAGGCGCGTGCGCGCGGCTCGACGATGCTCTACCCGTCCAGGCGGACGTTGGCGGCGCGTGCCACCTCGCGCCACTTGGCGATCTCGTCGCGGATGAAGGCGGCGAATTGCGCGGGCGTCTGCGGGTCGGCGGTGCCGCCCAGCTCCTGCATGCGCGCCACCACGCGCGGCTCGCGCAGGATCGCCACGCTGTCGGCGTTCACCTTCGCGACGATCTCGGGCGGCGTGCCGGAAGGGGCCACGAGGCCGGACCAGCCCATCGCGGCGTAGCCCGGCGCCACCGTCTCGGCCACGGTGGGCAGGTCGGGGAGCTGCACGGCGCGGGTGGCGGTGGTGGCGGCCAGGGCGCGGATGCGGCCGGCCTGGATCTGCGGCAGGGCGCTCGCCATGCTGTCGAACATCAGCTTCACGTTGCCCGCCAGCAGGTCCGCCATGGCCGGGCCGCTGCCGCGATAGGGGACGTGGTTCAGCTTCACGCCCGTGCGCAGCGCGAACAGCTCGGCCGCCATGTGCTGCGAGGTGGCGGGGCCGGCCGAGGCGAAGTCGGTCCCCTCCGGCCGCGCCTTCGCGTAGGCGACCAGCTCCTGCGCCGTGCGGGCCGGGAAGTCGGGATGTACCACGATCACCAGCGGCAGCATGAAGATGTTGGTGATCGGGGCGAAGTCCCGCTCCGCGTCGTAGGGCAGGCGGGTCAGCACGCTCGGGTTGATGCCGAGCGTGCCGGAGGTGCCGCAGACCAGCGTGTAGCCGTCCGGCGTGGCGCGCGCCCCGGCCTCCATGCCGATGGCGCCGGCGCCGCCCGCGCGGTTCTCGACGAAGACGCGCTGCGGCCAGCGCTGGGACAGCTCCTCGGCCAGCAGCCGGCTGAAGATGTCGGCGGCTTGGCCGGGCGGGAAGGGGACGATGATGCGTACCGGGCGGCCCGGGTAGGTCTCCTGCGCGAAGGCGCGTCGCGCCGTGGCGCCCGCCGCCAGCGCCGCGCCCATGCCCGCGCCGAGGCCGAGCGACGCGCGCCGGCCGATCCTGAAAGCTCCCGGCATCCGTTCCCTCCCTTTGCCCCTTGCCGGGGCGGTCTTGCGGCAGGATAGGGGAGGCAAGACGGCGAAGGGGAGGGGCGTCATGCCCGGCGGCGACAACAGCGTGCGCGTGGCGGTGATGCCGGGCGACGGCATCGGGCGCGAGGTGACCGAGGCGACGCTCGCCGTGCTGGACGTGCTGGTACGCCGCCACGGCCTCGGCGTGGCGTTCGAGACGCTGGAGGCCGGCGCCTTCTGCTACCGCGACACCGGCACCGCCATGTCCGAGGAGACCTTCCGGCGCGCGGAGGCGGCCGATGCGATCCTGCTCGGCGCCATGGGCTGGCCCGGCATCCGCTACGCGGACGGCACCGAGATCGCGCCGCAGCTCGACCTGCGCTTCCGCCTCGGCCTCTATGCCGGGGTGCGGCCGATCCGCGCCATTCCCGGCCTGCCGACGGTGCTGGCCGATCCGCGCGCGGCGGGGATCGACCTCGTGATCCTGCGCGAGAGCACGGAGGGGCTGTTCTTCTCGCGCGACCGCGGCACGGTGACGGCGGAGGCGGCCGAGGAGACGCTGCGCATCACGCGCGGCACCACCGAGCGGCTGGCGCGCTTCTCGTTCCGGCTGGCGGAGCAGCGCGCCGCCGCGCGCGGCCGGCGCGGCGTGGTGACGCTGGTGGACAAGGCCAACGTGTTCCGCGCCTTCGCCTTCATGCGCTCGATCTTCGACGGGGTCGCGAAGGAATTCCCGGGCGTGGAATCGCGCAGCCACTACGTGGACGCGATGGCGCTCGACCTGGTCCGCCGGCCCTGGGAGTTCGACGTGCTGCCGACCGAGAACATGTTCGGCGACATCCTGAGCGACCTCGCCGCCGGGCTGATCGGCGGCATGGGCTTCGCGCCCTCGGCCGATATCGGCGACGGGCACGCGGTGTTCCAGCCGAGCCACGGCACCGCGCCCGACATCGCCGGCCAGGGCATCGCCAACCCGACCGCCATGCTGCTCTCGGCCGCGATGATGCTGGACTGGCTGGGCGGGCGCGGCGCGGGCGGGGCGTGGCAGGAGGCGGCGCGGGCGCTGGAGGCGGCGGTGGACGGGGCCTTCGCGGCCGGGCTGCGCACGCGCGACGTCGGCGGGAAGGACGGGACGGCGGCGGTGGTCGCGGAAGTGTTGCGAATGATTAACGAGATGCCATAAGTCCCGCCGGCTTTTTATTGCATAATCGTTTCTTTCGGGCCGGGGCCATCCCGCTTCGGCCAGGTGGGCGGGGGAAGCGATGTTCGGAACGGTGATCGAGACCGCGATCGGTCTGACTTTCGTGTTCCTGATGTTCTCGCTGCTGGTGACCACCGTTCAGGAGGCGATCGCGGCGCTGGTCGGGTTGCGGGCGATCACCCTGAGACATGCGCTGGCGAGGCTGCTGGATCAGGCGGTGCAGAAGGGGCAGCAACAGGCGGCCGTGGATCCGTCGCCTCGGGGCCCGGAGCCGGCGGCGGCGCCGTTGCCGGCGCCACAGGCCAGGTCGGTCGATATCCTGGCGCATCCTCTGGTGCGGCAACGCTTCTGGGGGCCCGCCTACCTTTCCTCCGCCAATTTTTCCCACGCCCTGTTCGATCTGCTGACAATCAGGCGGGAAGCCGAGATCACCTTCGGCGGCGTAGCGGGTGCGATCGACGCGTTGCCCGACGGCGCGGCGAAGATCGCGCTCCAGGCCCTCGTCCGGCAGGCGGATGGCCAGATCGAGACGCTGCGGCACGCGGTCGAGGATTGGTTCGACCATGCGATGGCCCGTACCAGCGGCATCTACAAGCGCTGGGCGAAGGTGATCGGGTTCTGCATCGGCTTCGTCCTCGCCGTCGTCATCAACGTGGACTCGATCGGCATCGAGCGGACGCTCGCGGGCGCGCCGGCGACGCGGGAGGCCCTGGCCAGCCTCGCGACGGGCTGGGTCGATGCCAATGCCGCGGCATTTCGTGGAACGCCCGCGACGCCGGCTGCCGGCGAGACGGCGCCCGCGCGGTCTCCGGCCGGTGCCCCGCCCGTCGATCCGGACCTCGAGAGGAATTTCGAGGCGGTCCGGACAAGGTACACGAACCTGCAATCCGAGCTGGGCTCGATCGGCCTGCCCCTGGGGTGGCCGAAGGGCTGGCCCTGGCAGGACCCGAAGTTCGACTGGCTGACGAGCGTCCTAGGCTGGCTCCTGACTGCAGTTGCCGCGATGCTCGGTGCGCCCTTCTGGTTCGATACGTTGCAGACCTTCGTCAACGTCCGGGCCGCCGGGCCGAAGCCGTTGCCCGCCGCCGCGATGCGTTCCACCACCGTGCTGCAGACCCGTCATCTCTCACGCTGAGCCGGCGAGCGCCGCCGCCAGCGCCTGCGCATGCGCGGGCAATTCGTCGAAGCGGCGTGCGCAGAGGCGCAATTGCCGCGTCGCCCAGGGATCGGCGAGCGCGGCGTGGCGCAGCGCCGGCCCGCGCGGCCAGCGCCGGGCCGCCGTCTCCGACACCACGCCCAGGCCGGCGCCACCCGCGACCAGGCGGCAGACCGCCTCGAAGGAGGGTACGCGGACTCGGTAGCGCAGCCGGACGCCGAGCCGCGCCGCCTGGGCCTCGAGATGCGCCTGCAGCGCGCTGCCTTCGGATAGGCCGATGCAGCTCTCTCCCGTCACCATGGCGAAGGGCACCGGCCCGTGCCGCCGCGCCAGTGCATGCCCGCCCGGTACCACCAGCACCAGCCGGTCCACCCGGAACGGCCGGCTCTCCAGCCCGGTGCGGTCGACATGGTCGGCGACCACGCCGAGATCGGCCTGGCCGGCGCACAGCGCCTCGGCGACGACCCGGCTCGGCCGCTCGGCCAGCACCACGTCCACCTGCGGCTCGGCGGCGAGGAAGGCGGCGAGCGGTCCGGGCAGGAATTCCGTGGTGGCGGCGGTGTTGGCCAGCAGCCGCACCTCGCCGCGCAACCCCTTGGCGAATGCACCCATGTCGCCGCGCAGCCGCTCCATCTGGTCGAGCACCAGCCGGGCGTGGCGCAGCAGCGCCTCGCCCGCCGTGGTCGTCGCTACGCCGCGCCGGTGCCGGGCCAGCAGCGCGACGCCCAGTGCCGCTTCCATCCCCCGCAGCCGGGCGCTGGCCGAGGCGAGGGCGAGGCCGGCACGTTCCGCGCCGGCGGTGATGCTGCCGGCCTCGGCCACCAGCCGGAACAGCCGTAGGTCCACGAGGTCGAATCGCACGCCTTTCCCTCCTTCCCGGCCGTCGGCCCCGGCCCGGCCCGAGGGAGCGGCTCCGACCAGCCTCCGTCCGCGCCGAAGGCAGCCTCAGTACATCCCCCATTCCGGCGCGGCGCCATCCGCGACAGGTTGGCCCCATGGAAACCATGCTGCTGCTGTTCGGGGCCGGGCTGCTGGCGGGGGCGATGAACGCCGCCGCCGGGGGCGGCACCTTCGTCACCCTGCCGGCGCTGGTGGCGACGGGCGTGCCCTCGGTGGCGGCCAACGTCTCCTCCACCGTGGCGCTGCTGCCGGGCACGCTGGCCAGCGCGCTGGCCTGGCGCTCGGAATTCCGCTCCTTCGAGGGGGTGTCGATCCGGCTGCTGCTCGCGATCAGCCTGCTCGGCGGGCTGGCCGGGGCGGCGCTGCTGCTGCTGACGCCGAACAGCGCCTTCGACGGCATCCTGCCCTGGCTGCTGCTGCTCGGCACGCTGGCCTTCGCCTTCGGGCGGCAGGCCGGGGCGCTGCTGCGCCGGCACGTGGCGCTCGGGCCGGGGGCGGTGGTGGCGGCGCAGGTGGTGCTCTCGATCTACGGCGGGTATTTCGGCGGCGCCGTCGGCATCATGATGATGGCGGTGTGGAGCCTGCTGTCCGAGGTGGACATCAAGGCGATGAGCGCGGCGCGCACGCTGCTGGTCAGCGCCATGAACAGCGTCGCCGTGCTGTGCTTCGCGCTGTTCGGGCCGGTGCACTGGCCGGCGACGCTGGCGGTGCTGCTGGGGGCAGTGATCGGCGGCTATGGCGGCGCGCTGCTGGCGCGGATGGTGCCGGCGCCGGTGCTGCGCGGCTTCGTCATCCTGTACGGGGCGGCGATGACGGCGGTGTTCTTCTGGCGGGCCCATGGGTGAGTCCCTCCTCCCCCGGGCCGGCGAACGCCATCCGCTCCGGGGTGCCGTAGCCCGGCCGGGACGGGATCGGGGCGCCATCGACCGCGGAAGGTCCTGACGCAGGCGGACACGGCGCGCCTGGTGTGGTCGCGCCTTGCCGACCGGCGCGCCGCCGGACGGGTTCGTCCTGCGGGCCTGGAAGAGGCTTTCCATGGGCGCGTCGTCGGGGCGGCCGCCCCGGCGGCCCATGGGCTGGCGTATCCCGGCCGCCATCGGCAACTTGTGGTGGTATCCGACAATTCCGGATGCCATGCTAAGGGAAGCGGCCCCTAGGGGGGCGTGGCTCCGGGCCAGGACTCCCTGGCGAGCCGCAATCCATCCGGAACGGCGGTTCGCCGCAGGTTCCCGTTCACGGAGCGTATGCCGCCTCCAGGCGCGTCCTTCCTCCGACGGTCCGTTCCGGTCGCGAAGGAGACTGGTGCTGCGTGCCACAAAAGCAAGGACTTCGCAGAGCGCAGATGCCGCCCATCGTGCACCGTGTGACATTGACCGTTGCCGTGGTCTGGCTGCTGTTGGTGACCGGCCTGGGCTGGTGGATGTCACGGCGCATCATCGCGGAGCAGCTCGACGACCTGGCGGCCAGCGCCGAATACGAAGCCAGGACAACCGCCCGGGTGGTCGATCGGCTGTTCCTGGAGATGGCCAGCGTGGCCAACATGGTGGCGCGCCAGAGCGGGGTGATCCAGCTCGCCACCCGCTACAACGTCGATCCGTCCGGCCTGGAAACGCTGACGCGCCAGCAGCGCGCGGAACGGTTCACGCGCGACCCGCTGGTGCGCAGCGTCGGCGACTTCATGAACAGGCTGTCCGGCGATCTCGATTACGCCCGCATCTACATGAACAACATGTCGGACGATACGGTGACGGCCAGCAACTGGGCCGAGCCCGACAGCATCGTCGGCATGATCTATGCGGGCCGGCCCTACCTCGTCGACGCGCTGCGCGACGGCAAGGGACAGATGTTCGGCATCGCGCGTCTGAACAGGACTCCGTCCTATTTCGTGTCCAGCCGTATCGAGGACGCCGAGGACATGCCGCTGGGCTCGGTCTCGGTGAAGTTCGATGCGTCGGCCATGGCGCTCTACCTGACGGGCAGGCACATCGCGCTGATCGTGAACCGCCAGGGCCGCGTGACCACCGCTTCCGACGCGTCGTTCATGCTGCGCAACGTGGCGGCGCTCCTGCCGCCGGGCACCCTGCAGACGCAACCTTCGGACGACGACGAGGATCCCGGCGAACCCCTGGCGGTGCGCGCGATGGCCGGCTCCGATCAGGGCGACCAGTGGCGTATCGCCGGACATCCCTATCTGCTGCGGCGCCAGCCGCTGGCCGACGAGGCCTATCAGCTGCTTACGCTGGCCTCGCTCGACCCTCTGGAGCCGATGCGCCGGCAGCATTTCTGGGCCGGGGGCATCGTGGCGGCGTTCGGCCTCGCCCTGATCCTGCTCTGCGGCCGTGTCGCCGGGCAGATGATGATGCGCCGTCAGGAGGAGCGGTATGCGGCGAATTGCGACGCGCTGACCGGTCTGCCGAACCGGCGCGCGATCCTGGCCAGGCTGGAGCAGTATTTCACGCTGGCGAGGCAGACGCGGCAGTCGGTTCTCGTGGCGTTCATCGACCTCGACGACTTCAAGACGGTCAACGACACCTACGGGCACGAGATCGGCGACGAATTCCTGGTCGAGTGCGGGCGGCGCCTGTCAGCCGGCCTGCGGGAAGGCGACATGCTGGGCCGGTGGGGCGGCGACGAATTCGTCGTGATCGGGCTGGCGCCGCTTTCCGGGCCCGGTGCCCGGGACGAGGCGGCCGACGCGATGCGCAGGCGGCTGGCGCCGTGCCTGATCGGCACCTACGTTCTCGCCGGGCACGGTTTCCACTATCCGGGCGCGAGCCTCGGCATCGCCATTGCCGATCCGTCGGTCAGCTCGCTGCACGCCACGCTCCAGGAAGCCGATCGGCTCATGTATGCCGACAAGCAGGCAAGGCGGACGCCGAAAGGTGGCCGGCCCTGGATGACCATGCCGGATTGCTGGAGGGATGACGCGATGGAGGCCGGCCTGGGTGATCGCCCGAGGGAAGCCATGCGGGGAGGGGAGCCGGGCAGGCCCTGATATCGGCCCCTGATAAACCCTTCCGTCGGAGGAATCCGCGGCTCGGTGGCAGCCAAGCAACCGATTCCGAACGCTGGAGGGCAAGGTCTAGAGCATTTTCAAGCTGAGCGTCCTCGCTCAGCGGCTCGGAAAATGCGAAAAATCAAAGGCCAGAGCCGTTCCGGCCTGATACAGTCAGGCTGGATCGGCTCTAGCGGCCGTCACCCCTTGCCACGCATCGGGGCAAGGGCGTTCCGCCGGGCCGCGGGCGCGTTCCGCGGGCGGCTTCCGGCTCACGCCGCCTCGCCGGCGCACCAGCCGCTGGCCCAGGCCCATTGGAAGTTGTAGCCGCCGAGCCAGCCCGTCACGTCCACCGCCTCGCCCACCACGAACAGGCCGGGCACGGCCTTCGCACTCATGTCGCGCGAGGAGAGGGCGGCGGTGTCCACCCCGCCCAGCGTCACCTCGGCCTTGGCGTAGCCCTCCGTGCCGGCCGGCGTGACCGGCCACGCCTTCAGCCCGGCGGCGAGGGCGGCGAGGGTGCGGTCCGGCAGGTCGGCCATCGGCGCGGCCGCGCTCTCCGGCGGCGCCAGCGCCTCGGCCAGGCGCTGCGGCAGGGCTTCGGCCAGCACGGTGCGCAGCGCCGCCTTCGCGCGGGACCGCTTGCGCGCGACGAGCCAGTCGGAAGGCGCGTCCGGCAGCAGGTCGAGCGACAGCGCCTCGCCCTCGCGCCAGTACGACGAGATCTGCAGGATCGCCGGGCCGGAGAGGCCGCGATGGGTGAACAGCATCGCCTCGCGGAAGCGACGCCGGCCCAGCGCCGCCGCCACCGGCAGCGAGACGCCGCTGAGCGGGCGGACGCGTTCCAGCATGGCCGCGTCCACGGTCAGCGGCACCAGCGCCGGGCGGCATGCCGTGACCGGCAGGCCGAAGCGGCGGGCGACGACGTGCGCGAGTCCGGTGGCGCCCATCTTCGGGATGGAGAGGCCGCCGGTGGCGAGGACAACGGATTCCGCGGCGATGTCGCCGGCCTCGGTCTCGACGCGGAAGGCCTCGGCGCGGGTGACCTCGCGGAGGCGCTGGCGCAGGCGCAGCTCCACGCCGGCCGCGGCGCATTCCTCCAGCAGCATGGCGACGATGGCGCGCGCGGAGCCGTCGCAGAAGAGCTGGCCGAGCGTCTTCTCGTGCCAGGCGATGCGGTGGCGGTCGACCAGCGCGATGAAGTCGGCCGGCGTGTAGCGGGAGAGGGCCGATTTCGCGAAATGCGGGTTGGCCGAGAGGTAGCGGTCCGGCGCCGTGTGCAGGTTGGTGAAGTTGCAGCGGCCGCCGCCGGAGATGAGGATCTTGGCGCCGGCCTCGGCGGCATGGTCGAGCAGCAGCACGCGCCGGCCGCGCCGGCCGGCCGCGATTGCCGCCATCAGCCCGGCGGCGCCGGCGCCGAGGATCACCACGTCGTAGCGGGGCAAGCGGTCACCTTCCGTGTTGGCCTTTTCGGGGCTTCGCCCCGGACCCCACCAGGGGCCTTGCCCCTGGACCCCACCAAGGGGCGAAGCCCCCTTGGATCCCCCGTTTCGGGAGGGACGTCCGAGGTGTTCCAGCCGCCGGGACCGGACGAAGAGAGGTCCAGGAGGGCCTCGCCCTCCTGGCGGATGGGTTCCAGGG
>NZ_JALPRX010000094.1 GCF_023223525.1 Roseomonas acroporae | reverse complement strand
GCCGCCGCCAGCGGGAAGAACGCGCCGATCGCCGCCGTCAGCGTGCCGGCGCCGACGCCGCGCAGCAGCGCCCGCCGCGTGGCGTCCGGGCCCAGGACCGCACGCGCAACGGCAGCGTCCACGGCCTGCGCGGCAGCCGTCTCCGCCGCCGGCGCGGCAGCATCGCCGATGCCCGCAGCGCCGGCTGCGTCGCAGGACAGGCTGCCATGGCGCGGGCAGGCACAGCCCGGCCCGAGGCAGTTTTCCGGATCGAAGACGTCCTGAAACAGTCTTGCCACAGCCTGCTCCCGATGCTCGGCCGCCCCGACGCGGCGATGAACGATCTGTCGCAGGCGCTTTCGCAAACCGCGTGCCAGGGAGCCCCCGGGACCGACGGCGCGCCAAGGCGTTGTTATCGAAGGATATTATCGGGCGGCTCGAGTACGAAATGTCGTGGGGCACGAAATTCCGTGCTGCCGGGAACGAAATTTCGTAGGAAAGGCGATGCCCGCCCTCGAAGGCGACCTCGCCGACCAGCTTCCCGTTGCCCTGCTGACCTTCGACCCGCTGGAGGACCGCATCCTGGCGGCGAACGGCGCGGCCGCGCGCCTGCTGGGGCCGGCCGCGCGGCCCGGACAGCGGGTCAGCGCCTGCTTCCCGGCGCAGGGTGCCGCCATGGTCGTGTTCACCCAGGCGGTGCTCGACCGCGGCCAGGGCTGGACGCGCGACATCGCGGTCAACGACGCGTCGGGCGTTCCGTGCGAGGTGGAGATCGAGGCACGGCTGCTGCCCGGGCCCGGCGCGCCCCGCATCCTCGCCCTGCTGCACGACCTGCGCGAGCGGCAGCGGCGCGACCTGGAGCGCGAGGCGCAGGGCTACCTGCGCAGCGGCATCGAGGGCTGGCGCCGCGCCGAGGCGCTGTTCCGCGAGATCGAGCAGGAGAACCGGCTGATCCTGAACGCGGCGGGGGAGGGCATCTTCGGCGTCAACGCCGAGGGCATCACCACCTTCCTCAACCCGGCGGCGGAGCGGATCCTGGGCTGGCGGGCGGCCGAGATCGTCGGCCGCAACATGCACAGCCTGGTGCACCATCGCCGCCCCGACGGCAGCCACTACCCGGACGAGGACTGCCCGATCTACGCCGCCTTCCGCAACGGCATCGTCCACGAGGTGGACAACGAGGTGTTCTGGCGCAGGGACGGCGCGCCGATCTGGGTGGAGTACACCTCCACCCCGCTGCTGGACGGCGCGCAGCCGGTGGGCGCGGTGGTGGTGTTCCGCGATGTCTCCCGCCGGCGGGAGGCGGAGGAGCGGCTGCGGCTGGCGCTGGCGGAGGTGGACCGGCTGCGCCAGCGGCTGGAGCTGGAGAATGCCTACCTGCAGGAGGAGATACGCGGCGACAGCCACGGCGAGATCGTCGGTCGCTCCGCCGCGACGCAGACGGTGATCCGGCAGGTGGAGCTGGTCGCGCCCACCGACGCCACCGTGCTCATCACGGGCGAATCCGGCACCGGCAAGGAGCTGATCGCCCGCGCCATCCACGCCGCCAGCGCGCGCCGCGACCGGCCGCTGATCCGCGTCAATTGCGCGGCCATCCCGCGCGAGCTGTTCGAGAGCGAGTTCTTCGGCCATGTGAAGGGTGCCTTCACCGGCGCGCTGCGCGACCGGCTGGGCCGCTTCGAGCTGGCGCATGGCGGCACGCTGTTCCTCGACGAGGTGGGCGAGATCCCGCTGGAGCTCCAGGGCAAGCTGCTGCGGGTGCTGCAGGAGGGACAGTTCGAGCGGGTGGGCGAGGAGCGGACGCGCGACGTGGACGTGCGCGTCATCGCCGCCACCAACCGCGACCTGCAGGCCGAGAGCCGGCGCGGCGCCTTCCGCCGCGACCTGTTCTTCCGCCTCAACGTGTTCCCGATCGGCGCCGTGCCGCTGCGGGACCGGCCGGAGGACATCCCGCTTATCGCCTCGCACATCCTGGCCAATGTCGGCCGCAAGCTGCGCCTCGCCGGCCTCACCCTGACCCAGGGCCACGTGCAGCAGCTCTGCGGCTACGAGTGGCCCGGCAACGTCCGCGAGCTGGAGAACGTGATCGAGCGCGCCGCCATCCTCTCCCGCGAGGGGCGGCTGCGCCTCGACCTCCCGGCCGCCGGGCCTCCCGCTGGGCCGCACCCCGGGCGGGGGGCCGGGGCGGACGCCGGATCGGGCCGCGCGCCGCCCGCCGCGCCCGCGATCGAGACGGAGGCGGAGCGGCACGAGCGCGATCGCGCCAACATCCTGGCGGCGCTGGAGGCCTGCGGCGGCCGCGTCTTCGGGCCGCGGGGGGCGGCCGCCCTGCTGGGGCTGCCGCCCACGACCCTTGCCTCACGGATGAAGCGGCTGGGGGTGCCGCGCCGGTAGCGCGGGAATCCGGCGCCGGGACGGACCGGTGGGAACGGGTGGGCGGGAACGGGCCGGCGGCCGTGCCGCCCCGCGCTGCCGCCCCGCGCTGACACCGGGCCGCGGCCGGCACCGGACTTTCCCGGGCTGGGCTTTCCGCCCGCCCATGGTACGAAGGCCGGGCAGGCCCACGGATCCCGGCCGGACGCCGACACGTCCGCACGGTCCGTCCCCGGCCAGGAACCGGCCCCCGGAAAGGCGGCCGACGGGAGGACGACGATGCCGCCAGGAAGTCCAGCACCACGCCATCCCTGGTCGCGCCGCGCGGCCCTCGGCCTCGCGGCCGGCCTGGCCGCGCCGGCCCTGGTCCGTGCCCAGGCGTTTCCCGATCGCCCGATCCGCCTCATCGTCCCCTGGCCGCCCGGCGGCTCCGCCGACGCGCAGCTCCGCTCGATGGCCGAGATCGCCGGCCGCAGGCTCGGCCAGACCATCGTCGTGGAGAACCGCTCCGGCGCCAGCGGCACCCTCGGCGCGCAGTACCTCGCCACCCAGGCGCGGCCGGACGGCTACACCGTCACCCAGATGCACCTCGGCATCGTGCGCCGGCCCTACCTGCTGCGCACCCCGCCCTGGGACCCGGCCACCGACTTCACCTACATCATCGGCCTGACCGGCTGGCTGTTCGGCGTCGCGGTGAAGTCCAGCAGCCCGATCCGCGACTGGGCCGGCTACCTCGCCACCGCCCGCGCCCGGCCCGGCACGCTGACCTACAGCACCAGCGGCATCGCCACCACCAACCACCTCGCCATGGAGGAGATCGCGTCGCGCGAGAAGGTGGAGCTGGTGCACGTTCCCTACCGGGCCAGCAACGAGGGCGCGACCGCCGTCGCCGCCGGGCAGGTGGACAGCATCGCCGACAGCTCCGCCTGGGCGCCGCTGGTCGAAGGCGGCCAGCTCCGCCTGCTCTGCGTCTGGTCGGCCGAGCGCGCCGCGCGCTACCCCGACGTGCCCACCCTGCGCGAGCTGGGGATCGACATGGTGGTCACCTCGCCTTACGGGCTCGCGGGGCCCAAGGGCATGGATCCGGGCGTGGTGCGGATCCTGCACGACGCCTTCAAGGAGGCGCTCTTCGATCCGGCCAACGCGGCCGTGCGCGCCAATTTCGACATGCCGCTGCAGTACCTCGATTCCGAGCAGTATCGCGCCTTCATCCTGCAACGCATCGACTACGAGCGGCGCATGGCCGAGCGGCTGCAACTCCGGCTCGACTGAGCCGCGCCGCCCGGACGCCGACCTTCGCGCCGGTCGGCCTGCCGGCCGGCGGAAGGAGCACGGCGATCGACCGGTGCCGGCGGGAGCTGGCCTGGGCCTGGCGGCTGGCCGTCCCTGTGCAGGAAGGGGAGGCCGACAGGCTGCGGCGCAACTTTCTGCGAGGCGGCAGGTGGGCTAGGCTTCGTCCCCGGCCGGGGGCGTGCCGAAACGGTAGCCGGAAGAGACTTAAAATCTCTCGGGGGCTTCCCCCGTGCGGGTTCGAATCCCGCCGCCCCTACCGGCTGCCCGGTGGTGAGACCTCCTCGGCGGCCCTGGGCGGCGGAGCCTGCGCCGGCGAACACCATCGGCGAAGGCCGCCACCCCTGCCGGGCCCGGGCCAGGCAGGCGCCGGCGCGGCCTGCCCAGGGGTGGATCGCGGCGCAGGCATGCCCGCCTGCCCGGCCCACTGTTCCCGCACGAAACTTCGGGGGTTTGCGCGGGGCGGATCGCCGACGGGCGGACAGGCCCGGCGACGTGAAGCCGTTCCGAAGCAGGGGCTCGCAGCGAGCCGCAATCCCGATCGGGCTGCGGCTCGCCATGGGCCAGGGGAGGGCCAGGCCCGCCCCGCCGGCCTCACCCCGCGAAGGGGTCGCTCACCACGATGGTGTCGTCGCGCTCCGGGCTGGTGGAGAGCAGCACCACCGGCGCCTCCACCAGTTCCTCGATGCGCTTGACGTACTTCACCGCCGCCGCCGGCAGGTCGGCCCAGGAGCGGGCGCCCATGGTGCTCTCCTGCCAGCCCGGCATGGTCTCGTAGACCGGCTCGGCGGCGGCCTGCGCGGCGCGGCCGGCCGGCAGCCGGTTCATCACCTGGCCGCCGATCCGGTAGCCGGTGCAGACCTTCAGCTCGTCCAGCCCGTCCAGCACGTCGAGCTTGGTCAGCACCAGCCCCTGCACGCCGCCCACCTTCACCGCCTGGCGCACCAGCGCCGCGTCGAACCAGCCGCAGCGGCGCGGCCGGCCGGTGACGGTGCCGAATTCGCGGCCCCGCTCGCCCAGGCGCTTGCCGATCGCGTCGTGCAGCTCGGTGGGGAAGGGGCCGGAGCCGACCCGGGTGGCGTAGGCCTTGGCGATGCCGAGCACGAAGCCGATCGCGTTCGGGCCGATGCCCGCGCCCGCCGCCGCGTTGCCCGCCACCGTGTTGGAGGAGGTGACGTAGGGGTAGGTGCCGTGGTCGACGTCCAGCATCACCGCCTGCGCGCCCTCGAACAGCACGCGGCGGCCCTCGGCGCGGGCGGTGGCGAGGCGCTCCCAGACCGGCTCGGCGAAGGGCAGCAGCTTCGGCGCCAGGGCGAGCAGCCCGTCGAGCAGCGCCTGCTTTTCGAACGTCTCCGCGCCGAGGCCCTTCAGCAGCGTGTTGTGGTGCAGCAGCAGCTCGTCGAGCTTCTCGCTCAGCACCTCGGGCTCGGCGAGGTCGCAGAGGCGGATGGCGCGGCGCGCCACCTTGTCCTCGTAGGCCGGGCCGATGCCGCGCCCGGTGGTGCCGATCCTGTGCTCGCCCCGCGCCGCCTCGCGCGCCTTGTCCAGCGCCGGGTGCAGGGGCAGGATCAGCGGCACGTTCTCGGCGATGCGCAGGTTCTCCGGCGTCACCGCGAGGCCCTGCGCGCCCACCCGGGCGATCTCGTCCAGCAGCGCCTGCGGGTCCAGCACCACGCCGTTGCCGATGATGCCGAGCTTGCCGCGCACCACGCCGGAGGGCAGCAGGCTCAGCTTGTAGGTCTGGTTGCCCACCACCAGCGTGTGGCCGGCATTGTGGCCGCCCTGGAAGCGCACGACGATATCGGCGCGGCTGGCGAGCCAGTCCACCACCTTGCCCTTGCCCTCGTCGCCCCACTGGGCGCCGATCACGGCGACATTGGCCATGGCTACAGAGTCTCCCCGAACGGCACGGCACGGCCGTTCTCCAGGACGTGGGTGCAGCGCAGCGACTGCGGTGTGTCGGCCGCGGAGAGCGCGGCCACGGTGGCGTAGCCGGCCGCGCGCAGGGAACGCGCCGCCGCCGGGTCGGTGCCGGCCGGCAGGAACAGGCGCGGCCGCAGCGGCGCGGGCCGCGCGGCGCGCAGCACGGCGTGCGGATAGAGCGTCATGCCCGTGGCGGGCTCGTTGCCGGCGCCGCGCCCGAGGGCGGTGTTGGCCGGATCGCCGGGCGAGAGGTAGCGGCCGCCGCGTCCCAGCTCGCCGGTGCGGCCCGGCCCGTACAGGGTGAAGGCGACGCCCACATGGTACTGGAAGCCGCGGAACTCCACCGGATCGAGCGTCACGCGCAGGCCCGGGGCGCGGGCGCGGATCGCGGCGACCACGGCGGCGGCGTTGTCGGCGATGGCGCGCGCGGCCGGCGGCAGGTTGGCCGCCTCCAACGCCGCCAGCGCGCCGTCGGCGAGGCCGGCGGCCTGGAGCAGCGCGGGCAGCGGGGCGAGGGCCGGGGCGGCGATCGGGTTGGCGCGGCCGCATTCGGCCACCAGTGCCGCGGTGGCGGCGGCGTCCTTGCGGTCCAGCGCGTGGGCCAGGCGCTGGCGCGCCGGGCCGGCGAGGTGGGCCGCCTCGAACAGCGCCGGCGCCAGGGTGGGAAGGGTGACGTCGAGCGTCGGCGCCACGCCCACCGTGTCCAGCGCCTCGGCCGCGACCAGCGCCACCTCGGCATCGGCCTGCACCGTCTCGGCGGGGCCGCGGCCGCCGATCAGCTCGATGCCGGCCTGCGGCAATTGCCGCTCGGGCTGCAGCTGGCTGCCGCGCACCCGCAGCACCTGGCCGGAATAGCAGAGGCGCAGCGGCCGGCTCTGGCGGGCGAGGCGGGTAGCGGCGATGCGGGCCACCTGCGGCGTGGTGTCGGCGCGCAGCCCCATCATGCGCTGGCTGACCGGGTCCATCAGCCGGAAGGTCTGCTCGGCCAGCGCCGCGCCGGAGCCGGCGAACAGCCCCTCCTCGAATTCCAGCAGCGGCGGGCGCACCCGCTCGTAGCCGTGCCCGGCGAAGACGGCGAGCATGGCCTCCACCAGCGCCGCCTCCCGCTCGGCATCGGGCGGCAGGAGGTCGGCGAGGCCGGCCGGCAGCAGGGCGGGGTTCAGCGCGTCGTCGCTCACGCACCGCGCATAGCCCGAGCGGGCGGCGGAGGCCAGCCCGGCCGTGCCGGCGCCGCGTCCGGGAGGCCCGCGTCAGGGAGGGACGGGCTGCGCGCCTGCGACATGCCCCGGCAGGTCGTTCCCCGGCCGTGCCGCCCGGCTTGCGCCCGGCACGCCACGCCCCGGACCATCCGGCGCGCCGTGCCTCGGGACACCCGGCGCGCTGCGCCTCGGGACACCCGGCGCGCTGCGCCCTGGAATTCCCGGCGAGCCGCGCCCTGGAACCCCCGCCGCGCCGTGCCCGGCCAGCGCCCGCAGCCCGCGCTGGGCCGGACGCTCCACCAGCAGGTGCACCGCCGTCGCCAGCAGCAGGCTGACCAGGATGGCGGCCAGCAGCGCCGCCGCCTCCCCGAGGCCGTCCGCGCGCAGCGCGTTCATCGCCACCCAGCCGATCGAGCAGTGCAGCAGGTAGAGCGGGTAGGAGATGCGGCCGAGGAACAGCAGCGCCGGGTGCGACAGGGCGCGCGGGCGGAAGCGCAGCGCCGCCCAGAACAGCGCGGCGCAGCCGAGCGTCATCGGCAGGTAGTGCTCGCCCTCCTCCGCCGGCACGCCGGGCTGGATGCCGAGGGCGGGCATCAGCAGCGCCCAGCCGAGTGCCAGCCAGGTGACGCCGGCGGGCCGGCCGAGCAGGACCACGCAGAGGCAGATGCCGATGATGAAGAACTGCCCGAAATGCAGCAGCGTGGCGGTGGCGAGCGGCGGCGGCAGCGCCGCGCCGGAGAGCCGCACCGCCAGCGCCGCGGCAAGCCAGAGCAGGCAGAACCATTCGAGGCGAAGGCCCGAGCGCGCGGCGCCGCGCAGCGCCGCGAGGAGCAGCGCGTAGAAGGCCAGCTCCTGCGCCAGGGTCCAGTAGACCGCGTCCACGCGACGCACGGCGAGGAAGTCCTGCAGCATGGTCAGGTTGACGAGGATCTCCGCCGCCGTCGGCGCCTCCAGCGTGTGGAGGGGATCGAGGCGCAGCACCGCGCTTGTGCCGAGCACCGCCACCCAGTAGGCGGGAAGCAGCCGCGCCGCGCGACTCCAGGCGAATTCGCGCAGCGAGGCGGCCCGCCGGGCGGATGCCACGATCACGAAGCCGCTGATGACGAAGAAAAGCTCGACCCCGAAGTAGCCGGCCCGGAATTCCGGTATCCGCGCGTAGGGCTCGCCGATCCAGCGGCCATAGATGGAGGTGAAATGGTAGAGCAGCACACCGAGGGCCGCGATGCCGCGGAGCGCGTCGAGCTCGGCGATGCGGCCGGGCGCGGCGAGAGGGATCCCGTCGGGGCGGAAGACATGTTGCAGGCTTGTGTCGCGCGTGAATCCGGCAAGCGGGGCCCTGTCCTGCACGTCGTGGAACCTGTTCCGGCCGCCGGCGCGGTCGCTGCCGCCCTTCTGGCGGGCAGGCCGGCGGCTGGCGCGGCGCAGCATGCGCGGCCGGCGGTGAAGAAATCCGGAACCGTGCGCGCCCCCTCGCCCTTGCCCACGTCGCGCCGTGCCGCCCTCGCGGCGCTGGCGACGCTGCCGCTCGCGCTCGCCGCCTGCCAGGAGCCGGGCGGCACGCACCTGATGGGCATCGGCGACCCGATCCGCGGCGCGGCCATCTCGGCGCCGCAGACCTTCGGCAACATGTCCCGCTTCAACGGCCGCCCGGCCGAGGCGGCGGAGGCGGCGGCGCAGCTCGAATTCCTCGCCAGCGCCATGCCGGCGCATCCGCGCTACCAGACCAGCGTCCAGCCCACCGTGTTCATGCAGCTCACCCGCGCGCGGGCGGAGATGCGCGACGCGATCGGCATCCGCGCCGACGCGCCGGCCGATCCGGTGATCGCGGCGCTGCGCACGGCCGCGGCGGCGCTGCGCGACGGCAACCTGCAACGGGCCCGGGTGGCGCTGACCACCAGCGACTTCCTCAACCCGCCGGATGTCACGCTGCAGCGGCTGGGCAGCCTGCCGCGCCTGCCGCGCTCGGCCGAGGCGGCGGGGGGCGTCGCGATCGCGATCCAGAACCTCGGCATCCGCAACCGCGGCATGTGATGCCCGGCGGCGCCCGCCGACCCGTCCGGGGCTCCTGCCCCGGACCCCGCGCCGAGGGGCCGCGCCGTCCATCGGACGGGGGCATCCTCTCGCGCCGTTCGCGGC
>NZ_JALPRX010000093.1 GCF_023223525.1 Roseomonas acroporae | reverse complement strand
GGTCCGGAACTGTCATGTTGACGACAGGAGCAAGGCCCGGCGCGGGTGACAAGCCCGGCGTGGCACCACGCCGCGGGATCGCGGACCGCCCCTTTGCACCCTCCGGCCGGCAGGACCGGGCGCGCCGCGGCCGAGGACGCTAGAGCCGATCCAGCCTGACTGTATCAGGCCGGAACGGCTCTAGCCTTTGATTTTTCGCATTTTCCGAGCCGCTGAGCGAGGACGCTCAGCTTGAAAATGCTCTAACGACGCCGCGTTCAGCCGTCGGCCGCCTCGTCCGGGCGGCGCGCCGCCGGCGTGAACTCGACCAGCAGCGTGCCGTCGCCGACCGGATCGCCGACGGCGCAGTGCACGGCCTCGACGGTGCCGTCCGAGGCGGCGCGAAGGCTGTGCTCCATCTTCATCGCCTCGAGGACGACGAGGATGTCGCCCCTGGCGACGGTGGCGCCGGCCGTGACGGGAACGGCGCAGACGAGGCCCGTCATCGGCGCGGTGATGCGGTTCTCGGCGGCGCCGCCGGCCGCCTCGACGGCGAGCGGGTCGATGACCGAGAAGTCGGTGATGCGGCCGTCGAGGAGGACCGAGACGGCGCCGCCGGCGCGCACCACGCGGGCGTGGAGGTTGCGGCCGCCGTGGCGGGCGCGGAAGCCGTCCGGGGTGGCGGCGACGGCCTCGAAGGCCGTCGAACGGTCGCCCTCCTCGACGGCGACGTGGCGCGGGCCGAGCAGGCGCAGGTCGCGGGCGACGAGCGTACCGCCCGAGACCAGCTCGACGCGCCGGCTCGCGCTGCCCCAGAGGCGGAAGCCCAGGAAGGGGCGGGCGGGGTCGAGGTCGAGCGCGGCGAGGGCGGCGAAGAGCACGGCGGCGTCGTCGGGCGGCGGCACCCGGGTCAGGGCCTCCTGCCGGCGGCCGATCAGGCCGGTGTCCATGCGGCCGGCGGCGAAGTCGGGGTCCTCGCAGAGCGCCCGCAGGAAGCCGAGATTCGTCGCCGTGCCGGCGATGTGGGTTTGGCCGAGCGCCCGGCGCAGCCGCGACAGCGCCTCGGCGCGGGTGGCGGCATGGGTGGTCAGCTTCGCGATCATCGGATCGTAGTGCGCGGTGATCCGGTCGCCGGTGCCGACGCCGGTGTCGATCCGCGCGCCGTCCGGGAAGGCGACGTGCAGCAGCGGGCCCGGCGCGGGCAGGAAGTTCCGCGCCGGGTCCTCGGCGTAGAGGCGCGCCTCGAAGGCGTGCCCGGCCAGGGGGATCTCCGCCTGCGCCAGCGGCAGCCGCTCGCCCGCGGCGACCCGGAGCTGCCACTCCACGAGGTCGAGCCCGGTGATCGCCTCGGTCACCGGATGCTCCACCTGGAGGCGGGTGTTCATCTCCATGAACCAGAACCCGTCCGGCCGCAGCGGCCCGGAGCCGTCGGCGATGAACTCGACGGTGCCGGCGTTCACGTAGTCGACCGCCCGCGCCGCCCGCAGCGCCGCTTCGGTCATCGCCCGGCGCACCTCGGGCGGCAGTCCCGGCGCCGGCGCCTCCTCGATCACCTTCTGGTGCCGCCGCTGCAGCGAGCAGTCCCGCTCCCAGAGATGGACGAGCTGGCCGTGGCGGTCGCCGAAGACCTGCACCTCGATATGGCGCGGCGTCGAGACGTACTTCTCGACCAGCACCGCCGGGTCGCCGAAGCTCGACCGGCCCTCGCGCTGCGCGCTCTCCAGCGCGGCGGCGAAGTCCGCCGGCGCCTCGACCAGCCGCATCCCCTTGCCGCCGCCGCCGGCGCGCGCCTTGATGAGCACCGGGTAGCCGATCCTGGCCGCCTCGGCGGCGAGGAAGCCCGCCTCCTGCCGCTCGCCGTGGTAGCCCGGGACCACCGGCACCCCCACCGAGGACATGAGCGCCTTGGCGGCGTCCTTCAGCCCCATGGCGCGGATCGAGGCCGCCGACGGGCCGATGAAGACGAGGCCCGCGGCCTCCACCGCCTCGACGAATTCCGGGTTCTCCGACAGGAAGCCGTAGCCCGGATGGATCGCCTCGGCCCCGGTCGCGAGCGCCGCCGCGATGATGCGGTCGCCCTTCAGGTAGCTCTCGGACACCGGCGCCGGGCCGATGTGGACCGCCTCGTCGGCCAGGTCGCGGTGGCGGGCCCCGGCATCGGCGTCCGAATAGACGGCGACGGTGGCGATGCCCAGCCTGCGTGCCGTCCCGATGACGCGGGCCGCGATCTCGCCGCGGTTGGCGATCAGGATCCTCGTGAACATCACATGCGGAACACGCCGAAGCGCGTCTCCTCGACGGGGGCGTTGAGCGCTGCGCGGAGCGAGAGGGCGACGACGTCGCGGGTGGTGCGCGGGTCGATGACGCCGTCGTCCCAGAGCCGGGCCGAGGCATAGAGGGGCCGCGACTGCGCCTCGAACTGATCGAGGACGGGCTGCCGGAAGGCGGCCTCCTCCCCGGCCGGCCAGGTGCCGCCGCGGGCCTCGATCGCGGCGCGCCGGACGGTGGCGAGGACGCCGGCCGCCTGCTCGCCGCCCATGACGGCGATCCGGGCGTTCGGCCACATCCAGAGGAAGCGCGGCCCGAAGGCGCGGCCGCACATGCCGTAATTGCCGGCCCCGAAGGAGCCGCCGACGATGACGGTGACCTTCGGCACGGCGGCGGCCGAGACGGCGCCGACGAGCTTGGCGCCGTCGCGGGCGATGCCGCCGGCCTCGTACTTCGAGCCGACCATGAAGCCGGTGATGTTCTGCAGGAACAGCAGCGGCGTCCGGCGCTGGCAGCAGAGCTCGATGAAGTGCGCGCCCTTCTGCGAGCTCTCGGAGAACAGCACGCCGTTGTTGCCGAGGATCCCGACCGGGATGCCGTCGATGTGCGCGAAGCCGCAGACCAGCGTCGTCCCGAAGCGCTCCTTGAACTCCTCGAAATCCGAGCCGTCGACGATGCGGCCGATGATCTCGCGGATGTCGAAGGGCGTCCTGGCGTCGGCGGGGATGACGCCGGCGAGCTCGCCGGGGTCCATCGCGGGCGGGCGGGCGTCGCGGAGCGGGATCGAGGGGGGCGGCGCCGGGCCGAGGTTCATCACCGCCTGGCGCGCCAGGGCGAGGGCGTGCGCGTCGTTCTCGGCCAGGTAGTCGGCGACGCCGGAGAGGCGGGTGTGCGTGTCGCCGCCGCCCAGCGTCTCGGCGTCCACCACCTCGCCGGTCGCGGCCTTCACCAGGGGCGGCCCGGCGAGGAAGATCGTGCCCTGCTCCCGGACGATGATCGTCTGGTCGCTCATCGCCGGCACGTAGGCGCCGCCGGCGGTGCAGGAGCCCATGACCACGGCGATCTGGGCGATCCCCTTCGCGCTCATCCGCGCCTGGTTGTAGAAGATCCGGCCGAAATGGTCGCGGTCCGGGAACACCTCGTCCTGGTTCGGCAGGTTCGCGCCGCCGGAATCGACCAGGTAGAGGCAGGGCAGCCGGTTCTCCTCGGCCACCTCCTGCGCCCGCAGGTGCTTCTTCACCGTCAGCGGATAGTAGGTGCCGCCCTTCACGGTCGCGTCGTTGCACAGGATCATGCAGTCCCGCCCCGACACCCGCCCGATCCCGGCGACGAGCCCGGCGGCCGGGATGTCGCCGTCGTAGACCCCGTGCGCGGCGAAGAGGCCGATCTCCAGGAACGGGCTGCCCGGGTCGAGCAGCCGCGTCACCCGCTCCCGGGGCAGGAGCTTGCCGCGGGCGACGTGGCGGGCGCGGGACTTCTCGTCGCCGCCCCGGAGTATGCGCCGGGCCAGCGACTCGAATTCGGCGACGAGGGCGGACATGCGGCCGAGATTGGCCGCGAGCTCGCCCGGCGGGAGCCGGCCGATCAGGCGGGTCATGGGCGCCTCATCCCGCAGGCGGGAATGCCGGCCCGTGGCCGCGCGGTGAATGGTGCATGGCGGTCCTCCCCGTGCGTTCCCGCCGCGCCGGCGCGGCCATCCGCCCGCCGGCCGTGCCGCGCGACATCGGCGCGGGCGCAGGGACGTCGAGGCAGCACTACCATCCCGGGCGTTGCCCCGGGCGCCAATTCCTGTGCAGGATGCGCCACGAGCGACCGGACATGGCACCGCTGCCCGCGCCACCGAGAACCCCTGCGGCCTTCGTCCGGGCGATCCTCGTCGCGTATGCGCGGCGGGGAATGGACCCGGGGGCCGCGCTGCGGCAGGCGGGCATTGTGCCGGAAGCGACGCTCGATCCCGAGGGCCGGGTCGCCGTCGAGCGTTTCGAGGCCCTCTCCGCGCACGCCATGCGCGAGCTCGACGACGAGGCGCTCGGCTGGTTCTCGCGCCGCCTGCCCTGGGGCAGCTACGGGATGCTGCTGCGGGCCTCGCTGCCCTCCCCGACGCTCGACGTCGCGCTGCGCCGCTGGTGCCGGCATCACGGGCTGCTGACCGGGGATGTCCGCCTCGAGCTGCGGGTCGAGGGGCGGGACGCGGTCGTCACCGTGCAGGAGCGGTCCGACCTCGGCGCGCTGCGGGAGTTCTGCCTGGTCAGCCTGCTGCGGAACCTCCACGGCGTCGCCTGCTGGCTGGTCGACTCGCGGATCGCGCTCGGCGGGGTGTGGCTTCCCTTCGCGGCGCCGGCCCATGCCGGGCTCTACCGTCACATGTTCCACGCCGAGGCCGGATTCGATGCCGCAGCGGCGGACCTGCGCTTCGACGCGGCCTATCTGGCCCTGCCGGTCGGCCGCGACGATGCGGGCCTGCGCCGCCTGCTGCAGCAGCCGCTGCCGCTGATGTCGCGGCAGTACCGGCAGGACCGGCTGCTGTCGCGGCGGATCGCCGGCTTCGTCGGCAGGGGCGACGGCGGCACGGCCGATCTCGGCCAGATCGCGGCGGCGTTCGGCATCTCGGTGCGCCACCTGCAACGTCAACTGAGGAACGAGGGCACGTCGGTCGGGGCGCTGGTGGCCGGCGCGCGGCGCCGGCGCGCCGAAGAACTGCTGCTGCAGGGTGACCTGCCGCTGAAGCGCATCGCGCGTCTGCTGGGCTACAGCGACGAGTCGACCTTCGGACGGGCGTTCCTGCGCTGGACCGGCCGGAGCCCGGCGGCCTTCCGGAAAGGCGAGGCGGTGCCGGCGGACGGGGCGGGCCGGAACGGCGCCGGCCGCCGATAGGGCCGGCGCCACGCCGAGCCGTCCGCCGGACGCCGCGAGGTGGCGCCGGCGGCACGGCTCCGGGATCGCGGCCCGGGGAAGGCGCGGAGAGGCGAGGGCCGGAGCCGCGTCCGCCCGGAATGCGTCCGCCCGGAATGCGGCCGGACGGCGCCGGCGGCATGGCGCTGCGTCCCGGGCGGAGAAGCGCGTTGCCGGCCCCCGCCTCCCGGGCCGGGATGCCGCGCCGCGCTACACGTCGCGCGCGCGGCGCAACGGGAAGCTTTCCCGCGCGCAGCGGCGCAGCGGCTCCAGGCGGCGCTGCGGGTCCCTGGCGCTGCGCGCGCATTCCTCGCCGGTCGCTGCCGGCAATTCGGGCGTGCGGCGCCAGAGCAGCAGAAGCCTCGACAGGCCCTTGGCTTCGCCGCGCTCGTTGTCGACCCGCCGTGCGAGATCGTTGTCGGCCATGTTGCGTGCCCTCCTTCTTCGTGGGCCCGGCACCATAGCGCATCGGCGCGCCGGACGACACCGACGGCTGAAAAATGCCTGGAAACAAGGACTTGATGGGAGGCCGGGCCGGCCGGGCACGGCAGGCGCCCACCGGCGGCGGAAAGGGCGGCCCGCGGCCGGTCAGCCCGGCGCGGGCGGGGCGTCGCCGGCAGCCCCGAGCCATGCCAGCGCCCCCAGCGCCGCCGCGCGTCCGGTCGCGAAGCTGGCCTGCAGCAGGTAGCCGCCGGTCGGCGCATCCCAGTCCAGCATCTCGCCGGCCGCGAACACGCCCGGCAGGTCGCGCAGCATGAGGCGGGAGTCCAACGCCTCCCAGCACAGGCCGCCGGCGGTCGAGATCGCCCGCTCCAGCCCGGCCATTCCCGCCACCGGCAGCGCCAGCGCCTTGATCCGCGCGGCCAGCGCCGCCGGGTCGGCGGGCAGGGCGGCCGGGCCATCCGTGCCCTCGCGCAGCAGCGCCGCCGCCACGGGCGACAGCCCGAGCCCCTTGCGCAGCACGCTGCCCAGCGACTGCCCCCGACGCGGCGCGCCGAGCCGGCGGGCGAGTTCCGCCGCTTCCAGATCCGGCCGCAGGTCGAGCAGCAGCCGGGCCTCGCCGGTGGCCAGCGCCTCGCGCAGCGCGGCGGAGAGCGCGTAGACGGCCCCGCCCTCCAGGCCGGCCGCCGTCACCACCATCTCGCCGCGCACCGCCGGCCGCTCCGGCAGGCCGGGCGCCGCCACCCGTGCGGCGATCCGCTTCAGCGGCGCGCCGGCGAACCGCTCCCGGAGATGCGCCGACCAGGGCACGCGGATGCCGGCGTTGGAGGGCAGCAGCGGCGAGACCGGCACGCCGCGCGCCCGCAGCGTCGCCACCCAGCGCCCGTCCGCGCCGAGCCGCGGCCAGGAGGCGCCGCCCAGCGCCAGCACCGTCGCCGCCGGCCGCAGGGTCGCCGGCTCGCCCGCCGGCCCTTCGAGCAGCAGGCTTCCCGCCGCGTCCCAGCCGGTCCAGCGGTGCCGCGTCCGCAATTCGACCCCGAGCGCGGCCAGCCGCGCCAGCCAGGCGCGCAGCAGCGGCGAGGCCTTGAAGGCCACCGGAAAGACCCGGCCGCTGCTGCCCACGAAGGTCGGCTGCCCCAGCCCCTCGCACCAGGCGCGCAGCGCCTCGGGCGGGAAGCCGGCGATGGCCGCCTCCAGCCGCGCCCGGGCCGTGCCGTAGCGGTCGAGGAAGCGCCCGGGCGGCTCGGTATGCGTCAGGTTCAGCCCGCCGCGGCCGGCGATCAGCAGCTTGCGCGCCGGCGACGGCATGCGCTCCACCACCACCACCGGCCGGCCGGCCGTCGCGAGGGTTTCCGCGGCCATCAGCCCGGCCGGGCCGGCGCCGATCACGGCGACCGGGGCATCGTCGGTGCGAATCATGCGGGCAGGCCCAGCCGGGTATGGTCCGCCGGCTCCCCTGCATAGGGGCCGCGCCGTGACGGGCCAATGGGGGCCGCGACGCGGCCGGGCGATGCCGGACACGGCGGATCGCCGCGCCGGCCGGGGCGCGCCGCCGGGCCGCGGCCTTGCCGGCCGCCGCGTCCGGGGGTGGTTGCGGGCGAACTCACGGTCGGGTGACGGCGGCAGGAAGTCCAACGACTTGCGAGCCGCCTCCGGAATTGATAAATTTCTGCAAATGTCGAATCCACCTTAGCCATCCGTCAGCGAGCGCTTGCGGTCCGACTGTCCTGACACCCGATGCGGGTAGGCGACAGCGCGACCGCTCGTCTCCCGGCGCATTCCTTCCCGGCCGCACCAGCGCCGGGTGCGGGAGTGTGCTGGGAACTGCGGCTCTCCTGGCATGGCGGCGGATGATGACTCCCGAGAAAAGCGACGACGCGTTCGGCTATCTCTTTTTCAGGAATTTCGTCTTTATTGTTGTTTTGGGCGTGGTGCTCGTGGTGGGCGGGCATATCGCCCTCGCCTGGAGCAACCTGCTCCCGGAGCCGCCATTCACCGGCACGCGCTGCATCAACGAGAAATTCCCCGTCCTCCGGGACGCGCCGCTCGGGGACCGGACGATGCTGGCCGTGGGCTCGTCCGCCACCTGGAGGAACCTCGACAACGCGACCCTGGAACGCCGGCTGGCGGGCGCGAGGCCCTACAACGCCGCGACCTGCTACCTCCAGATCAACCAGACGGCCTTCCTGACCGAATTCCTCCTGCCGCGGATGCCGCGCGTGGACACCGTCCTCGTGGTGGTGGCGCCGCGGGACTTCGAAAGCTGCGCGTCCTCCCAGGCGGCATTCTTCGATCCCGCTCTCACCGACGCCTATCTGGCCGGCAGCGTCCCGGCCTGGCTGCCCTACGTCAGCGGCTTCCGGGCGCGCTACCTGGCGCGGGAGGTCGCCGCCAGGCTGAGCCGGGCGCCGCCCACCCCCGAGCAGACCGCCCATTACGACGAACTGGGATCGAGCATCCTCACGCAGAGGCAGGCCTGGCTGCCGCCGTTCTCGATCGACGTCACCTGCTACGCCAGCCTCTCGCGCCTGGAGGCGATCGTCGCCAGGCACGGTGCCCGGCTGGTGGTGGCGACCCTGCCGGTGATGGCGGCATGGCGTGCCGCCGAGGATCCGGACGACACCAACGTCGAGAGATGGATGCAGGACATGCGATCGTCGCTGCAACGCGCCGACAGCCTGCTGATCGACGGCCGGCGCCTGGACTGGGACGAGGGAGACTTCGCCGATCCTGTCCACGTCCTGTATCCCGCCCACCGGAAGCTGACCCGGTTCTACGCCGACATCATGGCGCGGCCCTGGCAGAACCAGCGCCGGATCGGCTCACCCAGCGCGTCGATCGCACGGTAGGCCGACATGCTGTTCAACTCGCACATCTTCGTCTTCGCCTTCCTGCCGATCGTGCTCGCCGGGCATATCCTCCTCGGCCGGCTGCGATCCGCCGCCCCCGCGAGGCTGTGGCTGCTGGCCGCATCGCTGGTCTTCTACGGCTGGTGGAGCTGGACCTATCTCGGCCTGCTCGTCGCCTCCCTCCTCCTCAACTACGGCTTCGGGATCGCCATTCGCAGCGCCACGCCGGGACGGTCCCGCGCGCTGATGCTGACCGGCGTGGGCCTGAACCTGCTGCTGCTCGTCTGGTACAAGTACGCCTCCTTCCTCGCCGCCAACGCGACGGCGTTGTTCGGCCTGGAATACGCGATGGACGCGTACGTCCTGCCGCTGGCGATCTCGTTCTACACCTTCCTGCAGGTGGCGTTCCTGGTGGACACCTGGCGGGGGCGCTCCCGGCACTACGGCTTCCTCGAATACGCGCTGTTCGTGACGTTCTTCCCGCACCTGATCGCGGGCCCGATCGTGCACCACCACGAGCTGATACCGCAGTTCCGCCGGCGTTCGACCTTCGCCTTCCAGCCCGCCATGGCCGCCGGGGGCATGGCGCTGTTCGTCATCGGCCTGCTGAAGAAGCTGCTGATCGCCGATCCGGTCGGGGATCTGGCCAGTCCGATCTTCGCCTCCGCCGAGGCCGTGCCGCCGGGAATGCTGGAGGCCTGGATCGCGACGATCGCGTTCGCAACCGGGCTCTACCTCGACTTTTCCGCCTATTCGGACATGGCGATCGGCCTTGCCCGCCTGTTCGGCGTCCAGTTCCCCTACAATTTCAACTCGCCCTACAAGGCGCGGTCGATCGTCGACTTCTGGCATCGGTGGCACATGACCCTGTCGCGCTTCCTGCGCGACTACGTCTACGTTCCGCTGGGCGGCAACCGGCACGGCAGCGGCCGGCGCTACGCCAATCTCGTGATCACGATGCTGCTGGGCGGCCTCTGGCACGGCGCCGGCTGGACTTTCGTCATATGGGGCGGCCTGCACGGCATGTTCCTGCTGCTGAACCATGCCTGGAACGCCGCCTGCGCCGCTGGCCGGGCCAAGAGGCTCGGATTCCTGCCCGCCTGGGGCCTGACCATGGCCGCCGTCCTCCTGGCCTGGGTGTTCTTCGCGGCGCCGACCCTCGCCGCCGCCATGTCGGTGCTGGGCGGCATGCTGGGCCTGAACGGGTTCATGTGGCCGGAGGCCGGAATCCTGGCCGGGAAGCTGGCGCAAGGGCAGATCGCCGAGGTGGTGCGGTCGGTGCCGCCGAAGACGTTGGCTTCCGCCTGCACGCTGGCCCTGGCCCTCGTGCTGGTGCTCGGCGCCCCGAACTCGCAGCAGATCGTCGACGGCCGCAGCGCGGAGACGACCGAGCCCCGGAAGTGGGGCTGGCTGCGCTTCCGGCCCAGCCCCGCCATGGGCGCGATGACCGCGATGGCCTTCCTCCTCGCCGTCGCGTTCATGGCCAACATCAAGGAGTTCGTCTACTTCCAGTTCTAGGACGGAGCGCCGGGAGGGCGGACACGCCCGGCGGCGTGAAGCCGCGCCGGGAACAACGAGCGACGGCGAACCGCAGTCCCAACCGGACTGCGGTTCGCTGTAGCGTGTCCGAAGCCGGGAGGGCAGACCTGTCCGCAGGCGGCGAATCCCCACCGGAGGCGGCGGTCCGCGGCAAGCCGCGATCCCGGCCGGATCGCGCCCGCCATGGCCGGCGTCCCGCCGTCACGCGCATGGCGCGGGGCCGGGCGGCGGATCCGGCTTCCGCGGTGCCCCGGCACGGGGCGGAAGCCTCACTGCGAAACGGGCGCCGCGTAGGCGGTGGGGCAGAGCCGGACCCTGCCCTTGTCGGACAGGAAGGCCCGCACCAGCCGTTCGGCCTCCTCCTGAGTCAGCGGCGGCAGGCGGCGGCAGCGGCTGGCATGCTCGGCGATCCGGCGGCGGCGGCTCACCGCCTCGTGGCCATGCTGGGTCCAGGACTGGACCGTCAGGGCCTGGGCGATCGCGGGGGCGGGAGAGGGGGTCGTCATGTCCGTCGTGGCTCCTTCGGAGTGTGGAAGCGACGACGGAATGGTGCGGCGGCATGGGCCGGGGCGCAGTGAACCGCTTCACAGCGTGGCCGGCCCCACCGCGCTCGCGCCGGCCCGCGACGGGGCCGGCGCGGCGGGTCACGTGGCGGAACGGCCGACGACGAGCCGGTAGATCCACAGCACGATGACCGCGCCGACCACGGAGGCGATGAATCCGGCCGCCTGGCCCGGCCCGTACCAGCCGACGCTCTGGCCGAGGAAGGTGGCGACGAAGGCGCCGACGATGCCGAGCAGGATGGTGATGATGAAGCCGCCCGGGTCGCGCCCCGGCATCAGCAGCTTGGCGATGGCCCCGACGACCAGGCCGATGATGAGTGTCCAGATGAAGCCCATGGCAGGATTCCCTCGGGATGTTGTCCTGCTGGCATAATGGCGGGCCCGCAGCCGGGTTCCCGGATGTTTCCGGCGTGGTGACAAATAGCGCGTGCGGGCGGCCGGCGGATCTTGCGGCGCGGGGTCCGGGGCGGGGCCCCGGACGGGTCGGCGGACGGCGCCCCGGGCGTCAGGTCGGGCGCCGGCGGCGTCGGAAGGTGCGCGCCAGCTCCCGCACGTCCAGCCCGCCGAGCAGGTGGGCGGCGCCGAAGTAGACGGCCATCCCCACCCCCACCAGCACGGCCAGCGCCGCGAGGCGCATGCCGCCCGGGGCCGGGAACAGCACCTGCTCCAGCGCCAGCAGCGCGCCGGCCATGGCGAGGGTCGCCAGCAGCAGGCGCGGCACGGCGCGGCGCAGGCGGCGGTCCAGCGTCAGCTGGCCGCGGCGGGCGAGCAGCACGGCGAGCGCCAGCATGTTGAACCAGGCCGAGAGCGCCGTCGCCAGCGCCACGCCGACATGCGCGAGCCAGGTGGTGAGGACGAGGTTGAGCGCGAGGTTCAGCCCGACCGCGAGCAGCCCGACCTTGACCGGCGTCGCCGTGTCGCCGCGCGCGAAGAAGCCCGTGAGCAGCACCTTCACCAGCACGTAGGCGGGCAGGCCGAGCGCGTAGGCGGCCAGCGCCGCCGCCGTCGCCGCCGCCGCCTCCGGGCCGAAGGCGCCGCGCATGTAGAGCGCCTCGATGATCGGCGCCGCCGCCACGAGCTGGGCGCCGGCCGCCGGCAGGGTGAGGGCGAGCGAGATCTCCATGGCGCGGTTCACCGAGCGGTGCGCCGCCAGCGCCTCGCCGGCCCGCACCTGGCGCGAGAGCAACGGCAGCAGCGCCGTGCCGACCGCCGCCCCGATCACCCCGAGCGGGAGCTGGCCCACCCGGTCCGCGAAGTAGAGGTAGGAGACGGCGCCGGCCGGCAGCAGCGAGGAGATGACGATGTCGATCGTCAGGTTGAGCTGGGTGACGCCGGCGCCGATCAGCCCGGGCACCATGCGCTTCAGCACCTGCCGCACCTCGGGCGGGAAGCGCGGCACGTGGACCAGCCGCAGCGGCATTCCCGCCCGGCGCACCGCCCAGAGCACGATCGCGAGCTGCACCACCCCCGAGGCGGTGACGCCCCAGGCCAGCGCGTGGCCCGGCGTGGCGACGTAGGGAGAGAGCAGGAACAGCGAGGCCATGGAGAGGATGTTGAAGAACACCGGCGCCGCCGCCGCCGCGCCGAACTTTCCGAGCCCGTTCAGCACCCCCGAGACCAGCGCGGTGAGGCAGATCAGCACGAGGTAGGGGAAGGTGATCCGCGTCAGCTCCACGGCGAGCTGGAACTTGGCCGGATCGGCCGAGAAGCCCGGGGCCAGCACCACCATGATCTGCGGCATGAACACCATGCCGATGGCGACGAGGCCGGAGAGCCACAGCGTCATGATCGCGGCCATGCGCTCGGCGAGCGTGTGCGCGACCTTCGGGCCCTCCACGGCGAGGGTGCCGGCGAAGGCGGGCACGAAGGCGGCGTTGAAGGCGCCCTCCCCGAACAGCCGGCGGAACAGGTTGGGGAGCTTGAGCGCGACGAAGAACGCATCCGCCACTGGCCCGGCCCCGAGCACGGCGGCGATCAGCATCTCCCGCGCGAGGCCGAGCACGCGGCTGGCCATCGTCCAGCCGCCGACCGTCATGACGCTGCGTAGCATGGCCGGCGTGGTAGCGCGGAACCGGGGCGGGGGCGAGGGGTGGCGATTCCCGGGGAAAGGCCTGCCTTCCCCGATGGCCCCTGGGGACCCCGCAAGGTGGGCGAGGCCCTCCCTGGCCCTTTCTTCGTTCGGGTCCCGGGTGTTGCGGCCGTCGGGCCGGCTCTCCCTGGACGAGGGATCCGGGGCGGCCTCTCGCCCCTGGCGAGGCTTGCAGGGGGGAGCCGCCCCGGTCCCGGCCTCCGCCGGGCCCTGGCCTCGCCGCATTACGCGGTTGCAGCAACGTCATGGCATGGTATGCCAGCGCCGTCCGCGGCCCTGGCATCCGCACCGCACGGCCGTCCCCTCCCGCCTGCGCGCAGCCCGGCTGCGCCGGAGATCCGAGCCCATGGCCAAGCACGTCCGCTGCGGCAGCCTCTTCACCGGCGACGCCGACCGCGCCGAGACGGGATGGACGCTCAGCTACGACGATGCCGGCACCATCACCCATGTCGGCCCGACCGAGGCGGCGCCGCCGGTCGCCAGCACGGACACGGTGCTCGACTATTCCGGCCTGTTCGTGATGCCCGGCCTGCAGGACGTGCACACCCACCTCGCCTACGGCAACGCCAAGACCGAGGAGGACATCGACCTCTACCAGCCGATGGAGTTCCGCGCGCTGCGCGGCATGTTCTTCGCGCAGAAGGTGCTGGCGGCCGGCTACACCTCGATCTGCGCGCCGGGCGATGCCGGGCAGATCAGCCTGGCCATCCGCAACGCCATCGACTGGGGCCTGTTCGACGGCCCGCGCGTCACCGCCGCCGCGCAGTACATCACCACGCGCCAGGGCCTGACCGACTGGTACCCGACCTGGATCGGCGTGCCGGACACCTCGATCGGCCGCCTCGTCACCAGCAGGGACGAGGCGATCGAGGAGATCCGCGTCATGGTCAAGAACGGGGTGGACTGCATCAAGCTCGCCATGGACGGCACGCAGACGCGGCCCGACGGCGAGCTGATCGCCGCCTTCAACCAGGAGGAGACGCATGTCATGGTCGAGGAGGCGCACCGCCTCGGCCGCAAGGTGGTGGTGCACGCGGTGGGGCGGGAGGCCACGCTGTATGCCGCGCGCGCCGAGGTGGACCTGATCTTCCACGCCTACCACCTCGACGACGAGTGCATCGAGGCGATGCTGAAGTCGGGCAGCGCGATCGGCCCGACCATGACGCTGCAGCGCAACGTGATCGACTTCACCCAGCCGCACGAGCCCGCCGCGATCAAGGGCCGGCAGAGCGCCACGGAGCGCCTGTACGAGCGCGCCTGCGTCAACCTGCGGAAGGCGCGCGAGGCCGGCGTGACGATGATGACCGGCACCGATTCCGGCTTCGCCGTGACGCCCTACGGCGAGTGGCACGCGCTGGAGCTGGAGATCTTCGTGCGCGACCTGGGCTTCACGCCGGCCGAGGCGCTGCGCTGCGCCACCTCGGTCACGTCGCAGTTCATGGCCAAGGGCGGGAAGATCGGCGTGCTGGAGCCCGGGCGCTACGCCGACTTCATCGCGGTGGAGGGCTCGCCGCTGGAGAACATCGCCATCCTGCAGGACAAGAAGCGCATCCGGCACGTGCATATCGGCGGCCGGCGCATGCAGGTGGACGACCGCGGCTACGACCCGCGCCAGGTGACGGACCGGAGCTGGTCGAACTGGACCGAGCTGTACACGCAGGAGCATGTGCGGACGGTGCGCGCGCGCCGACTCGGCCTGGCGGCGGAGTAGCGCAGCGGTCCGGAGCCGCCTTCCACGGACCGCGCCGGCATCCGTGAACACAAGATATGGTGTGGCTTCCGGGTCGCCCCCGGCACCCGTTGTGGCGGCGTCGCGCCGCCGGCACTGGCGACTCGCCGCCGGCCGGGACTAAGCTGCGGCACGACGCCGACCTGGCCCCGAGACCGAGCCGCATGACCGACACCACTTCCCGCCTTGCCGAGGACGGCCAGCCCGTCCGCTTCGACCTGCTGACCGAGAATCCGGTCTACAAGCCCTTCCGCTACCCCTGGGCCTACGATGCGTGGCTGACGCAGCAGCGCGTGCACTGGCTGCCCGAGGAGGTGCCGCTCGCCGACGACGTCAAGGACTGGCACAAGGACCTGACGCCGACCGAGCGCAACCTCGTCACCCAGATCTTCCGCTTCTTCACGCAGGCGGACGTCGAGGTGAACAACTGCTACATGAAGCACTACGCGCAGGTGTTCAAGCCGACCGAGGTGCTGATGATGCTGAGCGCCTTCTCGAACATCGAGACGGTGCACATCGCCGCCTACAGCCACCTGCTCGACACCATCGGCATGCCCGAGGTCGAGTACCAGGCCTTCCTCAAGTACAAGGAGATGAAGGACAAGTACGACTACATGCAGTCCTTCTCGATGGAGTCGAAGACGGAGATCGCCAAGACGCTGGCGGCCTTCGGCGCCTTCACCGAGGGGCTGCAGCTCTTCGCCTCCTTCGCGATCCTGCTGAACTTCCCGCGCTTCAACAAGATGAAGGGCATGGGCCAGATCGTCACCTGGTCGGTGCGCGACGAGACGCTGCACTGCCTCTCGGTGATCCGCCTCTTCCGCACCTTCGTGCAGGAGAACCCGGAGATCTGGACGGAGGAGCTGCAGCGCGACATCGCGCTGATCTGCGCCACCATCGTCGAGCACGAGGACGCCTTCATCGACCTCGCCTTCGGCCTCGGCAGCGTCGAGGGGCTGAGCGCGCCGGAGGTGAAGCGCTACATCCGCTACATCGCCGACCGGCGCCTGCAGCAGCTCGGCCTCGCGCCGCTCTACCACATCGAGAAGAACCCGCTGCCCTGGCTCGACGAGATGCTGAACGCGATCGAGCACACCAACTTCTTCGAGAACCGCGCGACGGAGTACTCCAAGGCGTCCACCGCCGGCAGCTGGGAGGAGGCATTCGCCGAGGATACCTTCGCGACCCCGCAGCCGGCCGGCGGCATCGTCCTCCCGCCCGGCCTCCACTGAGACCGGCCGCCATTCCCCTGTGCCCGCCTCGCCACGGGGCCGGGGCCCGGCAGGGGGGCACCCTCCGCCACCGTTGACTCGGGGCCGGCCCTGACCGAAGGAAGGACAGTGGGACTGTCTTGCCAGGATCCGCCGCGGGGGGCGGCATCGGCGTCGCCATCCGTGCCGTTCCGGGGGCCGCGCTCCGGGAGCCGGCTCGGACCCGCGATCCGCGCGCAGGCCCAGCGCCGCGGCCCATGGCGTCGTCGCCCCGATCGTGGCGAGTTTCGTTTCCCGCATGCCGCCCGGCTGGTATGGTCGGCGGCAGCAGGTCCGGCGAAGGGGGGGTTACCGGTAGCGATGGGGAGAGGCCGACATGGCTGACGAGGAAGCGGGCGACGACGGCCGCGAGGCGACACGTCCCGGCAGCGCGCCCCGGCACAGCCGCCGCCTTTCGGACAAGATCCTGATCGCCTTCCACCATGCCTGCGATCAGGCCGACTTCGAGGTCGCGGACCAGTTGCTGCGCGTGCTGGAGCTGATGCTGACGCGCCGGCCGATGACGCCCGACGGCAACCGGCGCAAGAACATGGAAAGCCTGGTGGCGGCGCATGAGCGCCTCTGGCTGCTGCGCAACCCCGACCGCGCGGACCAGTGACCCGGCCGTCGCCGGCCTTCCCACGCCCGGCCCGTCCGGACCGCGGCCGCGCCGGGGTCGCGGCCCGTCGCGGGTCCCGGTCTCCGGAGCGGCCTGCCGCCGCCGGGCATCCCCGCCCGCCGGCGATCCGCCCGGGCCGGCCAGGGGCACCGATCCTGGAGGTGCCGTGCCGGGGACGGCGCCGGCGGCACGCCTCAGTCCGCCAGCAGCGGTGCCAGCGCCGCGCGCAGCGCCGGCGGCAGCGGCATGGGCTGGCGCCGGGTCTCGCGGTCCACATAGACGTGAACGAGATGGCCCTCGGCGCTGGCCACCGACTCGCCCTCGCGGAACAGCCCGATCTCGTAGCGCACCGAGGTGTTGCCGAGATGCCCGACCCGTACGCCCGCCGCCAGCGTGTCGGGGAAGCCGATGGGGCCGAAGTAGCGGCAATGCGTCTCCACCACCACGCCGATCACCGGGCTGTCGGCGGGGCACGGCGCGCCGCTGTCGATCAGGCAGCGGGCCACCGCGGTGTCGAAGTAGGCGTGACAGGCCGCGCTGTCGGCATGCCCGTACCGGTCGTTGTCGCTCCACCGCGTCGGCATGGCGAGGAAGAAGCGGTACTCGTCGCGGCTGCCGTTGCGCTTGCTCATCCGGCTCGGCTCCTGATCGGGGGGGCGGGCGGCCGGCGGCCGGCCCGGGACAGTGTCGGGATCGCCGGGCGCGGCGGCAAGCGGCGCGGATGACGGGGGCGCCGGCCGGCCCCGGCGGCGGCGCCCGCCGCGGCCCGACTCCGGAATCCCGCCGCCGCGGCCCGTCCGCCGCCGGGAGGGTCTTCCCCGGCCGCGGACCGGCCGGACGGGGCACCGCCGCGGCGCTGGGCCGCGGCGTCCTGGCGGCGCTGCTCCTGCTGCCGCTGGCCGCCCCGGCGCAGTCGCCGCCCGCCGGGGCGACTCGGCAGCCCGCCGCGCGTGCCGGGCGCTGGGCGACCGACGCGCGCAGCGGCTGCCGCGTCTGGGACCGCCTGCCCGAGGAGGAGCAGCGGCCCGCTTGGTCCGGCGGCTGCGTCGAGGGGCTGGCCGAGGGGCTGGGCGTGCTGGAGTGGCGGCGCGACGGGACCGTGCAGCTCCGCTACGAGGGCCGGCTGCGGGCGGGCAGGCGCGAGGGGCATGGCGTGCTGGAGGCCGCCGACGGCACCCGCTTCGAGGGGGAGTGGCGGGAGGACCTCGCCAACGGCCAGGGCGTGTTCACCGCCGCCGACGGGCTGCGCTACGAGGGCGGCTACCGCGACGACGAGCGCAGCGGCCACGGCGTGCTCACCGGCGGCGACGGCAGCCGCTACGAGGGCGAGTGGGCGCACGACGTGCCGCACGGGCATGGCCTCGACATCGCCGCCGACGGCACCCGCTACGAGGGCGGCTTCCGGGACGGCCTGTGGTCCGGCACCGGCGTGCTGGTGACGCCGGAGGGCGGCCGCTACGCGGGGGAGTGGACGGAGGGCGTGCCGCAGGGGCGCGGCGTGCAGACCAGCCCGGACGGCACACGCTACGAGGGCGACTTCGTGGCCGGCCGCTGGGAGGGCCAGGGCGAGCTGACCAATGCCGAGGGCGACTATCGCGGCGCCTTCGTGGCCGGCCGCGCCCAGGGGCGCGGCTTCCGTCGCTACGCCGGCAGCGGCGCCACCTACGAAGGCGAGTTCGCCGACGGCGTGCCCGAGGGGCGGGGCATCCGCCGCTGGCCGGACGGCACCTGGTACGAGGGGGAGTTCCGTGGCGGCGTGCCGGAGGGCCGCGGCGTGCAGGTCTTCGTGCCGCAGCGCATGCGCTACGAGGGCGAGTTCCGCGACGGCCGCCCCAACGGCCGGGGCGTGACCATCGGCCAGGACGGCGATCGCTACGAGGGCGGCTTCGTGGATGGCCGCTCGGAAGGGCAGGGAGTCCGGACCTTCGCCGATGGCGGCCGCTACGAGGGCCACTTCGCGGACGGGCAGGCGGACGGGCAGGGCACCTTCCGCGATGCGCGCGGCGCCGTGTTCACCGGCACCTGGCGGGCCGGCTGCTTCCGCGAGGGCGACCGTCGGGCCGCGGTGAACCGGCCGCTCTCCGCCTGCCCCTGAAGCCGCCGGCCCCGGTGCCGGTGCCGCGGGGGGAGCCCGCGGGCGCGGCCGGCCCCAGGCCGGTCAGTGGTGCCGGTCAGCGGTGCCGGTCAGCGGTGCCGGTCAGCGGTGCCGGGCAGCGGTGTCGGGCGGCGGTCCGGCCGCGCCGGCGCCCGGCACGGCCGGCCGGGGTGGGCGTCGGTGACGGCCCCGATCCTCAGACTCTTCCTTCGCCACCGGCGCCGGGCCGGGCTATAGACAAGGGCTCGTGAGGTCGTCCTCCCCTTGGGGGACGCCGCGCCTGCCCCGTGCCGAGGGAACGCCCCGACGAGATGTCCGCCGCGCCAGAACCCGCCAGCATGCGCACCGAGCCGTTCCGGCTGCGTGGCGCCAATTTCAACCTGCTGGTGCTGCGCCTGCTGGACCCGCGCCCGGAAGCGGTGCTGCCGGCGCTGGGCACGCAGTTCCGCCAGGCCCCCGGCTTCCTCCGCTTCGCCCCCATCGTGATCGGCCTCGCCGAGCTGGAGGCGAGCGCCGCCGAGGTGGATTTCCGGGCGCTGGTCGCGGGGCTGCGGCAGCTGGAGATCCTGCCGATCGGCACCACCGGCGGCACGCAGGAGCTGCGCCTCGCCGCGCAGGCGGCCGGGCTGCCGCCGCTCAAGGTGGCGGGCGGACGGGAGCCGGACCCGGTGCCGGAGCCGCCGCCTCCGCCCCCGCCGCCGCCCGCGCCGGAGAGCCTGCCCGCCATGATCGTCGCCACCCCGGTCCGCTCCGGGCAGCGGATCTACGCGCAGGGGCGCGATCTGATCGTGACGGCGACGGTGAATCCCGGCGCCGAGCTGATTGCCGACGGCAACATCCACGTCTATGGCGCGCTGCGCGGCCGGGCCATCGCCGGCGGCGGCGAGAACCTGGCGGCGCGCGTCTTCGCGCTGCAATTCGATCCGGAGCTGGTTTCCATCGCCGGCTACTACACGGTGCGCGACGGGCTGACGCGCGCGCCGATCGGCCGGGCGGTGCAGGTCTGGCTCGACGGGGAGCAGTTGCGTTTCGAGCCGCTCGGCTGAGCGGCCGGCGGCCGGGCGACGCGCCGGCCCGCCGGCCGCCCGGGCAGCGGACACGGGGCCGGGTCGCCGGGCCGGCACCGCGCGCGAAGCGCGGCGCGCCGGCCCGGCCACGCGATCCGGCCGATCACACCTATCGCGCACCGGTCCCGGACCGGTGCGGCGCCTTGGATTCAGGGGAGAGTTGCGGGCATGGCGCAGATCGTCGTCGTCACATCCGGCAAGGGCGGGGTCGGCAAGACCACGAGCTCGGCCGCCATCGCCACCGGCCTCGCGCAGCGCGGCCAGAAGACCGTGGTGATCGACTTCGACGTCGGCCTGCGCAACCTCGACCTCATCATGGGGGTCGAGCGGCGCGTGGTGTTCGACATCGTCAACGTGATCCAGGGCGAGGCGAAGCTCTCCCAGGCGCTGATCCGCGACAAGCGCGTCGAGGGGCTGGCGATCCTCCCCGCCTCCCAGACCCGCGACAAGGACGCGCTGACCAAGGAGGGCGTGCAGACCATCATCGAGGAGCTGTCGAAGGACTTCGACTGGATCGTCTGCGACAGCCCCGCCGGCATCGAGAAGGGCGCGCTGCTCGCCCTCTACTTCGCCGACCACGCCATCGTGGTGACCAACCCCGAGGTCTCCTCGGTGCGCGATTCGGACCGCATCCTCGGCGTGCTGCAGAGCCGCTCCAAGCGCGCCGAGGAGAAGCGCGAGCCGGTGAAGGAGCACCTCCTCGTCACCCGCTACGACCCCGACCGCGTCGCCAAGGGCGAGATGCTGAAGCTCGACGACATCCGCGAGATCCTGGCCATCCCGCTGCTCGGCGTGATCCCCGAGAGCGAGACCGTGCTCAAGGCCTCGAACACCGGCAACCCGGTGATCCTCGACGGCGACAGCAACGCCGGCCAGGCCTATCGTGACGCGGTCGGGCGCTTCCTCGGGGAGAGCATCGAGCACCGCTTCCTCGACCCGGAGAAGAAGGGCCTGTTCCGGCGCCTGTTCGGGAGGGCGGCATGAGCTGGATCGACTTCTTCAAGGGCCGCAGGCCGCCGCCCAGCGCGGCGGCGGCGAAGGAGCGGCTGCAGATCGTCCTCGCGCACGAGCGCATCGGCCGCACGCGCGAGGACTTCCTGCCGAAGCTCCAGATGGAGCTGGTGCAGGTGGTGGCGCGCTACGTCGCGATCGACCCGGACAAGGTGGCGGTGAACCTCGACCGCGGCGGCGACATGTCCACCCTCGCGATCGAGATCGAGCTGCCGGGGCCGGCGGAGCGCAAGGCGGCCGCGGCGGCGGGGTAGCCCGGGCCGCCTGGGCCGGGCGCCGCCCCGCGAGGCGCCGGCGTTCCGGAGGGCGCGGCCGCGCTCCTGTCCTTTTGCCCCGGGTCTCCTGCCCCGGCTCCCTCGCCCCGCCTTCCTCGCCCCGCCTTCCTCGACCTGGGCCGCGACGGGCCCCGCGTCAGGCCTGCTCCCCGGGGCCGGCCACGTTTCCCCGGCCCGCCAGCGTCTCGATCTGCACGAGCAGCCGGTCGAATTCCACGGGCTTGGCATGGTAGTCGTCGCACCCCGCCGCCAGCGCCCGCTCGCGGTCGCCCGACATGGCGTGCGCGGTCAGCGCGATGATGGGGACCGCCGCCGTCTCCGGGCTCGCCTTCAGCATCCCGGCCACGGCCCAGCCATCCAGCACCGGCAGGTTCATGTCGAGCAGCACGATCTCGGGCGGCGCGGCGCGCGCCTGGTCCACCGCCTGCCGCCCGTCGGTCGCCAGCACCACCTCGTGGCCGCGTCGCCGCAGGCGGCGGGAAAGGAAGTCCCAGATCTCCTCGTGGTCCTCGACCAGCAGGATGCGCGTCACCGGGGTTCTCCCTCGGCCGCCGGCCCGGGGGGCGGTTCAGCGGCCGGCATCAGCTCGTGCAGCTCGCGCGCCAGCGCGGCGAGGCTCATGCTGCCCTTCTGGATCAGCCGGTCCGCCTGCCGCTCCAGCGAGGAGCGCTCCTCGGGCGTCACGTCCTTGGCGGTCAGCACCACCACGGGCACGTCGCCGCCGTCGGGGCGGGCGCGCAGCGCCTTGAGGAAGGCGAATCCGTCCATCACCGGCATCATCAGGTCGAGCAGGATCAGCGAGGGCATCGCCCCGGCCACGGCCTCCAGCGCCGCGCGCCCGTCGGCGGCCTCCCCGACCTCCCAGCCCTCGCGCTCCAGCATGAAGCGCATCCGCTCGCGCGCGTCGGCGTCGTCGTCCACGACGAGCACGGTGCCGCCCGCCTCGCGCGCCTGCACGTGCTCCATCACCTGCTTGAGCCGCTCCCAGAGGATCGGCTTGGTCAGGTAGTCGGTGGCGCCGAGCGCGTAGCCCAGCTCCTTCTCGTTGACGACGGAGGTGATGATCACCGGCGTGCCGGCGAGGTCGGGGTCGGTGCGGATGGCGTGCAGCACCGACCAGCCGTCCATCTGCGGCATCTCGACGTCGAGCAGCACCGCGCGGGGGCGCAGCGCGCGGGCGAGGCCGAGGCCGGAGCGGCCGTCGGCGGCGCAGCGCACGCGGAAGCCCTCCCGCTCCAGGAAGCGGCTGAGCAGGTCGCGCGCCGCCGGGTCGTCGTCCACCACCAGCACGGCGTGGCCGCCCTCGTGCGGCGGCTCGACGGGCGCCGGCTCCTCGTCGGGCACGGCGCCGTCCAGCTCGGCCGGCAGGGCGATGGTGAAGGTCGAGCCCTCGCCGGGCGTGCTCTCCACCGTGACGTCGCCGCCGAGCTTGCGGCAGAAGGCGCGGGTGATGGCGAGGCCGAGGCCGGTGCCGCCGAACTGGCGGGTGGTGGATTCGTCGGCCTGGGAGAAGCGCTGGAACAGCCGCCCGAGCTGCTCGGGCGTCATGCCGATGCCGCTGTCGCGCACGCTGAACACCAGCCAGTCCTTCCCGTCCCGCGCCTCCCGCCGCGCCGCCAGCTCGATGCGGCCGTCCTCGGTGAACTTGGCGGCGTTGCCGAGCACGTTCATCAGGCACTGGCGGATCTTGAGCTGGTCCGAGTGCATGCCGCCGAGGCCGTCCGCCATGGCCAGGACCAGGTGGTTGTGCTTGCGCCGCACCAGCGCGTCCACCGCCGCCGCCACCTCGTCGAGCATGGCGCGGACGGAGAAGTTCTCGGCCGAGACGGTCATCCGCCCCGCCTCGATCTTGGAGAGGTCGAGCACGTCGTTGATCAGGCCGAGCAGGTGGCGGGCGTTGCTCTCGATCTTGCGCAGGTCGCCCAGCAGGTGCTGCTCGCCGAGATCCTCCACCTCCTCGGCCAGCATCTCGCTGTAGCCGATCACCGCCGAGAGCGGGGTGCGCAGCTCGTGGCTCATGTTGGCGATGAACTGGCTCTTGGCGCGGTTGGCGGCCTCGGCGGCCTCGCGGGCGCGGTTCAGCTCGGCCTCGGCCTCCTTGCGCTCGGTGATGTCGGTGTAGGTGCCGATCCACTCGCGCACGGCGCCCGAGGGCTCCAGGATCGGCACCGCGCGCGCGGCGATGTGGCGCCAGCGGCCGTCGTGCCGGCGCGCGCGGTGCTCCATCACGTAGTCGGCGCGGGTGTCGAGCGCGCGGCTCCAGGCGTCGGCCACGGCGGCGCGGTCGTCGGGGTGGATCACCTCCAGCCAGCCCCAGTCGCGGTACTCCTCCCAGGCCTGGCCGGAGAAGGCGCTCCAACGCGGCTGCGGCACCTCGAAGGCGCCGCTCGCCGAGGTGTTCCAGATCACCGAGGCGGCGGAATCGACCAGCCGGCGGAAGCGCTCCTCGCTGCGCCGCAGCCGCTCCTCGGCGGCGCGCTGCTCGGTGACGTCGGTGTTGGTGCCGGACCACTGCACGATCTCGCCCCGCTCGTCGCGCAGCGGCAGGGCGCGCGAGAGGAACCAGCGGTAGCCGCCGTCGCGGCCGCGCAGCGGGAAGGTGTCCTCCCAGGGCTCGCCGGCGGCGAGGGCCTGGGCGAAGCGGGACGCCACGCGCTCCAGGTGGTCCGGGTGGTGCAGGGTGCGCCAGCCGTCGCCCCGCGACTGCTCCGGCGTGGCGCCGGTGTATTCGTACCAGCGGTTGTTGTACCAGAAGATGTTGCCGTCCGGCGCCGCGATCCAGGCCATCTGCGGCATGGTGTCGGCCAGCGCCAGCAGCTCGCGCCGCGTCACCTCCCGCGCCGCCTGGGCCGGCGCGCCGGCCGCCGACTCGTGCCCCGCGTCCCGGCCGGTCCGTCCATCCGTCATGCGCGCCTGCGGTTCCCTTGCCGGTGGTGGGCCCGCCGGATCGGGTGACTATCGCGCCGGACGGGGTCGGGGTTCACGGAGGCCGGCTCAACCCGCCGCCTGGTCGCGTTCCAGCAGGACGGTGTCGATCTGGTCGAGCAGGCGGCCGAAATCGACGGGCTTGGGGTGGTAGTCGTCGCAGCCGGCCTCCAGGGCCTTGGCACGGTCCTCGGCGAGGGCGTGGGCCGTCAGCGCGATGATGCCGATGCGGTCCGCCGCGGGCGTGGCGCGCAGGGTGCGGGCGACGGTCCAGCCATCCATCACCGGCAGGTTCATGTCGAGCAGGATGACCTCGGGCCGCTCGTCGCGGGCCTTGTCCAGCCCCTGCTGGCCGTCATGCGCCAGCACCACCTCGAAGCCGCGGCGGCGCAGGCGGCGCGACAGCGAGTCCCACAACTCCTCGTGGTCCTCGACCAGCAGGATCTTGGTCATCGAACTCCCTCATCCCTCGGCGACGCGCGGCCGGACGGAAGCGACCCTGACGGCGCGGCCGGGCCTGCGCAACACCGCGCACCGGGCCGGATCCATGCAGCGCGCCCGCCGCCGCTTCGTTCCCTGCCGGGAAGGGAAAGCCGCGTGGCCGCCAGCCTTCCTCGTGCGCCGTTCCGCGGCCCGGCGCGACGCGGGCTTGCCGCGCCCCGCCCCGCACGCCAGCCTGCGTCGGGATCCGGCCCGGCCGGCTCGGTCAGACCGACCCGGCCCGACTGGCCCGGTCGGGCCGGCGTCCGGTGCGGGACCGGGCCGCAAACCCGGCCGGGGCCGGGGCGTTGCCATCCGTCACGCCACCGTGCGACGCCCCGCCCCGGCCGTCGCCGATCCCCGGGAGCCGATGCAGGATGATGGCAGCCGCCCGCCCATGATGCCCTTCGACCCGCAGCGGCAGGCCGGCACGTCCGCCACCCAGCCCGTGAACCCGCCGGGCCTCGCCACCCTGTACGGCGCCGCCATCGTGATCGCCGGCGTGTATTTCGGGCGCGAGCTGTTCGTGCCGCTGGTGCTCGCCGTGCTGCTGGCCTTCGTGCTGGCGCCCGCCGTGCGCCTGCTGCGCCGGCTGCGCCTCGGCCAGGTGCCGTCCGTCGTGCTGGTGGTGCTGCTGGCCTTCTCCGTGATCCTGGGCATCGGCACGGTGGTCGGCCACCAGGTCACCCAGCTCGTGGGCAACCTGCCGCGCTACCAGGCGACCATCCAGGAGAAGGTCCACTCGCTGCGCGTCGGCGGCGAGATGGTGGAGCGCGTCAACGCCGCGATGCGCGACTTCGGCGCCGAGATCGCCGGCGGCGGCCGGGGCGCCGCGCCGTCGCAGCGCCTGCCCGCGCCGGTGGGCGACGCCGAGGCGCAGCCGGCCCGCCAGGACGCGGCGCCGTCCGGCGAGCCGGCGCCGCTCGGCGTCGTCCGCGCCCTGCTGGAGCCGCTGCTGGCGCCGATCGCCACGGCCGGAATCGTGGTGGTGTTCGTGATCTTCGCCCTGCTCTACCGCGAGGACCTGCGCGACCGCGTGGTGCGGCTGGCCGGCAGCCGCGACCTGCACCGGACCATCACGGCGATGGACGACGCCGCCTACCGTCTCTCGCGCTTCTTCCTGACGCAGCTCGCGCTCAACACCGGCTTCGGCGTGTTCATCGCGGCGGCGCTCTGGGTGGCCGGGCTGCCCAACCCGGTGCTCTGGGGCATCCTGGCGGCGCTGATGCGCTTCGTGCCCTTCGTCGGCACCTTCATCGCGGTGGTGCCGCCGGTGATGCTGGCGCTCGCGGTGGCGCCGGGCTGGGGCCTCGCCATCACCGTCGCCGCGCTGTTCGTGGTCAGCGAGGCGGCGATGGGGCAGGTGGTGGAGCCGCTGCTCTACGGCCACAGCACCGGCCTCTCGCCGGTCTCGGTGGTGCTCTCGGCCACCTTCTGGACCTTCATCTGGGGGCCGATCGGGCTGCTGCTGGCCACGCCCCTCACCGTCTGCCTCGTCGTGCTCGGCCGGCACGTGGAGCCGCTGCGCTTCCTCGACGTGATGCTGGGCGACCGGCCGCCGCTGGCGCCGGAGGAGTCCTTCTACCAGCGCGCCCTGACCGGCGACGCCGACGGCATGGTGGAGCAGGCGCGCCACTATCTGAAGACCGAGCCGCTGGCCGCCTACTACGACACCATCGCGCTGCGCGGGCTGGTGCTGGCGCAGGGCGACCTGTCGCGCGAGGTGCTGGAGCCGGAGCGGCAGGAGGAAATACACCGGCAGGTGCTGATCCTGGTGGACGAGCTGGCGCACAGCAGGGCGTCGCCGGTGGCGGGCGGCACGGCAGCCGGCGCGGCCGGCGCCCAGCAGGCCGCGGCAGGCGACGCGGCGGGTGTCCAGGCGGGTGCCCAGACGGGTGCCGCGCCCGCCATGGCCTGGCGCGAGGACGGGGCGGTGCTGTTCGTCGCCGGGCGCGGCCAGTTCGACGACCTCGCCGCCGCCATGGCGGCGCAGCCCCTGCAGCGCCTCGGCTTCGGCACGCGGGTCGAACCCAACGCCGTGCTCGGCGAGACGCAGCTCGGCCAGCTCGACCCGGCGCGCATCCGCCTCTGCTGCCTCTCCGTGCTGGAGGAGGGCAACACCGCCGCCGGGGTACGCTACTTCCTGCGCCGGGTGCGCCGGCAGCTTCCCGACGCCGCCGTGATGATCGGCCTCTGGCACGGCACGCCGGACGGGCCGATGCTCCAGGCGCTGCGGGCCGAGGGGCTGGCGGAGACCATCGTCACCTCGCTGCGCGAGGCGGTCGCCTACTGCCAGGCGGCGGCCCAGGCCGAGCCGGGGCCGGCCGCCGAGCCGGCACCCCGGCCGGCGGAGCGCGCGGCGGAAGCCGTGGCCGTGCCGCCGCCGGACATGCTGCCGGGCGCCAGCCTGGCGGGCTGACGCCCACGGCATCGCCCGCCGGCCTGTCCGGAACCCGCGAGGGCGCGGCGCCCGCCCCGTCCAGGACGGGCCGGGCGATGCCGCCGCCCGTGCCGATGGGCCGTGCCGATGGTCCGGGCCGATGGGTCGGGCCAGGAATGCCCGCCCGCGCGAGCGTGGCCATGGGGAGCCCCGCCGGGGGCGCTGCCGCCGGTCCGGCCCCTGCCAGGTATCGGCCTTTCCGGAACTGCCATGATACGGTCCCCGATCGGGGCCAATTCCATGTTGCGCCGCAGCATGCGGCCATGGCATGCGTCCGGCTCGACCGAGGGGAATGCGACGCCCATGCTGCGTGGCCTGTACGACTGGGTTCTGCGCCTGTCCGCGCACCGCCGCGCGCCGGCCTGGCTGGCCGGGGTCAGCTTCGCCGAGAGCAGCTTCTTCCCCATCCCGCCGGACGCCATGCTGGTGCCGATGTGCCTGTCGCGGCCGGACCTCGCCTACCGCTACGCGCAGATCTGCACCATCGCCTCCGTGCTGGGCGGCGTGCTGGGCTACGCGATCGGCTACTGGCTGTTCGACGCGCTGGCGGCGCCGGTGCTGCGCGCCTACGGCTATGCCGATGCGCTGGTGCGCTTCACCGGCTGGTACGACCAGTGGGGCGCGGCGGTGATCCTGATCAAGGGGCTGACGCCGATCCCCTTCAAGATCGTCACCATCGCCTCCGGCGCGGCGCAGTTCAATTTCGGCATCTTCCTGCTGGCCAGCATCGTGACACGCGGCGCGCGCTTCTTCCTGATCGCCTGGCTGGTGCGGCGCTACGGCCCGGCGGTGCGCGAGTTCATCGAGAAGCGCCTCACGCTCGTCACCAGCGCCGCCGCCGGCGGCATCGTGCTGGGCTTCCTGGCGCTGAAGCTGTTCTGATCCCGGCCGTCGCCGACCGGCCGGGGGCCGGCCGGGGCGGCATCGCAGCCGAGGGCGGGCGGGACGGCCGCGCGGGATGGGGAGGCAGCGCCGGCCGGCGGGAGCGGATCGCCGGGGCGTGGCGGCGCCTGGGGGCTCGGCACCCATGGCGGCGTTCGCCGACCCGTCCGGAGCCGCTGTCCCGACCCCGCGCCGGGAACGATATCCCGGGGGCGAAGCCGCCTCCCGGCCTCTTTCGGTCGGGCGGGCCGGGGGATCCCGGCGCCCGTACGATGCGCTCCCGGCATGCCCGGTGGGTTTTCGCCCGCCGGGAGAGGGCGAAAGCGGCGCCAAGGGCAGGCCGGCGGGCACCGTCCCGGGTAGGGGCCCGCTCGGGGGCCGGAATCCGCCGTAGGGGGCGACGGCGGGCCACCGCCCCGATGGCTTCGCGGCCCCTTCTCTCCCACCTGATCTGTGTCGCAGGCTGTTGTAGGATTGTCCGGACATCCGCCTTCCCGCGAGAGGTTCGCCACATGCCGCTCCGCCTCCCCGACTCGGCCCCGCCGCCCGTCGCCGGGAACGGCGCGGCCGAAGCCGGCCAGCTCCTCGCCGGCGCGCAGCCGCGCTACGCCAGCGTGGCCACGGCGCTGGCCGCCGACATCCTGGCCGGCCGTCGCCGCGTCGGCGAATTGCTGCCCACGGAGCAGGAGCTGGGGCGGCTGTTCGGCGTCAGCCGCTCCACGGTGCGCGAGGCGCTGCGCCGGCTGCGCGAACTGGGCCTGGTCGCGGGGAGCCAGGGGGTGGGGACCCGCATCGTCGCCGACACGCCGCGCAGCAGCTACGTGCTGGCGGTGCGCTCGGCGACCGACATCATGGGCTATTCGGGGCGTACCACGCTGGCGATCCGACGACGCGACGAGGTGGTGGCCGACGCCGCCATGGCGGGCTGGATGGGCTGCGAGGCCGGCACGCGCTGGTGCCATGTCGGCGGGCTTCGCCTGCCGGCCGACCCGGCGGCACCGCCCATCTCCTGCGCCGATCTCTACGTCGCGCCGGAATTCGCCGCGATCGCGGCCTTGCCCGAGGTGACGACGACGCCGGTCTACCGCCTGATCGGGCAGCGGCTCGGCATCGCCGTGACGGAGGTGCTGCAGGAGATCGCCGCGATCGCGCTGGCGCCGGCGCAGGCGGCGGCGCTGGGCGTGGCGGCGGGATCGCCGGGGCTGCACATCCGGCGCCGCTTCCTGGCGGCGGGCGGGCGGCTGCTGGAGGCGACCACCAACGTCCACGCGGCGGCGGATCGGTTCAGCTATGCGCTCCGGCTCGGGACGTCGGCCGAGGTGGCGGGCCAGGGCGGAGCGGCGGCGGACGAGGCTGCGGATCCGCCCTGACACGGGCGGCGGGATCGCCCGGCCGGAAAGGTGCTGCGGGCGGCCGATTCGCCCCGACCGCGCAACCGGCTCCGGCGCCGACCGCGGAAGCCCTCGCCGGGCGGGCCGCGGAGGGCTCGCCGCGGCGGCTCAGGGCATCATCGGCAGCGGCGCATCCATCGACAGGCCGGTCCGGGACAGGCTCGGGTTCAGCCGGGCCGCGCCCTGCAGGGCACGGAACTGCGTTTCGGCCATCCGCAGCTCCGCGCCGTTGCCGCAGTCGGTGCCGGCATTGGCGCTGCGCCCGGTCGAGGCCCAGACCGCGGCGATCCCGCCCTCGGCGTCGCGCCCGACCACCAGCAGGGAGCCGCCCGCATCCGCCGCCTCGCCGAGGCCGATCTGGCAGGCCGCGCCGTCCGGCCGCCGCGCCACGAAGACGACCCGCGTGCCGGAAGGCGCATCGCTGCGGGCCGCGACGCGCAGCATGTCGCCCGGCACCGGCCGCAGCGCCGTCGACATGGCGGCTTGGATGCCGGCCACGAGCGTGGCCACGGCCAGCACCACGATGCAGCAGAGCGGCAGCAGCGTGGCCCAGCCGATGCCGTGCCCGTCGGCGTCGTGTCCTTGGGGGTGACGCCCGTGTTCCGTATCCCGTTCGCGCATGGTAGCCCTTGCCTCCGGTGGCGTGGGGGTGGCGGCCGGACCTGCCGGCCGGCGCCCGTGCTACGCCGTATCCAGGTGGCAGGATCATGCTGCATCGCAGCATTCGCTGCAATGCAGCAATTCTTTCCGGGCGTTTCCGGCGATCACGGTGCCGGCGATCACGCTGCCTGCGATAACGGTGCCTGGGCGATGTCCGCGTTCCGTCCGGGTAGGGGCCGGCCCGCTTCGGCCGTGGCGGCGGCCGGGCCTCGGCGGAGGCCCTGCCGCCCGCGTCCGCCCCGCGCCTGCCATGCGGGCCGGCCATGCCCGGGGCGGCCCGCGGCCCGTACTCCCTTGCAAATCCGCGCCGGACAGCGCATCTCTCCGCCGAGAGACCGGCTCAATCACCGCAACTTTTGCATCGTTCGGCGGGCGGCGTGGGGACCTTCCCCGGGGCCGGGCCTGCCTTTCGCGTATGGAGGCCCCCCGTGGCACGGACCCCGCTCGACAAGATCCGCAACATCGGCATCACCGCGCACATCGACGCGGGCAAGACCACCACGACCGAGCGGATCCTCTACTACACCGGCAAGTCCCATAAGATCGGCGAGGTGCACGACGGCAACACCACGACCGACTACATGGAGCAGGAGCGCGAGCGGGGCATCACCATCACCTCCGCCGCCGTGACCGCCGAGTGGAAGGACCACCGGATCAACATCATCGACACGCCCGGCCACATCGACTTCAACATCGAGGTCAACCGGTCGCTGCGCGTGCTCGACGGCGCCGTGTTCATCATCGAGGGCGTGGCCGGTGTGCAGCCGCAGTCCGAGACCAACTGGCGTCTCGCGGACCGCTACAACGTCCCGCGCATCATCTTCATCAACAAGCTCGACCGCACCGGCGCCGACTTCTTCCGCGCCTTCGACACGCTGAAGGAGAAGCTCGGCATCGTCGCGCTGCCGCTCCAGCTGCCGATCGGCGCCGAGGAGAACTTCATCGGCGTCGTGGACCTCGTCGAGATGAAGGCGATCGTGTGGGAGGGCGGCGAGCTCGGCGCCAAGTTCCACGACGAGCCGATCCCGGCCGAACTCGAGGAGAAGGCCAAGGAGCACCGCCAGATCCTGCTCGACACCGCCGTCGGTGTCGACGAGAAGGCGATGGAGGAGTACTTCGAGAACGGCGACGTCTCCGTCGAGACGCTGAAGCGCTGCATCAAGAAGGGCACCATCTCGGGCGAGTTCCGCCCCGTGCTCTGCGGCACCGCCTTCAAGAACAAGGGCGTGCAGCCCCTGCTCGACGCCGTGCTCGACTACCTGCCGAGCCCGGTGGACGTCGAGGGCATCAAGGTCGCCCCCGAGGAGGGCGAGGACGAGGACGCCGAGCGCCGCGTCATCCCCGTCAGGGAGGACGGCCCCTTCGCCGGCCTCGCCTTCAAGATCGTCAACGACAAGTACGGCAACCTCACCTTCGTCCGCGTCTACTCGGGCGTGCTGAAGTCCGGCGACCAGGTCCTCAACACCACGAAGGGCCACAAGGAGCGCATCGGGCGGATGTTCCAGATGCACGCCGACAAGCGCGAGGAGATCAAGGAGGTCACGGCCGGCGACATCGCCGCCTTCGTGGGCCTGAAGGACACCGGCACCGGCGACACGCTGGCCTCGCAGGAGGACCCGGTGGTGCTGGAGCGCATGGCCTTCCCGGTGCCCGTGATCGACATCTCCGTCGAGCCCAAGACCAAGGAGGCCGTCGAGAAGATGACGATCGGCCTGCAGAAGCTGGCCGGCGAGGACCCGTCGCTCCGTCTCAAGACCGACCAGGAGACCGGCCAGACCATCCTGTCCGGCATGGGCGAGCTGCACCTCGAGATCATCATCGACCGGCTGCGCCGCGAGTACGGCGTGGACTGCGCGATCGGTGCCCCGCAGGTGGCCTACCGCGAGACCATCTCCAAGTCGCACACCGAGACCTACACCCACAAGAAGCAGACCGGCGGCTCCGGCCAGTTCGCCGAGGTGAAGATCGAGTTCTCGCCGCTCGAGCGCAACGAGGGCGTGGTGTTCGAGAACGGCATCGTCGGCGGCGCCGTGCCGAAGGAGTACATCCCGGCGGTCGAGAAGGGCATCAAGGTGCAGGCCGACACCGGCGTGCTCGCCGGCTTCCCGACGGTGGACTTCAAGTACCGCCTGATCGACGGCAAGTACCACGACGTGGACTCGTCCGCGCTCGCCTTCGAGATCGCCGGCAAGGCCTGCTTCCGCGAGGGCATGAAGAAGGCCGGCCCGATCATCCTGGAGCCGATCATGGACGTCGAGGTGACCACCCCGCCCGACCATGTCGGCGACGTGGTGGGCGACCTCAACCGCCGCCGCGGCGTGATCCAGAACCAGGAGATGTCGGGCACCTCCGTGATCGTCCGCGCCCACGTGCCGCTCAAGGAGATGTTCGGCTACATCTCCAACCTGCGCGGCATGACCAAGGGCCGCGCGAGCTTCTCGATGCAGTTCCACCACTACGATCCGGTGCCGCGCAACGTCGCGGACGAGATCATGAAGGCCAGCGCCTGACGGCAGGCGGCCGCCGCGCCCCCTCGGAGCGATCCTCCGTGGGGAGCGGCCCGACCGCACGGCCTGCCAGCCCAGGGCGCTCCGGCGCCCTGGGCCGTTTCATGGCGCCGCCACGACCCGGCCTGCCCGATCCGGCCACGGATGGGGGCGGCCTGCGAACGCGCCGGGACCTCGGCCCGGCGAGCACGATCCGGACCGGCTGCCGCCCGCCGCCACCCGGGCGGGCCCTTCCACGCCGCCTGTGCCAGGCCGCGTTCCCTCGGGACGCGGCCTTTTTCGTGTCCGCCGGGTGGGGCGGCGGAAGCGGCGGGCCGATGCGCGGCGGCCTTTCTCGTCGGTCCGGTCGCCGCCCTCCTCGTCGCGACTGCCATCCGCCCTACTGCCATCCACCCTGGGGAGTGGAGCCCCTGGGGAGTGAAGCCGGCATCGCCGCCGCGCCCTGCCGCCGCCGCGGATGGCGGCGGCCCAGGAGATGGTCACTCTGCCGATGATGGAGGCAATCGCGGCCGCGGTGGCGGCGATAGCGGTTGCGGCGCCGCGGAGGCGGTGGCAGCGGGTGACGCGGTCGGCGGGCCGGGGCCGCCGGTCTCGGCCGGCGCGGCAGGGGGCCAGGCCCGCCATCCGGCCCGGGTGCGGGCGGGGCAACGGCGGCCCGGCATGGCCTGGAATTTGCTCGGATGCACCCACGGAACGTTACCGGTTCGACTTCCGAACGGCACCGCCTTCCCACGGCACCGCTCGGCCCAGAAAGGTCACTCGATGAAGCAGGTCGCCGTCCATCCGGTCGATGAGAAGCTGCCGCTGCCAAGGCTGGTGCCGCTCGCGCTGCAGCACGTTCTCGTCATGTATGCCGGCGCGGTGGCGGTGCCGCTCATCATCGGCCGCGCGCTGAACCTGCGCCCGGAGGAGGTGGCCTTCCTCATCAGCGCCGATCTCTTCGCCTGCGGCATCGCGACGCTGGTGCAGTGCTTCGGCCTGCCCGGCGTCGGCATCCGCCTGCCGGTGATGATGGGCGTCACCTTCGCCTCGGTCGGGCCGATGCTCTCCATGGCGGCGGCGCCGGAGGTCGGCATCCTCGGCATCTACGGCTCGGTGATCGCGGCCGGCATCTTCGGCGTCCTGGTCGCCCCCTTCATCAGCCGCCTGCTGCCGCTCTTCCCGCCCGTGGTGACCGGCACGATCATCCTGGTGATCGGCATCTCGCTGATGCGCGTCGGCATCAACTGGGCGGGCGGCGGCCTGCCGATGCTGCCCCGCACCGTGGACGGCCAGCCCGGCTACGTGCTGAACGCCAATTACGCCCAGCTCACCGGCCTCGGCATCGCGCTGTTCGTGCTCGTCATCATCATGTCGCTGATCAAGTGGGGCCGCGGCTTCCTGTCCAACGTCGCGGTGCTGCTCGGCATCGTCGCCGGCTCCGTGCTCGCCGCGGCGCTCGGCGTGATGCACTTCGAGAAGGTGGCGGCGGCGCCGTGGTTCGACGTCGTGCTGCCGTTCCACTTCGGCATGCCGCAGTTCCACCTCGTCCCGATCGTCACCATGTGCATCGTGATGGTGGTGGTGATGATCGAATCGCTCGGCATGTTCCTGGCGCTCGGGGACATCACCGAGAAGCGCATCGAGCAGGACGACCTCACGCGCGGCCTGCGCGCCGACGGTGTGGGCACCATCATCGGCGGCATCTTCAACACCTTCCCCTACACCTCCTTCTCGCAGAACGTCGGCCTGGTCGGCGTGACCGGCGTGCGCTCGCGCTGGGTCACCGTCGTCGGCGGCATCATCATGCTGCTGCTCGGCCTGCTGCCGAAGATGGCCGCGCTGGTCGAGGCGGTGCCGCAGGTGGTGCTGGGCGGCGCCGGCCTCGTCATGTTCGGCATGGTCGCCGCCACCGGCGCGCGCATCCTGACCAACGTCAACTTCAAGACCAACCACTACAACCTGTTCGTTGTGGCGGTCTCGGTCGGCTTCGGCATGATCCCGCTGGTGGCCCCGAACTTCTTCCGCAACCTGCCGCACGGGCTGCACCCGCTGCTCGAATCCGGCATCCTGCTCGCCGCCATCGTCTCGGTGCTGCTGAACGCCTTCTTCAACGGCATCGGCAGCGCCGAGGAGGCGCGGCACGAGGCCTCGGCCTCGGCGGCGGCGGCCGAGCACGTCTGAGCCCCGGGCGGCCCGCGGGGCCGCCCGGGCGCGGATCGCCCTTCGCGCTCTCCCCCGTCACGGCGCCGCCGAGGCCAGCCCGCCACGGCGGCGGCACCGGCGGCCGCCCCGCCTTTCCCGCGGCGCGCACGCGGCCTTCCGCCGCACGCCGCTTCCCCCCACCGGCAGAAGACATACCGAAGGAGACAGGCCATGTCCCTCGTGAGCAAGACCTACGGCAAGGGCAAGGTCCGCGTGATGCGCGTCCACCGCGACGGCGAGCGGCACGAGGTGCGCGACCTCAGCGTGCAGGCGATGGTCACCGGCGATTTCGGCCGCGCCTTCACCGATGCCGACAACTCCACCTCGCTCTGCACCGACACGGTGAAGAACATCGTCAACATCGTGGCGCGCGAGAACATGACCCTGCAGAACGAGCCGTTCTGCAAGGCCGTGGCCGAGAAGCTGCTCGGCGCCTACCCGCAGGTCGAGTCCGCGACGGTGACGGCGCACGAGACGAAGTGGGTGCGCCTCGCCTTCGGCGGCACGCCGCACCCGCACAGCTTCGTGCTGGACAGCAACGGCAGGCCCTACGCCAAGGTGGTGGCGACGCGCGACGCGGTCTCCACCCTTTCCGGCGTCTCGGGCTTCTCCTTCCTCAAGTCCACGCAGTCGGGCTGGTCGAACTTCCACAAGGACGGCTTCACCACCCTGGCCGAGACCGACGACCGCATCGCGGCCACCGCCATGGAGGCCTCCTGGCACTGGAACGCGGAGCCGGCCGACTACGAGGCGGCGAACGCGAAGATCCTCTCCACGATGATCGAGGTGTTCGCCACCACCTACAGCTACAGCGTGCAGGACAGCCTGTACCGCATGGGCACGGCGGCGCTGGAGGCGGTGCCGGAGATCGAGGACGTCAGCATGGCGTGCCCGAACAAGCACTACATCCCGCTGAACCTGAAGGCGTTCGGGCTGGAGAACAACAACCAGGTGTTCGTGGCGACCGACGAGCCGCACGGGCAGATCGAGTGCACCGTCGGCCGGGGCTGAGACCCTGAGGGGGGCGGGGGGCTTCGCCCCCTGCGACCCCGACCAAGGAGGCGCCGCCTCCTTGGATCCTCCGCCAAGGGGCGAAGCCCCCTTGGAACCCCCGTTCGATCTTCGCGCCTCGCATGGTTCGACGCCCGGGCCGGAAAACGCCAGCGGAGGTCCAGGAACCTGAGGTTCCTGGTGGGAGGGTTCCAGGGAGGGCAAAGCCCTCCCTGCGCGGATGGGGTCCGGGGAAGGCAGAGCCTTCCCCGGAAAGCGGCGGAACCCTCCCGGCGCCGCCGCCTCAGCTCCCTCGGTAGGTCGTGTAGCTCCAGGGCGAGCACAGCAGCGGCACGTGGTAGTGTCCTCCCGCCGCCGACAGCCCCACCCGCACCGGCACCACGTCGAGGTAGGGCGGCTCGGCCGCCACGCCGCTCGCCGCGAAATAGGCGCCGACGTGGAAGCGCAACTCGTACACGCCGGGCACGAACTCGGCCGGCGGCAGCAGCGGCGTGTCCGCACGGCCATCGGCATCGGTGACGGCCCGGTTCACCAGCGCCGCCTCGCCGCCTTCCAGCCGCCACAACTCCACCGCCACGCCGACGGCGGGGCCGCCCTTCACCGTGTCGAGCATGTGGGTGGAGAGGATCGAATCCGCGTGCGAGTGGGCCATGGGCGCGCCTCCGTCTGGGGCATTCCGAACCGGCCGGCAGGATGCAGGCCGCTGTCGGCGCCCGCAACCCGTGTCGCCACTTGCGCGACGGCGAGGCCGGGACGACGGTTGCGTCCCACGCGGCCGGCGCCCAGAAACGCGCCGGCAAGGGATACGCAGCAATGGAGAGGCCGAGCATGGGTGGCGCAGCGTCGGTGCAGGAATCCCGGCATTGGGATCGGCTGATGGCCATGGCGGCGCTCGGCGCGATACGCGGCGCTGATGGCGAACCCGGCGTCAACCGCGCCTGCCTGACCGAGCTGGACCGCGCCGCGCGCCGCCTGCTGATCGGCTGGGCTGGGGAGGCCGGACTCACGGTCAGCGTGGACGCGGCGGCCAACCTGTTCCTGCGGCACGAGGGCACGGATCCGGACGCGGCGCCGGTGCTGACCGGCAGCCACATGGACAGCCAGCCGAACGGCGGCCGCTTCGACGGCATCTGGGGCGTGCTGGCGGGGCTGGAGGCGGTGCAGGCGATCCGCGAGGCCGGCATCGCCACGAAGCGCCCGATCGAGGTGGTGGCCTGGACCAACGAGGAGGGCGGCCGCTTCGCCCCGGGCTGCATGGGTTCGATGAGCTACAACGGCTGCAAGCGGCCGGAGGACTTCGCCGCCGTCACCGATGCCGAGGGCATCACCTTCGGCGACGCGCTGCGCGCGCTGCTGGAATCGGAGGCCGACATCGCGCGCCGGCCGCTCGGCGGCAAGCCCTTCGCCTATGTCGAGGCGCATATCGAGCAGGGGCCGGTGCTGGAGCGCGAGGGGCTCGACATCGGCGTCGTCACCGGCATCCAGGGCAGCCGCTGGTTCACCGTGACCATCACCGGCGAGACCGCGCATGCCGGCACCGCGCCGCTCGGCCTGCGGCGCGACGCGGTGCAGGACATGGTGCGCGCGATCGAGGCGCTGAACCGGCTGATGGCGGACCCCGCGGACATACTGCGCTTCACCGTGGGCCGGGTGGAGGTGGGGCCGAACAGCTCCAACACCGTCGCCGACCGCGCCGTGTTCTCGATCGACTTCCGCCACCCCGATGCCGGCGTGCTGACGGAGCGCGGCGACGCCATCGAGCCCACCATCCGCGCGGCGGTGCGCAATTGCGACGTGCATGTGCTGGAACGCTTCCACGCCCTGCCGGCGGTGTTCGACCCGATGGTGCGGGAGGCGGTCTCGCGCGCCGCGTCGGGCCTCGGCTACGGCCAGCGCGACATCGCCTCGGGCGCCTTCCACGACGCGCAGTTCATGGTGCCGCTCTGCCCCACCGGCATGATCTTCATCCCCTGCCGCAAGGGCATCAGCCACAACCCGGCCGAGTATTCGAGCCCGGAGCAGGTGGCGAAGGGCACGCGGGTGCTGGCCGCGACGCTGGAGGAGCTGGCGGCTCGCTAGAGCGGATCGCCGGCGGGCGGACACGCCCGGCGGCGTGAATCCGCGCCGGGAACAACGAGCGACAGCGAACCGCAGTCCCAGCCGGACTGTGGTTCGCCGTAGAGCGGCTGCGAACGTGGCGCTGTGGGAGATAACGGCACGAGCGTCATCGATGGTGCCCGGGTCGCCGCTCTGGGTGCCAACCGGCACCTGCTCCGTTTCCGCCCCGCTGCGTCACCGGCCGGGCCGGACGGTCCGATGCCGGCGGCGCAGGGTTGGCCTGCGTCCTTGCGGGTTGTGCCGCCCCTGTTCCTCCGGGATGACGATGCCGATATCGGCCCCGTCGCCAGGCTGCAACCGCTCCGCTGGAACCGCGCCGCTGGAACAGGACATGAACGACCGCATCTCCCTGCCCAAGGACCGCATCCGCATCCTGCTGCTGGAGGGCGTGAACGACAGCGCCGTGTCGCTCCTCGCCTCGGCCGGCTACACCAACGTCACCCGCCACAAGACCGCGCTGGACGGGGCGGCGCTGAAGGAGGCGCTGCACGGCGTCCATATCCTCGGCATCCGCTCCCGCTCGCAGCTCACCGCCGAGGTGCTGGAGGCCGCCGACCGGCTGATCGCCGTGGGCTGCTTCTGCATCGGCACCAACCAGGTGGACCTGGTGGCGGCGCGCAACCTCGCCATCCCGGTCTTCAACGCGCCCTTCAGCAACACCCGCAGCGTCGCCGAGCTGGTGATGGGCGAGATCGTGATGCTGATGCGCGGCATCCCCGACAAGTCCGTCTCCGCCCACCAGGGCGGCTGGGAGAAGTCGGCGGCCAATTCCTGGGAGGTGCGCGGCAAGACCCTCGGCATCGTCGGCTACGGCAACATCGGCTCGCAGCTCTCCGTGCTGGCCGAGGCGTTCGGCATGCGCGTGATCTTCTACGACCACGCGACCAAGCTGCCGCACGGCAACGCCCAGCCGGTGGACAGCCTGAACGCGCTGCTGGCGCAGAGCCACGTCGTCACCCTGCACGTGCCGGAGACGCCGGAGACGGAGGGCATGATCGGCGCCGAGCAGCTCGCCGCCATGCCGCGCGGCGCCATCCTCATCAACAACGCCCGCGGCACGGTGGTCGACCTCGACGCGCTGGCCGGCGCGATCCGTGAGAAGCACGTCCTGGGCGCCGCGATCGACGTCTTCCCCGTGGAGCCGGCCGGCAACGGCCAGCGTTTCACATCGCCGCTCCAGGGCCTGCCCAACGTGATCCTGACGCCGCATATCGGCGGCTCCACCGCCGAGGCGCAGGAGCGGATCGGCGTCGAGGTGGCGCGCAAGCTGATCGACTACAGCGACACCGGCGCCACCGTCGGCGCGGTGAACTTCCCGCAGGTGCAGCTCCCGGCGCGGCCGAGCGGCACGCGCTACATGCACGTCCACCACAACATCCCCGGTATCCTCGGCCGCGTGAACGAGGTGTTCTCGCGGCGCCAGCTCAACATCGCCTCGCAGTACCTGCAGACCGACGGCGCCATCGGCTACGTGGTGGTGGAGGCGGACGCGTCCCGCTCGGACGCCGACGTCATCCTGCAGGAGTTGCGCGCGCTGGACGGGACCATCCGGGCGCGGCTGCTGTACGACCGGGGCTGAGGATTCCAGCCATCGGGGAAGGCTTCGCCTTCCCCGGGCCCCAGCCGCTTTCCAGGGAAGGCTCTGCCTTCCCTGGAACCCATCCACCAGAAGGGCGAGGCCCTCCCGGACCTCTCCTCGTTCAGGCCCGGGATGTCGGAACACCCCGGATGCCTTTTCCATGGCGGGGTTTCCAAAGGGGCTTCGCCCTTTGGTGGGAGGGGCCCGGGGAGGGCAACGCCCTCCCCGACACGCGCCGCGAGGCGCGCGCCTACGCCGCCGCCCGACGCGCCACCGCCCGCTGTCCCAGCGCCACCGCCGCCAGCGCGCCCGCCCCGATCGCCAGCCGCCCCGCATCCGGCAGCATGTGGCCGAACGCCGCGACCAGCCCGGCCAGCCCCAGCAGCAGGCGCAGCCAGCGCCCCAGCGGCGCGAGCAGGAAGCCGGCATAGGCCGCCGTCACCAGGGTCAGCGCCGCGAGCTGGATCGCTGCGGCGGAGAGGATGCCGGCGAGGCTGCCGCGCAGCATGATGCCGGGATCGTAGATGAAGGCGGCCCCCACGGTGAAGCCGGCGATGCCGAAGCGCGTGGCGTGCCAGCTCGTCAATGTCGGCCCCGCGCGGGCGATGGCGGCGGCGGCGAAGGCGGCCGCGGCCACGGGCGGCGTCGCGTCGGCGATCACCGCGAAGTAGAAGATGAAGAGGTGCGCCGGCAGCAGCTCCACGCCCATCTGGAGCAGCTGCGGCACGCCGATCGCGGCGGCGATGATGTAGGAGGGCGTGGTCGGGATGCCCATGCCCAGCACCAGCACCGTCGCGGCGAGCAGCAGCAGCAGCATGGGCAGCGAGCCGCCGGCGAGGTCCTTGACGATGCCGCCGAAGGCCACCACCAGCCCGGTGACGGTGAGCGCCGAGACCACGATGCCGGCGCCGGCGATGGAGACGGCGAGCGGCGCCATGGTCAGCCCGGCATTGGTCAGGCTGTCCAGGATGGCGCGCGGCGACATGCGGGTGCGCCGGCGCAGCATCGACACCGCGACCATGGCGAGCGTCGCGCAGAAGGCGGCGTAGTTGCCGGACCAGCGCTGCATCATCAGCCAGACCAGCAGGCCGATCGGCAGGACGAGGTGTGCGTCCGCCGCCACCTCGCGCCAGGGCGGGATGTCGGCCTGCGGCATGGGCCGCATGCCCAGGCGACGCGCCTCGAAATGCACCGCGGCCAGGATGGCGTAGTAGTACATGACGGCGCCGATCGCGGCCGCCACCACGATCTCGCCGTAGGGGATGTTGGTGATCTCGGCCATCACGAAGGCGGCCGCGCCCAGCACCGGCGGCATCAGCGCACCGCCGACCGAGGCCGCCGCCTCGATCCCGCCCGCCACCGCGGGCGCGTAGCCGATGCGGATCATCAGCGGGATCGTCATCGCGCCGGTGGTGATGACGTTGGAGACGGAGGAGCCGCTCATCGTGCCGAACAGGCCGGAGGTGATGACCGCCACCTTGGCCGGCCCGCCCGAGAAGCGCCCGGCCAGCGCCGCGCCGAGGTTGGCGAACAGCCGCCCCGTGCCGCTGCCCTGCATGAAGGCGCCGAACAGGATGAACACGGCGATGGTGGTGGCGGCGATGCCGGTCAGCGGGCCGTAGACGCCGCCGAGCGTCGGCACCAGCCAGGCGGATTCGACGATCTCGTTGAGACTGAAGGCACGACTTTCCAGCACGCCCGGCATCCAGGGGCCGGCCACCATGTAGGCGATGCAGCCGAGCACCATCCAGGCCAGCCCCGGCTCCACGGCGCGGCGGATCGCCTCCAGCAGCGTGACGATGGCGAGCAGGCCGAGCGCCAGCAATTCGGGCGTGAAGGGATCGACGAATTCCATGCGGTCGTTGACCGCGTCGTGGTTCCACATCGCCCAGGCGTGCGGGATGGCGGCGGCGAGCGCCCAGAGCAGGTCCGGCACGCTCGGGCGCGTGGATGGCGAGCGGTCCGGGAAGGCCGGATAGAGGATGAAGATCAGCGGCACGAAGACGAGCAGGTGGAAGGCGCGCGTCGTGATCGGCTCGGGGAAGCCGAAGCCGCCCCAGTAGAGGTGGACGGCCGCCGCCGCCGCCGCCCAGAGCGAGCAGAGCGTCTTCAGCCAGGGCGGCAGGTTGCGCACGGCGCCGGCCGGTCGCCGGGGGGTCAGGCCGGCATCACGCCGGCCTCGCGGTAGGCCTGCGCGGCGCCGGGGTGCAGCGGCACGCCGTTGTACTTCCACGCCACGGCGGGATCGAAGGCCGCCATGCTGCCGTGGATCGCGGCCAGGCGCTGCCCCCTGTTGCGGATCAGGGTGCGGGTCATGCGGTAGGCGACGTCGTCGGGCAGCGACTGGTTCACCAGCACCACGCTGTCCATGGTGCTCACCTTCAGGTCGGCCGATTGCAGCGCCGGGTAGGTGGCGGCGGGCAGCACGCCCTCGCCGTAGGCGTACTGCGCCGAGAGGTGGGCGCGGATGTCGTCGGGGAAGCCCACCAGGGCGGCGGGACGGCGGCCCTGCGCGACCTCCGTCAGCATCGCCGCCGGCTTGGCCAGGGCGACGAACAGGTAGTCCACCTGCCCGTCGCCGAAGGCCCCGGCGAGGTCGGCGTAGGAGCCGTTCAGGTAACGCCCGCCGCCGGCGCGGATCTGGTCCGGCCCGGTGCCGAGGAAGCGCAGGATGCGCTGGAGCGTCATCTCGTCGGTGGAGGAGCGCTGCGTCACGCCGATGCGCAGGCCCGGCTGGGTGAGGATGGCGCGCATGTCGGCCGGGCCGGCATCGGCGCGGCGCAGCAGGTTCAGCTCGTTGGGCGAGTAGCCGGTGCCGAGGGTGCGCAGCCTCTCGTGCCGCTCGCGGTAGGGCTCCTCGCCCCTGCCGGCATTGGCGGTGAAGGCGTCGATGCCCCAGCCGATCGGCGACTGGCCGTTGTTGACGCGGGTGCAGTTGGCGAGACCGCCGCCGGGCACGACGCGGAAGCGCAGCTCCGGGTTCTCCTCGGTGATCAGCGCGGTCAGGCCGGCGGCCATGGTGTACCAGCCGCCGCCGAGGGAGCCGGCCACCCACTCGTAGGTCTGCGGGCCCTGCGCCCGGGCGCGGCCGATGGCCGGCAGGGCGAGGGCGGCGCCGAGCGCCGCGCGGCCCAGGGTACGGCGGCCCAGGGTATGGCGGGCGATGCTGGTCATGGTCCGGGTCATCCCTTCCTGGCGCGCGGCTGGAGGCGGAGTGTGGCCAAGGGAGTTTGGCCGGGAGAGTGTGGCCAGGGCGCGCCCGCGCCGCAACCGGCCGGCGGCCCGGCCCCCGGCGGCTCAGCGGATCGGCATGGCGTACATCAGCCCGCCGCGGGTCCAGAGGTCGGAGAGGCCGCGGTCGAGGCGCAGCGGGCTGCCGGCGCCGAGGTTGCGGTCGAAGATCTCGCCGTAATTGCCCACGGCGCGGATCACGTCGTAGGCCCAGCCCCGCTCCAGCCCCATCATCGGCCCGTGGTCGCCGGCGGTGCCGAGCAGGCGGCGGATCCCGGGGTTCGGGCCCTGCCGCATCGCCTCGGCATTGGCCTGGGTCACGCCCAGCTCCTCGGCGCCGATCAGCGCGAACATGGTCCAGCGGACGATGTCGAACCACTGGTCGTCGCCCTGGCGGACGGAGGGGGCGTGCGGCTCCTTGCTCAGCCGCTCGGGCAGGACCACGTGGTCGTCCGGCCGGCGCAGGGCGATGCGGATGCCGGCGAGCTGGCTGGCATCGGTCGCCATCGCGTCGCAGCGCCCGGCCTCGTAGAGGAGCGCCAGACCTCGTCGTTCTGCTCGAAGATGACGGGGTGGATGGACAGCCCCGCGCGGCGCGCCCAGTCGGTGACGTTCAGCTCCGTGGTGCCGCCGCTGTTCATGCAGATCGAGGCGCCGTCGAGCTGCGCGGCGCTGGTGATGCCGGCCGCGCGGCGGGTCATGAGGCCGGTGCCGTCGTAGTAGTTCACCACGGTGAAGTTCAGCCCGTTGGCGGTGTCGCGCGCCTGGGTCCAGGTGGTGGTGCGGATCAGCACGTCGATCTGGCCCGATTGCAGCGCCGCCATCCGCGCCTGGCTGGTCAGCGGCACCCAGCGCACCTTCGTGGCGTCGCCCAGCACCGCCGCCGCGACGGCGCGGCAGAGATCGGCGTCGATGCCGCGGTATTCGCCGCGCGCGTCGGGCTGGCTGAAGCCGGGCACGCCGATCGAGGTGCCGCAGACCAGCGCGCCCCGCGCCCGCACGGCGGCCAGGGTCGGGCCGGGGGACGCCATCTGCGCCCGCGCCGGCGAGGCGAGGGCGGCGGCCGCGACGGCCAGCAGGGCCGCCGCGACGGAGGGAAGGGCACGCATCAGCGGATCGGCATCGGGTACATCAGCCCGCCCCGGTTCCACAGCGCGTTGAGACCGCGCGGCAGGCGGAAGATGCTGCCCTCGCCGAGGTTGCGGTCGAAGATCTCGCCGTAATTGCCGACAGCCTTGATCATGGCGTAGGCCCAGCGCCGGTCGAGGCCCATCATCGGCCCGTGGTCGCCCGAGGTGCCGAGCAGGCGGCGTATCTCCGGGTTGGGGCTTTCCAGCATCGAATCCACGTTGGCCCGCGTCACCCCCTGCTCCTCGGCGGCGTAGAGCGCGAACATCATCCAGCGCACGATGTCGAACCACTGGTCGTCGCCGTGCCGCACCACCGGCGCGTGCGGCTCCTTGCTGATGATGTCGGGCAGGACCATGTGGTTCGCCGCGTCCGGCAGCGAGGCGCCGATGGCGGCGAGCTGGCTGGCGTCGGTCGAGTAGGCGTCGCAGCGGCCCGCGGCGTAGGCGTTCGCCGCCTCCTCGTTCTGCTCGAACACCACGGGCGTGTAGCGGATGCCGTTGACGCGCGCCCAGTCGGCGAGGTTCAGCTCGCTGGTGGAGCCGGAGACGGTGCAGATGCTCGCCCCCTGCAATTCGGCGGCGCGGGCGATGCCGGCGCTGCGGCGGACCAGGAAGCCCTGCCCGTCGTAGAAGCTGACGGCGGTGAAGTTCAGCCCGAGCGCGGTGTCGCGGGACTGGGTCCAGGTCGCGGTGCGGATCAGCACGTCGATCTGGTTCGATTGCAGCGCCGGGAAGCGTGCCTGGCTGGTCAGCGGCACCCAGCGGATCTTCGTCGGGTCGCCCAGCACGGCGGCGGCCAGCGCCTTGCAAAGATCGGCGTCCAGCCCGCGGTTCTCGCCCCGGTTGTCGAGCACCGAGAAGCCCGGCGCGCCCGTCGAGGTGCCGCAGACCAGGACGCCGCGCGCGCGCACGGCGGCGAGGGTCGGGCCGGCGGCGGCGGTCTGCGCCGCGGCGCCCGCGGCCGACAGCAAGCCGGCCGGCAGCGCTCCGACCAGCAGGGACGCGGCCAGCGGCACGGCCCCCAGCATGGCGCGGAGCGCCGCGAAGCCCCAGCCTTGTCGCATGTCGTTCTGTCTCCTCGGGTGACGGCGTGGGGGCCGGCAGGGGCGGGCCCGGCGCGCGGAAGTTCGCAAGAAGCGTGCCTGCCCGGCGAACCGGCGCGGCGCGTCCGCCCCGGCGCCCCGACGCGGCCGGCATGCTGCCGGGACGCGCTGCCGGTGCACCCCCGCGATGCACCCGCCGGGAGGCGGCCCCGCCATGCCGCGACCCCCGGGAGGCGCCCCGGGTGGCCGTCGGACAACCCGGCCGGATCGCCGGCCTGGAGCGCCTCCCTCCGACCTGGGCTGGGTGCGCCGGGCGATCCGGGGCGGTGCGCGCCGGGACCACGCGCCGGGACCGCGCGCCGGTGCTGTACCCTGGGACCACGCGCCGGCGGGGCGTGCCGGCGGGGCGTGCCGGCGAGGGCACGCCCGCGGGGTTGACGCGGCACGGCGCGCGGGCGAGCGTCGGCGGGTCCCGGTCCGGGCGCGTCGGAATTCCGGTGCGGCGGTCCGGGCGCATCCTCATCCACGACGCGGGAACCGCCGATGTCCGCACCCGCCGCGGCCGTGCCGTCAGCCGGCCGGCTGCGCAGCCTGCTGCCGGGCCTCGCCCTCTCGACGGCAATCGCCCTCCTCGCCACCTTCCTGCGCAACGCCAGCGGCCTCGCGGCGCTGAACCCGGTGGTGGTGGCGCTGGTGCTCGGCGTCGCCCTGCGCGCCGCCATCGGCCCGCTGCCGCTGCTGCGGCCCGGCATCGCCTTCGCCGTCAGGCCGGTCCTGCGTGCCGCGATCGTGCTGCTCGGCCTGCAGGTGACGCTGGGGCAGCTGCTGGGCATCGGCGCCGGGGCGCTGGGGCTGGCGGCGGCCTCGGTGGCGCTCACCCTGCCCTTCACCATCTGGCTCGGCCGGCAGATCGGGGTCGAGGCGCCGCTCGCGCAGCTCATCGGCACCGGCACCGCGATCTGCGGCGCCTCGGCCATCGTGGCGGCGAACCAGGTGGCGCGCGGGCGCGAGGAGGACGTGGCCTACGCGCTGGCCGTGATCACCCTCTGCGGCACGGCGGCGATGCTGATCTACCCGCTGCTCGGCGGGCCGCTGGGGCTCGACGCCCGTGCCTACGGGCTCTGGGCCGGGGCCAGCGTGCACGAGGTGGTGCAGGCGGTGGGGGCCGCCGCGGCGGGCGGGCCGGTCGCCACCGAGGTCGGCACCGTCGCCAAGCTGGCGCGGGTGGTGCTGCTCGCCCCCGCCGTGCTGGCGCTCGGCTTCTGGGTGGGGCGGGGCGGCCCGGGGGAGGGGCCGGGGGGCGGGCCTGCAGGTGGGCCGGTGAAGGCGCCGGTGCCCTGGTTCGCCTTCGGCTTCCTGGCGCTGGTGGCGCTGGGCAGCACCGGGCTGGTGCCGCCGGCGGCGGTGGCGGCCTCGCGCTGGCTGGTGCCGCTGATGCTGGCGGCCTCGGTGGCGGGGCTCGGCCTGTCCACCGATATCCGGGCCCTGCGGATGCGCGGCGCGAAGCCGCTGCTGCTGGGCGTCGCGGCGAGCCTGTTCATCTCGGCGCTGGCGCTGATCGGGGTGGCGCTGCTGCCCTGAGCGCCTGTTGGCGCATGTCCGGGCTGGGCGTACTCGCCCGGCGGCCCGGAAAATGCGCCGGCGCAAAGGCCGGCGCGGGCCGGATTGGCGCCGGCCTGGGCCGGGGACAGCGACCACCCGGCCCTGCGGCTGGCGCGCCCTGGCGCTCGCGGCCTTCGCGGGCGGGACGCCGCCGCGTGACGGCCTGCCGCGCCGGCTCCACGCGGCCGTTGCCAGCAGGCAACGGCCCCGACATGCTCGCCGCCGGGGCGGCCGCCGGGGAGGCGACGACCCGCCGGCGCGGCCGTGCCCCGCCGGCGGCCAGCTCCGAACGACACGGCAGGGAACGTGCCATGCAGCGCAGGCGGATGCTTCGGGGGGGCACGCTCGCGGCCTCGCTCCTCGTCCCGGTCGCCGGGGGCAGGGGCCAGGCACCGGGGCAATCCGCCGGGCAGCCGCCGGCGCCGGCCCCGCCCGCCGGCCTGCCGGACGGCGCCGAGCCGCTCGATCCGATCCTGCAACCCTTCCTCGCCAGCCACGGCCTGCCGGCCCTGGCGGCGGCGGTGGTGCGGGCAGGGCGCATCGTCGCCGCCGGCGCGGTCGGCACGCGGCGTGCCGGGGCCGAGATCCCGGTGACGCTCGACGACCGCTTCCACATCGGCTCCGACACCAAGGCGATGACCGCGCTGCTCGCCGCGATCGAGGTGGAGGCGGGGCGGCTGCGCTGGGACGGCACGGTGGCGGAAAGCTTCCCGGAGATGGCCGCGGGCATGGCGGCGGGGCTGGGCGCGGTGACGCTGGCGCAGCTCCTCTCGCACAGCAGCGGCCTGCCCGCCGACGACGCCGCCTTCATCGAGCTGATCGGGCGCTCCTTCACCGTGGACGGCTATCTCAACCTCGACGAGCTTCGCCTCTGGCTGGTGCGGGAATGGTCGGGTCGGCCCCTCGCCTCGGCGCCGGGCACGCGCTTCGCCTACGCCAACATGAACTACGTCATCGCCGGCGCCATGATCGAGCGCGCCGCCGGCCGGACCTGGGAGGAGCTGATCGTCGAGCGCGTGTTCGGGCCGCTCGACCTGCGCACCGCCGGGCTCGGGCCGCAGTCGAGCATGGGCCGGGTGGACGCCCCGCTCGGGCACGCCGTGCGCCCGGACGGCACGCTCAAGCCGATGCTGGCCGGTCCCGACGGTGACGGGCCGGCGATCATCGGGCCGGCCGGCGTCGTGCATCTCTCGGTGCTCGACTTCGCGCGCTGGGCCGGCTGGAACGCGGGGGAGGGGCGGCGCGGCCCGGCCCTGGTGCGGCCGGAGACGCTGCGCCTGCTGCACACGCGGCGCATCGACATGCCGCCGCGCCCGGGCGCCGCGCCCGGCACGCCGGATGGCGGCGGCGCCTACGCGCTCGGCTGGGGCTGGGGGCGCTTCGCCTTCTCGCCCGACCTCTTCCTGACCCACAACGGCTCGAACACCATGAACCTCGCCATGATCGCGCTGCGGCCGGAGCGCGACTTCGGCATGGTGCTCGTGACGAATCTCGGCGACACGCGCGCGGACGCGGCGCTGCGCGCGGCGGCGGCGGCGCTGTACGGGCGCTTCGGGGCCGGCTGAACGCGGGGGCTGCCGCCCTTTTCCTCCGCTCCGGCACCAGTATTCCGCTGGCACCCTGCTGGCGGCGGGACGGCCCGGGAAGCCGGCGGGCCGGACGGCGCCCGCCCGGACGGCGCGGGGGGCCTACAGCACGCCGATCCCGAGCTGCCGCGCCGTTCCGCGCCAGCGCCGCACATCCGCGACGAAGGCGGCCTCGAACCCCGCCACGTCGGCCGGCGCCGCGGTCGCGCCCTCCACCCCCAGGAAGCCCTGGAAGTCCGGCTGCGCGAGCAGGGCGTTCACCTCCCGGTTCAACCGCTCCCGCACCGGCCCGGGCAGGCCGCGCGGGCCGAGCACGCCCCACCACAGATCGACCTCGTAGTCGATGCCCGTCGCCTCGCGCACCGTCGGCACGCCGGGCGCGAAGGCCATGCGGCGCGCCCCGGTCCCGGCCAGCACCGGCAGCCGGCCCGCTTCCACCATGCCCCGCACCGAGGCGAGGGTGGTGATCAGGAAGTCGAGCCGCCCGCCGGCCAGATCGGTCTGCGCCGGGGCGATCCCGGGATAGGGGATGCCCTCCATGCGCAGCCCGGCCGCCTGGTTGAACAGCTCCATGGTGAAGTGCCCGATGCCGCCGATGCCGGCATGGCCGTACTGCAGCGCGCCGGGCTGCTCGCGGGCGCGGCGCACCAGCCCGGCCATGTCCTCCAGGCCGCCGGGCCGGCCGACGATCATCATCGGCGCGGTGCAGAGCCGGGCGACCGTGTCGAAGCTGCCGATCGCGTCGTAGGGCGTGCGCAGGATGGTGGAGCTGGTGGCGAAGGTGGACGAGCAGAACAGCAGCGTATGGCCGTCCGGCGCGGCGCCCGCGACGAAGCCGGCACCGATGCTGCCCGACGCGCCCGGCCGGTTCTCGACGATCACCGTCTGCCCGAGCGCCCTGCCCAGGCCCTCGGCGAGCGGCCGGGCGATGGCGTCGTTGCTGCCGCCCGGCGTGTAGGGCACGACGAGGCGGAGCGGCTGGCCCGGCCAGGGCACGGCGGCGCGGCCGGTGCCGGCCCGCAGCGCCGCCGCGCCGGCGGCCGCGCCGCCGAGCAGGCGGCGCCGGGTGAATTCCTGCGACATGCTGCCTCCCATTCCGCGCGCCCCTTCGGCGCATCACCTCTTGGCGCACACTGCCGGGCGCGTCCCCGGGGCGGACCCTCGGGCGTGCCGTCGCGGCCGCCTCGCCGCGCCGGGCGGCGCCGCCCGGCGCGACGCCGCGGTGGCGCCGGGCGGATCGCGGCTCCGTTCCGGGACGACCCGAGGCGGGGCACGGCGGACGGCACGGCTTCACGCGCCGCCCGCCACCCCGCCGGCGGGGCGCCCTACTCGAATTCCTTCAGCGCGCGCCTGGCGATGCTCATGCGGTGGACCTCGGTCGGCCCCTCGTAGATGCGCATTACCCGCACCTGCTGCGCGAAGAGCTGCAGCGGCAGCTCCTTGGTCATGCCCATCGCGCCGTGGCACTGCATGGCCTGGTCCACCACCGTCTGCGCCATCTCGGTGCCGAACACCTTGATCATCGAGGCCTCCGAGCGCAGGTCGCCGCCCGCGTCGAGCGTCGCGGCCGCCGCCTGCACCATCAGCCGGCAGGCGTGGATCCGCGTCACCGCGTCGGCGATCCACCACTGGATCGCCTGCCGGTCGGCGAGCTTCACGCCGAAGGTGACGCGCTGGTTGGCGTAGTCGCGCATCATCGAGACGGCACGCCGCGCGATGCCGACGCAGCGCGCCCCCACCTGCAGCCGGCGCACGTTGAGGCGAAGCTGCATCGGCGCGTAGCCCTTGCCAACCTCGCCGAGCAGGTTGCGGCCGGGGATTCGGCAATCCTCGAACACCAGCTCGTAGGTGCGCCGGCCGCCGATCATCGGGATCTCGCGCTCGATCACGAAGCCGGGCGTGCCCTTCTCCACGATGAAGGCGGTCATGCCCTCGCCGCGCTTCAGCGGGCCGGTGCGCGCCATGACGATGATGAAGTCGCAGTACGGCACGCGGCTGACCCAGATCTTGCGGCCGTTGATCACCCAGTCCTCGCCGTCCTGCACCGCGCGGGTGATCATTCCCGCCGGGTCGCCGCCGGCGCCGGGCTCGGAGATGGCGATGGCGGACTTCATCTCGCCGCGCGCGTAGGGCTCCAGGTAGCGCTCGCGCTGCCAGGGGCTGGCGACGGCCGAGAGCATGTGCAGGTTGGGGGAATCGGGCGGGAACTCGAAGGGCGTGACGGTGCGCGCCAGCTCCTCCTCCACGCGCAGCAGCGCGGTGGCGGGCAGGCCGGCGCCGCCCATCGCCTCCGGCACGTCGAGGCCCCACAGCCCCAGCTCCCGGCACTTCGCCAGCAGCGGCGCCTCCTCCTCCGGCGTCAGGGCGTACTTCCCGCCCGCCGCCTCGCGCGCCAGCACCGCCGGCTCCAGCGGCAGCAGCTCGCGCGCGACGAATTTCGCGACGAGATCCTGCAGCATCCGGTGTTCGTCGTTCTCCGCCGCGTCGCTCATGGCGTCGCTCCCTCCTCCCGTGCGGCCTCGCCGAGGGCGATCAGGCCATCCACGGCGACCACGCCCTCGCCCTCGCCGCGGACGATGAGCGGATTGATCTCCGCGTCGCGGACCGTAGCCCCGCCGAGGCAGGCGAGCCAGGACATCGCCTCCACCGCCCGCGCCAGCGCCGCCACGTCGCCGCGCGGCAGGTTGCGGTAGCCGTCCAGCACGCGCAGCTCCGGCAGCGCCGCCACCATCTCCCGCGCCGTCGCCGCGTCCACCGGCGCGAGGCGCACCACGAAGGAGCGCCGCAGTTCCGCCAGCACGCCGCCGAGGCCCAGCACCACCACCGGCCCCACCTCGGGGTCGTGCCGGTAGCCCAGGATCACCTCCAGCAGGCCGCGCTGCATCGGCGCCACCAGCACGCCGCGCACCCGCGCCGCCGGGAAGCGGTCGCGCGCCGTGGCGAGCAGGTCGCGCACCGCCGCGCGCACCGCCTCCGCGCCGGCGAGGTTCAGCCGCACCAGCCCGTTCTCGGTCTTGTGCAGGATGTCGGGCGAGAGCAGCTTCGCCGCGACGGGTCCCTCGACCGCGCCGACCTCGTCGGGGCCGCCGACGATGCGGCTGCCCGGCCCCTCGATGCCCAGCGCCTCGAATACCGCGCAGGCTTCCGCCTCGTCCAACGTGTCGCCGCTTTCGCGGCGCGGCAACGTGTCGCCGCCTTCGCGGCGCGGCAACGTGTCGCCGCCTTCGCGGCGCGGCAACGAGTCGCCACCTTCGCGGCGCGGCGTGTCGTGGCCGCCGGCCTGCCGCAGCAGCGCCGCCGCCGCGCGCAGCCGTTCCGGCGGTGCCGTCGCCACCTCGCGCGGCGCGCGCCAGTTCAGCCAGGCGTGCAGCGCGTCGGCGCAGGCTTCCGGCGTGCGGAAGCCGGCGATCCCGGCCTCGTCGCAGAGCCGCAGCGCCGCGTCGGCCTGGGGGGCGGCGAACATCACCACCGGCTTGCCGCCCTCGTAGACGGAGAGGATGTTCTCCTGCACCTGCGCCGGCCGCAGCCGCGCCGTGGAGCCGAGCACCGCCACCACCGCGTCGCAATGATCGGAACGCTGCAGGGCCGTCAGCACCGTCGTGTACTGGCCGCGCCCGCCGCCCATCGGCAGGTCGATCAGCGGCGAGTCCGACAATTCGATGCCCCGGGCCGCCAATTCGGCGCGCATCGCCGGCGGCGGCGGCACCACCTGGTCGCCGAGCAGGCCGAGCCGGTCCACCACCATGGCGGCGCCGCCGCCCGTGCCGGTCAGCACCGAGACGCGGTTGCCCGCCGGCGGCCGCCGGCCGAGCGCGAGGCGCGGCAGCTCCATCAGCCCGTCCAGCGTCTCCACGCGCAGGATGCCGTTCTCGCGGAAGAAGGTGGCGGCCAGCTCGTCCGCGCCGACCATGGCGCCGGTGTGCGAGGCCGCGATCCGCCGGCCGACGTCGGATCGGCCGAGCTTGTAGGCGACGACCGCCTTGCCCAGCGCGTGCGCCCGGCGCGCCGCCCGCGCCAGGGCCGGCGCGTCGCGCAGCGTCTCCAGGAACAGCAGCACGACGCGCGTCGCCGGGTCCTCCACCAGCATCCCGGCGATCTCGCCGACGCCGAGGTCGCACTCGTTGCCGACCGAGACGAGGCGCGAGAAGCCGAGCCCGCGCGCGGCGGCGCGGCTCAGCAGCGCGCCCATCATGCTGCCGCTCTGCGACACCACGCCGAGCCAGCCCGGCGCCAGCGCCTCCGCCTCCACCGCCGCGTTGATGGTCAGCGGCACGCCGTCCGTCACGTTGACGAGGCCGAGGCAATTCGGCCCGAGCAGCCGCACCCGGCCGGCCCGTGCCACCGCGACCACGCGCTCCTGCAACGCCCGTCCCGCCTCGCCCAGCTCCGCGAAGCCGGCGCTGTAGATGGTGGCGACGCGCACGTCCTTCTCGGCGCAGCCGGCGATGGCGTCCGGCACGGCGGCGGCGGGGACCATGACGAAGGCGTGGTCGATCGGGCCGGGGGCGGCGCGTATGTCGGGGAAGGCCGGCACGCCCATCACCTCGGCGCGGCCCGGGTTGACCGGGACGATCCGCCCCGCATAGCCCGCCCGTGCCAGCAGCCGCTGCACGCGCGAATTGTTCTTCGCCTGGTCCGCCGTGGCGCCGATCAGCGCCACGGAGCGCGGGTTGAACAGCGCCTCATCCAACGCCCCGTCCGGTGCCCCATCCAGCGACGTGTCGATCCCCATGCCGTCCACGGCCTCAGCCCCCCTTGAAGACCGGTTCGCGCCGCTCGGCCATGGCGCGCACGCCCTCGCGGTAGTCCTCGGTCTGGCGCTGCCAGGCCTGCTGCTCGAACTCGCGCTCCGTGGCCCGCTCGTACTCGTCGGCGAGGCCGCGGCGCAGCGTCTCGCGCACGCCCTGCACGGCGAGCGGCGCGCTGCCCGCGATCTCGTGCGCCAGCGCCGCCGCCGCCGCGCGCACCTCGGCCTGCGGCACGAGCCGGTCGGCGAGGCCGATCGCCGCGGCCTCCTCGCCGCCGATCCGCCGCCCCGTGTAGAACAGCAGCGCCGCGCGCTGCGCGCCGACGAGGCGCGGCAGCAGCGCCGTCAGCCCGAAGCCCGGGTGGAAGCCGAGCCGCGCGAAATTGGCGGCGAAGCGCGCCTCGGCGCAGGTGACGCGGAAATCCGCCGTGCAGGCGAGGCCGAGCCCGGCGCCGATCGCCGCCCCGTGCACCGCCGCCACCACCGGCTTGCGCGTGCGCAGCAGCCGCGCCGCCTCGCGGTACAGGGTGCGGCCGGTGCGCTCGTCGCGCGGCACGCCGGCGCCGGGGGCGCGGTTGGCGAGGTCGGCGCCGGCGCAGAAGTGGCGCCCCTCGGCGGCCAGCACCACGGCGCGGCAGTCCGGGTCGCGGTCCAGCGCCTCCAGCGCCTCGGCGATGGCGACGAGGCTCGGAAGGTCGAGGTGGTTGTTGGGCGGGCGGCGCAGCAGCACGGTGGCGACGTGCCCCTCGCGGCTGACGCCGACCTCGCCGGCGTCATCCCCGGCATGGTCGGGCGCACGGTCCTGGGCACGATCCGGGTTTTCCATCGGCTGGGCCTGCCTCCCTGCGCTTGCGGTGCGCGTCCCGGCCTTATAATGTTGTCCGGACAAGATGACAACAGGGCATCGACGCCGTCGCATCGGCGTCGCCCGCCGGCGAGGAAACCGCACCATGGACATGCACGAGATCGACCACGCCGGCGCCAGGGGTGCCGCCCGACCTGCCGCCATCGGCCCGACGCGGCAGCTCGCCGGCTTCGTCGCCGGGCTGCGGCTGGAAGCGGTGGACGGCTTCGCCCGCCACGCGGCGCGCCGGCACGTCATCGACACGCTCGGCGCCATGATCGCCGGGGCCACGCAGGAGGCGACCCTGGCCGTGGAGCGCGCCCTGCGCGCCGCCGGCGTCGCGCCGGGGACGGTGCCGGTGCCGGGAGCGGCGGCGCGCCACGACCTGCTCTCCGCCGCCTATGTCGGCGGCACCGCCGGGCACGGGCTGGAGCTGGACGACGGCTACCGCCCCGGCTCGGTGCATCCCGGCACGGTGGTGGTGCCCGCCGCCCTGTCGCTCGCCGTGTCGCGCGGCGCCTCGGGCGCCGACTTCCTGCGCGCCGTGGTCGCGGGCTACGAGGCCGCCTGCCGCATCGCGGCCGCGAGCCATCCGCGCGCCCGCTGGCGCGGCTTCCACAACACCGGCACGGCCGGCGTGTTCGGCGCCGCCGCCGCCGCCGCCAGCCTGCTCGGCTTCGACGCGGCGCGGGCGGAGAACGCCTTCGGCGCCGCCGCCTCCTCGGCGGGCGGGCTGTTCAGCTTCCTGGCCGGCGGCGACGTCAAGCGCACCCATCCCGGCCATGCCGCGCGCGAGGGGCTGCTGGCGGCGCTGCTCACCGAGCAGGGCCTCGCGGGCCCGCCCGGCGTGCTGGAGTTCCGGGAGGGCTACTTCAACGCCTATGCCGGCGGCGATGCGAACAGCCCCGGGGGAGAGGCGGACTACCGCGCGCTCGACCTGCTCGCCGCCGGCGACGACCACCCGCGCTCGCGCTACGCCATCGCCAATTGCTACATGAAGCCGCATGCCTGCTGCCGGCACATCCACGCCGCGATCGACGCCGTGCTCGACATCGTCCGCGCGGAGGACATCGCGGCCGGCGCGGTGGAATCCGTCGCCGCCGGCACCTACGCCGTCGCCGCCGCGCACGGCGCGGTGGGCTGGAGCGAGATGACCACGGCGCAGATGAGCTTTCCCTTCGTGATCGCGACCGCCCTGGCGCGCCGCCGCGTCAGCCTGGCCGATTTCGGCGGGGAGGCGCGCCGCGACCCGTCGATCCTCGCCCTCGCGGCGCGCGTGCGGGTCGCGGTGGATCCGGCGCTCGATGCCGACTACCCGCGCCGGCGCTCGGCCCGGGTGGTGCTGCGCACGAAGGACGGGCGCGAATTCGAGCGGCTGGTGCCCGAGCCCTTCGGCGGCGCCGGCAACCCGCTCGGCGACGACGAGGTGGCGGAGAAATTCCTCGGCCTCGCCACGCCGCGCCTCGGGGCGGAGCGCGCGGCGGCGGCACTGGCGGCGCTGTGGCGCATCGACGAGGTGCCGGAGATGCGGGCGCTGGCGGAGACGCTGGCGGCCTGACCCCGGAAGCCCGCCCATCGGGCCGGCCATCGCCCGGTCGGGCCGGCGATCCGCGCCGCGACCCCGGGGCGGGGAATCCGGCATCGACGGTCCTTCCGCCGGGGCGGGGCCGGGGCGGGGGCAGCGCCGCGGGGCCTCGCCGCGGCCATCCCGGGTCCGCCACCGCCATCCGGCGGCGCGTCCGGGGCGAACCGCCGCCCGGCCGGGTTCGCCCGGGCCCGTCCTGCCGCGGTTTGCTGTAGGCGCGCGCCCCCGCCCGGTGGCATGTGATGGGCGCAGGAGGCATGACCGATGACCGACGCCGCCACCACCGCGCCGCACGACGCCGACGGCATCGGCCTCGTCTTCGACGGCCATGCGATCCGCGCCCGGCCGGGCAGTTCCCTGCTGCAGGCGTGGATTGGGGCCGGGCTGCCGCTGACCGAGAATGTCGGCTGCATGGGCCAGGGCGCCTGCGGCGCCTGCCGGGTGCTGGTGCGGCGCGAGGGCGAGCGGCTGGCCGGCACCGCCCTGGCCTGCGAGACCCTGGCGGCGCCGGGCATGCAGGTGGCCTTCCTCGACCACTTCCCGGCCACCCGTCCCCATGGCTACGCGCTGCGCGAGCTGACCGACAGCTGGACCGCGGTCGACCGGATCGACGCGGTGTTCCCCGAGGCGCGGCATTGCCGCCACTGCGGCGGCTGCGACCGCGCCTGCCCGAAGGGGATCGAGGTGCAGCGCATGGTCAACACCGCCGCCGCCGGGCAGCCCTTCACGGCGGCGGCGCTGTTCGACCGCTGCGTGATGTGCAACCTCTGCGTCGCCGCCTGCCCGGAGCATATCGACCCGGCGCATCTCGGGCAGTTCGTGCGTCGGCTCGGCGCCTCGCTGACGCTGCGGCCCGCCGACCTGATCGCCCGGCTGCGCGAGATCGAGGCGGGCCACCAGCCGATCGACCCCGACGCGCCCGGCGCCAACCCGCCCGCCACCGGCGCGCCCCCAGCCAACCCGTCCCCCGCCAGCCCGCCCCCCGCCAACCCATCCTGGGCGCCGGGCGACGATCCGGGAGCGGCGGCCGGGCGGGCCGTGCCGCCGGGGCGCGTGCCGTGAGCGTCGGCATCCCCTACCCCCAGGCGCTCGCCCGCTGGCGCGCCGCCGCCCCGGCCGCCGCGCGCGAGGGCGCGCTGCCGGTGCCGGACCTGCTGCGCGGCTTCCACCCGGACCACCGGCCCGGCGCGATGGAGCGGCTCGCGGTCGGCATCGGCGCCGGGCTCGACTGCCCGGCGGCGCTGGCGGCGCTGCTCCAGGCCGACTCGCTGCTGGAGGACGTGGACATCGCCGGCGCGCCGATCCTCGATGCCGACGTGCTGGTGATCGGCGGCGGCGGGGCGGGCTGCGTCGCGGCGCTGTCGGCGGCGCGGGCCGGGGCGCGCGTGACCATGGCGACCAAGCTGCGCCTCGGCGACGGCAACACGGTGATGGCCGAGGGCGGCATCCAGGCCGCGGTCGGCGCCGACGACAGCCTCCAGCACCACTTCGAGGACACGCTGCGCGCCGGCCACTTCGCCGCCGACAAGGCGCTGGTGGCGGCGCTGGTGGGCGACGGGCCGGCGGCCATCCGCTGGCTGATCCAGGAGGGCATGAGCTTCGACCTCGCGGAGGAGGCGGGGCATGCCGGCCGCCCCATGGGCGGGCTGCTGCTGCGCAAGAAGCCCGGCGGCGCCACGCGGGCGCGCCTGCTCTCCTACCGCGACTTCACCGGCCTCGAGATGATGCGCGCGCTGCGCGAGGCGACGCTGCTGCAGCCCGGCATCACGATCCTGGAGCGCCACCCGGCGCTGGAGCTGCTGAGCGACGACCGCGGCCGCTGCGCCGGGGCGGTGCTGCACGACCTCGCCCTCGGCCGGCCGGTGCTGGCGCGCGCCGGCGCCACCGTGCTGGCGACCGGCGGGGCGGGGCGGCTGCACATCGCCGGCTTCCCGACCTCCAACCACTACGGCGCGACGGCGGACGGCCTGGTGCTGGCCTACCGGCTCGGCGCCGCGCTGCGCGAGGTGGACAGCTTCCAGTTCCATCCCACCGGCATCGCCTGGCCGACGCATCTGGCCGGCACGCTGGTGAGCGAGGCGGCGCGCGCCTCCGGCGCCACGCTGGTGAACGGGCTCGGCGAGCGTTTCATCCCCGAGCTGGCGCCGCGCGACGTGGTGGCGGCGGCGATGCTGCGCGAGATCGCCGAGGGGCGCGGCGTGGCGCGCGACGGCGCCGTCGGGCTGTTCCTCGACACGCCCGGGCTGGAGCGGGAGAGGCCCGGCATCCTGCGGCACGGCCTCGTCACGCTGACGCATCTCGCGCATCGCGGCGGCTTCGACCCGGCCGAGGAGCCCTTCCTGGTGCGGCCGACGCTGCACTACCAGAACGGCGGCGTCGCCATCGACCCGGCCGGGCGCACCGGCGTGCCCGGGCTGCTGGCGGCGGGCGAGGTGACGGGCGGGCTGCACGGCCGCAACCGGCTGATGGGCAACGCGCTGCTGGAGCTGGTGGCGTTCGGCCGCCGCGCCGGCGCCGCCGCGGCCGGGGCGGCGCGCGACGAGCGGCCGCGCAACGTGGGGCTGACGCATCTGGCGGACTGGCGGCGGGCGCTGGCGGCGCAGGGGCTGCCGCTCTCGCGCAAGGCGCCGATGGTGTTCCCGCCCTACGGCAATTTCGACATCGCCGCGGCGCGGGGGAGGGCGGCGTGACGGTGCTCACCGACGAGGCGCTGTGCGTCGGCGCCGATCTCGACGCCTGGCTGCGCGTCGGCGGCGGCGAGGCGCTGCGGCGGGCGCTGGCGGACCGCGCGGCGGTCATTCCCGCCATCGAGGCCGCCGGGCTGCGCGGCCTCGGCGGCGCCGGCTTCCCGACGCACCGGAAATGGGCGGCGGTCGCGGCGCAGCGCGCGGGAGGAGAGGCGGCGCAGCGCGCGGGGGGAGGAGCGGCGCAGCGCGCGGGAGGAGGAGCGGCGCCGCCGGCGGGGGCGGACGGGAAGTGGATCGTCTGCAACGGCAACGAGGACGAGCCGGGCACCTTCAAGGACCGCTTCCTGCTCACCCGCACGCCGCACCAGGTGATCGAGGGCGCGCTGGTGGCCGCCGCCGCCGTGGGCGCCACGCAGGTCGCGCTCTACGCCAACCCGCGCGAGGCGGTGGCGCTGGCCGTGCTGCGCGAGGCGGCGGCGGCCTGGGCGGGGCACGGATTGCTGGCGGCGCTGTCGGCGGCCCTCGGCGCCGAGGTGCGGTTGCACGTCGTCGAGGGCTCGGGCCTCTACATCGGCGGCGAGGAGACGGCGGCCGTGGCGAGCGTGATGGGCGGCTTCCCGTTCCCCTCGCTGAAGCCGCCCTTCCCGGCCGAGCACGGCGTGCACGGCGCGCCCACCCTCGTCAACAACGTCGAGACGCTGGCGCAGGCGGCGCTGATCCTGCGGATCGGGCCGGAACGCTGGCGCGCGCTGGGGCGCGGCGGGGCGCCGGGCACCAAGCTGTTCTCGCTTTCCGGCGACGTGCTGCGCCCCGGCCTGCACGAGCTGCCCATGGGCACGCCGCTGCGCGAGCTGGTGTTCGACCACGGCGGCGGCATGCTGGCGGGGCGCGCCTTCAAGGCGGTGTTCACCGGCGGCCCCTCCAACACGCTGCTGACGGCGGCCGACCTCGACGCGCCGCTGGACTTCGACAGCCTGCGCGCGCGCGGCTCGCGCCTCGGCACGGGGGCGATGATCGTGGTGGGGGAGGGGACCAGCATCCTGCGCAAGACGGCCGAGTACGTGGCCTTCTTCGCGGCGAATTCCTGCGGCCAGTGCCCGCCCTGCAAGATCGGCACGCACCAGGTCTCGCGCCTGCTGGAGCGGATCGAGGCGGGGCGCGGCCGGCCGGGGGACCTGGAGGCGCTGGAGAACCTGGCGGGGCTGCTGCCGGGCAGCGGGCGCTGCGGGCTGGTGGACGGGGCGGCGACGGTGCTGGCCAGCTCGCTCGCGACCTTCCGGGAGGAGTACGAGCGGGCGCTGGGGCGGGGCTGAGGCGTTCGGGGAAGGCGCCTCTGCCGGGGCGCGGCTCCGGCCTTTTGGTTCTCCGCATTTTCCAGGTCGCCGGGTGAGGACACCCGGCTTGGAAATGCTCTACCGCCCGAGTGCCGCCCAGTGCCGCGCGATGTCGATGCCGCGGCAGAACCACACCCCCTCGTGCCGCCGCATGTGCTCCAGCAGCCGGATCAGCCCCGGGGCGCGCCCCGGCCGCCCGATCAGCCGGTCGTGCAGGCCGATGGAGAGCAGCTTGGGCGAACCCGCCTCGCCCTCGCGGATCAGCAGGTCGAAGGCGTCGCGCATGTAGGTGAAGAAGTCGTCGGCGGTGGAGAAGCCGTTGTTGCCGTCGAAGCGGTTGTCGTTGGCCTCGTAGGAGTAGGGGATGACGAGGTGGTCGCGGCCGGCGACGCGCAGCCGGTAGGGCAGCTCGTCGGCGAGGGAATCGCGGTCGTAGAGGAAGCCGCCCTCCTCGACGAGCAGCCGGCGCGTGTTGGGGCCGGGCCGGCCGGTCATCCAGCCGAGCGGGCGCTCGCCGGTCAGGCGCTCGATGCCTGCGACGGCGAGGCGGATGTGCTCGCGCTCGACATCCTCCGGCACCTCGACGTAGTCGATCCAGCGCCAGCCATGGCTGACGATCTCGTGTCCGCGCGCGACGCAGGCGCGGGCGAGCGCCGGGTTCTGCTCCAGCGCCCGCACCACGCCGAGCACGCTGACCATCACGCCGAATTCGCGGAAGATGTCGAGCAGCCGCCAGGCGCCGCGCCGGCTGCCGTACTCGAACACCGACTCGACCAGCGGGTCGCGCCGGCCCTGGCGCGTGGGCACGCCGATGTCGTTCAGCATCCCCTCGGAGACGGGATCGCCGTTGTAGGGCGTGGATTCGCCGCCGCCCTCGACGTTGAGGTTGAAGTTCACCGCGATGCGCGCGCCGCCGGGCCAGCACGGATCGGGCGGGTGCTCGCCGTAGCCGACGAGGTCGCGCCGCTCCATCGGGTCCGGCATGATCTCCGTCGCAGCCTCCGGCCGGGTTGCGGACATGGCGGCCTCCTCAGGCGAGCGGCGCGGTGCAGACGTCGTGGCCGAAGAACCAGTCGAGCTCGGTCGGGCCGCGCATCCAGCTGTTCTCGATCGAGATGCGCTGCACCTCCGCCACGCGCGGGATGCGCGTCGCGGCGTAGCGCGCGAAGGCGGTCCCGTGGTCGTCGAATTCCGCGAGGCAGCGCGCCAGGACGCCTGCGTCCTCGATGGCGCTGGCGCCGCCGGCGGCCATGTAGGGGCGCACGGCGTGGCAGGCATCGCCGAGCAGCACCGCGCGGCCGGCGTGCCAGCGGTCGTCGCGCGGGCGGTCGCAGATCGGCCAGACCATCACCGTCTCCGCCGCCTCCAGCACGCGGCGCAGGTCGGGATGCGCGTCCTCGAAGCCGGCGAGGAAGCCCGCGCGCGTGCCGGGGACGGAGGTGTCGTCGCCCTCCCAGGAATCGGCGGGGACGGCGGTCATCACGTACACCTCGTCGCGCCGCCCGGTCATGAAGTAGACCAGGACGTGCCGGTCGTCGGCCCACCACTTGGTGCAGTCGCGGATCGGCGGGCCGGGGATGCGCCCGGGCGGGAAGACGGCGCGCATGGCGAGGCGGCCGGTGAAGCGCGGCGGCGCCTCGCCTTGCAGCAGGGCGCGCAGGCGCGAATGGATGCCGTCGGCGCCGACCACGATGTCGGCCTCGGCGGTACCGCCATCGGCGAAGATCAGGCGCAGGTGGTCGTCGCGCTCCTCCAGTCCGGCCAGCCCCTCGCCGAAGCGGATGGTGCCGGGGCGCAGCGCCGATTGCAGCAACGCGTGCAGGTCGGCGCGGTGGATGTTGACGAAGGGGCCGCCGAAGCGCCGCTCGCTGGCCGCGTCGAGGGTCAGCTCGTACAGCGTCTCCCCGGTCGCGATGTCGCGGCTGAGGAAGGAATCGGGGCGGATGCCGGTGGCGACGATGCCCGGCTCCAGCCCGAGCCGGCGCAGCACCTTCACCGCGTTGGCGCTGAGGATGATGCCGGCGCCGATGCGCGCGAAGCCCGTGGCCTGCTCGTGGACGCTGACGTCGAAGCCCCGGCGTTGCAGCAGGCCCGCCAGGGTCAGCCCGCCGAGGCCGGCCCCCACCACCGCGATGCGCGTCGCAGCCCGCATGCCGTCACCCCGCTCCGTTGCCGTACCGGCCATGCCGGCGGGCACGGGCCGGACCGGCATGGCGCCCCGTGCCGGCGGACCGCCGGCCCGGCCGGTGCCGCAGGGCAGCCGGTGGTTCCATGCCGTATTGTTCGATGGCGAAGTTATCGGCGGGCGCCGCCGGGGCCGTCAACCGGTGGCCTGGCAACCGGTGGCTTGGCGACCGGTGGCCTGGCGGCGCCGCCCGAGGGTACGCCGCGGGCGCGGTCCCGGCCCGGCGGCCGGACCACGCGGGCGCTCGACGCCACGCGTGTCATACGGGTCCGCACAAGTGCGGACCCGTCTGATTCGTCGGTCCGGCGCGCGGCCGCCCCACCAACCCCGCGCGCGATACCGGCCTGCACAAGTCAGGACTTGTGCGGGCCGGTATCAGTAGCCCGGCATCCCGCCGCCGAGGCCCGAGGTGGTGAGTCCGCTGCCCTCGATCAGCTCGGGCGAGTTGAAGCGCTCCCAGCGCTGCTCCTCGTCCAGCCGGCGCACCTCCTGCGCCAGCACCGCCGTGGTGTTGGCGGTCTGCGGCAGGGGGGCCACCTCGTTCAGCCGCAGCAGCGTCGCGGCGCCGCCGGCGGGGAAGAGCGGCGGCGCCAGCGCCTGTTCGGCCGCCGCCCGGTCGCCGGCCCGCAGCGCGCGCGCGGCCGCGAGCAGCGCCCGCGACACCGCCGCCGGGTCGGCCTCCGGCGCCGTGCCGAGGGCGCTGCGCAGCTCCAGCCGCGAGGCCGCCAGCTCGAAGGGCAGGGAGGAAGGCAGGGCGCGCCAGCGACCGCCGCGCGCGACGTCGGCGGCGAGGTATTCGAGCTGCGCCGAGGCCTGCGCCGCCTCCGCCGGCCGGCCGGTCAGCCGGCCGCCGCCATCGGCGAAGGCATAGGCGGTGGCGGCGATCGCGGCACGGCCGGGATCGGCCGCGCCGGGGGTCAGGCCGGGCGGGGCGGCGCTCTGGGCCGGCGCGCGCAATTCGGCGCAGCCGGGCAGCAGGAGTGACAGCAGCACGAGCAGGCCGGGGGCGCTGCGCATCTCGTTTCCGTCTCCGTCGCGGCGCAGGGGATGCGGCCGGCTCGCAGGCTTCCGTCCCGCCTTGCGGCAGGATGCGCCGACATCCCCCGTTCCGGCCGGCGCGGCAAGCGATTCGCGCCGCTGGGCATGACGACGGGGCGGCGCGTCCCGGCGCGTCCGGGCTCAGGCGCCGCGGCCGCCGCCCCCGCCCCCGCCGCCACCCCCGCCGCCGCCGTTGTGGTCGTTCTGGTCCATGCGGCGCAACTCCGCCTCGGCCAGCGCCGTGGCGTGGGCGCTGCGCGGCAGCGTCGGCAGCGCCGAGAGCCGGGCCAGCGTGGCCTCGCCGGCGGGGAACACGCCGGGCACCGCGAGAGCCCGCGCCGCCCCGGCCGCGTCGCCGACCCGCAGGCGCGCGGCGGCGGCGTACAGCGCGTCGATCACGGCCTGGGGCGGCGCACCCGGCGCGATGCCGAGGGCCTGGCGCATCTCGGCCCGGGCCTGGCGCAGCTCCAGGCCGGCCAGCGGCGAGAATTCGCGCCAGCGGGCACCGTCCGGGATCTCCGTGGCGAGATATTCGAGCTGCGCCGCGAGGCGCGCCGCCTCCGCCGGGTTGCCGGCCACGCTGGCCGGCGTGCCGAAGCCGTAGGCGGTGGACAGGATGGCGCCGCGCGCCGGATCGCCGGCGCCGATCCGGGCATCCGGCGGCAGCACGGCGTACTCGGCGTTGCCGCCTGCGGCGCAGCCGATCAGGAGCAGCAGCAGGCAGGCCGCGGGATGCTGGCGGGATAGCGGGGCTGGCAAGGTACATCCTCCCGTTGCGTGACTGCCCGTTGCGTGACCGCCGGCCACCGCCTGCCCGCGGGGGGCGCACCTCCGGGGGGCGGCCCGGGGTATGTCCCCCAAGGGGGCGGCCCAAGGGGGCGGCCCAAGGGGGCGGCCCAGGGGGGCAACCGCGGAAGGCGGGCGTGGGGGCGGTCCGGGGGCGGGGACCGGCGGGATGCGCGTCCCGGCCCCGGCGGCCCGGGGTGGCACTTGGTGCCGGCCCTCAGGCCTGCAAGGCGCGGCGGGACCGGTGCCGCGCGGCCGGCGGACGGCGCCGGCCCTTCCACCGGCGCCGGGCGGCCGGCCTCGCGTCAGAAGCTGCCGCCGGGGCGGCCGCGCATGCCGGAAAGGTCGTCGCGCTGCAACTCCTCCTGCGCCAGCACCGTCGCGGCCCGGGTGCGCGGGAGGGGCGGCAGGGCCGAGAGACGCGCCAGGGTCGCGGCGCCGCCCGCGGGGAACAGGTCGGGGCGCAGCGCCTGCTCCGCCCCGGCACGGTCCCCGGCGCGCAGCGCCCGGCTGGCGGCATAGAGCGAGTCGACCACCGCCTGCGGCGGCGCGCCGGGGGCCACGCCCAGCACCTGCCGCAATTCCGCCTGCGCCCCCTGCATCTGCGGCGCGACGATGCCACGGAAGCGGATCCAGCGCGGACCGCTGGCCAGTTCCCCGGCGAGGTACTCGACCTGCGCCACGGCGCGCGCGGCCTCGCCGGGCTGGCCGGACAGCACGGCCGGGGTGCCGAAGGCATAGGCGGTGTTCAGGATCGCCATCCGGGTCGGGTCGCCGGCGCCGCTCACCGCGTCGGGCGGCAGCGCGGCGGTGGGCGGGGCGGGCGGCAGCGCGCAGGCCACGAGCGGCAGGGTGCAGGCGAGGAGGGCGGGCAGGAGGCGTCGCATGTGGCATTCCCTTGGTTTGGCCGACAGGGATCGGCGTTCTTCCCGGACCGGGACGGGATCGCGGCGGCGACCGCCGCCCCCGTCGCCCGCCCCCGACAGCGTCTTCCGCGGGGGACCCCGCATCGGGGCACGCCCGGGTGCGGCCGCAGGATCATCCCATCGCCCCGATCCGTCACGCCCCGCCCAGGCCAGCGGGCCGGCACAATCTGCGGTGGAATCGAAACGTCTTTTTTACAAATATCAATTCCGTGCTATGAAACAACAACCGTCGGGTGGGCAGGATGCCTCTGGGGGTTCCGCAACGGCGGTGGTCCGTGCCGCGCGATGGGGCGGGGCACGGCACCGATCGCACTGGCCGTACCGTCCTGCCGTCCCCGGCATGCGGGGTCGCGGCCGAGGAGAGGATGCATGGCCGGTACGGCGCAGTACTCGCTGCAGAGCAAATGGAACAACGGTCTGGTCGGCAACGTCGCCGTGACCGCCGACGGGACGGGGCTGGACGGCTGGACCGCCGAATTCGACGCACCCTTCGCGATCACCAGCATCTGGGGCGCCGAGATCGTCAGCAGCGTGGGCGGCCATTACGTGGTGCGCTCCCTGTCCTGGAATTCGAAGCTCGCCGCGGGCCAGTCCGCGAGCTTCGGCTTCCAGGCCGCCACCACGGGGACGGACACCGACATCTCGGGCCTCGCCCTGGGCGGCGGCGGCACCGTCACGCCGAGCCTGCCCGCCCTCAGCGTGACCGACGCCTCGGTGACGGAAGGGGATGCCGGCACCAGGGTGCTGACCTTCGCGGTCACGCTGGACAAGGCGTCGGCCTCGGCGGTGACGGTGCACTACGCCACGGCGGACGGCACGGCGCAGGCGGGCAGCGACTACGTGGCGGCGGCGGGGGACCTGACCTTCGCGGCGGGCGAGACGAGCAAGGCGGTCTCGGTCACGATCAACGGCGACACCGCCTACGAGGCGAACGAGACCCTCACCCTGGCCCTCTCCGCGCCGGGCGGCGCCACGCTGGGCCGGGCGACGGCCACCGGCACCATCGTCAACGACGACGCGGCGCCGCTGCCGACCCTCAGCGTCGACAGCGTCTCGGTGGCGGAAGGCAATCCCGTCACGACCGGCGGCACCGGCGCGGTCGGCTTCTTCCACACCAGCGGCAACCAGATCCTCGACGAGGCCGGCCAGGTCGTGCGGATCGCCGGCGTCAACTGGTTCGGGCTGGAATCCACGAACTACGCGCCGCACGGGCTCTGGGCGCAGGGCTACAAGACGATGATGGACCAGATGGTCCAGCTCGGCTTCAACACCATCCGCCTGCCCTTCTCCACCGACCTGCTGCACAACACGGGCACGCCGAACGGCATCGACTTCGGCAAGAACCCCGACCTGCAGGGCCTCACCGGCCTGCAGATCATGGACCGGATCGTCGAGTATGCCGGCGAGATCGGCCTGCGCATCATCCTCGACCACCACCGTAGCAGCGCCGGCGCCGGCACCTCCGAGAACGGCCTGTGGTACGACGCGCAGCATTCCGAGGGGCAGTGGGTGTCGGACTGGGCGATGCTCGCCGCGCGCTACGCCGGCAACTCGACGGTGATCGGCGCCGACCTGCACAACGAGCCCTACAACGGCGTCTGGGGCGGCAACGGCGTGAACGACTGGACGGCGGCGGCCGAGAAGGCTGGCAACGTCGCGCTCGCCGCCAACCCGAACTGGCTGATCTTCGTCGAGGGAGTCTCCGACTACCAGGGCAACAACTACTGGTGGGGCGGCAACCTGATGGGCGTCAGGGACGACCCGATCGTGTTGAACGCGCCCGGCCACCTCGTCTACTCGGTGCACGACTACCCGAACTCGATCTACAGCCAGCCCTGGTTCAACACCGCCGACTTCCCGAACAACCTGCCGGCGAAGTTCGACCAGATGTGGGGCTACATCTACAAGCAGGACATCGCGCCGGTCTATGTCGGCGAGCTGGGCAGCAAGCTGACCGATCCCAAGGACCTCGCCTGGCTGCAGAAGATCACCGCCTACCTCGCGGGCGACCTCGACGGCAACGGCACGACCGACATCCCGGCGGGAGAGGAGGGGCCGAGCTGGACCTGGTGGTCCTGGAACCCCGATTCCGGCGACACGGGCGGCATCCTCCAGGACGACTGGAGCACCGTGAACACCGGCAAGGTGGCGGCGCTGCAGCCCATCATGTTCGACCTGGGCGAGAACACGGGCACCGGCGCCAGCGCCAAGCTCGCCATGTTCACCGTCTCGCTTTCCACGGCCGCGATGGGGACCGTCACGGTGGACTACCACACCGAGCCGGGCACCGCGGGCGCCGACGACTTCACGGCGATCGCCGGCACCCTGACCTTCGCGCCGGGCGAGCGGAGCAAGACGATCGGCGTCACCATCCTCGGCGACACCGCGGACGAGGTGGACGAGACCTTCTCGCTGGTTCTGTCCAACCCGCACGGCGCGACCATCACGACCGGCACCGGCACCGCCACCATCCTCGACGACGACGGGGCGTCCACGCCGACCACCCCCACAACACCGACCACCCCCACAACACCCACCACGCCGACCGAGCCCACCACGCCGACGACCCCCACCACGCCGACGACGCCCTCCGGCGGGCTGCAGGGCAGCTTCGCCACCGGCAGCGTCTGGGGCGACGGCTTCACCGCCAATGTCGGCGTGCACAACGGCGGCAGCGGCGTGCAGGAATGGCACCTGACCCTGCACATGGCCTACACGATCACCAACATCTGGAACGCCGAGATCCTGTCGCACAACGGCGACACCTACGTGATCGGCAACGCCGCCTGGAACGGCGCGCTGGGCGCCAACGCCGATGCCGGCTTCGGCTTCCAGGCCAGCGGCAACTACGCGGCGGGCAGCGTGGAGCTGTTCTTCTGAGGGAACGGCCTTCCGGGGGAAGGGCGGGGCGCGTCGGCGCGCCCCGCCCGGTTCAGCCGCGCCAGCGGGCCGCCATCTCCGCCGCGAAGTCGCGGTAGTCGCGCGGCGCGCGGCCGAGCAGCGCGGCCAGCCTCTCCACGCCGCCGGGCGCGGGCAGCATGCCGTCCTGCTGGAAGCGGCGCACCATGCAGCGCATGTCGTAGGCCATCCAGCCGGGCGAACGTTTCGCGCTGGCCTGCTCGAAGGCGTCGAGGTCGTCGCCGCCGTAGCGGACCGGCCTGCCGAGCGCCGCCGACCAGATCGCGGCGATCCCCTCGCCGGTCAGCGGCTCCGGCCCCGCCACCTCGATCACCTCGCGCGGCAGCGGATCGGCCGAGCGCTCGCGCCGCAGCAGCGCGTGCGCCGCCGTGGCGGCGATATCGCCCGCATCCACCATCTGCACCCCGACGCCGCCGACCGGCATCGGATAGACGCCGCCGTGCAGGATCGCCTCCTTCATCGAGGCGTCGTTCTGCATGAAGTAGGCGGGGCGCAGCACCGTGGCGGGCAGGTCGAGCTGCCCGATCATGCGCTCGACCGTGTACTTGCCGGTGAAATGCGGCACGTCGGTGAAGTGCTCGGCCCGCAGAACGGAGAAGTAGACGAAGCGGCGTATGCCCGCCTCGCGCGCCAGGCTCAGCGTGACCAGCGCCTGGGTCAATTCGTCCGGGACCACGGCGTTCAGCAGGAACAGCGTGTCGACGCCCGAAAGGGCCGCGCGCATCGCCGGGACGTCGAGCAGGTCGCCCTTTACCGGCGTCACGCCGGGGGGGAATTCCGCCTCCTCCGGCTTGCGTGCCAGGGCGCGCACCGAAGCGCCCGAATCGGCCAGGATCTTCACGATGCGTCCGCCGATCGTGCCGGTGCTACCCGTGACGAGGATCGTCATGGCATGCTCCTTGTATCGTTCAGGGGGGCGCGCGGGGCCGGCGTACCCTGCCAACGCGGCGGGCCGCTGGTCGTTCCGGCCCACCCGCGGCGATCCCGGCTCTCGACCGGCCGTTGCCGCCGGGCGCGGTCGCCCGGCCCGGCGCTGCCGCACGCGCGCGGAAGATCGGCCGGCCGGTCCTGCGGAAGGGGGCTTCACCTCCCGCCGGTGATCCCCCGGCGCGGGCGCCGGGGCGGGGCCCCGGTTGGGTCCGCGGCCGCCGCCATCGGCGTCACTGCGGGTAGCAGCCCGCCACCTTCGCCCGCGCCCGCACCAGCGCCAGCACCGCCCCGCAGATCGGCACCGGCACCTCGACGAGATCGGCGAGTTCCACCACCGAGCCGAGCAGCGCCTCGATCTCCATCGGCCGGCCGCGCTCCAGGTCCTGGAGCATCGAGGTCTTGTGCGCACCCACCTCGGCGCCGCCGGCCAGGCGCTTGTCCACGTCGATGCCGAAGCGGACGCCGAGCCGCGTGCCCACCTCCTGTGCCTCCAGCATCATGTCGCGCGCCACCTCGTGCAGCCCGGGATCGGCCAGCAGCACGTCCAGCGTCACGCCGGTCAGCGCGCTGACCGGGTTGAAGGTGAGGTTGCCCCAGAGCTTCACCCAGATCTCGTCGCGGATGCGCGGCCGCACCGGCGCCTTGAAGCCGGCGCCGATCAGCGCCTCGGAGAGCGCCGCGATGCGTGGCGTGCGGGTGCCGTCCGGCTCGCCCAGGGTGAAGCGGTCGCCATAGGTGTGCTCGATCACGCCCGGCTCGGGCACCTCGGCCGCCGGGTAGACCACGCAGCCGATGGCGCGCGAGGGATGCAGCAGTTCCCACAGCGTCCCGCCCGGGTCGACGCTCTCGACGCGCCGGTCCTCGTAGGGGCCGGGCAGCTTGTAGAAGTACCACCACGGGATGCCGTTCACCGCCGAGACCACCGCCGTCTCCGGCCCCAGCAGCGGCTGCATCTGCACGGCCGCCGCCGGCAGCGAGTGCGCCTTCAGCGTCACCACCACGTAGTCCTGCGGCCCGGCCTCCTCGGCGGTCGCGACGCAGCGCGGCCGCGCCACGACCTCCTCGCCGCCGCTGCGCAGGCGCACGCCGTGCGCCTGCATGGCGGCGAGGTGCGGGCCGCGCGCGATGAACGTCACCTCGGCCTTGCCCGCCGCGGCCAGCTTGGCCCCCATCAGCCCGCCGATCGCGCCGGCGCCGAAGATGCAGATCCTCATCGTGCCGCCCTCACGCCGTGACGCCGAGCTTCTCGGCGAGACCGATTCGCATCAGCTTGCCCGTGGCGCCCTTCGGGATCTCGGCCAGGAACACGACCTTCCGCGGCACCTTGAAGTCGGCCAGCGTCTTCGCGACGTGGTCGCGCAGCTCGCGCTCCGTCGCCTGCATGCCCTCGCGCAGCACGACGGCGGCGCCGACCTCCTCGCCCAGCACCTTGTGCGGGATGCCGAAGCACAGCGCCTGCGCCACGGCCGGGTGCTCGGAGAGCACGCCGTCCACCTCCAGCGGGCTGACCTGCTCGCCGCCGCGCTTGATGAGTTCCTTGAGCCGCCCCGTCAGCTGCAGGTAGCCGTCCTCGTCCAGCATCCCCTGGTCGCCCGTGCGGAACCAGCCGTCGTGGAACGCCTTGGCGTTGGCCTCCGGGTTGGCCTCGTAGCCGAGCGTCACGTTGGGGCCGCGGATCACCACCTCGCCGATCTCGCCCTGCGGCAGGATGGAGCCGTCATCGGCCATGATCGCGACCTCGGGGCCCGCCGGCAGGCCGACGATGCCGGGCTTGCGCGGGCGCGGCGGCAGCGGGTTGCTGGCCATCTGGTGCGCCGCCTCGGTCATGCCGTAGCTCTCCAGCACCGGGGCGCCGAAGGCCGCCTCCATGTCGCGCATCGCCTGCGCCGGCAGCGAGGCGGAGGAGGAGCGGATGAAGCGCAGCGGCGCGCGGGCGATGATCTCGGCGTTGCGCTCGGCGCGCGCCAGGATGGTCTGGTGCATGGTCGGCACCGCCGTGTACCAGGTGGGCCGCTCCGCATCGAGCCAGGCGAAGAACTTCAGCGCGTTGAATCCCGGCGTGCAGATCACCGCGCCCCCCGCGCCGAGCGAGGCCAGCACCGCCGCGATCAGCCCGTGGATGTGGAACAGCGGCATGATGTTGAGGCAGGCATCCTGCGGGCCGAGTTCCAGCGTCGCGCCGATGTGGCGGGCCGAGGCGGTGACGTTGGTCTGCGTCAGCGGCACGATCTTCGGCCGCGCCGTGGTGCCGGAGGTGTGCAGCACCAGCGCCACGTCCTCGGGCTCGGCGTAGCCGAGGTTCAGCGCGCGGCCCGGCGTGCCGCCGGTCAGCGTGAAGCTGCCCGCCCCCGCTTCCGTTTCCGGCACCAGCGTCAGCACCGGCACGCCGAGGCGCTCGGCCACCGCGCGCGCCGGGCTCTCGAAGCCTTCCGGCAGGATCAGCGCGCGGGCCTTGAGGTCGGTCAGGTAGAACTCGAACTCCTCGGCGCGGTAGGCGGGGTTGAGCGGCGCGGTGGTGGCGCCGGCGGCGACGGTGACGAAGGCGGCCGCCATCTCCGGCCCGTTGGGCAGCACCATCGCCACCCGGTCGCCGCGGCCGATGCCGAAGCCGTTCAGCGTCGCCACGGTGCGCTCGGCGAGCGCGCGCAGCGCGGCGTAGGTCAGCGGGGCGCGCTCCGGCGCGCGGATGGCGGGGCGCTCGGCCTCGCCTACCTGCAACAGCTCGAAGACGGTGCGGAACTCGGGCATGAAATACGTTCTCTCCGGGTCGTTCCGGCTCGCCGCGGGGCGGCGGCACGGGGTGGCCGAGGGCGCACGTCACCCCGCGACGAGGCGGGGCACCGGGCGTGGTCTGGCCCGGACGGCGTGCGTCCGGGCCGGTCTGCTCATCCGGCGGCGGCAGGCTAGAGCATTTTCAAGCCGGGTGTACTCACCCGGCGACTCCGAAAACGCGAAAAGCCAGAAGGCTGGAGCCGTTCCGGCCCGATACGGTCAGGCCGGAAC
>NZ_JALPRX010000092.1 GCF_023223525.1 Roseomonas acroporae | reverse complement strand
TATCAGGCCGGAACGGCTCCAACCTTCTGGTTTTTCGCATTTTCCGAGCCGCTGTGTGGGTACACCCAGCTTGAAAATGCTCTAGCGGCCGGCGTCGCCCCGCCGGGCGGCCGCGGCGGCCGCCTGCGCCATCAGCTCGGCGATGATCGCCGCCGCCGGCTCCTCGCGCTGCACCATGCCGACCGACTGGCCGGCCATGACGCTGCCGCCCTCGACATCGCCCTCGATCACCGCGCGCCGCAGCGCGCCGGCCCAGAAGTGCTCGATCTCGAGCTGGGCCGCCTCCTTGCCCAGCGTCCCCTCGTGGAAGCGGCGGACCACGTCGGCCTGGTGCTGGAGGAAGCGCCGCGTGCCCTCGTTCTGCAGGCCGCGCACCGGGATCACCGGGAAGCGCTCGTCGAGCTGCACGGAAGGCACCGCGTCGCGCGCCGCGGCGCGCAGGAAGGAGCGCTTGAAGTTCGGATGCGCGATGCACTCGGTCGCGCAGACGAATCGGGTGCCGAGCTGCGCGCCGGCCGCCCCCATCTCCAGGTAGGCGAGCACCGCCTCGCCGCGCCCGATGCCGCCCGCCACGAAGACCGGCACCTCGCGGATGTGCGGCAGGATCTCCTGCGCCAGCACGTTCAGGCTGACCGGCCCGATATGGCCGCCCGCCTCCGAGCCCTCGATCACCAGCGCGTCGGCGCCGGAGCGGACCAGCTTCTTGGCCAGGGCGAGGGCCGGGGCGAAGCAGATCACCTTGGCGCCGCCTTCCTTGGCGCGCCTGATCGCGCCCCCCGGCGGCAGCCCGCCGGCGAAGACGATGTGGCTCACCCCGGCGGCGAGGCAGGTCTCCACGAGCTGGTCCAGCCGCGGATGCATGGTGATGAGGTTGACGCCGAAGGGCTTCGCGGTCAGCGCCTGGGTGGCGGCGATCTCCTCGGCCAGGCGCGGCGGCTCCATGGCGCCGCAGGCGATCACGCCGAAGCCGCCGGCCTCGGAGATCGCGGCGACGAGGTGCCGCTCGCTCACCCAGCTCATGGCGCCGGCCAGGATGGCGTGGCGCGTGCCGAGGAAGGCCGCGCCGCGCGCCATCAGCGCATCCACCATCGCGCTCCCCGCGGCCATGCCCGGGGCCGCCTCCGGCGCCAGGCCGGAGTCGGGGGATCCGCCGCGCACGGCCTCGGCGAGCTCGCTCATGCCGCCGCCTCGGGCGCCGGCTCGGCCGCGTCCAGCCCGTAGGCGGTGTGCAGGGCGCGCACGGCGAGCTCGGTGTACTCGGCGCCGACCAGCACGCTCACCTTGATCTCGCTGGTCGAGATCACCTGGATGTTGATGCCCTTCTCGGCCAGCGCGCGGAACATGGTGTTAGCGACGCCCGCATGGCTGCGCATGCCGATGCCGACCACGCTGATCTTCGCCACCTCGGGGTCGGCCAGCAGCGAGGCGTAGCCGAGGCGCTCCTGCTCGCGGCCCAGCACGTCGCGCGCGCGCGGCAGGTCGGCGCGGCCGACGGTGAAGGTGATGTCGGTGGAGCCGTCGGCCGAGATGTTCTGCACGATCATGTCCACGTTGACGTTGGCCTGCGCCAGCGCCCCGAACACGGCGGCCGCGATGCCGGGCCGGTCCGGCACCTGCCGCAGCGTGATCTTCGCCTCGTCGCGCGAGTAGGCGATGCCGGAAACGACTTCCTTTTCCACGATCTCGTCCTCGTCCACCACCAGCGAACCGGGCTTGTCCTCGAAGGAGGAAAGCACCTGCACCCGCACCCGTTCCTTCATCGCCAGCTCGACGCTGCGCGTCTGCAACACCTTGGCGCCGACCGAGGCCAGCTCCAGCATCTCCTCGTAGGCGATGCGCTCCAGCTTGCGCGCGCGCGGCACGATGCGCGGATCGGTCGTGTAGACGCCGTCCACGTCCGTGTAGATGTCGCAGCGGTCGGCCTTCAGCGCGGCGGCCAGCGCCACGGCGGAGAGGTCGGAGCCGCCGCGCCCGAGCGTCGCGATTCGGTTGCCGGGCGCGACGCCCTGGAAGCCCGCCACCACCGGCACCTCGCCCTCGCGCATGCGCGCCACCAGCGCCGAGCCGTCGATCCCCTCGACCCGCGCCTTGCCGTGCGCGTCGTCGGTGCTGATCGGCACCTGCCAGCCCTGCCAGGAGCGGGCGGGAACGCCGATGGTCTGCAGCGCGATGGCCAGCAGCCCGGTCGTCACCTGCTCGCCGGTCGCCACCACCGTGTCGTACTCGCGCTGGTCGTGCAGCGGCGAGAGAGCGGAGCACCAGGCGACGAGCTGGTTGGTCACGCCCGACATGGCCGAGACCACCACGGCGACCTCGTTGCCGGCCTCCTTCTCGCGCTTCACGCGCTGGGCGACGTTGCGGATGCGGTCGAGGTCGGCGACGGAGGTGCCGCCGAACTTCATCACGATGCGGGCCATGTCCGGGTCCGGAAATACTGCCGTGTGGCGGCATGGGATGGGGCGCACGGTTGCGCGGCGCCGAGGGGCGGCACAGATACCGACGGCCAGGGCGTGCCGCAACCGGGCGATTCGCGCCGCTCCCATGTGCTGGCGTCGCCGGGGCCGGCCATGCGCCGCCCCGCGACGGCCGCGCCGGGCCGCATCAGGAGGACGCCCACCCATGCCATCCGCTGCCCGCACCGTGCTGGATGCCGAGGTCTCGAAATTCGACCGGCTGGCGGCGCAATGGTGGGACCCGCGCGGGCCGATGGCGCCGCTGCACAGCATGAACCCGCTGCGGACCGGCTGGATCGTCGACCGGCTCGCCCGGCGGGGCACGGGTCCGGGCCAGCCAAGATCGTCCAATATGGACGATCCCGCCGCACCGCTCGCCGGACTGTCCATTCTGGACGTCGGCTGCGGCGCCGGCCTCGCCAGCGAGGCCTTCGCCCGCGCCGGTGCCCGCGTCACCGGTCTGGACGCCGCCCCCGAGGCGCTCGCCGCCGCGCGCGCCCACGCCGCCGCCGGCGGGCTGGCCATCGACTACCGCGCGGGCGGGCCGGAGGATCTGGAAGGCCCCTACGACGCGGTGGCCGCGCTGGAGGTGATCGAGCACGTCGCCGACCGGCCGGCCTTCCTGCGCCACCTCCACCGCCTGGTGCGGCCCGGCGGACGCGTGTTCCTGTCCACCCTCAACCGCACCCCGCGCTCCTTCCTGGTGGCCAAGCTCGGGGCGGAATACGTGCTGCGCTGGCTGCCGCGCGGCACGCATGACTGGCGGATGTTCGTCACCCCGGCGGAGCTCGGGGCGGAGCTGCGCGGCGCCGGGCTGCGCGTGGCCGACATCGCGGGCATGACGCCGGACCCGCTGCGCGGCGGCTGGCGCGCGGGGCGGGACCTCTCGGTGAACTACCTGGTGATGGCGGAACGGCCCGTCGGCTGAACCGCGCGCCGGGCGGTCCGGCACCGCCCCGACCCATGCCCGGCGACCCATGCCCGGGGCGACGTTCGCGGAACCCGTCCGGGGCGCCGCCCCGGACCCTGTGCCCAAGGGACCTGTGCCGGGGGGCCGGGGAAAGGCGGAACCCCGTCCGGGACCCCCGATCCCTTCCGGGAAGGATCGAGCGGTCACGCCTTCCCGTCAGGCACGGGCCATCCGGGGACAGGGCTCAGGAATCGGCCGGCGGCACCCAGGGGATGCGGGCGATCTCGATCCCTTCGTCGTGCAGCGCCTCGGCATCGGCCTCGCTCGCCTCGCCGTAGATGCCGCGCCGGTCGCTCTCGCCGCGCGCCATGCGACGCGCCTCGTCGGCGAACTCCTTGCCGACGTAGTCGCAGTTGCGCTCGACCTCGGCCCGCAGTCGCTGGAGCATGGCGCGCACCTGGGCCGGCAGCGGGCCGGCGGTCATCGGCGCGCCGCCGCCGGCCGGCACCGGCGCGTTGCCGCCCGGCGGCACCGATGCGTTGCCGCCGGGCGGCGCGGCCGGCGCGGGCTGCCCTTCCGTCGCCGCGGCCTCGACCCGGCCCTTCCGGCCGATCGCCGGCGCCATCAGCGCCCGCGAGACCTCGGTGCCGCCGCAGACCGGGCACTGCACCAGCCTCGCCCCGGCCAGCCGGTCGAAGGCCGCGCTGTCCTTGAACCAGCCGTCGAACTCGTGCGCCTCGCCGCAGCGAAGCTGGTAGTGGATCATGCTCTCCCAGCCCCTGATGCGGGGTCCCGTTCCGGCCGCGTGGCCGAGGCGTTCAGGCGATCGTCCAGCATGCCGCAGCCAGGCGCGGCGTTGAACCGGAAACCCGGTCCGCCGCAGGCGGGCGACGCGCCGCGGAGGTTCCGGCCGCCGCTCAGGCGGCCGCCAGCAGACCGTCCAGCTTGCCCGCCCGATCCAGCGCCACCAGGTCGTCCGAGCCGCCGATCGCCTGGCCGTCGATGAAGATCTGCGGCACGGTGGTGCGGCCGCCGGAACGCTCGATCGCCGCCTTGCGCGCCGCCGAGCCGTGCGGGGCGTCGAATTCCTCGTAGGCCACCCCCTTCCCGTCCAGCAGCCGCTTGGCGCGGGCGCAGTAGGGGCAGAACGGGGTGGTGTAGATCTCGACCTTTGCCATGTCGGAAAGCTCGTCGCTGCGACCCTGCGGGTCAAGATGGGCGTGCCGACGATAATTGCGCCGGCCACCCTGGCGCCGGCCGCCACCCGAGCGGGCCCTCAGCCCCGCTCCAGGCGCGGGTCGGGCACGCGGGCGGCGGCGAGCACGTCCACCGCCGCGGCGCCGGCGGCAAGCAGGGCGCGGGCGCAGCCCTCGGCGGTGGCGCCCGAGGTCAGCACGTCGTCCACCAGCAGCACGCGCCGGCCGACGATGCGGCCGGCGACGCTCCGGCGCGGCGCGAACACCCCCTCCAGCGCCGCCGCGCGCGCCGCGGCGCCCAGTTCGCCGAGCGGCTTCGTGGCGCGCCGGCGCAGCAGCAGGTCCGGGATGCAGGGCAGGCCGGCCTGCCGCGCCAGATGCCGGGCCAGCAGCGCCGCCTGGTTGTACCGGCGCCCGACCAGACGCCGCCAGTGCAGCGGCACGGGGGCGACCAGCTCGGCGCGCGCCAGCAGCCCGGCCCCGGCCCACGCCATGTGGCGGGCGAGCGGCGCTGCCAGCTCCGTGCGGTCGCCGTGCTTGAGCGGCAGGATCAGCCGCTTCGCGCCGGCGTCGTAGCGCAGCGCCGCGCGCGCCGCCGCGTAGGCGGGCGGCCGGGCGTGGCAGGCGGGGCAGAGCGGCTCGTCCGCCGCCGAGACCCCCTGCCCCGCATGCGCCAGCGGCACGCCGCAATGGCGGCAGAACGGGGCGGTGATGAAGGTCAGGGTGGCGAAGCAGCCGGGGCAGAGGCTGCCCTGCGCGTCCACCTCGGCGTCGCAGGTGAGGCAGGAGGGCGGCAGCAGCACGTCGAGGCAGCGCGTGGCGAGCCGCCGCGCCACGCCGGCCAGCCCCGCGCCCGGCAGCCTTCCCCCGGCCGCCCCCGGCCCGGGCCCTGCCGACGGCGCGGTCACGAGGCGGTCGCCGCCCCGGCCCCGTCCCGGGCCCCGCCGGCATGCCCCCCGCCGGCTTGAGCCCCGCCGGTCGCCGCGGTGCCGAAGCGCGCATCCCCGTCCCGAGCGACCTCGTTCACCAGGTCGATCTCCCAGGAGAGGTACTCGCGCATCGCCTCCTCGATGCCCTCGTTGCGGTCGTAGGGCCGCAGGTAGACATCGGCGCAGTCGGCATCCGGCGGGTTGTGCCGGTCGGCGAGGACCGGCAGGCCGAGCTTCCGCCAGGCAGGCATGCCGCCGGCCAGCACGCGCACCACGGCGCCCGTGAGGCCGCTCAGTTCCCGCGCCGCCAGCAGGCCCAGCGCCGGACCGGGCGCCACCACGACCACCTCCGCCGCCCCCGCCAGCCGCCCGCGCAGCGCGTCGAGCCGGGTGCGGATACCCCAGAGGGAGCCGGGGATCTGCGCCTCGCGGAAATCCAGGCTGCGGCGGATGTCCACCACCGCCGCGCCGCCCGCCTCCAGCAGCCGGGCGGCTGCCTCGGGCGCGATGGCGTCCCCGGCCGCGAGCGGCGGGTCGTCGCCGGTCCCGGCATGGCTGCCCGCCGCGCCGCCTTCGCCTTCGAGGACGAAGACCTCCCAGCCGCCGAGCTGCCGCAGCCAGCCGCCCGCCATGCGCGCCCGCGTGCCGTCCGGCTGGCCGTAGGCGGCGCCGTCGCAGAGCACGATCCGGGCGCCGCGCACCGCCACCCAGCGGTCGGTCGCCTGCACGAGCTGCCCGCCCGGCGCGGAGAGCGCCCCGGGCAGGTGCCCGGCCGCGTACTCCGCAGGCGCCCGCACGTCGAGCAGATAGAGGGTGCGCGGCTCGGCGCGCAGCCGTTCCAGCCCGGCGTGGTCGATGGCCTGCACCCCGTGCCGGTCGGCGAAGCGCCCGGCACGCGCCCGCGCGGCATCGGCCGCCGTCGGGATGCCGGCCGGGTAGGTCGCGGTCTCGCCGGCGGCGCAGCGGAAGCCGGCCAGCTCCCAGCCCATCGTGCCGTTGCGCAGCGCGATCACGCGGTTCGGGATGCCGGCCTGCCGCAGGCTCTCGGCACCCAGGATCGAGCGCGTCCGCCCGGCGCAGTTCACCACCACCGTGGTCTCCCGGCGCGGCGCCAGCGCGTCGATGCGGTAGGCCAGCTCGCCGCCCGGCACGTCGATGCCGCCGGGGATCGACATGCGGTGGAACTCGTCCATCGGCCGGCTGTCGAGGATGACGAGGTCGGCGCCGGCCTCGCGCATCGCCTGCAGCTCGGCCGCGTCCACCGAGGGGGTGCCGTAATGGTGCTCCACCCACTCCCCGAACGCCTTGGACGGCACGTTGACGCCGGAGAACAGCACGTGCCCCGCGGCCTTCCAGGCCGGGGCGCCGCCCTCCAGCACCGAGACGTCGGTGCAGCCCATCCCCTCCAGCAGCGCCGCCAGCCGCTCCGCATGCCCCTCGCCGCCATCCACGGCGCAGACCCGCGTCCCGCGGCGCGGCAGCAGCGCGGGGGCGGCCAGCTCGGCGCGGGAGAGCGGGCAGGGCACGGCCCAGAACAGGTGGGCGCGACCGAACTCGCCCTCCTCGCGGGCGTCGAGGATGGCGAGCTCCCGCCCGTCCCCGATCCAGCGCTTGAGGGTGCCGGCGTCGATCCGGCGCGTCACCGCGCGGGGTTCCGGCGGGTGGCCAGGGGACGGGCCGGAGGATGGGCCGGGGGATGGGCCGGAGGACGGGCCGGGGCGGCTCGGATCATGGCGGGCGGCGGCCGGCTCAGCGGTTGGCGGTCCTGGTCATGAACGCCTTGTTGTAGGGCTGCACCGTGCCCGCCTCCGGGTCGAAGCCCAGCCGCTCGTCCAGCCGCTCCAGCGCCAGCCCGTACATGTGCAGGTGGCGGGTGGGGCGGTCGCCGGTGGTGTGGATGGAGTGGATGTCGTCCGGCAGGAAGGCGATGGCGTTGCCAGGCTCCACCATCACCTGGCCGGCCTCGCGCAGATCGGCGCGGCCGGGAACGGAGCCGTCGTCCAGCCGGTCGTAGAGCCGGTTCAGCTCCTGCCCCTCCACCGCCGCGATGCAGGCCCAGGTGGTGTGGTTGTGCGGCTTGCTCTCGTTGCCGGGGTTCAGCGCGTTCAGGTAGAGCGCGAAGCGGCCATCCGCGTCCTCCTGCAGCAGGTAGCGCTTCGCGCCCTTCACCCCGGCGGGGGGCGGGGCGAACTCGCTGGACGGGAACAGGTGCTCCTGCGCCGCCAGCTTCAGCATCTCCTCGCGGATCGACGCCAGCGCCTCGCGGTTCACGCCCCGCTCCGCCTCGATGGCGCGGATGCGGTCGATGGTGGCAGCCACGGCCGCGGTGCGCGCGGCCATCACATCGGTGGCGTTCATGGCGGGCTCCCTCGCTTTGTGGGCGGGAGCCTAGGGCATCGGCCGGGGCGGGGGAACGGGGGTTTCGGGGAAGGCTCCGCCTTCCCGGCCACCCTTCCGCCGGGAAGCCGGGCTTCCCGGATCTCCGGCGGCGCCTCCCGATACGCCTGTCGAGACGTTCGCGGCCGGAAAGCCGGAGGGCGTTCCAGGGGGCTCCGTCTCCTGGCGGGGTTCGGGGCGGGGTCCCGCCCCGCCGCTACTCCACCGTCACCGACTTGGCCAGGTTGCGCGGCTGGTCCACGTCGGTCCCCTTCAGCACCGCGACGTGGTAGGCGAGGAGCTGCACCGGGATGGCGTGCAGGATCGGCGCCACCTCCGGGCCCACCTGCGGCAGCACGATCACCCGCTCGGCGAAGCGGCGCAGCGCCGGGGCGCCCTCGGCGTCGGTGAAGGCCATGATGCGGCCGCCGCGCGCCGCCGCCTCCTGCAGGTTGCTCGCCGTCTTCTCGAAGAGCGGGCCGGAGGGGCAGAGGGCGATCACCGGCACGTTGCTGTCGATCAGCGCGATCGGCCCGTGCTTCATCTCGCCGGCGGCGTAGCCCTCGGCGTGGATGTAGGAGATCTCCTTGAGCTTCAGCGCCCCCTCCAGCGCGATCGGGTAGAGCGCGCCGCGGCCGAGGAACAGCACGTCCCGCGCCCGCGCCACCTCGGCGGCCAGCGCGCGTATCTCGGCATCCTGCTCCAGCACCAGCGCGGCGTTGCTCGGCACCTCCAGCAGCTCGGCGGTCAGCGCCCGCTCCGTCTCGCCGCTCAGCGTGCCGCGCGCGCGGCCGAAGCCGATGGCGAGGCAGGCGAGTACCGCGAGCTGCGCCGTGAACGCCTTGGTGGAGGCGACGCCGATCTCGGGGCCGGCCACGGTCTGCAGCGTCGCGTCGCTCTCGCGCGCCATGCTGCTCTCGGGCACGTTGACCACGGAGAGCACGCTCTGGCGGCCCTTGCGCAGCAGGCGCAGCGCGGCCAGCGTGTCGGCGGTCTCGCCGCTCTGGCTGACCAGGATGGCGGCGCCGCCCTCGGGCAGCGGCGGGTCGCGGTAGCGCAGCTCGCTGGCCACGTCGGCCTCGACCGGGATGCGGGCGATGCGCTCGATCCAGTAGCGCCCGACCAGCCCGGCGAGATAGGCCGAGCCGCAGGCCGAGACGGTCAGCCGCGGCACCCGGGCCGGGTCGAAGGGCAGCGGCGGCAGGGCGATGGCGCGGCTCGACGGGTCGAGGTACTGGCGCAGCGTGTCGCCGAGCACGGCCGGGTGCTCGTGCAGCTCCTTCTCCATGAAGTGGCGGTAATTGCCCTTGCCGACGGCGGCGCCGGAGAGCGCGGTCAGCCGCACCTCGCGCGTCACCGGCCGGTTCGCGGCGTCGAAGATGCGGGCGCCGTCCAGCGTCACGACCGCCCAGTCGCCCTCCTCCAGATAGGCGATGCGGCGGGTGAGCGGCGCCAGCGCCAGCGCGTCGGAGCCGACATACATCTCGCCCTCGCCGTAGCCGATGGCGAGGGGCGAGCCGCGCCTGGCCGCGATCAGCGTGCCGCGATGGCCGGTGAAGATCATGGCGATGGCGAAGGCGCCGTGCAGGCGGGCGAGCGCCGCCGGCACCGCCTCCTCCGGCGCCATGCCGGATCTCAGGTGCCAGTCGAGGAGCTGCGCCACCGCCTCGGTGTCGGTCTCGGTCTCGAATTCCTGGCCCTTCGCCTCCAGCTCGGCACGCAGCTCGGCGTGGTTCTCGATGATGCCGTTATGCACCAGCGAGACGCGGGCGGTGCCGTGCGGGTGGGCGTTGCGCTCGGTCGGCGCGCCATGCGTCGCCCAGCGCGTATGGCCGATGCCGGTGCTGCCCGGCAGGGCGCGCGCCTCCAGCGAGGCGGCGAGGTTGCCGAGCTTGCCCTCGGCGCGACGGCGCTCGATGTGGCCGTTCACCAGAGTCGCGATGCCGGCGCTGTCGTAGCCCCGGTATTCCAGGCGGCGCAGACCTTCGAGGAGCAGCGGCGCCGCGTCGCCCTGCCCCACCACCCCCACGATGCCGCACATCAGTTGCTTCCCCCCTTCGGGCTCCCCTTGCCGCCCGCCCCGGCGCCCCCCGGTGCCGGCCGGCGGAAGCCGCGCCCCTCGCGCAACACCTGCCGGCCGCGCGCGATCGCCAGCGCATCCGCCGGCACGTCCTCGGTGATGACGCTGCCCGCCCCGACCAGCGCGCGCGCCCCGACGCGCACCGGCGCCACCAGCGCGGTGTCGGAGCCGATGAAGGCGCCCTCGCCGATCTCGGTGCGGTGCTTGGCGATGCCGTCGTAGTTGCAGGTGATGGTGCCGGCGCCGATGTTGGCCCCCGCGCCGACCGTCGCGTCGCCGAGATAGGTCAGGTGGTTGGCCTTGGCGCCCTCGCCCAGCATGGCGGCCTTCAGCTCGACGAAATTGCCGACATGCGCGCGCGGCCCGACCTCGGTGCCGGGGCGCAGCCGCGCATAGGGGCCGACGATGGCGCCTTGCCGCACCACGCAGCCCTCCAGATGCGAGAAGGCGCGGATCGCGGCGCCGTCCTCCACCGTGACGCCGGGCGCGAACACCACGTTCGGCTCCACCGTCACGTCCTGGCCGAGCCGCGTGTCCCAGGAGAGGAACACGGTCTCCGGCGCCGTCAGCGTGGCACCGCCGGCCAGGGCCTCGGCGCGCAGGCGCGATTGCAGCGTGGCCTCGGCCTCGGCCAGCTCGGCGCGGCTGTTGATGCCGCGCAGCTCGGCCTCGGGCGCCTCGACGGCGGCGACGCGGCAGCCCTCGGCGGCGGCGAGCGCGATCACGTCGGTCAGGTAGTACTCGCCCTTGCCGTTGTCGTTGCGGATGGCGCCGAGCCAGCGCGCGAGGTCGGCGGCCGGGCCGCAGATCACGCCGGCGTTGCACAGGCCGATCGCCCGCTCCGCCGCCGAGGCGTCGGCCCATTCCACGATGCGGGAGACGGCGCCCGAGGCATCGGCGACGACGCGGCCGTAGCGGCCCGGATCGGCGGGGCGCATGGCGAGCAGGGCCAGGCCGGCCTCGCGCCGCGCCGCGCGCAGCCGGGCCAGGGTTTCCGGCCGGATCAGCGGGTTGTCGGCGTAGAGGACGGCGACGTCGCCCGCATGGCCGGCCAGCGCCGCCATGCCGAGCCGGGCGGCGTGGCCGGTGCCGAGGCGTTCCGCCTGCACCACCGTCGCGTGCGGCGCGGCGGCGCGCTCCAGCGCCGGCATGTCGGGGCCGACCACCACCACGATACGGTCTAAGGCGGTGGCGGCGGATTCCAGCAGATGGCCGAGCATGGGGCGGCCGGCCAGCGGATGCAGCGCCTTGGGCAGGGCCGAGCGCATGCGGGTGCCGAGTCCGGCGGCCAGGATGATGGCGGCAGCGTGCATGCCCCCTGCCTAGTCGGTCCCGCCCCGGCCCGGCAACAGCCGCCCGCCCAGTGGCCCGGTCACTTCGGATTGCCGCGTGCTACGCGGGGGGATTGCCGCGTGCTACGCGGGGGGGGGGGCCGCGTACCACGCGGGTGGCCCGGGGGGCGTCACGTCTCAGGGGCGGGTGACGGTGATGTCGGGCACCACCCCGATCAGCCCGCCGGCATCCTCGCGCACCAGCACCTCGACGCGGGCGACGCGGCGCTCCCGCAGATCGACCCGCGCGACGCAGACCGGCCGCGCCGCGCGGGCGGCGTAGGCGTCGCAGTTCATGCCCATCCCCTCCAGCCGCCGGACCAGCGGCCCGGCCGGGGTGCCGGGCAGGAACTCGCCCTCCAGGTCCCGCTTCAGCGCCGCGGCGCCGGCGGCCGGGCCGAGGCGCAGATAGGGCGAGAACGGCCCCACCGGCCCGGCATCCTCGCTGCACGCATAGGCGACGAGGCCGATCCCGCCGAGCAGCAGGGCGATGGCGACCAGCGCCAGCCGCGCCACGCCGGGCTGCGCGACACCGCCGGCGACCGCATCGCCCTCGCCCGCCGTCCCGGCGCCCGGCACCCCCGAGCTTGGCGCCCCGCTGCTCGGCGCCCCATCGCCGGCCACGCCTGCCGCCCGTCCGTTCGGGCCCGGCCTGCGGGAACCGCTCAAGCAGCCGCTCCGGACGATCCGCCGGCCGCGCGGGGGTTGCGGAGCAGCCGCCCCGGCCGCTCGCCGGTCGGGCCGGCGCCGTAGCGGTAGACCGGGACGCCGTTCACCCAGGTCTCCTCGATGCCGACGGAAGGGGTGGTCGGCGCGTCGAAGCTGGCGCTGTCGATCACCGTCTCCGGATCGAACAGCACGAGGTCGGCGGCCATCCCCTCGGCCAGCACGCCGCGATCCGCGATGCCGAAGCGCGCCGCGGTCAGGCCCGTCATCTTGCGCACCGCGTCCTCCAGGCTGACGAGCTGCAGGTCGCGCGCGTAGTGGCCGAGCACGCGCGGGAAGCTGCCCCAGAGGCGCGGGTGCGGGAATTTGTCGTGCGGCAGCCCGTCCGAGCCGATCATGCTCTGCGGGTGGGCGATGATGCGCTGCACGTCGCGCTCGTCCATCTGGAAGTAGATGGCGCCGGCCGGCAGCAGGCGGCGCGCGGCCTCCACCCGGTCCACGCCCCACTCCTCGGCGACCAAAGCGAGGTCGCGCCCCTGGCATTCCGGGTGCGGCACGGACCAGGTGACGATGATGCGCACGCGCGGGTCGATCCGCTCGGGCATCAGCACGGTGGAGCTGGCGGAATAGGGATAGACGTCGAAGCCCACCGGCTGCTCGCGCGCGGCCGCCTCCACCTTCGCCAGCGTCTCGACGCTGCGGCCCCAGTTCTGCGGCAGGGTGCACTTGAAGTGGCTGATGACGACCGGCACCTCGGCGGCGCGGCCGATGCGCAGCGCCTCCTCGATGCTGTCCAGCACGCCGTCCGCCTCGTCGCGCATGTGGGTGGCGTAGAGGCCGCCCGCCTCGGTCAGCGCCTCGGCCACCGCGATCACCTCGTCGGTGGTGCTGGCGATGGCGGGCGGGTACCAGAGGCCGGTGGAGAGGCCCCAGGCGCCCTCCTCCAGCGAACGCTTCAGCCGCGCCTTCATGCGGGCGGCCTCGGCGTCGGTGGCGGCGCGGCCCAGCTCGCCGTCGCCCATCTCGCGCGCGCGCAGCGTGGTGTGGCCGACCAGCGCCACGGCGTTCAGCGCCGAGCGCTCCGCCTCGAAGGCGCGGGCGTAGTCGGCGAAGCTGTCGTAGCGCCAGACGGATTCGTCGCCGAGCAGGTCGAGCGGCGCCGGCGGCCGCGTCGCGCGGGTCAGCGGCGAGAGCGAGATGCCGCAATTGCCGACCACCACCGTGGTCACGCCCTGGCTGATCTTGCAGTGGGCGCATTCCGGCCCGCAGAGCACCACCCGGTCGTCATGGGTGTGGGCGTCGATGAAGCCCGGCGCCAGCACCTTGCCGGCGGCGATCACCTCGCGGTCGGCCGTGGCTCCCGAGAGGTCGCCGATCGCGGCGATGCGGCCATCGGTGACGCCGAGATCCGCCTGCCGGCGCGGCGCGCCGGTGCCGTCGATCACCGTCGCCTCGCGGATGATCAGGTCGCAGCGCAGGGCCATGGCGGGTGTCTCTCCTGTGATGGGAGGCCGGGGGCGGCGGGGGCCGAGAGGCGGTCGGCGCGAAGGGCCGGACCGCCGCGCCTGTATCGCGCCGGCCTGGCCGGATGGCCAGTCGGTGATGGGACCCGGATGGCCAGCCGGTGACGAGACCCGGATGGCCGCCGGTGGGTGAGACCGGGATGGCCGGCGGCGGGCGACCGGCCGCGGATCGCAAACGGGAAGTCAGGCCCGCAGCCCGGCGGCCGCCATGCCCCGCATCCCGGGCTCGAGCGGCCGGGCGAAGCGGCGCCGCTCCGCCTCCGGCTGGATCAGCCGCGCCACCAGCCCGGTCCAGCCGCACTGGTGCGAGGCGCCGAGGCCCTTGCCCGTCTCGGCGTGGAAGTACTCGTGGAACAGGATCCGGTCCCGGAAGTGCGGGTCGGACTGCATGCGCTCCACGTCGCCGTAGATCGGCCGCCGTCCCTCCCCGTCCTTGAGGAACAGCGAGACCAGCCGGCGCGACAGCTCGTTCGAGACCTCCTTGAGGTTCATCATCACGCCGGAGCCGGTCGGGCATTCCACGACGAATTCGTCGCCGTAGTAGTAGTGGAAGCGCCGCAGCGACTCGACCAGCAGGTAGTTCATCGGGAACCAGATCGGCCCGCGCCAGTTCGAGTTGCCGCCGAACATGAAGGTCTGGCTCTCGCCCGGCTCGTAGCCGACGCTGATGCGCATGCCGTCGCTGTCGAACAGGTAGGGCTTCTCGGCATGGGCGCGCGACATCGAGCGTATGCCGTAGGGCGAGAGGAATTCGTTGGTGTCGAGCATCCGCTGCAGCAGGCACTTCATGCGGTGCCCGCGCAGCAGCGAGAGCAGCCGCCGCTCCCCGAGGCCGGGCTCGTTCCAGCGCGAGACCAGGCTGGCGAGGTCGACCCGGCGCTCCAGGAACTGCTTCAGCCGCGCGGCGAAGCGCGGCAGCCGCTCCAGCAGCTCGGGCTCGATCGTCTCCACCGCGAAGAGCGGCGTCAGGCCGACCATGGAGCGCAGCTTCAGCTCCACCATGCGCCCGTCCGGCATGTTCAGCACGTCGTGGAAGAACTCGTCCTCCTCGCTCCACAGCCCGACGCCGCGCTCGCCGATGTTGCTGAGTGCCTGGGCGATGTAGAGGAAGTGCTCGAAGAATTTCGAGGCGATGTCCTGGAAGCTGTCGTCCTCCAGCGCCAGCTCCAGCGCGATGCGCATCATGTTGAGCGAGAACATCGCCATCCAGGCGGTGCCGTCCGCCTGGTCGAGGTAGCCGCCGTTCGGCAGCGGGCGGGATCGGTCGAACACGCCGATGTTGTCGAGGCCGAGGAAGCCGCCCTGGAACACGTTGCGGCCCTTGCCGTCCTTGCGGTTCACCCACCAGGCGAAGTTCAGCATCAGCTTGTTGAAGATGCGCAGCAGGAAGGCACGGTCGCCCTTGCCGCCCGTCGTCTCTCGCTCGATCTCGAAGACGCGGTAGGCCGCCCAGGCATGAACCGGCGGGTTGACGTCGGAGAATTGCCACTCGTAGGCCGGGATCTGGCCGTTCGGGTGCATGTAGTCCTCCGACAGCAGCAGCAGGAGCTGCTCCTTGGCGAAGGCCGGGTCGATCATCGCGAGCGGGATGCAGTGGAAGGCCGTGTCCCAGGCGGCGAACCACGGGTACTCCCACTTGTCGGGCATCGAGATCACGTCGTGCGCCGAGAAGTGGCGCCAGTCGGCGTTGCGGCCGCGCTTGCGCTGCCTCGGCGGCTCCGGCATCGACGGGTCGCCGCGCATCCAGCGGTAGACGTCGAGGTTGTAGAACTGCTTGTTCCAGATCATGCCCGCGAGCGCCTGCCGCTGCACGAGCCGCGCATCCGGGTCCGCGATGTGGCGCTGCAACGGGGCGTAGAAGCTGTCCGCCTCGGCGCGGCGGATCGCCACCAGCGCGTCGAAGCCGATGAAGGGGGGCAGGATGGTGGGGCCGCGCGTCAGCCGCGCGCGCACCACCCACGACTCGCCCGGCGCCAGCACCCGGTGGTGGCAGGCGCCGACCTTGGTGGCCGGGCCGTCGGCATGCGTCGCCTCCGGGATGCCGTGCACGATGCGCTCGTGCAACCCGTCCTTGAAGGTGCCCGGCGCGGGCGCCAGGCCGAAGGCGTGCGGGTTGCTCTCGTTCTCGCAGAACAGCAGCTCCGACTCGTCCTCCAGGTGGAAGCCGTAGCGGCCGAGCGTCGGGTGCTCGGCGCGCACGCCGTTGGGGCCGTCGAGGCGCAGCGTCGGCCGCTTCTCGTCGGAGCGCCAGGACCAGGTGTTGCGGAACCAGAGCTGCGGCACGACGTGCAGCGGCGCCGGGTCCGGGCCGCGGTTGTACACGGTGATCCGCATCAGGATGTCGGCCTCGTCGGCCTTGGCGTACTCGACGAAGACGTCGAAGTAGCGGTCCTCGTCGAGGATGCCGGTGTCGAGCAGCTCGTGCTCGCCCTCGGCGCGGCTGCGCGCGCGGTTGGCGCTGCGCAATTCCGCGTAGGGGAAGGCGCGCTGCGGGTACTTGTAGAGGAAGCGCAGGTAGCTGTGCGAGGGCGTGGCGTCGAGCTGCCAGTACAGCTCCTTGACGTCCTCGCCATGGCTGCCCTCGGGGCCGGTCAGCCCGAACAGCCGTTCCTTCAGGCAGTCGTCGGCGCCGTTCCAGAGGGCGAGCGCGAGGCAGAGGCGCTGCCGGTCGTCGCAGAATCCGGCCAGCCCGTCCTCGCCCCAGCGATAGGCGCGCGAACGCGCCTCCTCGTAGGAGAGGTAGTTCCACGCCTCGCCGTCGGCGCTGTAGTCCTCGCGCACCGTGCCCCAGTGCCGGTCGCTGACATAGGGGCCCCAGAGCCGCCAGTTGCGCAGCCCCTGGGCCTGCTCCAGCAGCCGCAGCCGCTCGGGATCGCGGCCCTCGGGCGCTTCCCTCGTCGTATCCATCGGCATGCTCAACGGTGCATCTCCCGTTCCGGCCTCGTGCACGTCCCGCCCTGCCGCCGCGCACCGCCCGCTGGATGCGGAACGGTGCGGGCGCCGGCCGGCCCGGACCGGGCGGCAAGGCGGACCGTCCGGGGGGTTGCAGGAAGCGTGCCGCGCCCTGCCATGCCGGTTCGCACGGCGCCGCCGCGCATCGGGGCACCGCAATTCCGGGCGCCGGCGTGCCACGGCCGCACGGCGCGCCCTGCCCGGGGCGTGTCGGGCCGGGCCGGACGGTGCCGGGGCCGGCGACGCGGCGAACAACTCATGGTCGTCATGCCCTGATGTCCTCGCCGACGGGCTGTACCCGGATGATGCAGCGTAAAGCCGCGGCAGGCGAGAACGTTACGGTTTCGAGGCACGCCTCGGCCTTTCCGCCGCAAGCCGGCTGATGGCACCATGCCGTGGCAGGAAAAAGGCCGCCCCCGCCGCCGCCCCCGTGGGGCCGGCCGGCGGATGCGGTCGCGAGGACGGCTTGGCGCGCCCGTGCGCCGGAGGGGACGTATCCGAATGACCATGCTGACCCGGCGCGCCGCGCTGGCTGCCGGCGGCGCGGCGCTGATCGCGCCCGCACCCACCCTGCCCGCCCGTGCGCAGGCCCTCGACGACACCATCCGCATCGGCGTGCTGGCCGACTTCTCCGGGCCCTACCGCGACACGTCCGGCCCCACCTCGGTCGCGGCGGCGCGGCAGGCGGTCGAGGATCTCGGCCTCGCCGCGCGCGGCATCAAGGTGGAGGTGATCCAGGGCGACCACATGCAGCGCGCCGATGCCGGCCTCGCCCTGGCGCGCGAATGGTACGACCGGCGCGGCGTGGACATGATCTGCGAGGTCAACAACTCCGCCGTGGCGCTGGCCGTCGCCGGCCTCTCGCGCGAGAAGGACAAGGCGCACGTCAATACCGGCGCCGCCAGCGCCGCGCTGACCGGCGAGCAGTGCAGCTCGAACACCATCCACTGGACCTACGACACCTGGATGTTCGCCAAATCCTCCGGCGGCGCCACGGTGCGGGCG
>NZ_JALPRX010000091.1 GCF_023223525.1 Roseomonas acroporae | reverse complement strand
CGCACGTCAATACCGGCGCCGCCAGCGCCGCGCTGACCGGCGAGCAGTGCAGCTCGAACACCATCCACTGGACCTACGACACCTGGATGTTCGCCAAATCCTCCGGCGGCGCCACGGTGCGGGCGGGCGGCGACACCTGGTTCTTCATCACCGCCGACTACGCCTTCGGCCACCAGCTCGAACGCGACACGACGCGCTTCGTGGAGCAGGCCGGCGGGCGGCTGCTCGGCCGGGCGCGCTTCCCCTTCCCCGGCACCACCGACTTCTCCTCCTTCCTGGTGCAGGCGCAGGCCAGCCGCGCCAAGGTGGTGGCGCTGGCGACCGCCGCGGCCGACACGGTGAACTGCCTCAAGCAGGCGCGCGAATTCGGGCTGACGCGGCGCGGCGGGCCGAAGGTGGTCGGCATGATCATGTTCACCACCGACATCCACGCCATGGGGCTGGAGGTGGCGCAGGGGCTGCTGCTGACCGAGGTGTTCTACTGGGACCTGAACGACCGCACCCGCGCCTTCATGAACCGCATCCGGCCGAAGGTGCCGAACAACTGGCCGAACCAGGAGCATGCCGGGACCTATGCCGGCACGCTGCACTACCTGAAGGCGGTGGCCGATCTCGGCGTGGCCCAGGCCAAGGCCAGCGGCCGCGCGGTGATCGAGCGCATGAAGGCGATGCCGACGGATGACGACTGCTTCGGCCCCGGCCGGGTGCGGCCGGACGGGCGCAAGATCCATCCCGCCTACCTGTTCGAGGTGAAGCGGCCGGAGGAATCGCGCGGCCCGTGGGACTACTACAAGCTGGTCGGCACCACCCCGGCCGAGGAGGCGTTCCGGCCGGAGAGCGAGGGGGGCTGCCAGATGATGCGTTAATTCAAAAGTTCGGGCGAGATTAAAAGCTCGCCCTTCATCAGACCTAGCGCAAAATTATCGAGAAAGGTACATTGGTTATTGTTTATTTCAGAATCTTACAGATGTTTTACTGGATATATTACTTTGTGGATTGCGCAAGCAGCCAATCTTTATAAAGTAAACCTGATTTAATATGTCGCCATGCCCTTGGTCCAGCACAAGATGACCCATAAACCATGGAACCTGCGGCCGATGGGCTGGTGGTTGGGTAATCCGCGTTGAATTGTTCGAGCCCCACCTTGTCAGAAGGCAACAAAATACCATTTACTCTGGCCGATTTTCTTCTCTCCAAAATTCCTGGAGGCATACCATCACCATCCTGACTGCGCGCATAGGATCCTTTTTTGATAACAAATTCCGGTCCGTCAAGGATCATTTGAGCTGGAATTTCAGCATTGGTGTACTCAAACTTGAATATGTCAAGCTCATCCGCTATTTCCAAATGAAGATTCTGATCCTTGAAGTTTTTATCCATGTCCGACAAGGCAATTCTACTCTCTGAAACTGGCGTTCGGAACAAGCCCAATCCAAGTGTTTGAGCGAGGATTGTGACATTTCCTACAAACTCGTCCGTAAACGCTAAATCCCCCTCGTCCATTTTAACCAAGCCAGATGCCAAAGTTAAGACTTTCGCGCGATTTGCGATCTGCGCTTTCTCGCGTATTTTATGTTCAGCCAGCCTTGCGTGCGCTTTATTAAAAGTCCCTTCCGTTGTAGTCGCTAGAAAAATCTGGTTCCACTCGGCAGCATCGGCCCTATGATGTTTGGCTGCAAACCTATCAATCAGAGAATCGCACTCCCCTATGTATATTGCTTGTTCATAACCATTCCTTTCGGGACCAAGGGGCGCGCCAACCATAAAATAAACTGCCGGCCGTTTCGCTTCTTCGCGATTGAGGAGTAATTTCAGTTGCGTCCAAGGGCATGCGAACAAAACCGTCGTACGGCCGGCGATTAAAGAATATCGAAGACCTTCTGGATCGCCATTGACCAGGGTCAGGCGAATAAGTTGTGTCGCCATGAATCGCCGCATACCCGAGGAAATGGCTGGGCCAGGATATCAATCCCGTCCTGGAATTTTTCAGCGCCCGCCGACGTTCTGCACGGCCAGCACGCCGACCGTGTTGTTCGGCCCGGCCTTGCCGACCGAGACGCACTGGTCGCCGCTCATGCTGCACAGCGCCACGGGCTGCACGGCGCGGTTCTGCGCCTCGGCCTTCGGCACGGCGTTCTGCACCACCAGCGCCACCAGCGCGGCGGCGATCACGGTGAGGACGGACTTGGTGTAGCGGTCGGTCTGCATCCGGCGTTCTTTCCCGTTCGTGGTTTGGGTCCATGGTCCGGGCGGGAAAGGCGGCCTGCGTCGGCCCGCCGCCCCCGCCCGCCGCCTACCCCGCCGCGTCGGCCGCCCAGGCCTGCACCACGGCGCAGGCGGCGGCGAAATCCTCCGCGCGCATCGACTCGTCCGGGTTGTGACTGCCGTTCTGGTTGCGCACGAACAGCATGCCCGAGGGGATGCCGGCCTGGGCGAAGGCCACCGCGTCGTGCCCGCCGCCCGAGGGCATGTCGCGGTACGGGATGCCGAGCCGCCGCGCCGCCGCGCGCAGCCCGTCCTGCACCCCCGCATCCATCAGGCTCGCCCTGCTGCCCGATTCCGGACCCAGCTCGAAGCGCACCCCGCGCCGCGCCTCGATCTCGGCCACCAGCCGGTGCAGCGCCGCGAACATCAGGTCGACCGAGGTGGGCTCGACGCTGCGGATGTCGAGCTGGAAGTGCGCCTCGCCGGGGATCTTGGTGAAGCCGGCCTCGGGCGCCGTCGCCAGCACGCAGAAGGTGCAGACGAGGCGATGCCCGAGCGTCTCCAGGTGCAGCCATTCCTCGTCCAGCCGGTAGGCCAGCTCGGCCAGGGCGACGGCGGCATCGCGGCGCCAGCGGCGCGGCGTCGCGCCGGAATGGTTGTACTCGCCGAGCACGCGCGCGGCGCGCAGCCGCCGGCTGCCGGGAACGCCGGTGACGACGCCGACCGGGATGCCCTCGGAATCCAGCACCGGCCCCTGCTCGATGTGCAGCTCCAGATAGGCCGAGACGCTGTCCGGCCCGAGATGCCGCCGCCCCTGCCGCACGAAGTCCGGCGAGAAGCCCTCCTCGGTCATGTGGTCGGCGAGGGTGCGGCCGGAATCCTGCCGGCGCAGTTCCAGCTCCTCCGGCCGCAGCAGGCCGAGCGCGCCGCGGCTGCCGGGGAAGGAGGTGGGGAACCACGCCCCCGCCTCCTCCGAGCGGATCGCCATCACCGTCACGTCGCGCCCCGGCACGAAGCCCGCGCGCTTCATCCCGGCCACGGCGGCGAGCCCGGCCACCACCCCGGCGGCGCCGTCGTAATTGCCGCCCGAGCGCACGCTGTCGAGGTGGCTGCCCAGCACCACGCGCTTCCCCGCGCGGTCGGCGCCGGGCAGGGTCAGGTAGAGGTTGCCGACCGGGTCGGCCGCCGTCTCCAGCCCGATCGCCTCGGCCTCGGCGCGGACCAGGGCGTGCGCCATGCGCTCGCCCGGCCCGTAGCCCTCGCGCGTGATTCCCACCCCGTCGAAGCTGCGCTCGCGCAGCGTGTCGAACAGTTTCCAGGCGAGCTCGGTGTCGGGGGTGAGGTTCACGCCGCGCATGGTGTCAGAGCATCCCCTTCACGCGCCCGCCATCGACGCGGACGATGCAGCCGGTGATGTAGGCGCCGGTGTCGCCGGCCAGGAAGGCGCCCATCGGGCCGTACTCCTTGGGGTCGCCCAGGCGCCCGGCCGGGATCTCCTTCGTGCTGGCCGCCTCGGCCTCCTCCATGGAGATGCCCTGGCGCTTCGCGGCGCCGCCGATCGTCTCCTTGGTGCGGTCGGTGCGGATCGTGCCCGGGGCGAGGATGTTCACCGTCACCCCGTCCTTGGCCACCTGGCCGGAGATGGTCTTCATCCAGCCCACCATGCCGGCGCGCAGGATGTTGGAGAGGGCGATGCCGGGGATGGGCTGCAGCATGCCGGTCGAGCCCACCACGATGATCCGGCCCCACTTCTGCGCCTGCATGGCCGGCAGCAGCTTGTGGGCGATGCGGATCGGGTTGACCACGATGCGCGGGAACCACGCCTCCAGGTCCGGGATCCTGATATCGAGCGCGGTGCCCGGCGGCGGGCCGCCATGGTTGATGACCAGGATGTCGACGCCGCCCAGCAGCTCGACCGCCTTGTCGGCCAGCGCCTCGATCTGCTCGGCGCTGCTGATGTCGGCGGGCACGCCGTAGGCGGCGGCGGCGCCGGCGGCCTTCAGCTCGGCGGCGGCCTTGTCCAGCGAGCTCTGGTCGCGGCCGCTGATGACGAGCGCGGCGCCCTCGCCGGCCAGCGCGTCGGCGATCGAGCGGCCGAGGCCCTTGGTACCGCCCATGACCAGGGCGCGACGCCCCTTCAACCCGAGATCCATCGGTGCAACCCCATCCTTCGTGCGTGGCTGGCTGTGTGGCCGGGACCCTGCCTCCTGCCCGACCGGCTGGCAAGCGCCTCCCTGGCCCGGGGCGCGCCGCTCCGGCGGCCCGATCGTGGGGCGCCGCCGCCGGCAGGTGCCCCGGGCCGGATGGGTCCCTGCGGCGGAACCGGTCCGACGCTGCCGCCCGGCGGCGAGGCCCGCCGGTCTGGCGGCGGCGCCGGGGGCGCCGCGCCCGCCGGCCCCTCGCTGGCGGGATCGCGGCCGGCGCGGTATCTGCCGGAAGAACACGCCGCCGCGCCGTGCGGCCCGGCCACGGAGCGAAACGCCATGGGCAAGCCGACCCTGCTCGTCACCCGCCACCTGCCGGCCGCTGTCGAGGCGCGCGCGGCGCGCGACTACGAGGCGCGTCTCAACCCGGACGACATGATCTGGTCCGGCGAGGAGATCGTGCGCCACGCCGCGGGCTGCGACGGGCTGCTGGTCGCCGCCGGCTGCCGGATGGACGCGGCGACGCTCGGCGCGCTGCCGGCGAGCGTGCGCTGCATCGCCACCTTCAGCGTCGGCACCGACCACATCGACCTCGCGGCGGCGAAGGCGCGCGGCATCGTCGTCGCCAACACGCCGGACGTGCTGAGCGTCGCGACCGCCGAGATCGGCATGCTGCTGATCCTGATGGCGGCGCGCCGCGGCGGCGAGGCGGAACGGCTGGTGCGCGCCGGGCAGTGGCACGGCTGGACGCCGACCCAGCTCATGGGCGTGACGCTGGAGGGCAAGCGACTCGGCATCCTCGGCATGGGGCGGATCGGCCGGGCGCTGGCACGGATGGCGCGCGGCTTCGGCATGGAGATCCACTACCGCAACCGCTCCCGCCTCGACCCGGCGCTGGAGGAGGGCGCGATCTATCACGACAGCGACGAGAGCCTGCTGCGCGCCGCCCAGGTGCTCTCGCTGCACATCCCCGGTGGTGCTGCGACGCGGCACTGGCTGAACGCGGAACGCATCGCGCTGCTGCCGAAGGGGGCGATCGTGGTGAACACCGGGCGCGGCACCACGGTGGACGACGCGGCGCTGATCGCGGCGCTGCGCTCGGGGCACCTCTTCGCCGCCGGGCTCGACGTGTACGATGGCGAGCCCAAAGTGAACCCGGGCTACCTCGCGCTGGAGAACGTGGCGCTGCTGCCGCATCTCGGCAGCGCGACGGTGGAGACGCGGGACGCGATGGGCTTCCGGGCGCTCGACAACCTCGACGCGGTGCTGCTGCGCGGCGCGGCGGCGCCGGACCGGGTGGCGTAGCGGCGCCGGCGCCCGCCCCTCGCGCGGTCCCGCGCGGGGCCACCCCCGGGGCGCGTCGGCCCAGGCCCCCGCTCCCCGGCGCTGCCCCGCCCGCCTACGCCGCCACCACCGCCGGCGGCGCGTGCACCCGCACCGGCGGCAGCGCCCCCCGCCACCGCTCGATCTCCACGAGGCAGGACTGCGCCGAGCATCCCTGCCCCAGCCGCGACGTGCCCACATCCTGGGTCAGCACGTTCGGGTTGCCGTGCACGCAGGCGCTGTCCGTGCTCCCCGGCACCTCGGGGTCGAACCACGCCCCCGTCGCCATCGCCACCACGCCTGGCCGGATCGCCTCGCTCACCCGCAGCCCCCCGAGGCAGGCGCCGCGGTCGTTGAAGATGCGTACCACCTCGCCCTCGGCCAGCCCGCGCGCCGCCGCGTCGTCCGGGTGCATCAGGATCGGCTCCCGCCCCGCGATCTTGCTCGCCGCCGCCACGGGCCCGGGGTCGAGCTGCCCGTGCAGGCGTGTCGCCGGCTGGTAGGAGAGCAGGTGCAGCGGGAATTTCGCCGCCAGCGGGCTGCCGAGATACTCGCGCGGCTCGTGCCACACCGGATGGCCGGGCGTCTCGGCATAGCCGAAGCCCGCCACCGTTTCGCTGAAGATCTCCACCTTGCCGGAGGGCGTGTTCAGCGGGTTCGCCTCGGGGTCGCGCGCGAAATCCTCGAACAGCACGAAGTCCTTCCCCTCCGGCGCCGGGAACTCGATGTGGCCGCGCGCCCAGAATTCGTCGAAGTCCGGCACCTCGACGCCCAGCCCGGCGCAGGCATGCCGCCACTTCCCGTACAGGTGCCGCAGCCACGCCCCCTCGTCGCGCTGCTCGGTGAAGCGGTCGCGGAAGCCCAGCGCGTCGGCGATGTCGGCCAGCATGGCATGGTCGTCGCGCGCCTGCCCCTGCGCCGGGATCGCCTTGTGCATGGCCCGCACGAAGCGGTCGCGCGAGGAGGAGGCGATGTCGTTGCGCTCCAGCGTCGTCGTCGCCGGCAGCACGATGTCGGCGTGCCGCGCCACGGCGGTCCACCAAGGCTCCTGCACCACCACCGTGTCGGCCCGGTTCCAGCCGCGCAGCAGCCGGTTCAGGTCCTGGTGGTGGTGGAACGGGTTGCCGCCCGCCCACCAGATCATGCGGATGTCGGGCAGCACGATGTCGCGGCCGTTGTACTGCAGCACCTCGCCCGGCCGCTCCAGCAGCTCCGTCACCCGCGCCACGGGGATGAACAGGTTGGCCGGGTTGCGCGTGCCGGGCAGCGAGACCGAGGGCAGCTCCTGCCGCGGCGTGCCCATGCCGTTGATGCTGCCGTAGCCGAAGCCGAAGCCCTGCCCCGGCCTGCCGATGCCGCCCAGCATGGCCGCCAGCGCCACCAGCATCCACCAGGGCTGCTCGCCATGCTCGGCCCGCTGCACGGACCAGGTGGCGGTCAGCATGGTCGGCACGCTCGCCGCCTCCAGCGCCAGGCGCCTTATCGTCTCGGCCGGCACCCCGGTGATCGCCGCCGCCCATTCCGGCGTCTTGGCGATCCCGTCGCCCTCGCCCAGCAGGTAGGCGCGCAGCCGCTCCCAGCCCACGGCGCGGGTGGCGAGGAAGCTCCTGTCCTCCCACCCCGCCTGCACGATGGCGTGCGCCATGCCCAGCAGCAGCGCGCAGTCCGTGTTGGGGCGGATCGGGATCCACTCCGCCTCCAGCATCGCGTCGCAGTCGCCGCGGAAGGGCGAGACGTTGACGAACCGCACCCCCGCCGCCACGGCGCGCCGCATCAGCGGGACGTACTCGTGCGCGCCGGAGCCGCCCGCCGTCACCAGCCCGTTCTTCAGCGGCAGCCCGCCGAGGCAGAGCATCAGCCGCGTATGCTTCGCGATGCTGGTCCAGTCCGTCACCGGCCCCTGCACCGGGTCGTTGGTGCCGACGAGGTGCGGCAGCAGCGTCATGCCGGCGCCGTAGGAGTAGTTCGTCACCTGTCCGGTGAACCCGCCGCCCAGCCCCAGGAAGCGGTGCAGCTGCGAGCGCGCATGATGGAACCGCCCCGCCGAGGACCAGCCGTAGGAGCCGCCGAGGATCGCCCGGTCGCCGTGCTCGGCCCGTACCCGCGCCGTCTCCTCGGCCACCAGCCGCACGGCGCTATCCCAGGAGACCGGCACGAACGCGTCGCCGCCCCGCGCGCTGCCGCGCCGCCCGCCCTCCAGCCAGCCCTTGCGCACGTATGGTCGGTCGATGCGCGAGGGGGCGTGCACCACCGCCGGCATGGCGCCGATCAGGTCGCCCGGCACCGGGTCGCGCGAGAACGGTCGCACCCCGATCAGGCGGCCATCCTCCACCACCGCGTCGAAGGCACCCCAATGGGCCGAATGCGGCCTGGTCTCGATCATCGGTGGCGTTCCTCCTGTCGTGCCAATCCCGTCATCCCCGCCCATGGCGGCCACGATCCGGTCGGGCCTGCGGCTCGCCATGATCGGCTTCCGGAACGGATTCACATCTCCGGGCGTGCCACCCCCGAGTTCCGCCCTGGCCGCCTCATTGCCCGGCGAGAGCTTGCCGGCAGGCGCCCGACTCCACAACCGCCGCGTCGGCGGGACATGGCGGCGACGGATCGTCTCCAGCCCGGGCGCGGCCACGCGGATGAACGTCCCGAAGGCCGGCCGGGACCATCCCGATCGCCGCCATCGGCCCGGAGCGGCGGGCGGCCGCAAGGCGGATGCCGTTCCCGCCACCCCTCCGTGCCGGGTCTCCGGGGCGCGGCGCCGCCCCGTTCCACGGGCAGTCCACAGCCGCGACGCCCGACGGCGCGGGAGAAGTGTTCGGATCCCCGACCGGACGCCATCGCCGCGGCGGCAGCAGAACGTGCCGACCACGGACCCGGACAACACGCTGTTCCAGGTGCAGACCGGCGAGGTGCGGGTGCGCGGCGTCGAGGTGAGGCCGTGGCCGCGCTGACCGACGGGCCGAACCTGATCGCCTCCTACGCCTACACCGATTCCGAGACAGTGCTACGACAGCGCCCGGCGCCTCGTGCCTGGCACGCTGGGCCACCGGTGGTAGGACCCGGCTGACGCTCCTCCGCCATCCGGGGTGCCGCAAGGCCGGGTCCGGGGCACGGGGGGGGCATCGCACCTCGGCCCCCGCCCGCCGGCGGCCCCCGCCGGGCCGGACGCGGCGGCGCCCGGTGCGGCATGGCGACCGCGGCGCCCGGCGCGATGCCGGGCGGGCCGCTCAGCGCCCATGCCCGAGCAGGCCGGGCTTCAGCTCCGGCGAGGTCGGATAGGGCCCGAGGAAGGTCGAGAGGATCACCCGTGCGAAGTCGGCGTCGTCGGTGTGGCCCAGGCTGCGCCCGTTCAGCCCGAAGGTCACGCCCTGCCCGGTGAACAGCAGGTCCCCGACATCGCCGTTCTGCACGGTGGGGACCGCGGCGAGGAAGCGCGCCACCAGCTCCGGCGGCAGCCGGCAGGGCGCGGGGCAGTTCCGGTCGATTCCCTGCCGCCAGGACTGCCGCGCCCGGTCGGCCTCCACCTCGTGCGCGAAGAAGAAGCGGAACAGCTTGACCTGGTTCGATCCCATGATCGCGTCCGCGTCGCCGGAGCGGCGCTCCAGGTAGAGGCCGACCGTGTAGATACGTATGCGCAGGATCGAGTAGGTCCGCGTCGCCATGCCGTTCAGCAGCAGCCGGCGACCGGCGACCGGCAGCTCGTCGGGCAGGGTCATGCCGTCGAACATGGTTGCCCGGGCAACCAGCGGCACCGTGCCGAGGAAGGCGGAGGCGAGGCCGAGTAGAAGGGGACGCCGCAAGGAATTGCTCCGGTCCGAGTTGCCGGCGCGCATGATCCATGCGGAGCGCCCCGCGGTCCATGCCGCCGGTGACCCGCCGGCCGGTCCGGCACACCGGAGTCGCCATGCGGCCACGCGCCCGAGACAGCACACAACCCATTGTTTTTCCGATACATTCGAAATGGCGGCCGTTCCGCCGATCACTTTTCTGCTCTAGGATCGCCGGCCTCGGGCTTCCAGGAGACCCTCATGAACCCGCCGCGCAACTCGACCGCCGCCCGCGACGTCGCCAGCGTGCTGCATCCCTACACCGAGCTGAAGTCGCACCTGACCAAGGGCCCGGTGGTGATCGCGCGCGGCGAGGGCGTCCGCGTCTGGGACGACCAGGGAAAGGACTACATCGAGAGCGTCGCCGGCCTCTGGTGCGCGGCCCTCGGCTTCAGCAACGAGCGGCTGGTCGAGGCGGCGACGGCGCAGATGCGCAGGCTGCCCTTCTACCACGCCTTCACCGCCAAGTCGTACGAGCCGCTGATCGACCTGTCCGAGATGCTGCTCGAACGCGCGCCCCCCTCCGTGGACGGCGCGCCGATGAGCAAGGTGTTCTTCGCCAATTCCGGCTCGGAGGCGAACGACAGCGCGGTCAAGATGGTCTGGTACTACAACAACGCCGTCGGCCGGCCGCGCAAGAAGAAGATCATCGCGCGGCTGAAGGGCTATCACGGCGTCACCGTCGCCGCCGCCTCGCTCACCGGCCTGCCCAACAACCACCGCCTGTTCGACCTGCCCATCGCCGGCGTGCTGCACACCATGACGCCGCACCACTACCACGGCGCCGAGCCCGGCGAGTCCGAGGAGGATTTCGCCACACGCTGCGCCGAGGAGCTGGAGGCGCTGATCCTGCGCGAGGACCCGGAGACGGTCGCCGCCATGTTCGCGGAACCCATCATGGGCGCCGGCGGCGTCATCCTGCCGCCCGCCACCTACTTCGAGAAGATCCAGGCGGTGCTGCGGAAGTACGACGTGCTGCTGGTCGCCGACGAGGTGATCTGCGGCTTCGGCCGCACCGGCAACTACTGGGGCAGCCAGACCTACGGCATCCAGCCCGACATCCTCACCTGCGCCAAGGCCCTCTCCGCCTCCTTCCTGCCGATCTCGGCGGTGATGGTGAACGACCGGGTGTTCCAGGGCCTCGCCGAGGGCAGCAGCCAGGTCGGCACCTTCGGCCACGGCTTCACCTATTCCGGCCACCCTGTCTCCGCCGCCGTCGCCATCGAGACGCTGCGGATCTACGACGAGATGAACCTCGTCGAGCACGCGGCCACGGTCGGCGCCCACATGCAGGCCGGCCTGCGCGAGCGCTTCGCCGAACACCCGCTGGTCGGCGAGGTGCGCGGCACCGGCCTGATCGCCGGCGTCGAGCTGGTCGAGGACAAGGCGGCAAGGCGCAATTTCGATCCCGCCCGCAAGCTCGGCGCCCGCCTGATGGCGCTCGGCGAGCAGAACGGCGTGATCCTGCGCGCCATGCCGGGCGACTCCATCGGCTTCTCGCCGCCGCTGGTCATCACCGAGGCCGAGGTGGACGAGATGCTGGACCGCTTCGGCCGCGCGCTCGACGCCCTCGCCGTCGAGATCCGGCGCGAGGGCATCGCGGCGGTCTGACACCCGGGGCTGCGCCCGCCGACCCGTCCGGGGCTGCGCCCCGGATCCCCCGCCGGGGGAAGGCGAAGTCCCCCGGAAACCCCGTTTCAGGCGCGCCCCGCCGCCGGCGCCTGGCGGAAACACGGCCCGCCAGCCCCGAAACACGCGCTGGCGCCGGTCCTGCTACGCTGCCTCATCCTTCCGAGCGGCGAGGCGGCCCCCATGAGCCCGATGGTCAGCGTGCCCATGAAGAACATGAAGCCGCTGCCGCAGGACACGGCCACCACCTGCTGGCTCACCTGCTTCCGCATGATGTTCGCCTGGAAGGACCGCGACCCCGCCGGCATCCGGCCCGCGCTGGAGGGGGCCGGCATCCTCTGGGACGATGCCTGCAAGACGGGCCTCAAGACCCGCGACTACATGAAGGCCGCCAGGGCGCTCGGCATGAAGGCCTGGGGCTCCGGCGGCTCCTGGAGCGCCGCGAGCTTCGCCTCCTTCTGCACCGCCAGCCCGGTCTGGGTGGCCGGCAAGTGGGAGGACTACCCGCACAACATCGTGGTGACCGGCGCCAGCCGCGAGCAGGTCCGCTACATCGATCCCTGGTGGGAAGGGGTGAAGGAGGCGACCGTCGCCACCCGCTTCGCCGACGACTTCATCCACGGCAACCGCAAGGACAGGCCCGGCACCGACTACTACATCGGCAAGATCGGCGCCGTGATGGTCTGGGACAACGCCCGGCCCGACGGGATCGTGCCGGAATAGGCCCGGCGCTCAGCGCGCGCGGGCGATGCAGAACTCCACGATGTCGGCCATGGCCCGGCGCATCGGCGCGTCCGGGAAGGCGCGCAGCGCCTCCAGCGCCTCGTCGCCGTAGTGGCGCGCGCGCCGCACCGTGTCGGCCAGCGCGCCGTGGCGCTGCATCAGCGCGATCGCCTGCCCCAGGTCGCCCTCGCGCTGCTCCTGCGCCTCCAGCGTGCGCCGCCAGAAGCCGCGCTCCGACTCGTCGCCGCGCTCGAAGGCGAGCAGCACCGGCAGGGTGATCTTGCCCTCGCGGAAGTCGTCGCCCACCGTCTTGCCCAATTCGGCCTCGACCGCCGAGTAGTCCAGCGCGTCGTCCACGAGCTGGAACGCCACGCCCAGGCTGCGCCCGTAGCGGTCCAGCGCCTCCGCCTCCGCCGCCGGCCGCTCCGCCAGCACCGCGCCGACCCGCGTCGCGGCGGCGAACAGCGCCGCCGTCTTGCCGTCGATCACCTCCAGGTACTGCGCCTCGGTGGTGGCGGTGTCGTTGGCGGTGACGAGCTGCAGCACCTCGCCCTCGGCGATGGTGGCCGAGGCGCGCGCCAGGATCGACAGCACTTCCAGCGAGCCGTCGTCGGTCATCAGCTGGAAGGCGCGGGCGAACAGGAAGTCGCCCACCAGGACGCTCGGCTTGTTGCCGAACAGCGCGTTGGCGCTGGCCCGGCCGCGCCGCAGCGCGCTCTCGTCCACCACGTCGTCGTGCAGCAGCGTCGCGGTGTGGATGAACTCGACGCAGGCGGCCAGCGCCACGTGCCGCGTGCCGCCCGCCTCCGTGCCCGGATAGCCGCACAGGCGCGAGGCGGCGAGCGTCAGCAGCGGCCGCAGCCGCTTGCCGCCGGCCGCGACGATGTGCGCCGCCACCTGCGGGATCAGCGCGACGGGACTCTGCATCCGCTCCACGATCAGGCGGTTGCAGGCTTCGAGATCGGGGCGCAGCAGGGCCGTCAGCGCGGCGAGGGCATCCTCGCCGCCGGACGGGGCGCCGGCCACGCGTGGCGCTGGGGCGGTGACGCTCACTCGGCTTGACCTAGGGGCATGGACAGGCACCATACTGAGCCGGCCATGTGCCGGCAAGCAGAGGCAAATCAAGGCTTTGCGGGCATGTCCGACGGGATCGAGGTCGTCGCCGCCACGCCGGACCCGATCCGGCTGAGCTTCCTGCGCGCCCTGCTGCGCGATGCCGGCATCGACTGCGTCGTCCTCGACCACCATATCAGCGCCGTGGAGGGCGGCATCGGCGCCTTCCCGCGTCGCCTCGCCGTGACAGGCGCCGACGCCCCCCGCGCGCGCGCCGTGCTGCGCGAGGCCGGCCTGTCCGCATGACCGGCGCGCCGGCCGATCCCGGCGAATCCGGCCCCGTCTCCGGGCACATGCTCGCCGGACACACGCTCACCGGACATACGCTCGCCGGGCACATGCTCACCGAGGACACGCTGCTCGGCGGCCGCGTCCGGCTGCGCCAGCCGCGCGACGGGCTGCGCGCCGGGCTCGACGCGGTGATGCTCGCCGCCGCCGTGCCGGCGCGGCCGGGCGAGCGGGTGCTGGAAGCCGGCTGCGGCAGCGGTGCCGCCTTCCTCTGCCTCGCCGCCCGCGTGCCCGGCCTGCGCGTCACCGCCGTGGAGCGCGACCCGGTCCTCGCCGCCCTCGCCCGCGCCAACGCCGAGGCCAATGGCCTCGCCGACCGTGTCGAGGTGCTGGCGGGCGACATCGGCGACCCCGCCCTCGCCCACGCCCTGGCCGCCTCGGCGCGCTTCGATCACGCTTTCGCCAACCCGCCCTACTGGCCCGGCGGCACCCCGCCCCCGGCCGACCGCCGGCGCGCGGCGGTGCAGGAGGGCGAGGCCCGCCTCGCCGACTGGGCGCGCTTCCTCGCCGCCCCCCTCGCCTGGCGCGGCACGCTCGCCCTGGTGTTGCCGGCGGCACGCCTCGATGCCGGGCTGCGGGCGCTGGGCGATTCGGGCTGCGGCGGGCCACTCGTGGTGCCGCTCTGGCCGCGCGACGCGCTGCCGGCGAAGCGGGTCCTGCTCCGCGCCGTGCGCGGTGGCCGCGGCCCGTCGCGCCTCGCCCCGGGAATCGCCCTGCACCGGCCCGGAGGCGGCTGGACCAAGGCCGCCGCCGCGATCCTCGACGCCGGTGCCGCCATCCCGGAACCCGCCTGAGCGCCGGGCGCCGCCGGAGCCTCGTCGAACCGGCCGCCTCCGCCGGCGGCCTCGAACCCGGGCGGGCACGATCGCCCGGCCGGTCCCGCGGAAAGGGGTATCGGAAGGGGCACCACCCGCGACGACCCTTCGGTACGGTTCCCATCGTGTCGGCGAACGTCGCCATCGGGCGGCACGGTCGGGCAGCAGACGCTCCGGAGCGGTTCCGGGCGGCCGCCGGGCGCCCTGCCCAGGCCGGAGGCAGCCGAGCCGCCCCGCCGGGACCGGCCGCCGTCCGAGACGTCGCCGGCATGCCGATTGCATTCAGGCTGCATTCAGGACACCAATCCTGAATGCAATCCTCGCCGGACGCCCCGTCGCGTCGGGCGGCGGATTGCGGGACCATGCGCCGGCCGGCAGCCGCGCCGGCGCGAACCATCGGGACCCGACGCGCATGTACCAGCCCCTGCCCGACTTCTGGAACGAGGCCGACCAGGCCACGCGCGACGACGCCTACAACAACAACAAGGCGGTCCCCGACTGCCAGGCACTGATGGCGAAGCGCAACGAGGCGTCCGCCGCCCTGCGCGCGGCCCGCCCCGACCACCTCGACCTTCCCTACGGCGAGGGCGAGAGCAACCGCTGGGACCTGTTCCCCGCTTCCGAGCCCGGTGCTCCCTGCCTCGTCTTCATCCATGGCGGCTACTGGCAGCGCAACCGCCGGCACGACTTCGGCGCGCTGACCGAGGGCGCGCTCGCCATGGGCTGGTCCACCGCCCTGCCCGGCTACACGCTGGCGCCCGAGGCGACGCTCACCGGGATCGTGAACGAGATCCACCGCGCCCTGGACTGGCTGGCGGCGGAAGGCCCGCGGCACGGCATCGCCGGCAAGGTGGTGCTCTCCGGCTGGTCGGCGGGCGGCCACCTCACCGCGATGGGGATGAGCCACCCGCTGGTCACGGCCGGCCTCGCCATCTCCGGCATCTACGAGCTGGCGCCGATCCGCGACACCTACCTCGACGAGAAGCTGCGGCTCTCCGAGGACGAGCTGGCCGCGCTCTCGCCGCTGCGCCTCGCCCCCGTCACCAAGCCCGTCGCCGTCGCCTACGGCAGCGCCGAGCTGCCCGAGCTGCGCCGCCAGTCCCGCCACTGGCACGGCCAGCGCGCCGAGGCGCACCTGCGCGGCCCGCTGATTCCCGTCGCCGGCGCCAACCACTTCACCGTGGTCGACGCGCTCAGCCAGCCGGGCGGCGAACTGGCCCGCGCCGCCGCCGACCTGCTCCTCTGACCCCCCGCACGCGCCCGACCGCCCGGACATGACGAATCCGCCGGCCCCGCCCGCCATCCCCACCCTGCCCGCGATCGCCGCCTACCTCGCCGCCGGCGGCAGCCCCGTCGCGCTGGCCGAGGCGGCGCTCGACCGCATCGCCGCCTGGGACGACCCGGCGCTGTTCATCGCCCCCCTGCCGCGCGAGGCCGTGCTGGCGCGCGCGCGGCAACTCGCGGCGGAAGGCCCGCGCGGCCGCCCCCTCTACGGCGTGCCCTTCGTGGTGAAGGACAACATCGACCTCGCCGGCCTGCCCACCACCGCCGCCTGCCCGGAATACGCCTACACCCCGGCCGAGGACGCCCCCGCCGTCGCCCGGTTGCTCGCCGCCGGCGCCATCCCGCTCGGCAAGGCGAATCTCGACCAGTTCGCCACCGGCCTGAACGGCACCCGCTCCCCCTACGGCACGCCGCGCAACGCGCTCGACCCGGCGCTGATCCCCGGCGGCTCCTCCTCGGGCAGCGCCACCGCCGTCGGCGCCGGCATCGCCGCCTTCTCCCTCGGCACGGACACGGCCGGCTCCGGCCGGGTGCCGGCCATGCTGAACAACATCGTCGGCCTCAAGCCCAGCCTCGGCTTGGTGCCGACGCGCGGCGTCGTCCCCGCCTGCCGCTCGCTCGACTGCGTCTCCGTCTTCGCCCTCACCGTGGCCGACGCCGCCGCCGTGCTCGCCGTGATCGCCGGCCCGGACCCGGCCGACCGCTACGCCCGCCCCGCCCCCGCCGGCTGGAGCCCGCTCCCCGGCGCGCGGCCCCCCGTCACCCGCCTCGCCATCCCCGAGACCGACCAGCTCGCCTTCGACACGCCGGCCGACGCCGCCCTCTTCGCCGCAGCCCTCGCCCGGGCCGAGGCGCTCGGCGCCCGCATCGCCCGCGTGGACCTCGCCCCCTTCCTCGCCCTCGCCCGCCGGCTCTACGAGGGCGCCTGGGTCGCCGAGCGCACGGCGGCGCTGCGCGGCTTCCTCGAGACGCGTCCCGACGCCGTCCACCCCGTCACGCGCGGCATCCTGGAGGCCGGCTTCCGCGGCCGCACCGTCGACGCCTTCGACGACTTCCATGCCGCCGCCGAGGCCCGCCGCCTGGCCCGCGACCTGTTCGCGGCCCACGACCTGCTGCTCGTCCCCACCGCCCCCGGCGCGCCCACCCTGGCCGACCTCGCCGCCGAGCCGATCGCCGCCAACAGCCGCCTCGGCACCTACACCAACTTCGTCAACATCGCCGATCTCTCGGGCCTCGCCATCCCGGCCGGCTTCCGGCCGGATGGCCGCCCCTTCGGCGTCACCCTGCTCGCCCCCGCCTTCGCCGAGGCCCGCCTCGGCGCCCTCGGCGCCGCGCTGCATGCGGCGCTGGACGCGGCCGCGCCCGCCGGCACCCCGCCCCCCGGCCTCGGCGCCATGGCCGGCGCGGTACCGGCCCCGCCCGCCCCGCCGCCGCTCCGCGCCGACGAGACGGCGCTGTTCTGCATCGGCGCCCACATGGCCGGCCTGCCGCTGAACCCGCAGGTCACCGCGCTCGGCGGCCGCTTCCTCGCCGAGGCCCGCACCGCCCCCTGCTACCGCCTGTACGACCTCGGCGCCCGCCCCGGCCTGCTGCGGGTCGCGCCCCGGGATCGGCCGGGCGACGACGCCGTCGCCGGCCGCCGGCAGGCCGGTGCCGCCATCGCCGGCGAGCTCTGGGCCCTCCCCACCGCCGCGATCGGCGCCCTGCTCGCCCAGGTGCCGGCCCCGCTCGGCTTCGGCCGCGTCGCCCTGGCCGAGGGCGAGGCGCTCGGCTTCCTCTGCGAGGCCGCCGGCATCGAGGGCGCACCCGACATCACCGCCACCGGCGGCTGGCGCGCCTACCTCACCGAGAAGGAACCCGCCTGATGGAGATCGACCGCCCCGAGGTGGTGCAGGAGGTGCGCGACGCCTTCGCCGGCTACGAGCGCGCGCTGATGGCCAACGACGTCGAGACGCTCGGCCTGCTGTTCCGCCGCGACCCGCGCACGCTGCGCTACGGCGCCGGCGAGAACCTCTACGGCTGGGACGCCATCGCCGGCTTCCGCGCCGGGCGCGCCACCACCGACCTCCAGCGCCGCCTGGAGAACACCGTCATCACCACCTACGGCACCGATTTCGCCACCGCCAACACCGAGTTCGTGCGCGTCGAGAGCGGGAAGCGCGGCCGGCAGAGCCAGAGCTGGGTCCGCTTCCCGGACGAGGGCTGGCGCATCGTCGCCGCGCATGTGAGCTTCCTCGGCCAGTAGCGCATTCTCAGGCCGGGCGCGCGCGCCCGGCGGCTCGGAAGATGCGCCGGGTCGAAAGGTTGGAACGGCCCGGCCGCCCGCGTGACCGGCCCGGCGTCGCGACCCGGCGCGCGCCGCCTCGCACCCGCGGCGCCACCCGTCGACGGCGCCCGCCATCGGCGCCGCCCGGACCGGGACGCGCCGGCAGGACCCTCGGCCGCGCGGCCGGTGCCGCCACCAGCGGCGATGGTGCGGCGCGCAAATTTCTTGAGACGGCCCCGCCGCCGCGCTATGCCATCCCGGCAACGTATCGTCGCCCCGTCGGAGCGGCCTACCCCTGCCACGGCGTGTTCCATGGGACGTCCCACCGGGCTGGGCAGGCTTGCGCAGCCTGCCTAGGCCGGGCTGGAGACGACCACACCTTCGGCATGCGCCCGCCGACGCACGGGCCACGCCACGCAGCGCGATCCGGCCGCCTCCCCGCCCCGAGCGGGAAGCACCGCCGGGCCGACCGGGAAGGACCGACTGCCGCATGCGAGACATCGACGAGATCGATTTCGAGGCCATTCTCGATCCGCCGCCCAGGACCGGTTCCCCGGCTGCTCCTGCCGTCCCGAAGCCCACCGCCCCGGCCCGCGCCGCCACCGCCGAGGCCCCTGCGGCCACGGAGGCATTGCCGACCGGATCCCCGACCGCCGAGGCCCACTCTCCCGAGGCGCCCGCCCCGCTCGACCCCGAGGACGATCCGGAGCAGATCACCTACGAGGGCGCCCCGCGCGCCATGCGGGTGCTCAGCGTCTCCAAGAGCGGCGGCTTCCACCACATCGCCTACACCGAATGGGGCGACCCGGACTCCCCCAAGGTGGCACTCTGCGTGCACGGCCTTTCGCGCCAGGGCCGCGACTTCGACCGCGTCGCGGCGGCGCTGGCCAGGAAGGGCTACCGCGTCCTCTGCCCCGACCTCGTCGGGCGCGGCCGCAGCGACCGGCTGTCCGATCCCACCGAGTACGCGCTGCCGCAGTACGTCATGGACATGACGGCGGTGATCGCCCGCACCGGCGCCACCCAGATCGACTACGTCGGCACCTCGCTCGGCGGGCTGACCGGCATCCTGCTGGCGGGGCAGGAGAAGTCGCCGATCCGCCAGCTCGTCGTCAACGACATCGGCCCCTTCCTGCCCTGGTCGGCGCTGCACCGCCTCGGCTCCTACATCCGCGTCATGCCGCATGGCTTCCCGGACTACGCCACCGCCGAGGCCTATTTCCGCACCACCCTCTCGCCCTTCGGCGACCTTTCCGACGAGGAGTGGCGCCACCTGACCCGCTGGAGCGTCGAGCGCACCGAGGACGGCAGCTACCGCATGCTGTGCGACCCGCGCATCGCCACCGCCTTCGCGCCGAACCTGCTCTACAACCTCAGCCTCTGGCACTACTGGGACGCGATACGCTGCCCCACCCTGGTGCTGCGCGGCGAGTACTCCGACCTGCTGCTCTCCGAGACCGCCGAGGACATGACGCGGCGCGGCCCGCGCGCCACCCTCGCCGACATCCCCGGCTGCGGCCACGCGCCGGCGCTGCTCGACGACGACCAGGTGAACCTGATCGTGGAGTGGATGACCCGGCCGGGCTGAACCCGGCCCGGGCAGAACCGGGCCCAGGGCCGGCCCCGCCCGTGCCTTCCGCCGGCGGGCGCGGCGGATCGCCGCCGCACCCGCGATCCGGCCCGACGCCCCGCGCTACGCCTCCTCGCGCGCGCCCGTGAAGGCGTGCGCCTCGGGTGCGGTCTCGAAGATGTGCGGCGCCAGCGTCCGCTCCGCCAGCCCGGCGCCGAGCTTGAGGCGCATGAAGGCGCTGGTCGTGTAGCGCGAGGCCTTGGTGTAGTAGCGGTTCTCCAGGTAGGTGATCAGCGAGAACCAGGCGTCGCTCACCATCGGGTCGATGTAGAAGGAATCGTAATTGGCGATGAAGGCCACGCGCCGGCCGATCATGCGGCAGCGCCCCTCGACCTCGCGCCGCACCAGCTCGACATCCTCGGCCGTGCGTACCTTGAAGCCTTCCCAGTTGATGAACATGATGTTGCGCAGCGGGTCGTAGCTGATGCGGTCCTGCAGGCTGAGCCCGAGCAGGATCTGCTCCAGCGCCATCGGCTCCTCGCGGAAGATGCGCGCATCCATGGGCTTAGGCGACTTCACGATGGGCTTGAATTCCATCTGCGCCAGGATGTCGCGGTCGACGTCGATGCCCGGCGCCACCTCGGTCAGTTCCAGCCCCTCGGCGGTGCGCTTGAGCACGCACCGCTCGGTGACGAAGAAGACGGGCTGGCCGATCTCGGCGGCGTAGTCGCCGCTGAACGTCACCTGCTCGACCTTCCTGTTGAACTTCTTCGCCCGCCCCTCCTTCTCGATCCGCACCTTGCCGTCGGCGATCGCGATCTTGAGTCCGCCCGCGGTAAAGGTGCCGGCGAAGATCAACTTGCGCGCGTTCTGGCTGATGTTGATGAAGCCGCCGGCCCCGGCGAGGCGCGGGCCGAACTTCGAGACGTTGACGTTGCCCGCCTCGTCCGCCTGCGCGAGCCCGAGGCAGGCGAGGTCGAGCCCGCCGCCGTCGTAGAAGTCGAATTGCTGGTTCTGCTGGATGATCGCCTGCGGGTTGAGCGCCGCGCCGAAGTCGAGCCCGCTCTGCGGCACGCCGCCGACGATGCCGGGCTCGGCGGTCAGCGTCAGGTAGCGCAGCACCCGCTCCTCGGAGGCGACGGCGGCCACGCCCTCGGGCATACCGATGCCGAGGTTGACCACGCCGCCCAATGGCAGCTCCAGCGCCGCGCGCCGCGCGATCACCTTGCGCTCGTCGAGCGGCAGCGGCTCGATGCGGTCCAGCGGCACGCGCATCTTGCCGGCCAGCGCCGCGCTGTAGGGCGTGGCGTAGGTCTGCATGTGGTTCTCGGGCTTCGCCACCACCACGCAGTCCACCAGCACGCCGGGGATGTGCACCTGGCGCGGGTCGAGCGATTCCTCGGCCGCGAGGCGCTCGACCTGCGCGATGACGAAGCCGCGCGAGTTCTTCGCCGCCATCGCCGCCGGCAGCGTGTCGAGCGTCAGCGCCTCGCGCTCCATGGTGATGTTGCCGGCGGGATCGGCGGTGGTGCCGCGGATCAGCGTCACGTTGATCGGGAAGGCCTTGTAGAACAGCCACTCCTTGCCCTCGACCTCGATCACCTTCACGAGGTCCTCGGTGGTGCGGTCGTTGAGCTTGCCGCCCTCCAGGCGCGGGTCGACGAAGGTGCGCAGCCCGACGCGCGAGAGCGCCCCGGCACGTCGCGCCGCGATGTCGCGGTAGAGCTGCGAGATCACGCCGAGCGGCAGGTTGTAGGCCTCGATCTTGCCTTGCAGCGCCAGCGCGCCGAGCTTGGGCAGCAGCGACCAGTGCCCGCCCACCGCGCGCTTGACGAGCTTCGGGTCGGCCAGCCGGTTCAGCCCCTTCTCCCCGCCGTCGCCCGGCGCCGCGGCGAAGACCAGGGTCAGCCCCCTCGGCGTGCCCGACTGCTCGAAGCGCTTCTGGATGGCGATGATCAGCTCGTCCGGCGTGCCCGAGCCGACGAAGCCCGAGACGCAGACGGTGTCGCCGTCGCGGATGATCGCGGCGGCCTCCTCGGGCGATACGATCTTGTCCTTCATGGCCGTCCCCTCGCTTCGGCTCACGCGTCGCGCTTCCCCAGCCACTCGGCGATGCCGGAGCCGAGCAGCCCCTGGCTGCGCCCGCCCACGAACACGCCGACATGCCCCCCCGGCAACGCCAGTTCCGAGTAGTCCTGCGTGCCCACCCTGGCGCCCAGCGCGCGGGAGGTGGAGGGCGGAATGATGTGGTCGTCCTTGGCGTAGACGTTGAGCACCGGCATGGTCACGTTGCCGAGGTCCACCCGGCGCCCGCCCAGCTCCAGCTCGTTCTTCACCAGCTTGTTCTGCTGGTAGAGGTCGATCAGCCACTGCTTCGCCGCCTCGCCCGGATGGTCCGGCCGGTCCGCGATCCACTTCTCCATGCGCAGGAAGTTCAGCAGCTTCTTCTCGTCGTCCATGACGTCCAGCATGTCGACGTTGTACTTCAGCATGGAGCGCATCGGAGTCATCATGTTGAACACCGAGCCCATGAAGGCGCCGGGAAGGCTGCCATGGGTGTCGATCATCCGGTCGATGTCGGCCGGGTCGAGCGAGCGGGTCCAGAGGTTGATGAAGCCGAAGCCCAGCCGCTCCTCCGCCTGGTCGGCGTGGAAGTCGATCGGGGTGATGGTGAGGACGAGGTTCTTCACCTTCCCCGGCTCCAGCGCCGCGTAGGCGGTGGTGAACACGCCGCCCTCGCAGATGCCGAGCAGGTTGACCTGCGCCGAGCCGGTGATCCGCCGGATCTCGTCCACGCAGTCGCCGAGATAGCCCTCCACGTAGTCGTCGAGCGTCAGGAACCGGTCCGCCCGCGTCGGGTTGCCCCAGTCCACCACGAACAGGTCGATGCCGAGCTTGAGCAGGTTGCGGACCAGCGAGCGGTCCTCCTGCAGGTCGGCCATGGTGTAGCGGCCGATCAGCCCGTAGGCGATCAGCAGCGGCGTCCGCACGCGCCGCTCGGTCAGCGGCCGGTAGCGGTACAGCGTCACCTTGTCGGAGCGCCACACCTCGTCCTTGGGCGTCGTGGCGATCTGCACGTCCTCGTCGCGCAGGTCGCTCATCATGCGGGTGCCGCGCATGAAGCGCGCCGCCATCCGCGCCGCGCCGGACATGGCGGCCGCGCTCCCGCCTCCCTTGTCCCCGCCCTGCTTGCCCCCGCCTTCCTTGCCGGCGCCTTCCTTGCCGGCACGCTTCGCGCCGGTCGTCGCGGCCTCGGCCGGCTTCGCCGCCGCGGACCCGCCCTCGCCGCTCTCGGCCGGCTGCGCGCCGGTTCCCTGCTGCGCCACGGTTCAGCCCTCCTTCCTGGCCCGCCTGCCGACGCCGGCGCGCCCGCCGCGCCGCGCCGTCCCTCCCGCCGCCGTGTCGGCCGCCGCCGGCGCCGGCTCGGCCGGCTCCGACAGCGCCGGCACGGACACCGCCGCCGGCGCCTCGATCGCCTTCGGCCCGCGCGACGGTGCCGCCCTGCGCGAGGCCGAGGGCGGGGCCGGGCGTTCGGCCGGGGATTCGGCCGGCGCCGCGGCCACCGCCGACCCGCCATCCCGCAATTGCCGCCGGAGCTGCCGCACCTCGCGACGCAGCTCCGTGACGGTGCGGTGCACGTCGTCGATCTCGGTACGCGTCGGGAAGCCGTAGAGGTCGCCGTAGTATTCCGCGAGCTCGCGCTGCACCACGCGCAGCTCGGTGCTCGACTTGAGGAGCTGCGCCTGGGACTTCAGGTAGGCTTCCGAATGCTGCATCTGCAGCAGCGACCGGTTCGCCACCTCCACCCAGAGGTCGAGCATGGCGCGCTGGCCATCGGGCGCCTCGCCCTTGGCCGAAAGCGCGGCCAGCCGCTCGTTGAAGGCGCGGCCCGCGCGCATCCAGCCTTCCAGCACCAGGATGTTGTGCTCCATCCCGTGCCGGCGCAGCGTCAGCCAGCTCTTGAACAGCCGGAGGAATTTCCGCTCCACGTCCCACAGGTCGGCGAGGCGCGGCCCCTCGGCCAGCCGGCGCAGCGCCTGGTCCATCTCGTCGCCGCCGCCGAGCCAGATTCGCGGGTCGATCATGCGCCGGAAGGCGCCGGAGGCGACGCTGCTGCCGGCCTCGCCCTCCGGCAGGCGCTGCGCCAGCATGGCGGAGAGGCTGGTGGCCGAGGCCATCAGCTCCGCCAGCGCCCGGCTGGTCCGTGCCAGCTCGCCGCTCTCGGCGGCGAGGTCCGGCAGAGCGGCGGCGCCCTCCGCCATCGCACCGGCACTCGAGAAGGCCGCCATGCTCTCGCGCATCGCGCGCATGGCGGTCTCCTGCGCGGTCATGAAGGCCTTGCCGCCCAACGCCCACATGTCGGTGAACGCCTTTCCGTAATCGAAATTTTCCATGGTCAGGCCCGGCTCGTGCACGGCGCCGGCATCGGCCGGCCGCGACGGATGCGCTGCATGCTTTCTTCCTCCCGGTCGGCCGCGCCGCCCGCCCGGTGGGGGCGGCGGCGCGCCACGCGTCGTCCCGGCGCCACGGCCTCCCCCGGCGGAGGCGCCCCCGCGCCGGTCCGGACCGTCGTCACGCCGGGGCCGGCGGCCGGCGGCGCCCCGGCCCCGCCTCCCTCCCCGACCGCGCCGGCGCGATCCCGGGCGGACCCTGCGCTCAGACCGGCTCGACCTCGGCGGCGGCGGGCACCTTGGCGCGCAGCTCGTCCACCAGCACGCGGACGTTCTCGGAGTAGTCCACCGGCACGGCCACGATGTGCACGCCGCCCGCCTTGAACGCCGCCTCCAGCACCGGCACGAAGTCCTCGGTGCGGGTGACGCGCGTGCCCTTGGCGCCATAGGCCTCGGCGTACTTCACGAAGTCCGGGTTGCCGAAGGTCAGGCCGAAATCGGGGAACTCGTCCACCGCCTGCTTCCAGCGGATCATGCCGTAGGCGCTGTCGTCGAGGATCAGCACCACCAGGTTGAGCCGGAGGCGGACCGCGGTCTCCATCTCCTGGCTGTTCATCATGAAGCCGCCGTCGCCGCACACCGCCATCACGCGCCGCTCGGGATAGAGCATCGAGGCCATCATCGCGGAGGGCAGCCCCGCGCCCATGGTGGCCAGCGCGTTGTCGAGCAGCAGCGTGTTGGCGACGTAGGTGCGGTAGTTGCGCGCGAACCAGATCTTGTACATGCCGTTGTCGAGCGCGACGATCCCGTCCGACGGCATCACCTGCCGCACGTCGTGCACGATGCGCTGCGGCGTCGGCGGGAAGCGGTCCTCGGTGGCGCGGTCGGCGATGCGCCCCAGGATGTTCTCGCGCAGCGGCAGCAGCGCCCCCGCGTTGGGCAGCCGCCCCTCCAGCCGGTTGGCCAGGGCCACCAGGCTCGGGCCCACGTCGCCGATCACCTCGGCATGCGGGAAGTACACCGTCTCCACGTTGGCCGGCGTGTAGGAGACGTGGATCACCTGCGGCCCCTTCGGGCCCATGATGAAGGGCGGCTTCTCGATCGTGTCGTGCCCGATCGCGATGATGAGGTCCGCCCGGTCGATCGCCTCGTGCACGTAGTCGCGCTCGGAGAGCGCCGCCGTGCCCATGTAGAGGCTCGACCCGCCCGGCACCGTGCCCTTGCCCATCTGGGTGGTGAAGTAGGGGATGCGCGTGCGCAGCACGAACTCGGCGAGGCCCGAGGTCGAGCGCGGCCGGCTCGCCGCGGCGCCGAGCATGATCAGCGGCCGCCTGGCCTCCAGGATCATCGCGGCGGCGCGGTCGAGCGAGGCCGGGTGCGCCACCGGGATCTCCACCGGGTGCGGCGGCACCATCGGCTTCGCCTCCGCCTCCTCGCCGGCGATGTCCTCGGGCAGCTCCAGCAGCACCGGGCCGGGCCGCTCCTCCATGGCGATGCGGAAGGCGTCGCGCACCAGCGTCGGGATCATCGCGCCGGAGACGATCTGCCGGCTCATCTTGGTCAGCGGCTTGAAGGCCGAGATGACGTCGACGATCTGGAACCGCGCCTGCCGGCTGCTCAGGATGCCCTTCTGCCCGGTCAGCATCACCATCGGCATGGCGCCGAGGTTGGCGTAGGCCGCGCCGGTGGTCAGGTTCAGAGCCCCCGGGCCGAGCGTGGTGATGCACACGCCCGGCCGGCCCGTCAGCCGTCCGTGCGTCGCCGCCATGAACGCCGCCGACTGCTCGTGCCGCGTCAGCACCAGCTCGATGCTGGAACGCCGGATCGACTCGACGACGTCCAGGTTCTCCTCGCCGGGAACCCCGAAGATGCGGTCGACGCCCTCGTTCTCGAGCGCCGCCACCAGCAGGTCAGAACCTTTGGTCATGCCGTTAGCCTCTCCTATCGTGCATCAATCTACAGAACGCGCCGCCGGATCGGCCATCGCGGATGTTGCATCCGCCCACGGAAATCCCGGCGTGGTCGGCCGAGGGGGATGCGGAAGTGGTTGCCATGCCAACACGCGCCGCCCGGTCGGGCGGGCCCGGCCGACGCACCATCCGGCCGTCCAGGCCAGCGGATAAGGTCTCGCGGGACCATAACGGGAAGGGTTCGTGGCTCCGACATGGGTAAGGCCGCGCGGGCAGGGTCGGGCGCCGCTTTCCGGAGCGGGCCGGTCACACCATGGTGATCGTGGCGGCGGGGCGGTGATAGCATCGGGGAACCGGGAGGGAAACGATCCCCCGGGACCGTCGCGAGGCCAGGGTGTCATGCGTGCCGCGCGGGACCGGCCGCCGCAGCCTGCGCCGACGTCGCGCCTCGCCGGGGCGCGCCGCTTCCCCTCACCGTCCCGGCGCGCGCCGTGCCGCAGCGGGCAGCCGCCCGATCCTCGTTCCCGCGACCATGGACACCATCCTTTCGTGGCAACCGGCAAGTCCTGACCGGATCACGAGCAATGTTCCATATGTCCAACGGGCCGGAAACAGAAATATAGTTGCGAACGTGGCCGATCGGCCTCCGCGTCGCGCCGGCCCCCAGGCACGACGCCGGTTCCGCTAAGGACGCATCCTCAATTCGGGGTATGAAAAGGCGGCCCGAATGGATGGATCCTCGATCCCCGTCCGCCTATCGGGCCGCGTCCGGCAGGCGACCCTTCTCCGCTGTTCCGTTCCGGTTGCGCGGCGGGATGCGGTCGGCCCCCGGCGGTGGAAAAGCCCATGCCCTTTCCGATGAAGAGCGATACCCCTCTGCCCGTCGACACCCGGCCCGCCGCTAACGACGAGCCGGGCCGGGCGGGCGGCGCCCAGCGCGTCGCCGTCGACCTGACCCGCATCCCCATGCTCGCGGATCTCGGCACGGCGGCACTGGAGGCGCTCGCGCAGCACGGCCACTCGCGCCCCTACGAGGCCGGCGCGGTGCTGGTGGACTTCGGCGACCCCACCGACGACGTCTTCTTCATCATCGAGGGCAGCGTCCGCGTCATCGTCCGCACCGCCTCGGGGCAGGAGGTGATCCTCAACGACCTCGGTGCCGGCGACTTCTTCGGCGAGCTGGCGGCGATCGACGGCGCGCCGCGATCGGCCAACGTCACCGCCCTGCACCGCTCCCGCGTCTGCCTGGTGCGCGGCGCGGCCTTCCTCGACTTCACGCTGCGCACCCCGGCCTTCGCCCACCGGCTGCTGCGCTTCTTCTCCGAACGGCTGCGCGGCAAGGACGAGCGCCTGCTGGAGCTCGCGGTCCTGCCCGTCCGCTACCGCCTCTATGCGGAGCTGCTGCGCCTGTCGCGCGAGCGGGAGGGCGGCGGCCGCATCATCTCCCCGCCGCCCGCGCACCACATCCTGGCCGCGCGGATCGGCACCCGCCGCGAGGCCGTGTCGCGCGAGCTGTCGCAGATGTCCCGCGCCGGCCTGATCGTCGCCAGCCGGCGCTCGATCGTGCTGCTGCAGCCGTCGGTGCTGCGCGCCGCCGTGGATGCGCACCTGCGGGGCGACACCGGCAACTGAACGGCCGGAGATCCCCGGGAAGCCGCCCGTCCGGGCCAGCGGGCCGGCCACCGGCCGGCCGCCAGGCCGAACACCGGCCGCCGACCGTCCCCAGGGAACCGGCCGGCCCGGTCACCGCCCCGAGGGCGTCCCCCCGCGCCGTTCCTCAGCGCCCGACGCCGCGGATCAGCCCGAGCGTGACGGCGATCAGCCGCGCCGCCGTCAGTCCCGCGAGCCCGCCCGGGTCCTTCTCCGGCACGAATTCCACGAAGCAGGCGCCGACGATGCGCGACCGCGCGGCCACGGCGTGGAACAGGTCGAGCATGTCGTCGTAGCCCGGCCCGCCCGGCGTCGGCATCGCCACCGCGGGCATCACCACCGGGTCCATCCCGTCGAAGTCCACGGCGATCAGGCAGTCGCCGCCTTCCGGCAGCAGCGCCGCGACCGCCTCCATCCCCATCCGCCGCGCCTCGCGCGCCGTGACGATGCGCGAGCCCCAGCCCCGGGCATCCTCGGTCTGGTCGGCGGTGCCGCTGCCGAGGCCGCGTATGCCCACCTGCACCATCCCGGTCACCCAGGGATTCTCCGCCGCGCGGCGCATGGTGCTGCCGTAGCCGTAGGGGTTGCCCTTGATGGCGTCGCCCCAGTCCACATGCGCGTCCACCTGGAGGATGGTGAGCGGCCCGCGCCCCTCGTAGGCGCGGAACACCGGGATCGGCACGGAGTCGTCGCCGCCGATCACCACCGGCACCGCGCCCGCCGCCAGCACCTGCCGCACCGCCGCCTCGATGCGCGCCCGGTTCCCCTCGGCGTCCGACGGGTCGGTCTCCACGTCGCCGCAGTCGACGATGCCGCGCGTGCCGGCCTCCTTCCCCACCAGCGTCGCGCCGAGGTCGAAGTCGAGTTGCTGGAGCTGGTAGGCCCAGCTCTCCGTGGCCCGGCGCAGCGCGCCCGGCGCCCCGGCGGAATGGCTGGACTGCCCGGCCGCGTAGGGAGAGGCGTGCGACGCGCCGAGCACGGCGACCGCGACGCCGTCGAGCTCGTCGAGGCGCCGCGTCGGCATGCGCGCGAAGGAGGGTCGAGGCGTCGGCTCGGTCATGTCCGCAAGGCTCCTGCTGGTTCGCTCCGCCGGCCGGGGCACCCGGCCCCTTCGACCCGCCCACCGCGGACGGCGCCGGTCGGGAACGGCCCGCCCCGGTCGGTCCCCCCCCCCGCGGGAGGGGGCCGGAACCCGGACGGTCCATCCCGGCCGGCAACGATGGCTGCTTCGACGTGCCGGCCCGTTCCGGGTTCCCTGCCCCACCCGCGCCGTCACCGCATGGGCCCTCCGCGCCCGGAATCGCTTGGAGCGGGCCGGCGATGGCCCTAGAAGTGAATGGCCGGGCGGCGTCCACGTCCCGCCCACCGGGCGGCCATGCCGCCTCTCTCCGACCCAGGAACAACACGTTGGAACTCAGCCCCGAGCAGCGCGGTGCCGCAGAGGCGTGCGGCTGCGTCATGCTTCCCGCGACCGACGACCAGATCGCGCGCCTGACCATGCAGCGCCGCATCTTCTCCGTCGACGGCCGCCCCTGCCTCATCACCCGCCACGGCAGCGGCTTCTACGAGACCCACGGCACGCTGTCGGCGATCCTCGCCGCCGCGCCGCACCGGACCACCGCCCGCAACGCGGCCGAGGCCCCGCCGGCCTTCGCGCCGGAACCCTCGCCGCGCGCCGAGGCGGCCGAGGCCGAGGCCGAGGCCGCCGCCGACCTGCTCGCCGAGGTCGAGGCGAGCGGCGGCAACGAAGGCAGCAAGGTGCGCATGATCAAGCGCCGCACCAGCCAGCCCCGCACGCCGCGCTGGAGCAATGCCGGGGCGGAGCGGCGCGGCCGCATGAAGTGATGCGCCGGGCCGTAACCGCCGCCACCCCGGGCCGCCCGGGCGTGGCAGCGGCATGCCCCGCCCGGCGGCGCCATCGCGCCCGCCCGTCGGGCCGCCTCCCCGGCACGGCCGGCCGCGCCGCGCCGCGCCTGCCGGCGCCGCGCCGCACCCAGCCCTCCCGCTTCGCCGCCCGCCCCGGCCCAGGCGCCGCCCGCCCCGCCTGAACCCACGCCCCGCCGGTGCCGCCCCCACCCGCCCATCCTCCATTGGCCCAGGCCCCATCGGCCCAGGCCCCACCCGCCGAGGCCCTCGCCGGCCTCGTCGAGCGCGTCACCTTCCACAGCCCGGAAACCGGCTTCTGCGTGCTGCGGCTCAAGGCGCGCGGCCACCGGGACGTCGTCACCCTGGTCGGCCACGCCGCCGCCATCGCCGCCGGCGAGTTCGTGCAGGCCAGCGGCGCCTGGGTGAACGACCGCAGCCACGGCCTGCAATTCCGCGCCGCCTTCCTCAAGGCGATGCCCCCCACCACGATCGAGGGCATCGAGCGCTACCTCGGCTCCGGCATGATCCGTGGCATCGGCCCGGTCTACGCCAGGCGCCTCGTCGCCGGCTTCGGCGAGAACGTGTTCGACCTGATCGAGCAGCAGCCCGAGCGCCTGCGCGAGGTCGCCGGCATCGGCCCCAAGCGCGCGGCGCGCATCATCGCCGGCTGGGCCGAGCAGAAGGCGGTGCGCGAGATCATGCTGTTCCTGCACGCGCACGGCGTCGGCACCTCGCGCGCCGTGCGCATCCACCGCACCTACGGCGCCGCCGCCATCGCGACGATCACCGAGAACCCCTACCGCCTCGCGCGAGACATACGCGGCATCGGCTTCCGCACCGCCGACCAGATCGCCCGCCGCCTCGGCATCCCGCCCGACGCGGAGATCCGCCTGCGCGCCGGCCTCTCCTTCGCGCTGGCCGAGGCCATGGACCAGGGCCATTGCGGCCTGCCCCGCGACGAGCTGCTCGAACAGACCGCCACCCTCATCGAGATCCCGCCCCCCGCCATCGAGCCCGCGCTGCGCCTCGAACTCGATTCCGGCGAGCTGATCGCCGACACGCTCGCCGACCGCCCCTGCGTCTTCCTCGCCGGCCTCTACCGCGCCGAGCAGGAGATCGCCGAGCGCCTGCGCCGCCTCGCCGTCACCGCGCCGCCCTGGCCCATGATCGATGCCGACAAGGCCCTCCCCTGGGTCGAATCCCGCACCGGCCTCGCCCTCGCCGGGAGCCAGCGCGAGGCCGTCCGCCTCGCGCTGCGCACGCGCTGCCTCGTCGTCACCGGCGGCCCCGGTGTCGGCAAGACCGCGCTGGTGAATTCGATCCTGCGCATCCTCGCCGCCAAGAAGGTCGAGGTCGCGCTCTGCGCCCCCACCGGCCGCGCCGCCAAGCGCCTCTCGGAAAGCACCGGCCTCGAGGCCCGCACCATCCACCGCCTGCTGGAAACGGATGCGAAGACCGGCGGCTTCCGCCGCAACGAGCAGAGCCCGCTCGCCTGCGACCTGCTCGTGGTGGACGAGACCAGCATGGTCGACGTCCCGCTGATGCGCGCGCTGCTGCGCGCCCTGCCCGACCACGCCGCGCTGCTCCTGGTCGGCGACATGGACCAGCTTCCCAGCGTCGGCCCCGGCCAGGTGCTGGCCGACATCATCAACGCGGGCACCATCCCCACCGTCCGGCTCACCGAGGTCTTCCGCCAGGCCGCCACCAGCCGCGTCGTCACCAACGCCCACCGCATCAACCAGGGCCGCATGCCCGAGCTCGCCGCCACCCCGGATTCCGACTTCTTCTTCGTCGAGGCCGCCGAGCCCGAGGACGCCCTCACCCTGCTCCTCACCATGGTCCGCGAGCGCATCCCCGCCCGCTTCGGCCTCGACCCGGTGCGCGACATCCAGGTGCTCTGCCCGATGAACCGCGGCGGCCTCGGCGCCCGCTCCCTCAACGCGGAATTGCAGCGCGCGCTCAACCCGTCCGGCGAGCCCCGCATCGAACGCTTCGGCTGGACCTACGCCCCCGGCGACAAGGTGATGCAGACCGAGAACGACTACGACCGCGAGGTCTACAACGGCGATCTCGGCGTCATCACCCGGATCGACCCGGACGAGGGCGAGCTCGCCGTCAGCTTCGACGGCCGCGAGGTGGTCTACGCCTTCGGCGAGCTGGACGAGCTCTCCCTCGCCTACGCCACCACCATCCACAAGTCGCAGGGCTCGGAATACCCGGCCGTGGTGATCCCGCTCGTCACCCAGCACTACGCGATGCTCCAGCGCAACCTGCTCTACACGGGCGTCACGCGCGGGAAGAGGCTGGTGGTGCTGGTCGGGCAGAAGCGGGCGCTGGGGCTGGCGGTCAGGAACGGGGATGCGCGGTTCAGGTGGTCGAAGCTGCGGGAGTGGCTGGCGAATCCGGGCCGCTGAAGGGAGTTCGGCGGGCGGGCCGTCCCGCCGGCCGAAGCGGCGGCGGGATGGGCCTTCTCCGCCCCGGTCAAACGGGCTCTTATCGCCGCCACGACGCCAGGCATGAAGAAGGGGGGGAAAGGTCGGGCGGCATCAACCGCCACCTGCCGGCATCGGCACCGCCGGGGTGGGGTTCAGGAGGGCTGAATGCGACGTCGCAGCGTGCTCGGCGGGCTTGCCGCCACCCCCCTCGCGGCAATGCCCGGCACTCCCGCCCTGGCGCAGGGGGCCGCCGCCCGCACCCTGCGCGTGGTGCCGCAGGCCAACCTCACCAGCCTCGACCCGGTCTGGACCACGGCGGTCGTCACGCGCGTGCATGCCTACATGGTCTACGACCAGCTCGTCGCGATGGACGAGGGCTTCACGCCGCGGCCGCAGATGGTGGAAGGCTGGACCACGGAGGATGACGGGAAACGCTGGGTCTTCACCCTGCGCGAAGGCCTGCGCTTCCATGACGGCGAGAAGGTGCTGGCCCGCGACTGCGTCGCCTCGATCCGCCGCTGGTGGGTGCGCGACACGGTGGCGCAGCTCCTCGCCGCCCGCACCGACTCGCTGACGGCGCTGGACGACCGGCGCTTCGAGCTGCGCCTGAAGCTGCCCTTTCCGACGCTGCTCGCCGCCCTCGGCAAGGCGAGCCCCTCGCCGCTCTTCATCATGCCGGCGCGGCTGGCCGCCACAGACCCGTTCCAGCAGGTGGCCGATCCCACCGGCTCCGGCCCCTTCCGCTTCCTGCGGGATGAATGGAACCCCGGCTCCCGTGCCGTCTGGGCCAGGTTCGACGGCTACGTGCCGCGTCAGGAGCCGGTCTCCGGCACGGCCGGCGGCAAGCAGGCGCGGGTGAGCCGCGTGGAATGGTCGATCCAGACCGATCCCGCCACGGCGGCCAACGCGCTGATCGCGGGCGAGCAGGACTACTGGGAATATCCGCTGCACGACCTGCTGCCGCTGCTGCGGGGCAGCCGGGGCGTGGTGGTGGCGCAGCGGCTCAGCCAGGGCACCTATGGCTGCCTGCGCATGAACCACATCCAGCCGCCCTTCGACGACCCGGCCGTGCGCCGGGCCCTCGCCATGGCGGTGGACCAGCGGGACTACCTGCGTGCCGTGGCCGGCGACGAGCCGGGCGGCTGGGAGGTCTGCGAGGGCTTCTACACCTGCCACTCGCCGCTCGCGACCGAGGCCGGCAACGCCATCCTGCGCACCCGCAGCGTCGAGCGCGGCAGGGCGGCGCTGGCCCGCACCGGCTACAGGGGCGAGAAGGTCGTGCTGATGGCGCCGGCCGACTATCCGCAGATCAACGCCTTGTCCCTGGTGACGGCCGACCTGCTGCAGCGCCTGGGCTTCAACCTGGAGCTGGTCTCGACCGACTGGGGCACGGTGATCCAGCGCCGGGTCAGCCGCGAGCCGGTGGAACGCGGCGGCTGGAGCGTGATCCACACCACCTGGGCCGGCAGCGACGTGCTGAATCCGGCCATTCACCAGTATGTCCGCGCCAACGGCCGCAACGCCTGGTTCGGCTGGCCCGACGACCCGACGATCGAGCGCCTGCGCAGCGAGTGGTTCGACGCGCCGGACGCGGCCGCGCAGAAGCAACTCGCCGAGGCGATCCAGCTCCGTGCCTTCGAGGTCCTGCCCTACGTCCCGCTCGGCTTCTACTGGCAGCCCTCCGCCTGGCGGCAGAACGTGACGGGCACGTTCCGGGCACCGATCACGGCCTACTGGAACGTCGGGAAGGGGTAGGAGGCGCCGGGTGGCCGCCTGCGCGGGCCCCGGCGCTCCCGCGCCGCCGGACGGGGTGGCCGTCGCGGTGGCGCGGCGGGCGCAGGGGCCGGCCGGACCGCCCCGCGAAGGGACGACCCGGCCGGAAGCTCACTCCTCCAGCGGCCTGCCGGCCGTCTCGTGCGCCGCGATCAGCGCCGCGCCCGTGATGGCCAGGGCGGCGGGCCCGACCTTCAGGCGAAGGCCGGCTGCGGCGATGCCGTGAAGAAGCGATCCCGGGTGACGAGACGGTCCATGCCCATCTCCGCGACGGAATTGATGCCGAGCATCGCCATGTCGCGGCTGACCTCGGTCGTCAGCAGGTCGATGCCGTGGCGCACCCCGGCCAGGCCGCCGATGGCGGCGGCGTAGGCGAAAGGCCGCCCGACGAAGACGAAGCACGCCCCGAGCGCCAGGGCCTTGAGGATGTCGGTGCCGCGTCGGATGCCGCTGTCCAGCATCACGGGCACCGCGCCGCCGACCGCCGCCACGACCTCCGGTAGGACGCGCAACGGCGCCACCGTGCCGTCGAGCTGCCGGCCGCCATGGTTGGAGACGATGATCCCGTCCGCGCCGCCGTCGCGGGCCCGGCGCGCATCGTCGCCGCGCAGGATCCCCTTGACGACCAGCCGCCCCTGCCAGCGGCGACGGACCTGCTCGACATGCGCCCAGCTCAGATGGTCGCGGGCGCCGAATTCGCGCACGATGTTGCGGGCCACGATGGGTGCGCCGCGCTCGGCGTAGGAATTCTCGAAGTGCGGCATGCCGTGCCGCGCCAGCGTGCGCAGGAAGGTGCCGAGCGTCCAGCGCGGCCGCACCAGCCCGTCCCACGCCAGCCGCGCGCCCGGCCGCAGCGGCGTCGAGAAGCCGGCCCGGATGTTGTTCTCGCGGTTCGCCATGACGGGCGTGTCCACGGTCAGGACGAGGGTCCCGTAGCCGGCGGCCGCGACGCGGTCGACCAGCCGCGCGATGCGCCCGGGCTCGGGCGGCAGGTAGGCCTGGAACCAGGCCCGTGGATTGACCTCGACGATCTCCTCCAGCCGGATCAGCGAGGAGCCGCTCATGATCATGGGGATGTTCATGGCGGCCGCGGCCTGCGCCAGCACGAGGTCGCCCCGATAGGCGACCAGCGCGCTCAGCCCCATCGGCGCGATGCCGAACGGGGCCGCGTACTCCTGGCCGAACAGGGGCGTGGCGGTGCTGCGCCCGGAGACGTCCGTCAGCACGCCGGGCCGGAAGGACAGCGCCGCGAAGGCGTCGCGGTTGGCGCGGAGCGAGCTGTCCGTCTCCACGCCGCCCGAGACATAGGCGAAGACCGGCCGCGGCAGGTGCCGCCGCGCGGCGGCGGCAAAGTCGTCCAGCGACAGGATGCGCCCGAGGCGGCGCGACGGCTTGGGCGGACTCACGTTGATGGACATGGTGGTTCGGGTCTTCCGCCGGCTGGCGCCGGTGAGGTTGCGGGATCGACCGGGCGCCGTCCGGCAGCCGCCGGGAGCCGGGCCGCGCGGCTCATTCGCGCCAGGGATGCTCCGCCCACAGCTTCTGGTACTGCTCGCGCAATGCGACCAGCTCGGCCTTGAAGGCGTCGGGGGCCAGGAAGCGCAGCGGCAGTGCCTGCTGCGCCGCGAGCTGGCGGAATTCCGGGTTCGCGACCGCGTCCCGCACCGCGTTGGACAGCCGGTCGAGCACCGGCCCGGGCAGGCCGGCGGGCGCGCCGACGCCGCGCATCGAGCCCTCCAGGATGTCGAAGCCCTGCTCGCGGAAGGTCGGCACGTCCGGCGCCTGCTCCCAGCGGCGTTCGCTCATCTGGCCCAGGGCGCGCGCCGCGCCGCTCTGCAGGTCGGCGAAGCCCTCGGAGACGTTGAGCGAGGCGACGGTGATCTGCCCGCCGAGCAGCGCGTTGCGTACCGTGGCGGCGCCGGAGAAGGGCACATGGGTGAGCTTGACGCCGGCCTGCCGCTCGAAGGCCAGCGCGGCGAGATGGTCGTCCGAGCCGATTCCGGAGGTGCCGTAGGTGACCGCCTCCGGGTTGGCGCGGGCATGCGCGACGAGGTCGGCGAGGCTGCGGAACGGGCTGTTCGCCAGCACGAAGAACCCGCCGGGATCGTCGATCACGTTGGCGATCAGCGAGAAGTCCTCCAGCCGGTAGCGCGCGCGGCGCTCGATCGGGATGGTGACGAGGTTGGGCGTGTTGATGAAGCCGATCGTGTAGCCGTCCGGCCGTGCCCGGGCGAGTTCGGTGAAGCCGATCTCGCCGCCCGCGCCGGCCCGGTTGTTCACCACCACCGGCTGCCCGAGCGAAGCCGCCATGTATCGCGCCAGCATCCGCGCGACCACGTCGGTGCCGCCGCCGGGCGGGTATGCGACGATCATGGCGATCGCCCGATCGGGGTAGTCGGCGGCGCCGGCGCGGCGCGCATAGGCAGCGAGGGAAAGGGAGGCGCAGGTCGAAAGCAGGTGACGGCGGTGCATGGGCGATCCTCATCCGTCGCCGACGATGCGGCGACGGCCCTGACGGTTCCTGGCGAAAAGGCCGACCGGCAGGTCGGCAACGTATCGGTCGGCCGGAGCCGTTCCGACCTGAACGGTCGGACCGGAACGGCTCCGGCCTTCGACTCGGCGCATCTTCCGGGATGCCGGGCGAGTACGCCCGGCCTGGAAATGCCCTAGCTCCCCTCGGCCATCTTCTGCTCGATCGCGTCGAGGGCCGCCTGGAAGTCCCTGGGGACGACGCCGTTGAAATGGTCCTTGAGGCCGAGCGACGCCTTCCAGTGCAGGCGCTTGGCGATCGCCTGCGCCATGAGCGGCTCGATGCCGGCATCCGCGACCGCCTCGGCCGACATGTCCAGCTCCTCGGCGCGCCGCTTGGCATGAATGGCGCCGGACGGCAGGAGGCTGTGGACGGTGTCCATCCACGGCCGCGCCAGGGTCTTCGACGCGGAGGCCAGCACGGTGTCGGCGATTCCGTAACGGCGGGCGGCGAGCAGCATCTCGTCGTGCAGCGCCTCGATCCCCTTGATGAGCACGGAGCGCAGGATCTTGATGCCGGAAGCGGTGCCGAGCGTCGGACCGACGAAGGCGATCTGCATTCCCCAGGGAACCAGCAGGTCCCGGACGCGCTCGCCGGCGGGGCCGCTCGACAGCATGCCCATGGAGTAGCCGAGCAGCGGCGTGCCCTCGATCGAGCCGTCGCCGAGCAGGGCGCCGGTCGCGGCCAGCCGCTCCGCGACGCCCGTCTTGATCTTCGGGGTCGCGGAGGCGAAATCGGCGAAGACGTGGCGCCCGCTCAGGCAGGGAGCGAACGCGGCGGCGCTCTCCAGGGAGGCGGAGCCCGGCGTCACGCTGATGATGACGTCCGCGGCATCCGCGAGCTCCTGGTTCGAGCGGACCAGCCGGACACCGGCCTGCCTGGCCCGCTCCTGGATGAGCTCGGCATAGGGTCCGTCGAAGGCGTACTTGTCGTAGGCGGCGACGGACCGCAGCCCGGCGCCGCGCAGGCCCGCACCCACCGTGCTGCCGATCTCGCCATAGCCGACGAGACCGAACCTGAACTGCTGCCCCTCACTCATCGACATCTCCTCCTCTCGAGAGCTTCGCCATACGACCGCCGGTCCATCCCGCCGCGGGCCGGCCTCGACCGGGGCGGCCGGCAGGAACGGCGCGCGGCCGGCCGCGGCAGGCCGAACCGGCTGCGCGCACCGTTCGCCCGATCGCCACGCCCCCGATCGCCATGCCCCGCCTCCCCCTCATTCCTTGAGGACCAGCAGCAGATCCTTCGCCTCGACGGCGCGGCCGACGCGGGTGGTGATCTCGCCCACCACCCCATCCCGCGTCGCCTGGATCCGCATCTCCATCTTCATCGCCTCGATCGTGAGCAGCGTGTCGCCGGGTCGCACCGGGTCGCCCTCGCGCACCGCGATGGTGGAGATGGTGCCGGGCATCGGCGCGCCGACATGGGCGGGGTTGCCGTCATCGGCCTTGCGCGCCGCCTCGGTCGTGACGGCGGCGGAGCGGTCGCGGATCCGGATCAGGCGTGGCTGGCCGTTCAGCTCGAAGAAGACCGGCACCAGCCCGTCCTCGTCCGCCTCGCCGATGGCCTGGAGCTGGACGACCAGCGTCTTGCCCGGCTCGATCTCCACCGGGATCTCCTCGCCCACCGCCATGCCGTAGAAGAAGACCGGCGTCGGCAGCGCCGAGACCGGACCGTACTTGCGCGCCGCCGCGTCGAAATCCGCGAACACCTTCGGGTACATCAGGTAGGAGGCGAATTCCCGATCGCCCAGCGCGTGGCCGCAGCGCGCCTCGGCCGCCGCGCGCTCCGCGGCGAGGTCGGCCGGCGGCATCAGCGCGCCGGGCCGCTCGGTGATCGGCGCCTCGCCCTTCAGCACCTTGGCCTGCAGGGCGGGCGGCCAGCCGCCGAGCGGTTGGCCCATGTCGCCGCGCAGCATCTCCACGACGGAGGCGGGGAAGGTGATGTCGCGCGCCGGGTCGAGCACGTCCGCGGGCGTCAGCTCCTGCGAGACCATCATCAGCGCGAGGTCGCCCACCACCTTGGAGGAAGGCGTGACCTTGACGATGTCGCCGAGCAGGTCGTTGGCGGCGCGGTAGGTGCGCGCCACCTCGTGCCAGCGCGTCTCCAGCCCGAGCGAGCGCGCCTGCTCCTTGAGGTTGGTGAACTGCCCGCCCGGCATCTCGTGCAGGTAGACCTCGGAGGCGCCGGACTTCAGGTCGCTCTCGAAGGCCGCGTACTGGGTCCGCGCCGCCTCCCAGTAGAAGCTGATCCGCCGGATCGCGTCCGGGTCGAGGCCCGTCGCCCGCCCGTCGTGGCGCAGCGCCTCGACCAGCGAGCCGAGGCAGGGCTGCGAGGTCTGGCCGGACATCGCGTCGATCGCCGCGTCGGCCGCGTCCACCCCGGCCTCCACCGCGGCCAGCACGGTCGCGGCGGAGATGCCGGAGGTGTCGTGGGTGTGCAGATGGACCGGCAGCCCCACCGCCTCGCGCAGCGCCTTCACCAGCACCCGCGCCGCCGAGGGGCGCAGCAGCCCGCCCATGTCCTTGATCGCCAGGATGTGGCAGCCCGCCTTCTCCAGCGCCTTCGCCATGTCGACGTAGTAGGAAAGCGAGTACTTCGCCCGGTCCGGGTCCTGGATGTCGCCGGCGTAGCAGATGGCGCCCTCGGCCAGCTTGCCCTGCTCGCACACCGCGTCGATGGCGACGCGCATGTTCTCCACCCAGTTCAGGCAGTCGAACACGCGGAACAGGTCGATGCCGCCCTTCGCGGCCTCGGCGATGAAGTGGCGGACCACGTTGTCCGGATAGTTGGTGTAGCCGACGCCGTTGGCGCCGCGCAGCAGCATCTGCAGCAGCAGGTTCGGCATGCGGGCGCGCAGCAGCGCCAGCCGCTCCCACGGGTCCTCGTTGAGGAAGCGCATCGCGACGTCGAAGGTGGCGCCGCCCCAGCATTCCACCGAGAGGAGCTGCGGCAGCCCCTCCGCATAGGCCTCGGCGACGCCGGCGATGTCGTGGGTGCGGAAGCGCGTGGCCAGCAGCGACTGGTGCGCGTCGCGCATGGTGGTGTCGGTCAGCAGCAGCCGCTTCTGGTCGCGCATCCAGGCGCCGAAGGCGACGGGGCCGATCGCGTCGAGCAGCGGCCTGGTGCCGGGGAAGCGGCTTCCGTCCGGTGCCTCCAGCGCCAGGGAGGCGGGCGCGAATTGCGGCGCGACCGGCACGCGCGCATGCGCGGGCGGCTTCGGCCGGCCCTTCACCTCGGGGTGGCCGTTCACCGTGACGTCGGCGACGTAGGTCAGCAGCCGCGTGGCGCGGTCCTGCCGCCGGCCGGTCTGGAACAGCTCCGGCGTCTCGTCGATGAAGCGCGTGGTGTAGTCGTCGGCCCGGAATTTCGGGTGGGTCATGATCGCTTCGAGGAAGGGCAGGTTGGTCGCCACCCCCCGGATCCGGTACTCGCGCAGCGCCCGGTCCATGCGCGCGATCGCCTCCTGCGGCGTGGGCGCCCAGGCCGTGACCTTCTCCAGCATCGGGTCGTAGAAGCGCGTCACCACCGCGCCGGAATAGGCGGTGCCGCCGTCGACGCGGATGCCGAAGCCGAAGGCGCCGCGATAGGCGGTGATGCGGCCGTAGTCGGGGACGAAGCCGTTCTCGGGGTTCTCCGTCGTGATGCGGCACTGCAGGGCGTGGCCGTCCAGCGTGATGCGGTCCTGCGGCGGGATGCCGGTCTCCTCCAGCACGCCGAGACGGCCGCCCTCGGCGATGCGGATCTGCGCCTTGACGATGTCGAGCCCGGTGACGACCTCGGTGACGGTGTGCTCGACCTGGATGCGCGGGTTGACCTCGATGAAGTAGAAGGCGCCGGTGTCGGCGTCCATCAGGAACTCGACCGTGCCGGCGCCCTGGTAGCGGGTCGCGCGGCCGATCCTGAGCGCCGCCTCGCACAGCGCCGCGCGCGTCGCCTCGTCGAGATAGGGGGCCGGCGCCCGCTCCACCACCTTCTGGTGCCGGCGCTGGATCGAGCAGTCGCGCTCGAACAGGTGGACGAGGTTGCCGTGCGAGTCGCCGAGCAGCTGCACCTCGACGTGCCGGGCGCGCCGCACCAGCTTCTCCAGGTACACCTCGTCCTTGCCGAAGGCGGACTTCGCCTCGCGCCGGGCGGATTCCACCGCGCCGAGCAGCTCCTCCTCGCGCTCGATCGGCCGCATGCCGCGGCCGCCGCCGCCCCAGGAGGCCTTTAGCATCACCGGATAGCCGATCGCGGCGGCGAGGCGCTTCACCTCCTCCGGGTCGTCGGGCAGCGGGTCGGTCGCGGGCATCACCGGCACGCCGACCGAGATGGCGAGGTTGCGCGCCGCCACCTTGTTGCCCAGCGTGCGCATCGTGTCCGGGCGCGGGCCGATGAAGATGATGCCGGCCTCGGCGCAGGCCTCGGCGAATTCCGGGCTCTCGGAGAGGAAGCCGTAGCCGGGATGGATCGCGTCCACCCCGGCCTGCCGCGCCGCGCGAACCACCTCCTCGATCGAGAGGTAGGCGGCGAGCGGCCCCCTGCCCTGGCCGATCAGGTAGGCCTCGTCCGCCTTGAAGCGATGCAGCGAGAGCTTGTCCTCCGCCGCGTAGATCGCGACCGTCCGGATGCCCATCTCGGCCGCCGCCCGGAAGACGCGGATCGCGATCTCCGAGCGGTTGGCGACCATGATCCGACTGATCCTGCCTTGCACACCTTCCTCCTCGCGGGTCGTAATCCCGCCGCGTCCCTTGCTCGCACGCCGGGCCGCGGCCGCCTCCGATCGATCCTGATTCAATACGAATGACCGCGCCCGCAGCACCCCGCCGTCAAGGGCGTCGGCGCCACGGGGACACGGAGCGTCCCTCAGTCGGTCAGCCAGTGGCGCAGCAGCGCGCTGGTCTCGTCGGGGCTCTCGAGCGGCGGCAGGTGGCCGCAGCCCGGGAACAGGTGGAAGGCGGCGCCGCCGATGCCGTCGCGGATCTCCGCCGCCTCCGCGGGCGGGGTCAGCACGTCCGCGTCGCCCACCGCCACCAGCGTCGGCACGGCGATGCCGGGCAGCAGGGGCCGCGAGTCCGGCCGGCCCAGGATGGCCCGCTGCTGCCGCAGGAACGCTTCCGACCCGACGCGCGCCGCCATGGCGCGCACCTCGGTGCCGACCGGCCCCTCGACGTGCCGTTCATGGACGAGCTGCGGCAGCATCCGGCTGGTGACGCCGGCGAAGCGGCCGATCTTCAGGGACTCCATCGCCGCGTGGCGCTGCGACGCCCGTTCCTGGCTGTCCGGGGCGGCGCTGGTGTCGAGCAGGGCCAGCCGCGTCACGCGCTCCGGCGCCTGCCGCATGATCTCGAAGGCGACGTAGCCGCCCATCGACAGCGCGGCCAGGGCGAAGCGCGGCGGCGCCGCGGCGAGGGCGCGCGCGGCCATCGCGGCGACGCTGTCGTCGCGCGTCAGGTCGGCGACCGTGGGATAGACGAGATCCGCGAGCGCCGAAAGCTGGTGCCGCCAGAGCGCCGCGTCGCAGAGCAGCCCGGGCAGCAGCAGCAGGAAGTGGTCATCGTCCATCGTCATCCTCACCGTCGTCGCCACCGTCGCCGGGTCGGACGAGCCGCCCCGGTGCCGGTCCGCATGATTTCCCCTTTCACGCATGACCGCCACACCGGCCATGCGCGGGCGGGCCGACCGGCAGGCAGCCGGCCCGGGCCGCCAGCCGGGTCACCGGCCCGGCATCACGGCCCTTCCGTCACTGGGGCTGCAGGCCGGCGGCGCGGATCACCTCGGCCCACTTCGCCGTCTCGGCCCGCAGCCAGGCGGCGGCGGTGGCGGGCGTGCCGGCGGGGCGCAGCTCCATCGCCTGCTCCTCCAGGCGCTGCTTCGCCTGGCCGCCGGCGATGGTGCGGTTCACGCCCGCGCTCACCGCCTGCACCACCTCGGGCGGCGTGCCGGCGGGGGCGAGGATCATGTGCCAGGTGTAGGCCTCGTAGTCCGGCAGGCCGCCCTCGGCGAAGGTCGGGACATCCGGGAGCTGCGGGATGCGGTGCGTGCCGCTGATGGCCAGTCCCCTGGTGTTGCCGCGCTGGACGCTGACGATGCCGTCCGAGGCGACGTTGAGGAACATGGCCAGCGAGCCGTTCAGCAGGTCCGGCATGGCCGGCGCCGCGCCCCGGTAGGGAATGTGGTTGACCCGCAGCCCGCCGGCTTGGCGCAAGAACAGCTCGGTCGCGAGATGCACGGCGCCGCCCGCGCCGGAGCTGCCGTAGTTGAACTCGCCGGGATGCGTCCGGAACAGCGCGATCAGCTCCGGCAGGCTGCGCGCCGGCAGGTCGTCGTTCACCTGGAGCAGCATGGGGATCACGCCGATCAGGGCGACGGGGACGAAATCGGCGTCGGGATCGAAGCTGAGGTTGCGGAACAGCGGCCGCAGCACCGCGTGCGCGATGGTGGTGTAGAGGAAGGTGTGGCCGTCGCGCGCCTTCGCCACCGCCTCGGTGCCCACCACCACGCCGGCGCCGGTGCGGTTCTCGACGATCACGCGCTGCGACAGCGCCGGCGTCAGGCCCTCGGCCACGATCCGCGCCGCCACGTCGGTCGGCCCGCCGGCCGCGAAGGGGCAGACGAGCCGCACCGGCTGGCTCGGCCAGCCCGCCGCCAAAGCAGGCGTGACGAGAGCAGGCGTGACGAGAGCGGGCGCGAGGCCGGCCGAGGCGGCGGCCTTGAGCAGGGTACGGCGTCCGATCCTGGACATGGTTCCTCCGGTGTTCGTTGCTTCGGGGCCGATCTCTCGGCGTCGCCCTGCCCCGGGCGGCCGTCGCGCGCTACCGCAGCACGAACGGGTTGGGCACGCCTTCCGCAAGGTTCATCCAGACCGTCTTGGTCTGGAGGTATTCGCGGATCGCCTCCTGCCCGCTCTCGCGCCCGATGCCGCTGCGCTTGTAGCCGCCGAAGGGCGCCATGAAGCTGACGGCGCGGTAGGTGTTCACCCACACCGTGCCGGCCTGCAGCCGGTCCGCCATCAGGAAGGCACGCCGGGAGCTGCCGGTCCACACGCCCGCCGCGAGGCCGTAGATGGTGTCGTTGGCGATCTCGACCGCGTGCGCCTCGTCCTCGAAGGGGATGATGGACAGCACGGGGCCGAACACCTCCTCGCGCGCGATGCGCATCCCGTTGGTCACGTCGGCGAAGATGGTCGGCTCCACGAACCAGCCGCGCGCCAGCTCCGGCGCCCCGGGCCGCCCGCCGCCGAGCAGGCAGCGCGCCCCCTCGTTGCGCGCCACGTCGATGTAGGAGAGCACCTTGTCGCGCTGCGGCAGGGTGGTGATCGGCCCGACCTGGGTCTCCGACCGCATCGGATCACCGAGCTTCGCGGTGCCGGCGAAGGCCGCGACGCGGCCCGCCACCTCCTCGTAGACCGAGCGCTGCACCAGCAGGCGGGAACCGGCGATGCAGGTCTGCCCGGAGGCGGCGAAGATGCCGGAGATGGCGCCCTTCACCGCATCGTCGAGATTGGCGTCGTCGAAGACGATGTTGGGCGACTTGCCGCCCAGCTCCAGCGTGACGTGCTTGAGGCCCTTCGCGGCGGCGCCGTACACCGCGGCGCCCGTCGCGTCGCCGCCGGTGAAGGCGACCTTGGCGACCAGCGGGTGCTCGGTCAGCGCCGCACCCAGCTCGCTGCCGTAGCCGGTGACGGTGTTGACCACGCCCGGCGGGAAGCCCGCCTCCTCGATCAGCTCGACGAAGGCGAGGGTGGAGCAGGAGGTGAACTCGGAGGGCTTGATGACCACGGTGCAGCCCGCCGCCAGCGCCGGCGCCAGCTTCCAGGCGAGCAGCAGCAGCGGCGAGTTCCAGGGCGTGATCGCCACCACCACGCCGAGCGGCTCGTGCTTGGTGAAGGCGAACATCTCGGGCTTGTCCATCGGCAGGACGCCGCCCTCGATCTTGTCCGCGAGGCCGCCGTAATAGTGGAACCACTCGGGGATGTAGCGGAGCTGCCCGCCCATCTCGGCCAGCAGCTTGCCGTTGTCGCGCACCTCGATGGCGGCGAGCTTGTCGGCGTCGCGCGCGATCAGGTCGCCGAGGCGACGCAGCAGCTTGCCGCGCGCCGTGGCGCTCAGCGCCGGCCAGGCGCCGCCGGTGAAGGCGCGGTGCGCGGCGGCCACCGCCTCGTCCGCATCGGCCTTCGTGCCGCGCGGCACCTCGGCCCAGGCCTCGCCGGTGAAGGGGTTCTGGGAGACGATCCACTGGCCGTCCGCGGCCGCGCGGCGGCGGCCATCGACCGTGTTCAGGTAGCGTACCAGTTCCGTCATGACGTTGCTCCCTCGATTGGCCCGGCTGGCGCGGCCGCGCGCATCGCCCGGCCGTTCCGGCCCGCGGCCGGACACACGAATAGGCCGGGTTCGTGACGCCGGCCGCATCCGGCACGCCCCTCGGGTACGCCCCCTGGATGCGCCCACCTGGATGCGCTCTGCGGCACGCCCCGGCCGCCGGCACGCCGAAAGGGGCGCCGCGCCCGAAGGCACCGCGCCCCGGTCTCCGTCAGGCCGGGCGGAAGCCCAGCGCCGCGCGGAAGCGGTTCTTGACGTAGACGCCGTCGCGCGGCGGCAGGGCGCGGGGCAGGTTCACCGCCTCGATCTTCACCACGGCGAGGTTCAGGCTCTCCTTCGCGTGGATGCGCCGGCGCAGCGGCTCGACGCCCTGCCGCTCGGTGACGAGGTCCACCACGGGGAAGCCGCAGGCCTCGGCGACGCGGGTCAGCTCGATGCCCTGCCCGGCATGGCTCGGCTGCATCCCGGTCTCGCCGAAATGGCCGTTGTCGAGGATGACGATGCTGAGGTTGCGCGGCCGGCGCAGCGCGATCGTCGCCAGCGCCCCGAAGCCCATCAGCGACTCGCCGTCGCCCGTCACCACCAGCACCGGCCGGTCCGGCTGCGCCATGGCGAGGCCGAGGCCCACCGTCATGGAACTGCCCATGGCGGCCCAGAGGTAGTAGTTGAGGTCGTGGTCGCCCGCCGCCATCACGTCGTAGGAGGGCGAGCCGAGGCCGGTGACGACCATCAGGTCGCCGCGCTCGCGCAGCAGGTCGGCGACGACGCCGCGTCGCTCCAGGGTGCCGCCCGGGACGTTGATGGCGCTCACTTCACCCACTCCTTCTCGCCGATCAGCCGCTGGCCGAGCAGCACCGCGCAGGCGCCGTCGCCCTCGAAGGCCATGGTGGCCGCGCCCCGCAGCAGCGGCGCCACGTCCTTCGGGTCGTCCGCCCGCCAGGTCATCACCCCCATCAGGCGAAGCGCCGCCTCGGTCGCCTGGCCCATCGGGTTCTGCCACTGGTTGAACTCGGCCCAGTCGCCGCGCATCGTCACCACGGTCAGGAACGGGAACCGGGCGCAGGCCACGAGGCCGAGCGTGTTGATGCAGTTGCCGACGCCGGAGGACTGCATCAGCAGCGCGCCGCGCTCGCCGCCGAGCCAGGCGCCGGCGAGGTAGCCGATGCCCTCCTCCTCGGTGGTCAGCACCACCGCATTGATCTCGGGATCCGCCTCGGCCAGCCGCAGCGCCGTCGAGTGTCCCGCATCGGGCACGTAGACGATGTGCTTCACGCCGGCCGCCTTGAGGACGTCGAAGACGTCCCGCCGCCAGGACTGGCCCGGCCCCTCCGCCGTGTCGGAAACCATGCTGCTCCTCCCTTCGCCCCACCGGCCTCTGCCCCCGCGGGGCATCCGGGCGACCTTGTAATGGTTGCCGGAAGATCGCGATATTAGAATGTTTCTCGATCAGCTATAGCTGAATTATATAGGTCATATTATATGGGTCATGGACCTGCGGCAGCTCACCACCTTCGTGCAGACGGCGGATCTCGGCAGCCTCAGCCGGGCGGCCGAACGGCTGCGCATCGCCCAGCCCGCCCTCAGCCGGCAGATCCGGCTGCTGGAGGAGGAGCTGAAGGTCGCGCTCTTCACCCGGCACGGCCGCGGCATGGTGCTGACCCCGGCGGGGGAGCTGCTGCGAGCGCGTGCCGGCAGCATCCTGCGGCAGGTGGAGGAGACCCGCGCCGACCTGACGCAGCAGGGCGGCACGGTGCGCGGGCACGTGGCCTTCGGCATGCCGCCGACCGTGGGCGACGTGCTCGCCGCGCGGCTGATCGAGCGCTTCCTCGCGCTGCACCCGGACGTCACGCTGCGCGTGGTCACGGCCTACAGCGGCTACCTGCTGGACTGGCTGCACGGCGGCGAGATCGACATCGCCGTCATGTACAGCCCGGAGCAGGCCGGCAACATCCGACTCTCGCCGCTGCTGGAGGAGAACCTGCATTTCGTGTGCACCGATCCGGTGGAGGCGGGCCGGCCGGTGCGCTTCGCCGAGGTGGCCGCGCACCGGCTGGTGCTGCCGGGGCCGCAGCACGGGCTGCGCGTCCTCGTGGAGAAGGAGGCGCTGCGGCACGGTCTCGCCCTGCAGGTGGCGATCGAGGCGGACGGGCTGCAGATCCAGAAGAGCCTGGTGATGCGGGGCCTGGGCGGCACGATCCTGCCGCTGCCCTCGGTCCATGCCGAGGTCGCGGCCGGCCTGCTGCGGGCGGCCCCGATCGCCGAGCCGCGCCTCTCGCGGCGGCTGGTCGTCGCCCTGCCGCTCGGACGGCAGGGCTCGACCGCCGTCCGGCTGTTCGGCCAGGTGCTGCGGGACGAGGTGAGCGCGATGGTGGCGAGCCGCATGTGGGACGGGCGCGTGCTGGCGGAATCCCCTGATGCCGAGGCGGCCGCGCCGGCGGTGCCGGATGCGCCATCCGGCCGCTCAGGCGGGGGGCGGGCAGTCCTGCATCGCCGCCGCCCCGAACGCTCCGGCTCCGCGTCGATCTCCGGGGCGGATCCGGGCAGGAAGCCGGCGAGGCCGTAGTCGGCGACCTGCGGCACCGATGCCTGCCCGTCCCGGCCGACGGCCGCGGCTCCCCGACGCCGCGGAGCGGTCCGCGGCGCGGATTCCCCGGGCGCGCGGGCCCGTCAGGCGCCCTGGGCCGCCTCCGCGACGTGCCGGCCGCGCAGCCGGAAGCCGAGCACCAGCAGCGAGATGCCGAAGGCGATGGCGTAGGCGCCGAGCCACCAGGTCAGCACCACCGCGCCGATCACCGGCGCGATCACCAGCAGCACGCCCCAGACGATCGAGAGCAGGCCGCCCAGCGCCAGCCACCAGCGCCCGTGGTCGAGGTGCAGCCGGAAGGCGGCGGCGAGCATCAGCCCGCCCGAGATGATCGCCCAGGCGGCGGTCAGCAGCACGAAGCTCAGCACCGCCCCGCCCGGGATCAGCGCGATGAGGATGCCGGCCGCGAGGGTGAACAGGCCCTCCAGCAGCAGCATGCCCCAGCGGCGCCCGTCATGCGCCGAGCGCGCGGCCATGATGATGCCCAGCACGCCCTCGATGACCAGATAGGCGGCGAAGAGCAGGGCGAGCGAGAGCAGCGTCGCCACCGGCATCAGCAGCGCGACGATGCCGAACAGCACCGCGACCGCGCCGCGCAGCGCCACGGCCCACCAGTTGCGGACCAGCAGCGCGCTCAGCGCCTCCGGGATGCCGGGGGCGATGCCGGGAAAGCCGGGCTCGCCGGGGCGGGCCGGCGGCCCCGGCGGCATCGGCATGGGGGGGGCGGGCGTCCTGACCAGATGCGCTCATCCGAACTCCTCCTGTGGCGCCCGATCGCCGGGGCGCGCAACGCGCCCCCCGGGGCCGGTCGGCCGCCCACGACCGGCGGCGGCCCCCGCCGACCGAAGGCGGTCGCCGGGCTCAGCGGCGCGCCGAGACGGATGAGACGTAGTTGTCGAAGGATTGTTCCGCAACGCGGAACCAAAGCCGCATGTCGTCGCGCGCCTTTGACCAGGGCTCGTAGATGCGCCTGAAGTCGGCGTTGCGGGCGGCGATGCCGTCGATGATCTCCTGCGAGGCGCGGTAGCAGGCGTCCATCACCTCGCGCGAGAAGGGCCGGAGCTGCGCGCCCTGCGAGACGAGGCGGCGCAGCGCGTCCGGGTTGCGCGCGTCGTAGCGGGCCACCATCCACTGCGTCGAGGCCTCGGAGGCGACGCGGATCGCGGCGCGGTAGCTGGCGGGCAGCGAATTCCACTGGTCGAGGTTGACGAAGAGGTGCGTCATCGCCGCCCCTTCCCACCAGGCCGGGTAGTAGTAGAAGCGCGCCACGCGCTGGAAGCCCAGCTTCTCGTCGTCGTAGGGGCCGAGCCATTCCACGGCGTCGATCGTGCCGCGCTCCAGCGCCGGGTAGATGTCGCCGCCCGCGAGCTGCTGCGGCACGCCGCCGAGCTTCTGCACCACCTGCCCGCCGATGCCGCCGATGCGCATCTTGAGGCCCTGGAAGTCCTCCGGCCTGTTCACCTCGCGCCGGAACCAGCCGCCCATCTGCGCGCCGGTGCTGCCGAGCGGCAGGGCGTACACGTTGTACTGCCGGTGGAACTCGTTGAGCAGGTCGATGCCGCCGCCCTCGTACATCCACGCCGCCTGCTGGCGCGTGTTCATGCCGAAGGGCAGGCCGGTGGCGAAGGCGAAGGCCTCGTTCTTGCCGGTGTAGAAGAAGCTGGTGGAGTAGGCCATCTCCACCGTGCCGGCCTGCACCGCGTCGAGGCCCTGCAGCGGCGGGGCGATCTCGCCGGCGGCGAAGACGCGGATCTGGAAGCGGCCGTCGGTGATCTCGGCGACGTGGCGCGCGAACACCTCGCCCGCGCCGTGGATGGCGTCGAGGCTCTTGGGGTAGCTCGAGGTCAGGCGCCAGCGCAGCTCCGGCTGGCCGCTGCCGGCAACGCCCTGCGCGACGGCGGGTGCCGCGAGCCCGGCGGTGCCGCCCATCGCTCCACCCCCGGCGGCCAGCGCCGCACGGTTGAGGAAAAGTCGTCGGTCCATCTTCTGGTGTCCTCCCGGCCGCCGCGCGGGCCCGGGCTGGGCCTGGGGTCCCCGAATCGGCCCTCGCGCGGCAAGTGATGCGACAAGTGATCCGGAGCGTCGCCACGGCCCGCTCGCGCGTGCCGGAACGGCCCCGGCGGCGCGGAGAGGAACCACAGCCGGCGACGCGAGGCCAGGGGCGCCGGCGGGAGAAAGCCCGGAAGCCACCGCAGGGAAGGGTTGCGCAGGCCCCGGCAGGAGGAGGCCAGAAGGTGGGTTGCCCCCGGGCGCGGCCCCGCATAAGTTCCGCGCCCTGCGCCGCCGGGCCATGCTCCGGTCGGTTCGGATGGGTGGCCGAGTGGTCGAAGGCGCGCGCCTGGAAAGTGCGTATACGTCAAAAGCGTATCGTGGGTTCGAATCCCACCCCATCCGCCAGCCCGACGCCATAGCGCGTTGTTTGTGCTTCGTTTTCTAATCCCGCTCCGCACCTGTTCCCAAATCCGTTCCCAAGACGCACGCTTGAAGGTGTTCGGACGCCCTAGCACGGGGCGCGCCGCAGCCAACCTCACCTTCACCACGGCCCGCCTCGCCGCCGGATACGGGGTGACGAGCAATGGCGTGATGGAGCTGGACCATACCCTGCCCGGGACATGCTCCGCCGGGCGGCCGATCTGGGTATCCATCGGCACCGCTGGCACGCGGAGCAGGACACGCCGCGACCGGCGGCCTCCAATGGGTTCGACCTACCATCCGCGCTGTGGGAACGCGGCCCGCGAAGATCCTTCGTTCTGACCGTCGCGCTATGGGCGGCCCTGATGCTGCTGAAGGTGGCGCTGGAACAGTCGGGCCGCTCTCCACTCCACTCCAGCTACGACGCATTCAGCGCATGGGCCACGCCAACCGCGCAGGGCGGCGGCGTAATCTTCCTCAGCTACCACGCTGTCCGCGTGGCGCGAGGGGCCTGGCGTCGAATGCGCGGCCGGGACGCGGCCGTGAGCCCAGCACGGTAGGCACCGAGCCGGACGCCACCATCATGAGCGCGGACCTTCTCACCCCGGATGCTCGACCTTGACCCCCCGGGGGGCTCCCCCTTGCTCGCGCGCATTGGGTGACCGTCCCCCCGACCAAAATTGCGGCCGTCCGAAAGTTTCGGGCCGCGCGACGCGGCACCGGCCAACCGCCGCCAAGCCGCCCGCACCGCGCCAACTTTCCGCGCTGCCACCACGAGAAATCCCCCCACCGACCGCATCCCATCCGGTAGAATGTCCATATTGGACAGGCCGTAATGCGCTGATGTGACTGGTCTTTGCTCCGGCACTTCGAGCCGGAGGACGCATTGCGGTGCCTCGCCTCCGCGCATGTCCTCCCTCGCCCTGCCCGAGCATCGCCAGTCGCGTCGGCGCCCGCCCATCCGGGCGGCGGCAGCGTGACACGGAGGCGGGGCGTGGCCGGCAGGCAGGACGAGATCAACGACTGGACGCCCGCGGCGCCCGCGCCCGGTGGCGGCCTGGTGCCGCGCGTACCCGCCGGCCCGCGCCCGCGGCTTGTTCCGATGCCGCAGGAGTTGAGCGACGCCGCCGTGTTCGGCCCGGCGCCGGCCGCCGGTCCCGCCGCGCCCGCCGCTCCGCGCGAGCTGTCCGACGACGACGTGTTCGGCGCGCCGCCCGCGCCGGCGGCGCAGCGCACCGCCCTTCAGGAAGTCGGCCGCCAGATCGGGCTCGCCGGCCGCTACATGGCGCAGGGCGTGCCCTCCGCCCTCGACATCATCAACGACGCCGGCGGCGCCGTGCTGAACGCGCCGGTGGTGGCGTGGAACACGCTGACGGGCGCCAACGTGCCAGCCCCCTTCCAGCCCGGCGCCGGGCGCCGCGTGGGTGCCGCGGTGGCCGATGCCGCCGGCCTGCCGCAGCCGGAGACGGCCACGGAACGCGTGATCGGCGCCGCCTCCGAGGGCGTGGCCGGTTCGGTGCTGCCCTTCGTCGGCGCGGCCCGTGCGCTGCCGCAGGCGGCCACGGCGGCCGTCGAGGGCTTCGCCCCGGCGGTGGTCCGCCCCGTAGTACCCGCCGCCCCGACCGCCGGGCGGGCCGTGCTGGGGGCGCTGGCGGACGCGCCTGGCGTGGATGCCGCGGCGGGCGCTGCCGGCGGCGCGGCGCAGGAGATGGTGCAGCAGGCCGGCGGCGGCGAGTTGGCCGGCTTCGGTGCGAACCTCGGCGGCAACGCGGTGGGTGCGGTGGTCGCGAGCGCGATCCTGGCGGCGGTGGCGCGCCGGCGCGCGGCAGCGACCGGCCGCCCGACCGACCCGCGCATGCTGGGCGAGGTGCAGCCGGAGGAGCTGGCGGCCGCCTGGGCAGACCCCGACGTGCAGCGTGCCGCCGCCGCCAACGGCATCACCGACCCCGCCAACCCGGGCGCCACGCGCGGCGGACAGGACCGGCTGGAGGCGCTGACGCAACGCCTCGCCGCCCGCCGCGCGGCCGAGGCGGACCCGCTGGTGGCCGCGCGCCAGCGCGCCGAGACGGCGACCGTCACCACGGCCACCGGCCGCCCACTCCCCGCCGGCCGGCTGGAGACGCCCGGGCAGCGGGTGGCGGCCGTGGAGCCCGCCATCGTGGAGCGGGTGGATGCGGAGATCGCCGGCGCCCGCGAGCGCGGCGCGGCCGGGCTGGACGACGCCGCCCGCCAGGCGGAGATCGACCGGCGCGTGCGGTCCGTGGCGCTGGTGCCGGAGGCGGCCCGCCCGCCGGAGAGCATCGCGCTGCCGGACGCGGCCGCGCCGCGCACCTACACCCGGTCCGAGATCGTGGAGCCGGGCGTCGGCGCGCGGGAGACGCTGGTGCCGAACCGCGGCACCGGCGCGGACCCGGGCGTGGAGGCGGGCGCCGCGCTGCGCAGCGGCCGCGAGGGCACGGCGCTGGTGCCGACCGAGGCGCAGCCGTCCCGCATGACGCCGGGCGACATCGCCAGGGCGCAGGCGGAGATGCGCGGCGGCAACCGCAACGCCGCCGAGCCGCCGCCGCGCTTCGTGGCGCCGGAGGGTCGCGCGCCGCAGACGCCCGACCAGGTGCAGGGCCAGCGCCAGGCCGGCCAGGCGTTCGACCTGGCGGCCCGCCAGCGCGAGCGCGTGGCGCCGGAGGTGCGCGACACGCAGGCCGCCGGCCTGCCGCGCGGGCCGGAGCGGGCCGAGGTGCTGCTGGACGAGGGCAACCCCGTCCGCGTGCTGCACCGGGACGACCGCGGCTTCGTGACGGTGGAGCGGTACGACCCGCGCACCGGCGAGGCGGCGCCGGACGCGGTGCCCTACGTGGTGCGCGACCAGCAGCTTCAGCGCAGCAGCTACACCCAGGACCCGCGCCGCACGCAGGACTTCAGCGCCCGGGCGGACGGCCCGCGCCCGCCGGAGCTGCCGCGCGAGGCCGGCCCCGGACGCCCGGTGCGCGAGCCGGAGCAGACCTACCGGGCGACGGCGCCCGACCCCAACGAGCGGTTCCCTGGCGCGACGCGCCCCGGCCCGGAGGACGGCGCCCCGCCGCCCGGCCGCAGCCCGTTCCCGGAGCAGCCGGAGGCGCCGGCCGGCGGACGGCGCTGGTCCTCCGCCGAGGAAGCGACGCGCGCCTTCGAGGCACGCCGCGCGCAGGCGGAAGCCGAGGCGGAGGCGGCGCGGGCGCGCGGCGAGTGGCAGGAGGGCCAGGGCACCAGCAACACGCCGCGCGGACAGGACGCGGACGGCCGCTGGCACACGAGCCCGGGCGGCTACGTCGTCTCCGACAAGGGCGGCCCGGTGCGCTTCGCGGACCAGAAGCAGGCGGCGCGGTGGATCATCAACCGCGGCCAGAAGGACAGCCCGGACCAGGTGTTCGAGATCGCCGTGCATCCGTCCGGCCGCGGCTTCACCGCGCGCGAGACGGGGCGGAACCCGGGCCCAGGCGGCGCGGGGACGCGACCGAAGCCGGGCCGGGCCGGCGCGGAGGCTCCGCGGGAGCCGGCGGCGCGCGGCGAGCCGGAGCGGCTGGAGGCGCCGCGGGCGGCGGGAGAGGCTGGCCGGGCCCGCCAAGAGGCGGCGAGCGAAGCCCCGCCCGCCCGGGAGACGCCGGCGGCCGGCGGCAGCCCGCAGGAGCCTCCGCGCGCGCCCGAGCGGGCGGCCGAGCGGGCGGCCGAGCCGCGCTACGTGCCCGCCGCGGAGCGCGACAAGGTGGTGAAGGCCGAGTACCAGGCGCGGCAACAGGTGGAGAAGCTGACGAGGCGCGGGGAGCCGGAGGACGGCACCCCGCAGGCGCGGCAGCTCGCGCGCGCCCGCGCCAAGCGGGAGGCGATGGCGCGCGAGCTGCGGGAGACGACCTCCATCCGCCCCTCCGGTGTGGCGTACAACCGGATGAACGAGGCCGGGCGGGCAGCGGCGGCGCGGGCGGAGGGCAAGACCGCGACCGGGACAGCGCCGTCCGCGGACGCGTCCGCGACCCTCTACAGCTCGCCCCTCGACCCGACCGCGGCCCGCCGCTTCCTCCTCGACCCGGCCATGGCCGCCGCCCGCGCGCTGCGGACGCAGCTCATGAACAGCGCCGCGGTGGAGGCGGTTCAGAGCGCCGGCCGCAGCCTGGAGCGCGTCGGGCGCTACTTCCTGCACTCGACCCGCGCCGGCATGCGCGCCATCGAGCGTCGCTATCCCCAGGTGCCGGAGATCGCCCGCCTCGCGGACACGCTGGCGACCGACCCCGGCACCGCGCGTGGTGAAGGAGACGTTCCAGACCGCCTACGAGGCACGCGCGAAGTCGATGCTGAACCGCGCCCGCAACCTCATGGGCGAGCCCGGCGACGCCGCCGCGGACCAACGGCTGCGCGACCTGCTGACCGGCCAGGCGCGGCCGCGCGACGCGGCGGAGGCAGCGAAGGCGGCCAACGTCCGGCGCCTGCTGGACGACCAGCGCGCCTATCTGGCGAAGGCCGGCGTCGAGCTGGGCGAGCGCCGCGGCTACTTCCCGCGCATCTTCGACGCCGAGCGGATCATGGCGGACAGCGAGGCGTTCGCGCAGGACGCCGCCGCCCTCTACCGCAAGATGGGGCTGAACGCCGCGGACGCCCGCCGCGCCGCGGAGGACTGGCTGGATCGGCTGGCCGGCGTCGGCCGCGGGGCCGGCGAGTACGGTCACACCCCGACCGGCAACTTCACCAAGGGCCGGCAGCTCCCGCCCGAGGCGGACGCCATGCTGCGCCGGTGGATGGTGACGGACCCGCGGGAGGCGCTGCGGACCTACTTCGACCGCAGCTCCCGCATGGCCGAGTACACGCGCCGGTTCGGCCGCAGCGGCGAGAAGGTGGAGGAGCTGTTCTCCGCCATGCGCCGGCAGGGCGTCGAGCCGGCGGACATCGCGCTGCTGCGCTCCTACTTCGAGGCGGCCACGGGCACGATGCGCTCGACCCTGCCAGGCCCGGCGCAGGTGGTCACGGGGTGGGTTCAGACCATCGGCACGCTGTCGCTGCTGCCGCGGGCGGTGCTGTCCTCCATGCTGGAGGGCATGACGGTGGGCAGCCGCACCGGCAACCCGCTGCGCGGCCTGGAGGCGCTGGTGGACACGGTGAACGCGCTGCGCGGCGGCGCGCGGACCGCGGAGGCACGGCGCGTCGCGGAGCTGCTGGGCGTCACCACCGACGCGGTGAACGACACCATGGCGGCCAACGTCGCCGGCCTGGCCGACAGCCGCCTGCAACAGCGGCTCGTGGCCGGCATGTTCCAGCGGACGGGCTTGCACGCCATTACGGAGGCGCAGCGCATCGCCGCCGCCCGCATCGGCCAGGTGTGGGTGCGCCAACTCGCGGACGAGGTGGCGACCGGCGCCGGCACCACGGCCAGCGCCACGCGGCTGCTGGCGGAGCTGGGCATGACGCCCGAGGACGCCACGCGCCTCGCGGCCTGGCTGAAACGGCACGACGGCACGCCGCCGACCACCGCCCTGCTGGGCGATGAGCCCGAGGCGGTGGCCTGGCGGACCGCCACGCGGCGCTTCGTGAACGAGGCGGTGCAGAACCCCGAGGCGGTGGACAAGCCGGCCCTGGCCGGCCACGCCGCCGGGCGGCTGGCCTACGGGATCACGTCCTTCATGTTCGCCTTCACCCGCAACGTGCTGCTGCGCTCGCTGAAGCAGGCGGGCGAGGGGTTGACCGGCGGCGGCTACACCCTGGCGGACCGCGCCCGGCTGCTGGGGCCGCTGGTGGGCGGCATCACGCTGGCGGCGGCGCAGTACGGGTTCGCGGCGGTGCGCGACGGCCTGTTCAGCCCGGAGCGGCGCGAGCGCGAGACGTGGGTGAACACGCTCTCCAACCTCGACCGCACCGGCCTGTTCGGCACCCTCTCGCCGGTGCTGAACGCGGCCACCGGCGCCCGCTACGACCGCTCGCTACTGGGCTTCGTGGCCGGCCCCTACGTCGGGCACCTCGCGGAGAACCTGGCCGCTGTCAGCACCGGCCTGCTGCCGGCGCCGCTGGGTCGCAACAGCGACGGCACCAACAGCGCCGAGCATCGCGCCGTGCGCGGCTTCCACGCCGCCGTGCTGGCGCCGGCCGTCTCGGCGGCGGCGTCGCTGCTGCCCGCCGGGCGGGCGCTGGGGGCGGTCTATGGCGTGGGGATGATGGCCGGCACGTCGCGCGGCGCCGGGCGCGCCCTGGCCGACAGCGTGGCCGGGCCACTGCGGCCGCCGAGCCGGGTGCGCTACGACGAGGAGGACGACGAGTGACCGCCGTGACCCACACCATGGGAGCGGCGCCCGGCGCCCTCCCCGCGCCGCCCGTGTCCGCCGAGCCGCCGGAGGGGGACGACAGCTCCGCAGACCGCGCCCTGGCGCTGGCGGTGCTGCGGCAGGCGCTTGTGGATGCGTTCGAGCTGAAGCGGCGCGACGCCAGGAAAGGAGAGACCACGCCGGCGGCAGCCGAGGCGAAGGCGGAGGCGATGCGCTTCCTGACGGACGCGGACGGGGAGTGGGCCGCGTCGCGGCACGCGTGGTGTGCGGCGGCGGGCGTGGAACCGGAGTGGCTGGAGACGCGGGTGCGGGAGATGCGGAGGGGTCAGTGACCGGTTGAGGATGCGCCGCGGCTGCGGCAGGGGTCGGCTGCTTTCGGGGACGGAGCTACATGTTCCGCCCAGAACCGGCGCCGAAATGCGCTGCCTCATGGCGACTTTGCAGAGGTAATCACGTTGCGCGGGCGCTTCATAAGGCGCATCGCCGCATGCGAAAGGCACGCGAGCAGAACGCCGCCCATCAGCCTGGGCGGCAGCAGAAAAAGGTGGAGCGATCCACTATGCTCGGAGAGGAGCGCGGCATTGAGAATGTGAATGCCTAATCCGGCGAATAGCCCCGCCGTCACGGCCCAAGGATAGCTGCGAGCTTTCCACCCCGTAGCCGCCGCGACAATGATCAGGAACGGGTCGGCTGAAACGCCAATCAGCAAACCCAGAAAATCCACCACGGCTTCAATGAGCATACGCTGGATCGTACAGACAAATGCTTAACGAATGCTGAAAGGTTGCCGCTGCCCTGGGGGCACTGGTCGCGGTGGGCCGCTGCCGAAAACGATAACGAGGCGTTAACGCCCCCTGTCCCACAATCGACCGCGAAACGACGGTGACGCGGAGGATAACGCTTCATGGGTTCGAACAAGTGGGCGTTCGCCCTCGGGGTCTATGTCGGCTTCGCCTGCTTCCCCATCGTGTTGGGGATCGCGGCCGGAAACGGCGTGATGGCCGGCTCCGGCGCCGTCGCGTTGATCCCGGTCGCAGTCGGGGTTGCAGCCGTGGCGACCCCTGAGAGGCTGACGGACCGGCTCTTTCGCTGGGCGACCTGGCACCAGCGTTGCCGGTGGCTCCCGCGCTGGATGCGGTAGCGCCCGCGACAGCCGCAGAAGCCGGCGCGACGCACAGCGCCGGCCGCCCACCATCCCGCCGAAGCGGCGCCCGTGTGGTGCCGGGCGCCGCGGTGGCCGCAGCGTCAGGCGGGCTCCATCTCCCTGCCCTCGGGCCGCGCCAGCGTCAGCCCGATACCCGGGCACACCTCGCGCAGCACCGTCTCCGCAAGATCGCCGTCCGGCCCGTCGTTGATCCACAGCAGCACCAAGCGGTGGATGCCGGAGGCCGCCTCCTCCGGGCAGTCGCTTCCCGCAAGGCGCTTCGCGGCCAGCACCGCGTCAATGGCGGCGCGGGCCTCGCTGGTGACGGGCGGCTTGCGCGCGGTGCGGCGCGGAGCGCCGGCGGCGGCGGCGGCGGCGGCGGCGGCGCCGGCGGCGGCGGCGGCGGCGGCGGCGGCGGCGGCGGCGGCGGAAGCGGTTTGCGCACGACGCGCGCGACGGATAGGCTTCTTCGCAGCCTGGGCCATGAGACTTCACCTCTGGTCTTGGGTCAGGAGCCGCGCCGGCGTTGGCGCGCCGGGCGGCTCCGCCTCGCAGTTCGCGGGGCACGCACACCATGACGCGCCGGGAATTTGCACGTCAAGCGAGTGCCCCGGTGCTCCAGCACGCGTAAATCGGCCGATAGCTTGTCGGCAAAGTAGATAGTGACGATCTACAGCTTCTCGAAGAAGCGCGGCGACGGCGCGGCGATTTGAGCGCCATCAAGGGCACGGCTGGCGCCTGGCGCGCGGAGAGCGGAAGATCGTCGGCATCTACTCGCCGGCGGCTGGCGGCTCCGGGCGCAGGGTGGAATTTTTTCCGAGACACGCGGGACGGTGGCGCGAGCGGCGGCGGTGCCGATGCTTGGCGCGCCGCGTCGGCTTCACGCGGGAGGCGCCGTAGTCACCCCGCAGGCGGAGGACACCACGCCTCCGTCTGCGGCTTCTACCAACACCCACCACAAGGCACCACCACCATGACTGCACTCACCATCCTCAACACCACGATCCGCCGCGACGCGGAGGGCCGCTACAACCTGAACGACTGCCACAAGGCGTCGGGCCTGGGCGTCGAGAAGCGCCCCGGAAGCTGGCTGCGGACGGAGCAGACGCAGGCCCTCGTCGCGGAAATGGAAACTGCACAGATGTGTGCAGTTTCTCCGGTGTCCTCGGTGGAGGGTCGGAGTGGCGGCACCTACGTCGCGAAGGAGCTGGTCTACGCCTACGCAATGTGGATCAGTCCGGCCTTCCACCTCACGGTGATCCGCGCGTTCGATGCCCTCGTTGCCGGGGCGGCGGGTTCCGTGTCCGCGCCGTCCGCGGACATCGTGCGCGGCATCGTCCAGGCGGTGCGCGCGGAGGTGCTGGCGGAGCTGCGGGTGCACGCCCGCTGTCCGTCCGCCGTGTCCATCACACCACGATGCCCAAACGCAGCCGGATCGGCGCTGTCCGTCGCGCCCGCCTGAGCGGAAGCCGCATCTTTCGCTGCTGGGCAACACGGGTTGTGCCGTACAATGCCCGAATGCGCCCCGACGTTCCGCCACCCCTGCTTGCCACCGGCTCGCCGCCGAAGCGGCAGGCACCATCCGCCGCGTTCCCCGACGCTGCGCCGGCTTGCCCGGCCGATGATAGGCAGCGGCGCCGCGGCCGCCCCCCTGGAGCCGTGGCGGCGCTGCGGCAGACGGCGCCGTGGCTGCTGTGGCGTGAGGAACCCGGCGCAGCTCCCGTGAAGCAGATCGGGGAGCGCGCGGACCGTCCGCCGATGCCGTGGCTCGACAAGGACAAGGACCATCTCGCCCACCGCCTCACAGACCGCCTCGGCCGCCGCGTGCGGCGCTTGGCCCTGCGCGAGAGCGTGCCTCTGCGCGCCGCCGCGCATCGGGTGGCGGAGGCGGAGCTGGTCGCGGCCGAAGGCTTTGGCCCGGCGGTGCTGGAGGTGCTGGGCTACTGCCCTGCGGCGCTGCGCGGGGCCGTGCTGGAGGGGGCGCGGAGGAAGCGCGCCAAGCCGCTTGCGGCGGCGCTGGAGGCGTCGGCGAAGCTGCCGTCGGTGGTGGAGGCGGTGCCGTTCCCGCCGGGCTGGAAGCCGGTCCTGGCGAAGCTGGGGCAGGCTGCTGCGGCCCGGCAGGACCGGCAGTGGGATGCCGCCTTGCAGGCGACGCGCGATGCTCTGGCCGCGCCAGGGACGGCGCTGCCTACGCGCAAGGCTCCGTAGCCGCATACCAAGCGGGTTCAATGGGTTGCGCGATTTCGGGCAGGAAAGTCCGAGGTTGCGCGAGCGGCGTGAGTGGTACGGCAGGAAAATAGTGGGCGAAGCAGGGCGCCAATGGCGCGCCCCTCTACCCCCACCCTGGCCGGAGGCTCCGCCGATGCCGCGTTACACTCGAACCGCCCTGACCGATACCACCCCCACCCCCGTCCCGCCCCCGCCGCCCGCTCCGCTGCCGGCCGCCATGGGCATGACCGCCGCCGCCCGGTTCCTCGGCTGCGGCCGGACCACCATCTACCGCCTGGCGAAGCGCGGCGAGCTGACGCCGAGGAAGCTGGGCAAGCGCACGGTGTTCACCACGGACGACCTGCGCGCCCTGCTGGAGCGCGCCGCCGTGCCCGGCGCCGTCGTGGCGCGGGAGCGTGTGGCGTGAGCGGCGCGATGAGACTGCCCATGCCCACCACGGCCGAGGGATGGAACGCCGCGGAGCGCCGCGCGAGCGGCCAGGCGGAGCCGACGATGCCGCCGCCTTCCGTCCCCCACGCCGGGCGAGTGGCGCCCGAAGCGGCGCCGGCGGTGCCGGTCGCGGACAACGACACGGGTGCGAGTGGCAGGGAGATGCGGCCGCCGGGGACAGAGAGCGCGGCGGGCATCACGAAACCGCCCCGCCTCATCATGGGCGCGGTGCGCGGGCACGACAGATGGACGCTCGGAGAGTGTATCCGGAACGCGGGCGACGACCTGAAGGAGATGCACCAGAGAGACTGCATCAGCGACAGCGAATACCGCGTGGCGAAGAAGGCGCTCCTCAGACTGCTGGAGGGCGATTACGCGGACGAGATGACCAAGAAGGCGCTTGCAGACGCGGCGAGGCGGCTCCGCGCACTCGGGTTCACGGTCATCATGACTAGCGGCACATGGAAAATCTGCACCGGGCCGCTTCTCCTGTACTTCGGCGCATTCCGAAAGGACGATCCGGGTGCCCCAGAAGCAGGACAGAGAGGGCACGCCCTCTCCGATGTTCTGTGCGCAGCCCTGCATGTTCCTGTGGCATTCGGACCGCCCGAAGCACGTGCCACCATAGACTTGGTGGATGATGCGACCGACGTTACGTTCCAATCCGACCCCGGCCTGACGGGCGAGGCGGCGGCCACAAGCGTGTTCCGCCGAGCATGGCACGCGCTCGAAAGCGCAGAAGATTACGGCGAATGGTTTTACCGCAGCGTAAACAGCGAATGGCCCGGAGGCGCCATCCCTGCCGACTATTGCTCCGCTGACCCGGAAGGCGCGCCCGTCCCGGCCGCGCTGCGTGGGTTGCGGGGGGCTACTCCTGACGAGTTCTGTGACCGCGTACAGCTCCCCTGGACGGTGGCGGAGTTGGTTGCCATCGCGGACGACCTTGGTGTCCGCGAGGCAGTCGGTACCGATTGGGAATGGGCCAGCACTCCCGAGGGCTTTGCTACGCTTTTCGCCGTGCTGGAGCAGGAGCGCATCGCCGCCGGCGAGATCGAGGCCCCGCGCGCCAGATGGGCGATAGATGGGCTGCTGCGGCGAGGCGCCGTGTCGATGCTGGTTGCTGGCAACGGGAACGGGAAGTCGGTCCTCGCTTTGCAGATGGCGATGGCCGTCTCCGCCGGCGCTTCGGAGTTCCTGGGGCATGCCATCCCGCCAGACGCCCGGGGGCTGGCCGCCTACCTTTCCGGCGAAGACGACCGCGCCGCCTTGCAGGAGCGCATCAGGAGGCAGCGTGTCGGCCTTGGCGGCGCCCGGCCGCTGGTGGTTTCCTTCTTCGAGAAGGAAGGCACGGACCTTGGGGCGGCGCTCGCGCAGGTTCGTGCTGCCGGGAATGTCTCCATCGTCGTGATCGACCCGGCCCGCAGTTGGTTCAAGGGCGGGGAGACGAACGACGACGAGGTGAACGCATTCATGAACCAGCTCCGCGCGCTGGCCGAGGAGAAGGAATGCGCGGTGCTGCTGGTGCACCACACCCGACGCGAGAACGACCCTCGACGAAAGCCGAAGACGATTTCGGATGTCTGGGACAGGGCGCGCGGCAGCGGCGTGTTCATGGATCGCGTTCGCCTGGGCATGGCGATGCTGCGCGATGAGGCGGCCGGCATGACGCGGTTCGGCGTCACCAAGAGCAACAACCAGGAGGAAGCACCCAAGTCAGATCTGCGGCTGGTCTTCGACCCAGAGACGGGCACGCACCGCCTGGCACCCGCTGGGGCCGCCGCGATGCCGGCGCCCAGGGGCCGCGCGAAGCCGGAGAGCGACGTGGAGCGCGTGGTCGCGGAGGTGGTGGCGGCGTGCAGCGAGGGCCGCCAAGTCACGCGCAACGGCAGGGAGACGGCCTTGCACAAGATGGGCCGCCCCGCCCTTGTCGGCCTGTCACGCGCCCGGGTTCTGGCGGCAATCGAGGCCGCCGTCGCTGGCGGCATGCTCGCGGATGTGGATGGGGTGCTCCAGCCGGCCACGCACGGGGCAGCAGCCAAGGGCATGTCGTAACGAGATCGCAACCGCTCCCGCCGCTCCCAAACACCTCTCGGGAGCGGCGGGAGCAGGGAGCAGGCGGGAGCGAAACGGGATCAGTTTCGATAACGGAATTATAAACCGTTGAAAACGCTGGATTTTCCTGCTCCCGCAATGCTCCGGTACGGTATCGCTCATATAGCCCACAAGTGATTGATTTTCTTTCTTCTTTTCTCTCGCTCCCGCTTCCGCTCCCGCGCCCCTATAGGGGGATATATCCCTCCCCTGGGAGGGGGTGATATCCCCCCTAGGGGGGGGCGTAGCAGCCGGCGATGGTGGCAGTGGTGGGAGAGTGTTCCAGCCGCCGCCAACCGTTCACGGCGGCGTGATACGGACGGAACCGATCACAGCGCGCGAGGCGCAGCGGCCGATGCTTGGGAGTGGGCGGTGGCTCGAAGGTGAAGGACACGCGCGGCCCGCCCCAAGCGGCCGGTAGCAGTACTCGCTCGCGACAAGACAGAGCGGCCATCAAGCTTTTCTCTTTGTTATAAAGCTTTGTTATGTCTATAATTCCCTGGCTTTCACCGGGCGCCACCCTCTCCACCACAGAGGCCGGCGCTAGGCGGCCCACCACCGACGCGGAGAGCCCCACCATGCCCGACCTGTACTCGCACCGTCTGCCGCATGCCGAGATCGAGCCCGGCTTCATGGCCGTGTTCCAACAGCCCGGAGAAGGCGCGGCGGACGCGGCCAACCGCGCCATGCGCGACTTCCCAGACTGCGGTTTCATCGTCTTCGCGCTTCCGTCCCATCGGGCGCGCCGCGGCAGTGCCGGCCGCAGGAGCCGCTAGGAGCGCGCTGGAGGCGGTTGCGGTAGCAGCCGCCTCCCCCCCCCCCC
>NZ_JALPRX010000090.1 GCF_023223525.1 Roseomonas acroporae | reverse complement strand
CCCCCCCCTCCCCCCCCCCCCTACTCCCGCAGAAGCCGCCAGCGGCCACCGCAGCGGCTTCCTGGGGGTGGTAGTGCAGCACCTCCCCGTGACCCCTGGCAACCGGCGCTCCGGGCGGCAGCGGCCCCACTAGCTGGACAGGATCGGCCCGGCTTGGTTGTGCCCCTGGAGGCCAGGGGATAGATCTGCCCCTCCCCCTTCGGCGGCTCCCTCTACTTGCCCGCGCGTCTCGTGCCGCACATCAGGCGGCGGGGCGGCCTCGCCCGGGCGGTCGCGGTACGGCGGCCTCGGCAGCGCATGGCGTCGGCAGCCACCCGCCGCAGCGTCCCACACCGCGAGCGCGGCACGGCCGGCGTTGCGCCGCGCGAGCAAGCGAGCCCGGCGCGGCGCAGTTACGGCGGTGCGGCGACAGCGGCCAGGATGGGTTATCAAGCGACATCCGGAACTGGACGGTTTCGCCACGGAGAAC
>NZ_JALPRX010000009.1 GCF_023223525.1 Roseomonas acroporae | reverse complement strand
GGCCTTCCCGACCCGGGCCGCGCCCCCCTGCCGTGCCCCCTGCCGCACCGAGGCGGCCAGGCCCTGGCCGCCCCGCGGGAATGCCCGGGCACCCGCGCGGGGCTTCCGCCCCGCCCGGAATCCGGGCGCCTACTTCTCCTCGGCCGGCGTGCCGATCTGGCGCGACGGGTCGCTGGTCGAGGGCGGATCGCTGGCGGGGAAGCTTTCTTCCAGCGCCTCGTCCAGCGCCTCGTCCTTCTCCGCCTTTTCCTGCTTCGCCTTGTCCGGCTTCGGTGCGGTATCGCTCACGATGCGGGTCTCCCTTCCCGGTCTGTGCCGGGGCGTAACGCGGCAGGCCGTGGCAGGATGCCCGGATGCCGCGCTACCCCCTGCCCCTACGCTGGCTGCTGCCCCTGCTTGTGGCCACCCTGCTGCTGGCGCATACGGCCGGGCGCCACCTGACCGGCAACGCCGCCTCCGCGCCGGCCGATCCTACGCCATTCCTCGTGCAGTCGGGCTGCCTCGATGCCGAGGGGCGGCTGCGGCCGGGCGTGCTGCCGATCGACCCCGGCTGTGCCCGCCGCCGGCCCCTCGCCGCCGACGATCCCCTGCCCTACGGCAAGCATGACTGGCCCGCCGCCGCCGCCGCGGCGGCGCTGCCGGCCGGCTACCAGGCCAGCGACTCCCGCCTCGGCACCGAATCCGGTCGTCCCGTCGCGGTGCAAAGCTTCGACTTCGGCGATCCGGGGCGGCAATTCGGCCGGCTGGATCCGGGCGATGGCGGCCAGATCGTGCAGGTGCTGCCGGGCGGCACCTACATCACCATGACCGAGGATGGCGGCGGCGGCATCCAGTGGTTCCGCGGCCCCGGCTGCCGGCGCGACGCCGATTCCGGCCTCGCCGGCTGGCTGCTGTTCGGCCCCGGCGTGCCCGGCCCCGCCTGGGAGGGCGCGGTGGCCGAGCTGCGCATCGCGCCCGCCCGCGATTCCTGCCCCGCCGGCTTCGACCGCGCGGCGACGCGCTGGCGCCTCGCCCGGCTGCCGCTGCCGGTGCGCGAGGCGCGCGCCGAGGCGCCGGACATCCGCGAGGCGGTGCTGGACGTGATCGTCTCCGAGCATTTCGGCGGCGCCGACCCCGCCACGGCGGACCATCTCGAACGCTTCTTCCTCGCCCGCGACCTCGGGCTGGTGCGCTGGGAGCGGTGGGAGAACCGCGCCGTCTCGCGCCGCCAGGGCCTCGACGCCATGGCGGCGCAGCTCGACGGGCGCTGCCCGCCGCTGGCCTATTCCGACGCGCCGGTGGCCAGCCGGGCGAGCGGCTGGATGATGGTGGACTGCCGCACCTGGACCAATTTCGTCCGCGCCGCGCCAGGAGCGGCACCGACCGCCCTGCCCTGGCCGCGCACGCCCTGAACGCCCGCCGCCGCCATCCCCGGCCCGGCCGCGGCGCATTGACGTGGCACCGCCGCCGGGGATCATCCCCACCGATCCAGGAGGAAGACCCATGGCGCCGACCAACCCCTTCGACCTCACCGGCCGGGCCGCGCTGGTCACCGGCGGCAATGGCGGCATCGGCCTCGGCATGGTGCTGGGCCTCGCCGCGGCGGGCGCCGACGTGGTGATCGCCGGCCGCGACAGGGCCAAGAACGCCGAGGCGCTGGCCGCCGTGGAATCGCTCGGGCGCGGCCGCGCCGCCGCGATCGAGGCCGACCTCGCCGGCGAGGCGGCGTGCCACGCGCTGGTGCGCGAGGCCGCCGCGCGCTTCGGCCGTCTGGACGTGCTGATCCACAACGCCGGCATCACGAAGCGGGTGATGCCCGAGCAGCTCGCCCTGGCCGACTGGAACGCGGTGCTGCACACTAACCTCACCGCCGCGCTGCTGCTGGCGCAGGCCGCCTACCCGGAATTCCTCAAGGCGGGGCGCGGCAAGATCGTCACCATCGGCTCGATGATGTCGATCTTCGGCGCGCCCTACGCGGCGGCCTACGCGGCGAGCAAGGGCGGCATCGTGCAGCTCACCCGCTCGCTCGCCACCGCCTGGGCCAAGGACAACATCCAGTGCAACGCGATCCTGCCCGGCTGGATCGACACGGCGCTGACCCGCGGCGCCCGCGAGCAGGTGGAGGGGCTGAACGAACGCGTCCTGGCACGCACCCCGGCCGGGCGCTGGGGCAGGCCGCAGGACCTGGCCGGGCTCGCCGTGTTCCTCAGCGCGCCGGCCTCGGACTTCGTCACCGGCACCGCCATCCCGGTGGATGGCGGCTACTCGGTGTCCTGAAGCGGGGCACCGGCCAGCGGCCGGCCTGAAGCGGGGCACCGGCCAGCGGCCGGCCGGCGGCGGGGATGCGTCGGACGCCGCCAGTGCCGTGGCCAGTGCCGTGGCCGGTGCCGTGCGGGCCGGACGGCACGGACCGGTCCGGCGGCCGCGGCGTCAGCGGAAGCCGACCTGCCCGCGCATCCAGCGGTCGAGCAGCGCCGCGATCTCCAGGCTGTTGCCGTCCTGCATGAGCATGTGCGAGTTGCCGCGGATGCCGATGTCGGGCAGCAGCAGCAGCTCCGCCTTGCCGCCCGCCGCGTTGGCCGCCGCCACGAAGGCGCGGCAGGCGGCGAGGCGCGGCGCCCAGCGCGGCGACTGGTCCACGTAGTCCCCGAACAGCACCAGGATCGGCAGGCCGGCATAGGGCGCCATGTCGCCGGCCGCGGCCGGGCAGGCGCCGGGCTCGATCGAGACGATGCCGGCGAGGCCCTCGCGGCTCAGCGCCGCGGTCTGGAACGGGTAGATGCCGGACTGCGAGTGGCTCATCAGGATGTTGCGGCCGAGGCGGCGCGACAGCTCGGAGAGGGCCGGCACGGTGGGGTTGGGCGTCGGCAGCGTGTTCAGCCAGTCCGGCACCATCTGCTTCCAGAACTCGGCCTGCGCCGAGAGCGGGAACAGCATGCCCGGGAACACCTCCGGGTAGCGCGCCCCGAAGCGGAAGATCGCCCAGGCCGCCTCGTGCCCGGCGGCGAACACGGTGGGAAGCCGGTCCACCGGCGCGCGGCCCGTCCGCACCGCGTTGATCGCGGCGATGTCGGCCGCGGATCGGCCACGCGCGGCCTGGTCGACGACGTAGGTCGGGTAGCCGTGGCGGAGGAACCACTCGTCCCAGCCCATGCGGCCGTCCGGCGTCGTCTCCCAGGTCTTGCCCGTGAGGCAGCAGCCATGGATCAGCGTCAGCGAGGGACGGTCGCCGCTGCCCGGCGGCACCTGATAGCGGACGTACACCTGGTCCACGGTGACGGTGCCCTCCGCCGCGTAGGCGGGCAGGGTGGAGAGCGTATCCGAGCGCACCTCGCGGCCGCCGACGAAGAAGCTGCCCTGGCGCTCGACGACGAGCGGGCCCGGCGCGGCGGCGGCGGGTGCCGCGCCGGCAGCGGCACCGGGAACACCGCCGGGGGTTTGGGCCTGGGCCTGCGGCGGCGCGGCGAGCGGGCCGAGCGCGGCCAGCATGGCGAGCAGGAGCGATCGGTACGCTTTGGGCAAGGCTTCCTCCTCCGACGCCGCTGCCGGGCGTTCCTTGGTCGGAAGTATCGGGCGCCGTAACGCGTATCGCAATCCGGCGGGAAGCGGCTGCCCCGGCATGCGCCGCCTGCCGCCGAGCCGTCCCGGGCTCTGCCGGTCCCCGGTCGGGCCGGGCCGGCGGGGGCCGGCCCTCCGGGAAGCCCATGGCGAGCAGGATTGACCTCGCCGCCCGAGCCGATACCGTCTGCCCCCGAAGACACGGCCGCCGTTCCGGGGCCCCTTCGCGGCGGCACCGCGCGCCGACACCGCCCCCGGCCGCCTCGCCGACCACGGCCACACGTCAACGACCCCGGCAACCAGGGGAAGCCACCATGTCGCACAGCACCCGACGCGCCGCGCTCCTCGGCGCCCTCGCCCTGCCCGCGCTCGCCGGCACCGCCCGCGCCGAGACCTGGCCCGCCCGCCCGATCCGCCTGATCGTGCCCTTCGCCCCCGGCGGCGCCGGCGACAGCGCCGCGCGCGCCATCGCGCCGCGCTGGGGCGAGCTGCTCGGGCAGAACATCGTGGTGGAGAACCGCACCGGCGGCAGCGGCACGGTGGGCGGCGCCGCCGTCGCGACCGCGCCGCACGACGGCTACACGCTGCTCTGGGACGCCTCCTCGCACATCGTCAACCCGAGCCTGCTGCGCGGCCTCTCCTTCGACTACGCCACCGCCTTCGCGCCGATCTCGCTCGGCGTCACCTTCCCGCAGGCGCTCTCGGTCAAGAAGGACTTCCCCGCGGGCGACCTCGCCGCCTTCGTCGCGGCGGCCAAGGCACGGCCGGGCACCATCTCGGTGGGCACGCAGGGCAACGCGACGGCGGGGCACATCGCGCTGGTGACGTTCATGCGGCGCGCGGGGGTCGATCTCGTCCACGTCCCGTACCGCGGCGGCGCCGAGGCGGCGCGCGACCTCGCCGCCGGCACGGTGGACGCCGCCTTCTGCACGGTGCTGAGCGCCGGCCCGATCGTCGATTCCGGCCGTGCCCGCATGCTCGCCGTCTCGACGCCCGGGCGCGTGGCGCTGCGCCCGGACGTGCCGACCCTGGCCGAGCTGGGCTTTCCCGGCTTCGACATCAGCGAGTGGAACGCGCTGTTCGCGCCCGCCGGCACCCCGGCGCCGGTGATCGCGCGGCTGCACGCGACGCTGGTGGAAGCGCTGGCGGATGCCGGCGTGCGCGAGCGGCTGGCGCGGCTGGCGGCGATCCCGGTGGGCTCGGCGCCCGACGCCTTCGCGACCTATGTGCGCGAGGGGCGGGAGCAGATGGGGCGGCTGGTGCGCGAGGCAGGAATCACGGCGAACTGAGCCGACGGCGGGCGATACGCGCCGGCCGGTCCGGCGGCGCGACGGGGCCGCCGGATGCGCGGCATCGGGCCTGCCCCACCTTTCCGGCCGGCCCTCAGCGCGTCTCCACCGTGAGATGGGCGAGCTCGTGGACGGGCGCGAGCCGGCGGCGGATCGTGTCGCCATCGGCGGCCCCCGTCACGCTGACGATCGCCGCCTGTGCGCCCGGCCCGACGCGCCAGACATGCAGGTCCGTAATCCGGACATCGCCCGGCCCCTCGACCTGCTCGCGCACCTCCCGTTCGATCCGCGCGTCGGTGGCGTCCAGCAGCACCGAGGCGGTGTCGCGCATCAGGCTCCAGGACCAGACCGCGATCACCCCCGCCCCGACGAGGCCCATCGCGGGGTCGAGCCAGACCCAGCCGAGGTAGCGCCCGCCCAGCAGCGCGGCGATGGCGAGGATCGAGGTGAGCGCGTCGGCCAGCACGTGGACATAGGCCGCGTGCAGGTTGTTGTCCCGGTGATGGTGCCCGTCATGGTCATCGCCATGGTCGTGCCCGTGGTCGTGCCCGTGGTCGTGATTGTGGCCGTGGCCGTGGCCGTGGCCGCCATGATGCCCGAGGTGGTGCCCGCCGAGCAGCGCGGCGCTGACGAGGTTCACGAGCAGCCCGGCCACGGCGACGAGCGTCGCCGAGCCGAACGCCACCGGAAGCGGCGCCAGCAGCCGCCCGAACGACTCCCAGGCGATGCCGAGCGCCACCAGCCCCAGCACCAGCGCGGAGGCGAAGCCGGCGAGGTCGCCCACCTTGCCCGTCCCGAAGCTGTAGCGCCGGCTGCGGGCGTGCCGGCGTGCATAGGCGTAGGCCAGGGCCGCGACGCCGAGCGCGCCCGCATGCGTCGCCATGTGGAAGCCGTCGGCCAGCAGCGCCATCGAGTTGAACAGGATGCCGGCGGCGATCTCGCCCGCCATCATCGCCGCCGTCAGCAGCAGCACCCACAGGGTGCGCCGGGCATTCTCGTCATGGCGGTCGCCGAGGAAGACGTGCTCGTGCGTCAGCTGGTCGGCGGCCGAAGGACTCGTCATGGCGGCTCTCCCTGCCCCGCGCACCGCTCCGGGCGGCGCGGTCACTTCGCGTAGCGGCGGATCACGGCGATCAGCTCCTCGGCGGCGGCGGCGCGCGCGGCGTCGGTCAGGCCGGGATGCGCGACATGCTCGCGCACGTGGTCCTCGATCAGCTCGTCCATCAGCCCGAGCACCGCACCGCGCACGCCCGCGACCTGATGCAGCACGGCCGAGCAGCCCGCCTCCTCGGCGATGGCCTTCTCGATGGCGGCGACCTGCCCCGCGATGCGCCGGACGCGCGCGAGGAGACGTTCCTTGTTGGAGATCGTGTGAGCCATGGGATACCCCCCTATACCATAACGGCCGCCGGCGGGAACAGGCCGCGCAACGCCCCGCCCCGCCGCACGCTGAAGCGGGATGGGCCTTCCGACGGGTACCCTGACGCGCTTCCTGCTGCTCTACGCGCTGCTCTACGGCGCCTTCGGCACGCTTTCGCCCTTCTTTTCCCCGCTGCTGGCGCGGCATGGCGTCTCGCCCGAGGGAATCGGCCTGCTGCTCGGTCTCGGCACGGCGGTGCGGCTGCTCGCCGGGCCGGCGGCGGGGCAGCTTTCCGACCGCCTCTCGGCGCACCGCCTGGTGCTGGCGGCCTGCGCGGCGGCGGCGGCGGCGATCGCGCTCGGTTATCTGCCGGCGCAGGGGCTGTGGCCGGTGCTGGCCGTCAGCCTCGCGCATGCCGCCGTGCTGGCGCCGCTGACGCCGATCGCCGACGCGCTGGCCCTGGCCGGCGCCTCGGGCGCTCCCGGCGCGCCAACGGCCGCCGGCGGGATGGCGGCCGCCGGCCCTGCCGGCACGACGCGGCCCGGCATCGGCGCGACAAGGGGCGCGACAAGGGGCGCGACAGGGCTGGACGGGAACGCGGCGCGGCGCGCCCGCCGCCGGCAGGGCTTCGACTACGGCTGGGTGCGCGGCGCGGGCTCGGCGGCCTTCGTGCTGGCCTCGATCGGCACGGGACACGCGGTGGGCGCCTTCGGGCTCGACCTCACACCCTGGCTCGGCGCCCTGCTGCTGCTCGGCACGGCCGGCGCGGCGCTGCTGGTGCCGCGCCTCGCCGACACGGCGGCGCATGTGGCGGCACCGGAGGATGCGGGACGCTCCGGCGGCCGGGTGCGGGAGGATCTGCGCGCCCTGCTGCGGCTCGCGCGCTTCCGCCGGATGCTGCTGGTGGCGGCGCTGGTCCAGGGCAGCCACGCGCTGAACGACGGCTTCGCGGCGCTGCGCTGGGGCGAGGCCGGCATCGCGCCCGGCATGGTCGGCCTGCTCTGGAGCGAGGCGGTGATGGGCGAGGTGCTGGTGTTCCTGCTGCTCGGCCCCTGGCTGCTGCGGCGGCTCGGGCCGGCCGGGGCCTCGGCGCTGGCGGCGGGCGCGGCGGTGCTGCGCTGGGCGGTGATGGGCGCCACCGCGGCGCCGCTCGCCGTGGCGCTGGTGCAGCCGCTGCACGGGCTGACCTTCGCGCTGCTGCACCTGGCCTGCATGCGGCTGATCGCCGAGGTGGTGCCGCCGCGCCTCGCCGCCACGGCGCAGGCCTTCTACGGCACGGTGGCGGTGGGCGCCGCCAACGTGGTGCTGAACATCGCCAGCGGTCCGCTCTATGCCACGCTCGGCGGCGGCGCCTATTGGGCGATGGCGGCGCTTTGCCTCGCGGCGCTGCCGCTTTGCCGGGCGCTGCGCCACCCGGACCGTGACGCGGCACCGGCAGGACGGCCGTCCGAGGAGCCGGCCAAGGCGGCCTGACACGGCGATGGGTCGACGGCGCGCCGCCCATGGCCGGCCTGCCGACCCGCCATGCCCGCCTGCCATGCCCGCCTGCCCCTGGCCGCCGCCGCCCGGGCGCCCTACAACGCCCCGGCCGGCGCCCGGCGCGCCGTTTCCTGACCGGTCCTGCGGGAGCATCCGCGTGCGCTATCTCTCCACCCGCGGCCAGGCCGCCCCCCGCGACTTCGAAGGCGTGCTGCTGGCCGGACTCGCCGAGGATGGCGGGCTGTTCCTGCCGGAATCCTGGCCCGAGCTCTCCCCCGCCGAGTGGCGCGCCCTGCGCGGCCTGCCCTACCACGAGCTCGCCGCCCGGCTGCTGCGCCCCTTCGTCGGCGACAGCCTGACCGCCGGCGAGCTGGGCGCCATGACGCGCGACGCCTATGCCGGCTTCGGCCACCCGGCCGTGGTGCCGCTGGCACAGCTCGACACGCGGATCTTCGCGCTGGAGCTGTTCCACGGCCCGACGCTCGCCTTCAAGGACCTCGCCCTCCAGCTCGTCGGCCGGCTGTTCGACCACGCGCTGGCACGGCGCGGCGAGCGCATCACCGTGGTGGGCGCCACCTCGGGCGACACCGGCTCGGCCGCCATCGAGGCGTGCCGCGACCGCGCCGCGATCGACGTGGTGATCCTGCACCCCGAGGGCCGCACCTCCGAGGTGCAGCGCCGGCAGATGACCACCGTGCCGGCGGCCAACATCGCCAACCTCGCCATCCAGGGCGATTTCGACGACTGCCAGGATCTCGTGAAGGCGATGTTCGCCGACGCGCCGTTCCGCGCCGAGATGAACCTCGCCGCCGTCAACTCCATCAACTGGGCACGCATCGCGGCGCAGATCCCCTACTACGCCGCCGCCGCCCTGGCCCTCGGCGCGCCGGACCGGCCCGTCGCGGTCTCCGTGCCGACAGGCAATTTCGGCAACGTGCTGGCCGCCTGGGCGGCGCGGCGCATGGGGCTGCCGATCGAGCGGTTCATCGTCGGCAGCAACCGCAACGACATCCTGGCGCGCTTCCTCGCCGCCAACGACATGAGCGCGCGACCGGTCGATCCCTCGCTCTCGCCCAGCATGGACATCGCCGTCAGCTCGAATTTCGAGCGGCTGCTGTTCGAGCTGCTCGGCCGCGACGCCGCCGCCACCGCCGACATCATGACGCGCTTCCGCGCCGAGGGCCGCATGCCGGTGCCCGACGCCGCCTGGCGCCGCGCCACCGCGCTGTTCGACGGCTTCGCGCTGGACGACCAGGGCACGCTGGAGGAGATCGGGCAGCTGTACCGCGAATGCGGCTACCTCGCCGACCCGCACACCGCGGTCGGCACCGCCGCCGCGCGGGCGCGCCTGCCGGCGGACCCGTCGCTGCCGGTCGTGGTGGCCGCGACCGCGCATCCGGCGAAGTTCCCGGACGCGGTGGAGCGGGCGACCGGGGTCCGCCCGCCGCTGCCGCCGCGCATGGCCGATCTCTACGGGCGCGAGGAGCGGTTCAGCGTGCTGCCGCGCGACCTCGCGGCGGTGGAAGGGTTCGTGCGCCGGCACGCGCGGCGGAACGCGGGATAGGACGGAGCGCCGGCGGACCGCACCCACGCCCGCCCGGCTCGTTCCCGCCCCGCCCCTGTCCGTCCGCCCCTGCCCGCCGGCCGGCTGTCACGGAGGATTCACGCGCCGCCGCCTGGACGGCACCGCACCGCTGCCGCTTCGTGGCGGCCGCGGGCGCAGGCGGGCGTGCCCGGGCCGATAGCGGGGGAGACGGGCGGCATGGCCATCCGGCGGGATGAGGACGGCAGGGGCGGCGGCGACGGCAGCGCGGGCGACGCCGACTACGGCGCCATCGGCGCGGGCTACGCGCAGTACCGCCGGCCCGAGCCGCGCATCGCCGCGCTGATCGAGGCCGCGCTGGGCGATGCCGGCACGGTGCTGAACGTCGGCGCCGGCGCCGGCTCCTACGAGCCGCGCGGCCGCGCCGTCACCGCCGTGGAGCCTTCCGCCACGATGCGCGCGCAGCGGCCGGCCGACCTGCCGCCCGCGATCGACGCCGTGGCCGAATCCCTGCCCTTTCCCGACGGCGCCTTCGACGCCGCCATGGCGACCTTCACCGTGCACCAGTGGCGCGACCTCGGCGCCGGGCTCGCGGAGATGCGCCGCGTCACGCGCGGGCCGGTGGCGATCCTGAGTTGCGACCCGGACGCCGTCGCGGATTTCTGGCTGAACGACTACGCGCCCGAGGTGCTGGCGACCGAGGCGCGCCGCTACCCCCCGATCGCCGCCATCGCCGCGGCGCTCGGGGGCACGGCCGCGGTGCTGCCGGTGCCGATCCCGCTCGACTGCCGCGACGGCTTCAACGAGGCCTATTACGGCCGTCCCGAGCGGCTGCTGGAGGATGGGGCGCGCCTCGCCTGCTCCGCCTGGAGCTTCGTCGCGCCGGCGGTGCGCGACCGGGCCGTCGCGGCGCTGCGCCGCGATCTCGTGGACGGCACCTGGGACGCACGCCACGGGGCGCTGCGCACGCGGCCGGAATTCCACGGCTCGCTGCGCCTGGTCGTCGCACGTCCCTGACGGGCGGCCGGGGCGCGGCCCGCCGGATGCCAGGCGGCACTCCGGCGGGCCGGCGCGCGGCGGCCGGAACCTCCGGGCGCCGGGACCGCGCGGAAGGCGGCCGGGATCAGCCCTTCCGGCGGCTGGCCTCGTAGCGGGCCTTGTTCTCGGCGTTGGGCGGGTAGAGGCCCGGCAGCGAGGCGCCCTTTTCCACCTCGCCCATGATCCAGTTCTCCTGCGCCTCCTGCTCGACGGAAGCGGCCACCACCTCGTCGAGCAGCGCGGCCGGGATCAGCACGGCGCCGTCCTGGTCCACCACCACCACGTCGTCCGGGAACACCGCGACGCCGCCGCAGCCGATCGGCTCCTGCCACGCCACGAAGGTGAGCCCCGCGACGGAGGGCGGCGCCGCGGCGCCCTGGCACCACACCGGCAGGCCGGTGCCGAGCACGCCCGCCACGTCGCGCACCACGCCGTCCGTGATCAGCGCCGCCACGCCCCGCTTCGCCATGCGGGCGCAGAGGATGTCGCCGAAGATGCCGGCATCGGTGACGCCCATCGCGTCCACCACGGCGATGCAGCCCTCGGGCATCGCCTCGATCGCGGCGCGGGTGGAGATGGGCGAGGACCAGGAGGCGGGCGTCGCCAGATCCTCGCGCGCCGGCACGAAGCGCAGGGTGAAGGCGCGGCCGACGAGGCGCGGCTGGCCCTCGCGCAGCGGCTTCGTGCCGCGCATCCAGACGTTGCGCAGCCCCTTCTTGAGCAGGACCGTGGTGAGCGTGGCGGTCGAGACGCCCTTCAGCGCCTCGACGGTTTCCGGGGAGAGGGTCATGGGGCTGTTTCCCGTTCTTCCGCCGGGCTCGGGCCCGGCACGGGCGCCAATGTGGCGGAAGGGGGCGTGAAGCTGAATACCCCCGGGGCGAGCTGGCCGGCCGCTTTTTCGGGGAAGGCGCTGCCTTCCCCGGTCCCCGGGAAGGGCGCTGCCCTTCCCGGACCCATCCCGGCAGGAGGGCGAGGCCCTCCTGCACCTCTCTTCGTTTGGGCCCGGGCCATTTCAACCGTCGGGCCGTCTCTCCCGACATGGGGGATCCAAGGGGGCTTCGCCCCTTGGCGGGGATCCCCAAGGGGCAGCGCCCCTGGCGGGGTCGCAGGGGCGGAGCCCCTGCTTCCGGTTTCCCCTGAGGCGGAGCCCCTGCTCCTGGCCTCTCCCCAGGGCCGAAGCCCGGCGCCTCAGAACGCCGCCCGCACCCCCGCGTAGATGCTGCGCCCGTCCCCCGGATAGAAGATCTGCGTGCTGGTCGTGCGCGCATCCATCACCGTGCTCACGTCGCTGATGGTGCGCTTGCCGCCGAGGTTGCGCGCGTCGAGGAACACGGAGACGCCGTTCGGCAGGTCCACCCCCGCGCGCAGGCCGACCAGCGTGTAGCCCGGCACGCGCAGCGTGTTGGCGTTGTCGGCCCAGGCCCCCTGCGGCACCCAGTCCACCACCGGCCCGGCATAGGCGCCGCTCGGGTGGCGGTACTGCACCGTGGTGCGCAGCACGTGCTCGGGCGCGCCGGCGATGCGGTTGTTGCCGAATTGCCGGTCGTTCCGGAAGCGGAAGTCGTTCCAGGTCCAGACCTGCGCCACGGTCAGCCGGTCGCCCGCCGACACCGTGTCGCGCAGCAGGTCGGCGCGCAGGCCGAGCTCGACGCCCTGCAGCACGGTGCGGTCGGCGTTGAAGGTGCTGGCGGGGATGTCGGGGCCGGTCGTGTACTGGAGCATCTGGCCGCGCACCTCGGAGTGGTAGGCGGTGAGGTCCCAGCCGAAGCGGTCGAAGGTGCCGCGGGTGCCGACCTCCACCGTCCAGGCGCGCTGCGCGGCGAGCGGCGCGAAGCTGGTGCGGCCGTCGGCGCGGGTCTGCGTCAGGTCGGAGAAGTCCGGCACGTCCCGGCTGCGCGTGAGGTTGGCGTAGACCTGCACGTCCGGGCGCGGCAGCAGCAGCAGGCCGAGGCGCGGGTTGAAGCCGTCGTAGATCCGGTTCTGGTCGAAGTAGCCGCGGCTGGCGGTCAGGCCGCCGCCGAGATCGACGTATTCGCGCTCGTTGCGCGCCAGCTTGGCGCCGGTGACCAGCGCCAGGACCGGCATCAGGTACAGCCGGTTCTCGAAATAGGCCTCGTAGTTGCGCGCGTACTGGCGGGCGTTCAGCGTCAGCCGGCCGCGCTCGCCGCCGATGTTGACGTACTGCTTCGCCACCGTCTCGCCGGCGAAGTAGCGCGTGCCGACGACCAGCTCGTTGCGCAGCCCGGCGACCGTGAACTCGCCCGTGTAGCGGGGCGCGATGCCCCAGGTCCAGCTGTCCTGGTCGATCACCTGGAAGATCGGGTGCAGCAGCGACTTGTGGATGCCCCAGACGTCCACGTCGATGCGCTGGTCGGCGTCGAGCCGCACCGTGGTGCGGTTGGCGAGGCGCACCGTGTAGGTGTCGCGCGCCTGGTTGCCGGAGAGCGCGCTGGCGGCGGCCTGGCGCGGGTTGCCCAGCGCCTGCGGCAGCGTCAGCGCGCCGGGAAGCTGCTGCTGCACGACGTAGCCACCGAGGTAGAAGCGAGTCTCGACGTCCGGCGAGATCCGGTAGCCGACATTGCCGTTGAACTGCTCCGACTGCGTGCGCGAATGGCGGCGGTAGCCGTCGGAATGGGTGACGGTGCCGCCCAGGATCGCGTCCGCCTCGCCGAACAGGCGCGACACCTCGCCGTTCAGCCGCAGCGTGCCGAAGGAGCCGCCCTCGATGCGGAACACGTTGGGTGCCACCGCCGTGGCGGCGGTCGGCGTGATGAAGTCGATCGCGCCGCCCAGGGTGGAGCCGCCGTAGCGCAGCGCGTTGCCGCCGCGCAGCACCTGGACCGAGCGGATGGCGAGCGGGTCGATCTGGTAGAAGTCGCCGCTGCCGTCGGCGAGGTTCACCGGGATGCCGTCCTGCAGGATCTCGATGCCGCGCAGGTGGTAGCCGCGCGCGAGGCCGGAGCCGCGCATGGAGAGGCGCATCTCCTGGCCGTAGCGGTTCTGCACGAACACGCCGGGCGTGTCGGCCAGCAGGTCGCGCAGCGTGGCGGTGTAGCGGTCGGTCAGGTCCTCGGTGTCGATCAGGGCGACGCCGCCGGGGATGCGGGACAGCCGCTCCCGCTGCTCGGCGACCGAAGGCGCGGTGAGGCTGCCGCCCCCCCGGGCGTCGGCGGGGGCCGTGGCGGTGACGGCCGGCAGCTCGCCCGGCGCGGCGGCCGGTGGCGTGCCGGCCGGGGCGGCGGCCGGCCGGTCCGACCGGGCGATGTCCGACCGGGCGATGGCAGACGCGGACTGGTCCGATTCGGGGGCCTGCTGCGCCGCGGCCGTGGCGGGCAGCAGCAGCGCCAGCGCGCCGGACAGGCCGAGCGCGGCAAGAGGCGGCGGCGCGGCGGCCGCACGGCGGCGCGCGGCGAACGCGCCCCGGCGCGGGGCGCGCGGGGCGGTGGCGGAATGACGGGACACGGGAATCTCTCTCCGGACCGGCGCGCGGCCGGCGGGGCTGAACGGGCGCGGCACGGGCCGCGGCGGACTCGGTTCAGGAGAGAGCGGTGGGCGGGGCGCGGGCCTGCGGCGGGCGGCAGGGCGGCGCGCGCGGCTGCTGCGGCCGCAGCCCGGGCCGTTCCACGACCCGGACGGGCGCCGGCGGCGACAGGATGGCGGGCGGCGCCGGCAGCGCGGCCGGCGCCACGGCGCAGCAACCATGGCAGAGGCCGCAGGCGGCGTGCGGGTCGCGGCGTGGCGCGCCGGGACCGGCCTCGGCGGCATCGGTGTCGTGGCCGGCGCAGAGCGGCGGGTTGGCGAAGGGATCGGCGGCGGCGCGCGCCACCGTCCAGGCCGCGCCCACCGGGCCGAGCACCTGGAACAGCAGCGCCAGCAGGCAGAGGAGGAAGCCGCGCGCCGCCGGGCGCCGGCGCCGCTCAGGGCGCATCGGCGGGATTGCAGTCGGGCGGGAAGGTCCAGTCGCCTTGCCGCGCCAGCCGCGCCACGGTGGCGCCGTCGCGGTTCGCCATCGCCTGCGCGGCGCGCACGCCGGGCGGCCAGTGGCTGCGGACGAAGGCGAGCACGGCCTGGATCTCGGACCGGCTCAACCGCCCCGCGAAGGCCGGCATGTCGCTCCGGTAGCCGGCGGGCGCCACGCTCGCCATGCCGTGCGCCACGAATTCCTCGAGCTGCGCGTCCGGATGGTCCCAGGCATGGCCGGTGGCATCCAGCGGCGGCGCCGGCAGCCGGCCGGCCGCGTTGGGGCGCCGCCAGTCCGGCTGCCCCTCCAGCGCGGCGCCGTGGCAGCCCGCGCAATTCGCCGCGTAGAGCGCCGCGCCGCGCGCCACCGCGGCCCCGGAATCCGCCGGGCCGGCGCCGGCCCGCAGGGCGACCCCGCCCAGCGGCACCGCGACGCAGAGGGCGAGCAGCGCCACGACCACCATCGGCCGGGCCATGCGTGCCGGCATGCCGGCCCGGCCACGCCCGGACAGGTGCGGCGGCGGCGTCACGGCTTTGGGCGTGGCCTCAGCCGCCATGGCCACCATGGCCGTGATCGCCATGCGGCATGCCGCCGCCGGCCCCGGCCGCCCGCACCTCGGCCTGCACGGTCAGGCTGCCGCCGCGCTCGAAATTCAGCGTCACCGGCACCGTCGTGCCCTGCCGCAGCGCCTGGCTCAGCCTGACCAGCATCAGGTGCAGGCTGCCCGGGCGCAGCGTCACCGTGCCGCCGGCCGGCACCTCGATGGCCGTCACGGGCCGCATGCGCATCACCTCGCCGTCGCGCACGGTCTCGTGCAGCTCGGCGGCGCGCGCCACGGGGCTGGCGGCGGAGAGGAGGCGGTCCGGCTGCGCGCCGGCGTTGCGCAGGGTCAGGAACACGCCGCCGGTGCCGCCCTGCACGGCGGCGCGGGCCCAGGGGCCCTCCACGGTGATGTCGGCCGCGCGCGCCGGGGTGGCGAGGGCGAGCGGGGCGAGGAGCAGGGCGCCGAGGGCGGCGCGGCGGAGGATGGTCATGGCGGGGAAACCTGTCGTGGGTGTTCCGGCGGCCGGTCCGGGATGCGGGGCCGCGTCCGGAAGGTTGGGGATCGGCGCCACGGCCTGCCGGGCCTGGCGCGAGGGCGGTCGGCGTCCGAGGGGGCGCGCGGGGTCCGCGTCAGGACTGCGCCGCGCGCCGGCGCAGCGCCTCGGCGAGCTGCTCGGGCGTGACGCCAGGCTGGAACAGGGCGCGCACCGTGCCGTCCGGGCCGATCAGGTACATGAAGGAGGAGTGGTCCATCAGGTACTCGGTCGTGTCCTGGCCGCGCGCCTTCGCGTAGTAGACGCGGTAGGCCCGCGCCGCCGCCGCCACCTGCTCCGGCGTGCCGGTCAGCCCGACCAGGCGCGGGTGGAACAGCGCGACGTACTGCTTGAGGTGCTCGGGCGTGTCGCGCGCGGGGTCGATCGAGACGAAGACCGGCTGCACCCGCTCGGCGAGGGCCGGGTCGAGCGCATCCAGCGCCGAGGCGATGGTGGCGAGCTCGGTCGGGCAGACATCCGGGCAGAAGGTGTAGCCGAAGGTCATCAGCGTCCAGCGGCCGCGGTAGTCGCGGTCGGTGACGGTGCGGCCGTCCTGGTTCACCAGGGTGAAGGGGCCGCCGAGGTTGACGCCGCCCGGCAGCGTCACCTCGCCGGCGACGCTGCCGAAGCCGGGCGCCTCGGCGGGACGCCGGAGCCAGGCGGCGGCGCCGAAGCCGAGGGCGATCAGCAGGCAGGCGGCGCCGAACAGCGGGCCCCAGCGGCGCATCCCGCTCGGCGCGGGGGTGGGCGTGGGCCCGGGCTTCGGGCTCGGTGTGGTCGGGGGCATGGGGGTACGTTCATCCGATCCGGAAGGCCGCGCCGGCGATCGGGTGGCCGATCGGGACGCGGCGATGCCCGCCGGCCGGAACGGGTCCGGCCGGCGGGCGCGAGGCGATGGATCAGGCGACGGGCGGGGCGCGCGGCTGCTGCGGCGGGGCGCGCGGCGGCGTGGCCGGCAGGCCGGCACGCGCGATCGGGGCGGCGGTCAGGTCGTAGGCGGCCGGCGGCGGCAGGAAAGGCGGCGCGGGCGGTTCGCCCGCCACCGGCGCCTGGCAGAGCGGGCAGAAACCCGATGCCTTGGCCGGCAGGGCCGGGGCCCCCTTCTCCGTCGGCACCGCCAGCCCCGCCAGGACCGGCACCGGTCCCAAGGCCCGGCCCGATGCCCACCCAGGCTGCGCCGCGGCATCGCCGCAGAAGGCCGTGGCGTGCAGGCGCGGCGCGGCCTCGGCCAGGCGCAGGCAATGCGCGAAGGCGCCCGTCCACTGCAACAGCAGCAGCGGGACCAGCAGGCACGCCAGGACGGAGCGTCGGCGCAGCATGCGTCGGTCACTAACCGAAGCCGCCACCGGTGTCACGCATGCCGGATCCTCGACACGGGCGACGAGGCGGCCGGATGCTGCCGGCATGCCGCCCTGCCTCCACCTCGCGCGCCTGACCCCCCTGCCCCCGGCGATCGAGCCGCTTCGCGCCAAGGCAGGGCTGGAAGGGTTCCGCTTCATGGACCGGCTGGTCGCGGAATGGCGGGCGGGCACGAATCGGTTCGACGGTCCCGGCGAGGTGCTGCTGGGCGCTTCCGACGGCGCCGGCCTGCTGGCCGTCGGCGGCCTGAACCGCGATCCGTATGGCGAGCCCGATGGCGTGGCGGCGGGAACGGGCCGCCTGCGCCATCTCTACGTCCGGCCGGCGGCGCGGGGCCGCGGCGTCGCCTCCGCGCTGATCCGGTGCCTGATCGGCCATGCGGCGGACGCCTTCCACACGCTCCGGCTGCGGACGGAGAGCGAGGCGGCCGCCCGGCTCTACGCCGCCCATGGCTTCGTGCCGGCGCGGAGCCCGACCGCCACGCATGTCATGAGGCTGCCCGGCACGCACCGGCCGCCGGGGGCCGGCCATGCAGAGGCCGGCCACGCCCCCAAACCGTTCCGGGTGGTTGACCCTGCCGGCCGCCCGCATGATTCTCCGCCGGCCATGCCCGACACCCTGCCCCCGGCCGAACCCCGCCCTGCCGCCAGCCTGCCTTCGGGCCTGCTCGACGCGCTGCTCGCCCTGCTCGGCCCGCGCGGGGTGCTGACCGACCCGGCGGACATCGCCCCGCACCTCTCGGACTGGCGCAACCTCTACCGCGGCAGCAGCCCCTGCGTGCTGCGCCCGGCGAACACCGGGGAATTGGCGGCGGCCGTGAAGCTCTGCGCCGCCGCCGGCGTGCCGATGGTGCCGCAGGGCGGCAACACCTCCATGGTGGGCGGCGCGACGCCGGACGAGAGCGGCCGGCAGGTGGTGGTGGCGCTCACCCGCATGAACCGCATCCGCGACATCGACCCGGTGGACCTGACCATGACCGCCGAGGCCGGGGTGGTGCTCAAGACCGCGCAGGAGGCGGCGGCGGGTGCCGGCTGCCTGTTCCCGCTCTCGCTCGGTGCCGAGGGCACGGCGACGATCGGCGGCGTGCTCTCCACCAATGCCGGCGGCAACACCACCGTCCGCTACGGCAATGCCCGTGAGCTGATGCTGGGCATCGAGGCGGTGCTGCCGGACGGGCAGGTGCTGCACGGGCTGCGGCGGCTGCGCAAGGACAACACCGGCTACGCGCTGCGCCACCTGTTCGTCGGCGGCGAGGGGACGCTCGGCTTCGTCACCGCCGCGACGCTGAAGCTGTTCCCGGCGCCGCGCGAGACCGAGGTGGCGTTCTGCGCCGTGCGCGACGAGGACGCGGCCCTCGCCCTGTTCCGCCGCTTCCGCGACCGCGACGACAGCGCCGTGCGCGCCTTCGAGTACATGTCGGGCACCGGCATCGACCTGGCGCTGCGCCACATCGAGGGCGCCACCCTGCCGCTGGCCGAGCGGGCCGACCACTACGTGCTGGTCGATCTCGCCACGCCCCGCCCGGATGGCGGGCTGCGGGCGCTGATGGAGGCGGTGCTGGAGGAGGCGCTGGAGGCGGGCGAGGTGCTGGACGCCGCGATCGGCGAGAGCGAGGCGCAGCGCGGCGCGATCTGGCGGCTGCGCGAGGAGCACCCGGAGGCGCAGAAGCGCGAGGGGGCGAGCGTGAAGAACGACGTCTCCGTGCCGGTCTCCAGGGTGCCGGAGATGATCCGGCGCTGCTCGGCGGCGCTGGTGGAACTGATCCCCGGCAGCCGTCCCGTGCCCTTCGGTCACATGGGCGACGGCAACATCCACATGAACCTGGAGCAGCCCGAGGGCGCCGACCCGGCCGCCTTCCTGGCCCGCAGCCACGACATCATGGACACGGTGAACGCCGTCGTGCGCGATCTCGACGGCTCCTTCTCCGCCGAGCACGGCGTCGGCCGGCTCAAGACCGACATGGTGGCGGACTGGCGCGGCGGCGCCGAGATCGACCTGATGCGCCGCATCAAGGCGGCCGTCGATCCGCAGGGCCTGATGAACCCCGGCAAGGTGCTGGACTGAACGGGGAAGGCGGCCCGAACCTTCGGGGGTCTCGAAGGGGGCTTCGCCCATCTCCCTCCCTTGGCGCGGGAGGGTAGCCAAGGGAGGGCGGCGCCCTCCCTGCCGGGGTCCGGGGCGGAGCCCCGGCTGAACTACCCCGAACGCCCGCCCCCTACCGCCACGCCGCCCGCCGCGCCGCTGCCCGGCCGGCGAAGGGCGCGATCACCATCTGCGCCAGCAGCGTGCCGAGCAGCAGCCCGGCCAGCCCGTAGACCCCGCCCGCGAGGCTGAGCGAGACCTGCGGCACGTGCTCGGCGAGGGCGGTGCGCAGGATGGCGTGCTTGTCCACCTCGTCGTCCATCGCGTCGGCCAGGGCGACGACGGGGCGGAGCAGCGGCGAGGCGGCCTCGATGCGGTCGTAGGCGGCGCGCAGCCCGGCGGCGCGGCGGATGGAGTTGCCGAGCGATTCCGCGTTGGCCGGCTCGACGCGGCGCAGCGCGGCGATCACGCCCTCGTCGTCCTCGGCCGGGATGGCGTAGAATTGCCGCGCCACGGCCTTGCGGTGCTCGATGTCGCGGCGGCTTTCCTGGGCGATCTGCAGCAGGGCGGTGGCGTAGCCCTGCGCGATCGCCGGCACCTGCATCGCGGCGAGCGTCAGCGACAGGGCCAGGCCGAGCCGGATCGCGTCCGAGAGCCAGCGCCCGAGGAAGCCCATGGCTCAGCGCCCGCCGGCCGGGGCGATGCCCGGGGCGTGGCCGGATCCCTCGACGCGGGCTGACGGCATCGGCCCGATTCCTTCCTGTCCCGCCCCGGCCTCTGTCCGGTCAACGCCCCGGCCGCGCCCGGTTTCCCGGCGGGCGCCGCGACGGGACGCCGGGCTCAGCGCGCGGGCATGGTCCAGCGGCCGAGCAGGAAGCCGAACACCAGCGCGCCGATGATGACCGCGCCGACGTCGCCGAAGAAGGCGTGCATGATCGGCAGCAGCAGCAGCGGCGCCGAGACCAGCAGCGCCACGCGCATCCAGCGGGTGCGCGGGCTGATCGCCGCCACCGCGCTGCGGGCGCGGTGGCGGAGGCCGCCCGTGCGCGGCTTGTTGCCGGGGGAGTTGGCGGCGGACTTGCCGGGGGGCTTGGCAGGCGCCGGCTTGGTCCCCGCCGCGCCGGCGGCCGGGCGCCCGCCGCCGCGCCGGGCGGCCGGTGCCTTGAGGGCCTTGTCGGCGGCGGCACCGGCCATCTCAGCGCGCCCCGGCCGATTCCGCGCCGGGCGAGGCGCCGCCCGGCAGGGCCGATCCCGACTCGTCGCATCCCAGCATCGCCATCAGCTCCCGCCACTCGCGCTTCGAAAGGCCGCTGCCGGCGGCCGGCACCGCCTCCCCGGCCAGCATCCGGCGCACCACGGCCAGCATCTGCGCCGAGAGGGTCACCGCGCCCATCCGGTAGTCGCGGAACGCCTCGAAGGCGTGCGGCACCCAGGCGCGCACCGTCTCCAGCATCGCCTCGGCGTAGACGCGGATCTCGTACTGGGCGTGCGCGTCGGCGCGCAGCGAGAGGAAGCCGAGCAGGTTGTGCAGGTCGGTCTTCCAGTACCACTGCGTGTAGGTGTTGAGGGTCAGGTTCATCCGCGCCAGCTCGCGCGCGAGGCCCTGGCGGGCGGGATCGACCGGGTTGCCCTCGGCGTCCTCGTTCAGCATGGCGGCGTAGTGGTCGTAGTTGCGCGCCGCGTCCTGGCGCAGCAGGTCCAGCACCTCGGCCGCCTCGGCGCCCTCCAGCACGGCCCCGCGCCCCTGGCGGTTGCTGGCGGACTGCGCGGCCAGGTGCTCCGGGGCGGGGACGTAGAATTCCCGGTCCAGGATCGAGTAGCGCGCCGAGTACTCGTTCACGTTCGCCGTGCGGTGGCGGATCCACTGCCGCGCCACGAAGATCGGCAGCTTCACGTGGTACTTGATCTCGCACATCTCGAAGGGCGTGGAGTGGCGGTGCCGCATCAGGTAGCGGATCAGGCCGCGATCCTCGTTGGTGGCCTTCGTGCCGGCGCCGTAGGAGACGCGGGCGGCCTGCACGATGGCGGCGTCGTCGCCCATGTAGTCGATCACGCGCAGGAAGCCGTGGTCCAGCACCGGGACGGGCTGGAACAGCAGGGCCTCCAGCGCCGGCACGGTGGGGCGGCGCGTGCGGGCCTCGGCGGCGCGGGCGGCGGCGATCTCCTGGTGTTGCGCGTCCGTCAGCATCGCCTAACCCACTCTGGGATCAACAGAATCGGCAGGGGAAGCCGTCTGGTCTGGATATCGAACCACATAACCATGTGGTCCTACACCTCGCGATGTGGTCCGGCACCCCCCAGCCGGGGCGGCCGCGGCCGAAACTCACCCCCTCGAAATCCGGAGGCGGCCATGCCATATTGGTCCTGCCGCTTGCGGCTATGGCGATAAACGGATCGTGGAATAAGCGTTGCGGACCCGGGGGCAGTGCCCGGCGCCTCCACCAACCATCCCCGCCTTGTCGGGCGGGGACGATGGGGGCGAAACAGGCTCGACGCGCGCGGTAAAGACGCTCCTTTTGCCCGGCATGGTACCGCCGTCATCGGACCAAATCACAAGTGCCAACGATAACAGCCGCGAGGCTGTGGCGCTCGCTGCCTAGGAATAGGTAAGCGCGGGTCGGGGGGCCCCGGGCAACAGAAGCCCCCCACTTCCTTCCCCGTTCCGGTTTCCCTATATCGGCGCGCCCGCCCACCCGGCAGGACCGCCCCGCCGGTCCGCGATGCCAGGTGCTGCTTCCACCCGGTGACGCGCCACCCTATGCTGGCGTAGGGACGAGCCACATGACCGACGACGCGCCGCAGGTCGACAGCCTGCTGCCCTACGAACGCTGGACCGAGGAGGCGCTGCGCGAGGTCGTCGTGCGTGCCCTCGAGTACACCGCCGCCAACGGGCTGCCCGGCGAGCACCACTTCTATCTCACCTTCCGCACCGACCATCCCGGCGTGGTCGTCCCCGGCCACCTGCGGGCGCGCTACCCGCAGGAGATGACCATCGTCCTGCAGCACCGCTTCTGGGACCTGAAGGTGGACCGCGCCGCCGGGCTGTTCTCGGTGGGGCTCTCCTTCGGCGGCGTGCCCTCCGCGCTGACCGTCCCCTTCGCCGCCCTCGCCGCCTTCGCCGACCCGCAGGTGCGCTACGGCCTGCGCTTCCAGCCCGAGGACGCGCCGCCGGCCGAGGCCCCGGCGCCGGAAGCGCCGCCCGAGGCGCCGGCCGACGAGGCCTCGCCCGCCGCCGACCCGTCCGCCCAGGCCGAGGCCCCGGCGCAGGTCGTCAGCCTCGACGCCTTCCGGCGCCGCCCGCCGCGGGAGTGAGCCGGCCCTCCCGGCCATCCGGCGGGCCGCCCTCCTTGCCCCGGGCCCGCCGCGCCTTCCTCACCCGCCGCCGGGGCCCCCGCTCCCGCCCGGGCCCGCCCCGGCCGCGCCATGAGTTGGCTTGCGCGCGCCGCTGCGGTAATCCGCGCTGGATGCTCCCATATGCGGAGCGACGCGGTGCCGGGCCCGCGTGACCGATCGCCGCCCCCCGTTCGCCTCAGCCCGCGGAGAACCGCCGTGACCCCTCCCCTTGACGTCGACGTCGGCATGCCGGTGGAGCGCCGCTCCGACAGCTTCCGATTCAGCACGATGTTCCCGCTGGGCGAGGACACCACCCCCTACCGCAAGCTCGACATCCTCGGTGTCTCCACCGCGGGCTGCGACGGCAAGACGGTGGTCAAGGTCACGTCCGAGGCCCTGGCCGAGCTGGCCTTCCAGGCCTTCCGCGACGTCTCCCACCTGCTGCGCCCCGGCCATCTCGCGCAGCTCCGCAAGATCCTCGACGATCCCGAGGCCAGCGCGAACGACCGCTTCGTGGCGCTCGACCTGCTGAAGAACGCCAACATCGCGGCGGGCGGCGTGCTGCCCATGTGCCAGGACACCGGCACCGCCATCGTGTTCGGCAAGAAGGGCCAGCGCGTCTGGGTCGAGGGCGACGAGGAGGAGGCGCTCTCGCGCGGCGTCGCGCGCACCTACACCGAGACCAACCTGCGCTACTCGCAGATGGCGCCGCTCTCGATGTTCGAGGAGGTCAACACGGGCAACAACATGCCCGTGCAGTTCGACCTCTACGCCTCGCCGGGCGGGCACCACGACGAGGAGTTCAGCCTGATGTTCGTCGCCAAGGGCGGCGGCAGCGCGAACAAGACCTTCCTCTACCAGCAGACCCGCGCGGTGCTGAACACCGACAAGCTGCTGGCCTTCCTGCAGGAGAAGATCCGCACCCTCGGCACCTCCGCCTGCCCGCCCTACCACCTGGCCATCGTGATCGGCGGCACCTCGGCCGAGACCTGCCTCAAGACCGTCAAGCTCGCCTCGACGCGCTACCTCGACGCGCTGCCGACCACCGGCGACAAGTCCGGCCACGCCTTCCGCGACGTGGCGCTGGAGCAGGAGATCCACAAGCTCACGCAGAACATCGGCATCGGCGCGCAGTTCGGCGGCAAGTACTTCTGCCACGATGTCCGCGTGATCCGCCTGCCGCGCCACGGCGCCAGCCTGCCGATCGGCATCGGCGTCTCCTGCTCGGCCGACCGGCAGATCAAGGCCAAGATCACGCCCGAGGGCGTGTTCCTGGAGGAGCTGGAGCACGACCCGGCGAAGTACCTGCCCGAGCACACGGACGAGATCCTGGGCGGCGAGGTGGTGAAGATCGACCTCTCGAAGCCGATGGACGAGATCCGCGCCCAGCTCTCGCAGTACCCGGTCAAGACGCGCGTCGCGCTCACCGGCACCATGGTGGTGGCACGCGACATCGCCCACGCCAAGCTGAAGGAGCGGCTGGACCGCGGCGAGGGGATGCCGGACTACATCAGGAACCACCCGGTCTACTATGCCGGCCCGGCCAAGACGCCCGAGGGCTATGCCACCGGCTCCTTCGGCCCCACCACGGCGGGGCGCATGGACAGCTACGTCGCCGAGTTCCAGGCCAATGGCGGCAGCCTCGTCATGCTGGCCAAGGGCAACCGCTCCAAGGCGGTGACGCAGTCCTGCCAGCGCAACGGCGGCTTCTACCTCGGCTCGGTCGGCGGGCCGGCGGCGCGGCTGGCGCAGGACTGCATCCGCAAGGTCGAGGTGCTGGAGTACCCGGAGCTCGGCATGGAGGCGGTCTGGAAGATCGAGGTCGAGGACTTCCCGGCCTTCATCGTCGTGGACGACAAGGGCAACGACTTCTACGACGGGCTGGAGTAGCCCGCGCCGGCCGGGCGGCAGGCCGCCGCCGGCCGCCCCCCCCCCACGCCGCGACCATGGCTCCCGCGCGGGCCCGTGGGCGCCGAACCAGAGGGATGCGATCCACGATGCCCCGACGCCTGCTTTCATCCGGCAGCCGCTTCGAGGCGGAGATCGGCTACTCCCGCGCCGTGGTGGACGGGGACTTCGTGTTCGTCTCCGGCACCACCGGCTACGACTACGCCACCATGACCATCGCGCCCGAGGTGGAGGCGCAGTGCGCGCAGGCCTTCCGCAACATCGAGGCGGTGCTGGCCGAGGCCGGGACGGGGCTCGACGACGTGGTGCGCGCCCTGTTCGTCCTGCCCGACCGCGCGGACTGGCCGCCCTGCTGGCCCGTGGTGAAGCGGCATCTCGGCGCGGCGCGGCCCGCCTCCACCATGATCGTGGCCGGGTTGCAGACGCCGGAGATGCGGATCGAGATCGAGGTCACCGCCCGGCTGCGCCGGCGTGCCGGCGACCGCTGACACACGGGCAGTCGCCGCCCCCGGGCAACCGACGCCCCCTTCGGAGAGTGGATGCATGCGCTTCGCCGTCGACCGGCTCGACCACCTGGTGCTGACCTGCCGCGACCTGGAGGTGACCGCCTCCTGGTACCAGCGCGTGCTGGGCATGGAGCGGGAAAGCTTCGGGCCGGACAACAAGCGCACCGCGCTGAAATTCGGCGGCCAGAAGATCAACCTGCACCAGCAGGGCGAGGAGCTGAAGCCGCATGCGGCCGCCCCCGGCCCCGGCACCGCCGATCTGTGCTTCGTCGCCACCGTGCTGGCCGAGGACGTGGCGGCGCATCTGCGCGAATGCGGCGTGTCGATCGAGATCGGGCCGGTGCCGCGCACCGGCGCGCTCGGGCCCTTCACCTCGGTCTACTGCCGCGACCCGGACGGCAACCTGATCGAGCTGTCGAGCTACTCGGGCTGAGCCGCCGCGCCGGCGGGGCGGACGAGATACCGCCCCTGGCACGCGCATTGCTAACTCCCGGCCACGCCTGGCTGCACCGCCAGCCCTCCGCCGGGAGTCCTCGCCTTGCAACGACGCCACCTGCTGCTCGGCAGCACCGCCACGCTCGCCTCGCCCCTGGCCGCCCCGCGCCTCGCCCGTGCCCAGGGGGGCAGCCAGGGCAGCGGCGCCGCCGGCACGCTGCGCTTCGTGCCCTACGCCGACCTCGCGCTGATCGACCCGATCGTCACCTCGGCCTATGTCACGCGCACCCACGCGCTGATGGTGTTCGACACGCTCTACGGCCTCGACGAGAACGGCGCGCCGCGGCCACAGATGGTCGAGGGGCACCGCGTCGAGGATGACGGGAAGCGCTGGACCCTGACGCTGCGCGAGGGGCTGCGCTTCCACGACGGCACGCCGGTGCTGGCGCGCGACGTGGTGGCGAGCCTGGAACGCTGGGCCAAGCGCGACCCGTTCGGCGACGCGCTGATGGCCGCGACCGACGAGCTTGCCGCGCCCGACGACCGCACCATCCGCTTCCGCCTGAAGCGTGCCTTCCCGCTGCTGCCCAACGCGCTGGGCAAGCCCACCTCCTACCTGCCGGTCATCATGCCCGAGCGCCTGGCGCGGACCGAGCCGACGCGGCAGGTGCCGGAGCTGGTCGGCAGCGGCCCGTTCCGCTTCGTGGCCGGCGAGCGCGTGCCCGGCGCCCGCGCCGTCTATGCCCGCTTCGAGGGCTACGTGCCGCGCCCCGACGGCACGCCGAGCTTCACCGCCGGCCCGCGCCTCGCCCGTTTCGAGCGGGTGGAGTGGCAGACCATCCCGGACGCCGCGACCGCCGCCGGCGCGCTGCGCAACGGCGAGGTGGACTGGGTGGAGCAGCCCTCGATCGACCTGCTGCCCCTGCTCAGGCGCGACCGCAACATCGTGGTGCGCCCGGTCGAGACCAACGGGCTGATCGGCGTGCTGCGCTTCAACCACCTGCAGCCGCCCTTCAACCGGCCGGAGATACGCCGCGTCGTGCTCAAGGCGGTGCGGCAGGCGGATTTCATGGAGGCGGTGGCGGGCGCCGACCGCTCGATCTGGCGCGACAATGTGGGCGTGTTCACCCCCGGCTCGCCCATGGCCAGCGACGCCGGGATGTCGGTGCTGAGCGGCAAGCACGACCCCGCCGCGCTGAAGCGCGAGCTGGCGGCCGCCGGCTACAACGGCGAGCGCACCGTGCTGCTGGCCGGCACCGACGTGCCGCGCATCAATGCCGTGTGCGAGGTGGCGGGCGAGATGCTGCGCCAGCTCGGCTTCAACCTCGACTACGTGGCGACCGACTGGGGCACGGTGGTCCAGCGCAACGCCAACCGCCAGCCCGTGGACCAGGGCGGCTGGAGCCTGTTCGCCACCTACTGGGGCGGGCTCGACTTCAGTTCGCCCGCCGGGCACCAGGCGCTGCGCGGCAACGGGCTGCGCGCCTGGAACGGCTGGCCCACCAGCCCGCGCATCGAGGCGCTGCGCGACCAGTGGTTCACCGCGCCCGACCTCGCGACCCAGCAGCGCCTCGCGCGCGAGATGCAGCTCGCGGTCTTCGAGGAGGTGCCCTACGTGCCGGTGGGGCAGTTCACCCAGCCCACCGCGTACCGGCGCGACCTGACCGGCGTGCTGACGGGGCTGCCGCTGCTGACCAACGTGGCACGGGGGTAGGCGGCTGACCTCGGGGCACCGGGAAGGGCTCTGCCCTTCCCGGACCCATCCCGGCAGGAGGGCGAGGCCCTCCTGCACCTCTATCCGTACGGGTCCCGGGTGTTGAAACACCCGGGACCTCTCTTCCGGACGGGGGATCCAGGGGGGCTTCGCCCCTTGCTGGGAGCGTGCGGAGAGGGCGGCGCCCTCTCTGCCGAGGCCCGGGGCGGCGCCCCGATGCCCGCCCGGCTTCAGCGCGGCGCCGCCAGCCCGGCGATGTCGCTCGCCGCCACCGGCTCCTCCGCCGTCCCGCCCTCCTCGCGGCAGAACAGCCACATCCCGTCCGCCGGGTTGTCCACCACGATCACCACGCGCCCGTCGCGCAGGCGCAGCGCCGTGCCGGGCGCGATCTCGACGAGGTTCAGCGGTTCGCTCATGCCTGCCTCCGGTCGTTGACGCTCAGCATACCGCGTGTCAACGTCCCCGCCAGGGACGCCGTCGCGCAACGAACGCGATCGAGGAGTGCGGATCATGGCGGGCAACGCCGATTCCCTGGACGTCGATGCGCTGGTGGACCGCGCCGGCGGCACCGTGGCGCGCGGGATCTTCGTCGATCAGGCCGTGTTCGAGGCCGAGCAGGAACGGATCTTCACCCGCGCCTGGCTGTTCGTCGGCCATGAGAGCCTGATCCCGAAGCCGGACGACTTCTTCGTCTCCCGCATGGGCACGGAATCCGTGGTGCTGACGCGCGACCGCGGCGGGCAGGTGCACGTGCTGCTCAACTCCTGCACGCATCGCGGCATGAAGGTCTGCCGCTACGACCAGGGCAACACGCGCGTCTTCACCTGCCCCTATCACGGCTGGAGCTTCGCGACGGACGGCAAGCTGGCCGCGACGCCTGGCGCGCTGGTCGGCGTGCCGCATTTCGACCGCGCCTACCACGGCGAGCTGAAGCGCGACGACTGGGGGCTGGTGCGGGCGCCGCGCGTGGCGCTCTACAAGGGCACGGTCTGGGCGAGCTGGGACCCGGACGCGGTGGAGCTGACCGACTATCTCGGCGACATGCGGCTCTATCTCGACTTCGCGCTGGACGGACGCGACGGCTCGCCAGGCGGCTCGGTGGTGGTCGAGGGCGTGCAGAAATGGCGTGTCAACGCCAACTGGAAGTTCGCGCCGGAGAACTTCATCGGCGACATGTACCACGACATCAGCCACCGCTCGGTGGATCTCGTGGGCATCGGCCCTTCCGGCGGGCGCGGGCGACGCGACAACCTGCGGCCGCGCACCACCATCTGCTTCCCCGGCCTCGGCCACGGGCTGATCGGCGAGCCGCCACACACCAGCGAGCCGCCCTACGTGCCCGCCTGGAAGAAGTACCCGGAAGTCGAGGAGTACTTCCGTCAGGTCCACGAGCGCCGTGTCGCGCTGCTCGGCGAGCGGCCGCGCGTGACGATGAGCGTCGGCACCATCTTCCCCAACATGAGCTTCCACGGCCGCCAGCCGCGCACCATCGCCGTGGCGCACCCCATCTCGCCCACCGAGATGGAGATGTGGCGCTTCTGCCTGATCGACGCCGATGCGCCGGCGGCGGTGAACGATGCGGCGCGCCACTACTTCCTGCGCTACTCGGGCCCCGCCGGCATGACCGAGTCCGACGACCTGGAGAACTGGTCCTACGCGACGGAGGCCAGCCGCGGCCCGATCGCGCGGCGGCAGCGCTACAACTACCAGATGGGCATGGGCCATGCCCGCCCCGTCCCCGGCCTGCGCGGCGCCGTGGAGAACGGCGAGGTCACCGAGGAGAACGCCCGCGCCTACTACAGCCGCTGGTCCGACTTCATGCGCGGCGACCCGTGGACCCCGCCGGCCGCCGAATACGTGCCGATGCCCGAGCCCGCGCGGGAGACGGAAGATGCTGGCTGAGCTGGACGAGGGCCTCGCCGGGCTGCTGCTGGCCCGCAGCGTCGAGCAATTCCTCTACGCGGAGGCGGCGATGCTGGACGAGCGCCGCTACCGCGACTGGCTGGCGATCCTCGACGACGGCATCCGCTACTTCGCCCCGCTCGCGCGCAACATGCGCCGGGACCGGCTCGGCGAGGAGTACACGCGCCAGGGCCAGGACCTCGCCTGGTTCGACGAAGGCAAGGAGACGCTCACCCAGCGCGTCGAGCAGATCGAGACCGGCATCCACTGGGCCGAGGAGCCGGTCTCGCGTGTCTGCCACATGGTGACCAATGTCGAGATCCTCTCGGCGGTGCCGGAGGCGCGGCATGCCGAGACAGTGGAGGTGCGCTGCCGCTTCCTGGTCTACCGCAACCGGCTGCAGGACGAGGAGATGCTGCTGATCGGCAAGCGGCTCGACACGCTGGTGCGCGACGGCACGGGCTGGAAGCTGCGCCGTCGCGAGATAAGGCTCGACCAGAACGTGCTCCAGGCCAAGAACCTGACGGTCTTCCTGTGAGGCGCGTTTCCATGCGCCGCCGTGCCCTGCTCGCCGCCCCGGCCCTGCTGCCCTTCCTGTCGCGCGCCGCTGCCGCGCAGGATGCGGCGCCCTGGCCGCCGCGCGAGGTGCGGATCATCGTCCCCTTCCCCGCCGGCCGCGTCACCGACCTCGTGGCGCGCATCGTGGCCGATGGGCTGCGCGCCGAGCATGGCACGGTGGTCGTCGTCGAGAACCGGCCCGGCGCCAACGCCACCATCGGGCTCGACCTGCTGCGCCGCGCGCCGCCGGACGGCGCCACGCTGCTGGTGGGCGGCCTCGGCAGCCACGGCCTGCCGCCCGCCGTCATCAACCGCTACCCGTTCGACGTGGACCACGACTTCACCGCCCTCGCCATCATGGCCGAGTTCGTCAACGTCATGGTGGTCTCGCCGCAGGTGCAGGCGCGCGACGTGCAGGCCTTCATCGCCGAGGCGAAGGCGCATCCCGGCGCGATGAACTACCCCTACACCAGCGTCGGCGCCTCCAACCAGATGACGGCCGAGCTGTTCAGGTTGCGCACCGGCACGGAGATCGTCGGCGTGCCGCTCGGCCAGGCCGGCAACACGCTGGTGCTGCTCCAGCGCGGCGACGTGCAGGTGGCGTTCGAGAACCTGCCCACCGTCGCCGGCGCCATCCGCGCCGGCGCACTGCGCGCGCTGGCCGTCACCAGCCCCTACCGCACCCCGGCCCTGCCGGACGTGCCGACCATGCAGGAGGCCGGCCTGCCCGATTTCAGCGTGACGAGCTGGATCGGCCTCTACGGCCCGCCCGGCATGCCGCCGCCGCTGCGCGAGCGGGTCGTGACCGAGCTGCGCCGCATCGCCGCCACTGATTCCGCCCGCGACCGGCTGCGCGCCGCCGGCTTCGAGCCCGCCTTCCGGCCGGATGCCGAATTCGCCGCCTTCCAGAGCGCCGAGGTGGCGCGCTGGCGCGGCGTGGTGCGCGATGCCAACCTCCAGCTCAGCGACTGAGTGAGGCCCATGATGACGCGCCTTCCGCGACGCGCCGCGCTGCTCGCCGCCGGGCTGCTCGCCGCCCCCGCGGCCCGCGCCCAGGCCCTGGCCCCAACCCAAGGCCAAGCCCAGGCGGGAGGCTTCGCGCCGACTCACCCGATCCGGGTGATCGTCCCCTACCCGCCCGGCGGCGTCACCGACCTCGTCGGCCGCGTCGTCGCCGATGGCTGCCGCGACCGCGAGGGGTGGCCCGCCGTGGTGGAGAACAAGCCCGGTGCCAGCGGCCAGATCGGCATGGCCGAGGCGAAGCGCGCGCGACCGGACGGCGAGACGCTGCTGATCGGCGGCTTCGGCAGCCACGTCCTGCCGCCCGCCGTGACGCCCAACTACCCGTTCGACATCCCGCGCGACTTCACGCCGGTCGCCCGCCTTGCCGAGTTCGTGAACGTGCTGGTGGTCAACCCGGCCTCGCCCTGGCACAGCGTCTCGGAGCTGGTGGCGGCGGCGAAGGCGCGGCCGGGCGAGCTGAATTTCGGCTCCTCCGGCACAGGCGCCTCCAACCACATGACGGCGGAGCTGTTCGCGCTGGAGACGGGCACGCGGCTGACCCACATCCCCGGCCAGGGCGCCAACACCTCGATCGTTTCGCTGCGCGCCGGCGACATCCAGCTCATCTTCGAGAACATGCCGGCGGTGCTGGGGCAGATCCGCGACGGCGCGCTGCGGGCGCTGGCCGTCACCAGCGCCTACCGCTCCCGCGCCTTGCCGGAGGTGCCGACCCTGGCCGAGAGCGGCTGGCCCGGCATCGACGTGTCGAGCTGGATCGCCCTCTACGGCCCGCCCGGCCTGCCCGCGCCGCTGCGCGACACGTTGGCGGCGGCGGCCGTGCGGGCAGTGGAGACGGAGCCGGGGCGGGAGCGGCTGGAGCGGGTCGGGTTCGAGATACGCCCGCTGCGGGGCGACGCATTCACGGCGTTCCAGAACGCCCAGCTTGCCCGCTGGCGGGACGTGGTGGCGCGCGCGGGGGTGCGGCCGGCGGGGTGATTTCGGGGCGCTGCTCCGGACCCCGGCAAAGAGGGCGTTGCCCTCTCTGCACTCTCCCACCAAGGGGCGAAGCCCCCTTGGAAACCCCGTTTCGGGAGCGGCGTCCGAGGTGTTTCGACACCCGGGACCAAAACGAATAGAGGTGCAGGAGGGCTTCGCCCTCCTGCCGGATGGGGTCCGGGGCAGGCAGCGCCTTCCCCGACAGGACGCCCCCGACGGCAACCCCTTTCTTCCCCACCCGTTCTGGCCCGGGGGTTGCGGCCCCGGCGGAACCGCGCCGGTGGCCTGTCCACGTCGTGTCCGGGGCTGCAACCGCCCGCCGACCGTCCTATCCTGCCCGCCCGACTCCCGCCCCGCGCGGCGTGTCGCGGCAAGCCGGGTCGATTCCGGCAGCACGGGGTCAGGGGTGCGCAGGCGGTGCCGGCAGCACAGGAGGAGGGCCGCATGGCCGACGCCACCCGCACCGAGACGGACAGTCTCGGCACCATCGACATCCCCGCCGACCGCTACTGGGGCCCGCAGACCGAGCGCGCCCGGCAATTGTTCCGCATCGGCGACCAGCGCTTCCCGCCCCTGCTGATCCGCGCCGTCGGCCTGCACAAGCTGGCCTGCGCCGAGGCCAATGCCGCGCTGGGCGAGCTGCCGCAGGAACTCGCCGAGCCGATCCGGCAGGCGGCGCAGGAGGTGGCGGACGGCAAGCGCGACGCCGACTTCCCGCTGCCGGTCTGGCAGACCGGCTCCGGCACCCAGACCAACATGAACGCCAACGAGGTGATCGCGAACCGCGCCAACGAGATCCTCGGCCAGCCGCTCGGCAGCCGCAAGCCGGTGCACCCGAACGACCACGTCAACCGCGGCCAGTCCTCCAACGACAATTTCCCGACCGTGATGCACATCGCGGCCGCCGAGGCGGTGGAGGGCCGCCTGATCCCGGCCCTCGGCCGCCTGCACGCCGCGCTGTGGCGGCGCGCGGAGGAATGGAACGACATCATCAAGGTCGGCCGCACCCACATGATGGACGCGGTGCCGATGACGCTGGGCCAGGAATTCGGCGCCTGGGCGCGGCAGGTGGAGCTGGGCCAGGCGCGGCTGCGCGACACCATGCCGCGCCTGCTGCTGCTGCCGCAGGGCGGCACCGCGGTCGGCACCGGGCTGAACCGGCATCCGGACCTCGACACGGTGTTCTGCCGCATCGTCGCCGAGCGCACCGGCCTCGCCTTCGCGCCCAACCCGAACAAGTTCGAGGGGATGGGCGCGCATGACGCGCTGGTGGAGCTTTCGGGCCAGCTCAACGTCATCGCCGTCTCGCTGAACAAGCTCGGCAACGACATCCGCCTGCTCGGCTCCGGCCCGCGCTCGGGCATCGCGGAGCTGATCGTGCCGGCGGACGGGCTCTCCTCCTCGATCATGCCGGGCAAGACCAACCCGACCCAGGCCGAGGCGCTGACCATGGTCTGCGCCCGGGTGATCGGCAACAACACCACCGTCACGGTGGCGGGCGCGCAGAGCTACCTGGAGCTCAACGTGTTCAAGCCGGTGATCATCCACGCCGTGCTGGAATCGGTCTCGCTGCTGGCGGACGCGGCCGAGAGCTTCGCCGTGAACATGGTGGAGAAGCTGGCGCCGAACCGCGAGCGGATCGCGCAGAACCTCGCCAATTCGCTGATGCTGGTGACGGCGCTGAACCCGCATATCGGCTACGACAAGGCGGTGCGGATCGGCAAGAAGGCGCTGGCCGAGAACCTGACGCTGAAGGAGGCGGCGGCGCAGCTCGGCTATGTCACGCCGGAGGATTTCGACCGCTGGGTGCGGCCCGAGGAGATGGTGGTGCCGGGGATGACGCTGGAGGGCGGTGGCTGAGCCGCCTTCGCCGGGCCGACCTTCCCGATGACCGGCACCCACCTGGCCAAGCGTTCCTTCAGCCTCGCCGGGCACCGCACCTCCGTGGCGCTGGAGCCGCCCTTCTGGCGGGTGCTGGAGGCCGAGGCGTTGCGGCGCGGCCGCAGCCTCGCCGCGCTGGTCGCCGCGGTGGATGCCGACCGTTCCGACCCCACCTTGCCATTGGCCAGCGCGCTGAGGGTGTTCGCCCTCGCCGCGCGGTGCCAGGATCGTTCCGACCCGTATCGTTCCGACCAGGAGGACCAGCCGCCATGTTCATCGCCATGAACCGCTTCCGCGTCGCCAGGGGCCAGGAGGCGGCGTTCGAGCATCTCTGGGCCTCGCGCGACACGCATCTGCACGCGGTGCCGGGCTTCGTGGAATTCCACCTGCTGCGCGGCCCGGAGCGCGAGGACCACACCCTGTTCGCCTCGCATACCATCTGGCGCGACCGCGCCGCCTTCGAGGACTGGACCCGCTCGGAGGCGTTCCGCATGGCCCACCGCAACGCCGGCGACAACCGCGCCCTGTACCTCGGCCACCCGGAATTCGAGGGGTTCGAGGTGGTGCAGACCGTGGCGCGCGAGAAGGCCGCGGCGTAACCCGCCGCGGCGGGGCGGCCCGCCGGCCGGCATGGCCGGTCCCGACCGCCCCGCCTGCCTGACCAGCCGGCAGGCCATACCGCGCGGCGCGGAAAAGCCCTATCTCCCCTCGGTGCCCCCCGCCCCGCCGCTCCGACTCACCCGACTGCTGCTGCACGACTTCCGTTCCTACGCCGAGGCGAGCTGGCCGGTGTCCGGGCGCATCGTGCTGGTGAGCGGCGAGAACGGCGCGGGCAAGACCAACCTGCTGGAGGCGATCAGCCTGCTCGCCCCCGGGCGCGGCCTGCGCGGGGCGCGGGTGGCGGAGCTGGCGCGGCACGACCCGGCGGGCGGTGCCGCCTGGGCCGTGGCGGGCCGCTTCGAGGGGCCGGGGGGCGAGAGCGAGATCGGCACCGGGACGCCGCCCGCCGGCACCTCCGGCGGCGGCTCGCCCGGCAATGCCCCCGACCGGCGCGTGTTCCGGCTGGACGGCAACCCGGTCCGTTCCCAGGCCGAGCTGGCCGAGCGCGTCGCCATGGTCTGGCTGACGCCGCAGATGGACCGGCTGTTCCAGGAGGGGCTTTCCGGCCGCCGCCGCTTCCTCGACCGGCTGGTCTGGGCGCTGGAGCCCGGCCATGCGCGCGAGGTGGCGGCGCACGACCAGGCGATGAGCCAGCGCAACCGGCTGCTGGCCGAGCGGCGCGGCGACAATGCCTGGCTGGCGGCGCTGGAGGATGCGATGGCCCGGCACGGCGTCGCCGCCACGGCGGCGCGGCGGGCGGTGGTGGCGCAGCTCAACGCGCTGCTGGAGGGCGGCGTGGTGGGGGCCTTCCCGGCCGCGCGCCTCGGCCTCGCCTGCGGCATCGCCGAGGCGCTGGACCGCGAGCCGGCCCTGGCCGTCGAGGACCGGCTGCGCGCCGACCTCGCCCTCGCCCGCCCGCGCGACGCGGCGGCCGGCGCCGCGCTGTCGGGGGCGCATCGCTGCGACATGCTGCTGACGCATGCCGGCAAGGGCGTGCCCGCGTCGCTCTGCTCCACCGGCGAGCAGAAGGCGCTGCTGGTGGCGATGGTGCTGGCGCATGCGGCGCTGATGGGGACGCAGCGCGGCTTCGCGCCGCTGCTGCTGCTCGACGAGATCGCCGCCCATCTCGACGCGGCAAGGCGCGAGGCGCTGTTCGCGGCCCTGTCGGCGCTGCCGGCGCAGGCCTTCCTGACGGGTACCGACCCGGCGCTTTTCGCGCCCCTCGCGGGGCTGGCGGAGGGGTTCCGGGTGGAGGGCGGGAAAGTTGTTCCGGACCCGCATTTCCCCGTGCCGAAAGCGGCCTGAATACCTATATTTCCGAAGCAATTCCGACAGGTTCAGGAGCCTTCCTCCGGCATGACCGACGCCGCTGCGCGCGCCGACTCCGCCTCCAACGCCGCAACGCCCGCCGCTGCGTCGCCCACCGCCGCGTCCAACGAGGCCTACGACAGCGCTTCCATCACCGTGCTGCGGGGGCTCGAAGCCGTCCGCAAGCGGCCCGGCATGTACATCGGCGACACCGATGACGGCTCCGGCCTGCACCACATGGCCTTCGAGATCATCGACAACGCCGTGGACGAGGCCCAGGCCGGCTACGCCACGCGCTGCGACGTGGTGCTGAACGGCGACGGCTCCGTCTCCGTCCGCGACGACGGCCGCGGCATCCCGACCGACATCCACGTCGAGGAGGGCGTCTCGGCCGCCGAGGTCGTGCTGACGCGGTTGCACGCGGGCGGCAAATTCAACCAGAATTCCTACAAGGTCTCGGGCGGCCTGCACGGCGTGGGCGCCGCCGTGGTGAACGCGCTGTCCGAGTGGATGGAGGTGCGCATCTGGCGCAACGGGCTGGAGCACTTCATCCGCTTCGAGCACGGCGAGACGGTGCGGCCGCTGGAGGTGGTCGGCCCCTCCGCCGAACCGAACGGCACGCAGGTGACGTTCAAGCCCTCCTCCGGCACCTTCACGCGGACCGAGTACGAGTTCGCCATCCTGGAGCGCCGGCTGCGCGAGCTGGCCTTCCTCAATTCCGGCCTCGCCATCACCCTGCGCGACGACCGGCACGTCGAGCCGCAGGCGGTGGAGTTCTGCTTCAAGGGCGGGCTGACCGCCTTCGTGGAGTGGCTCGACCAGGGCAAGGAGCCGCTGTTCAAGCCGCCCATCGCCGCCGTCTCCAAGGTCGCGGCCGACGGCATCCAGGTCGAGATCGCGATGTGGTGGAACAACAGCCCGCGCGAGGTGGCGCTGTGCTTCACCAACAACATCCCGCAGCGCGACGGCGGCACGCACCAGGCCGGCTTCCGCCAGGCGCTGACCCGCGTCGTCGCGAAATACGCCGAGGATCTCGCGAAGAAGGAGAAGGTCGAGCTCGCCGGCGAGGACATGCGCGAGGGGCTGACCGCGGTCGTCTCGGTCAAGGTGCCGGACCCGAAATTCTCCTCGCAGACCAAGGACAAGCTGGTCTCCTCCGAGGTGCAGCCGGTGGTGCAGGCCGCCGTGGCGGACGCGCTCGGCCACTGGTTCGAGACGCACCCGAAGGAAGCGCGCCTCGTGCTGGATCAGGTCGTGCTCTCGGCCGCGGCCCGCAAGGCGGCGCAGCTCGCGCGCGAGAAGGTCGGGCGCAAGGGCGTGCTCGACATCTCCTCGCTGCCCGGCAAGCTCGCCGACTGCCAGGAGAAGGACCCGGCGAAGTCCGAGCTGTTCATCGTCGAGGGTGACTCGGCCGGCGGCTCCGCCAAGCAGGGCCGCGACCGCCGCTTCCAGGCGATCCTGCCGCTCAAGGGCAAGATCCTGAACGTGGAGCGCGCGCGGCTCGACCGCATGCTGGGCTCGGCCGAGATCGGCACGCTGATCACGGCGCTCGGCACCGGCATCGGCCGCGGCGAGACCGACAAGGGCGGCTTCTCGGCCGACAACCTGCGCTACCACCGCATCGTCATCATGACGGACGCGGACGTGGACGGCTCGCACATCCGCACCCTGCTGCTGACCTTCTTCTTCCGCCAGATGCCGGAGCTGATCGAGCGCGGCCACCTCTACATCGCCCAGCCGCCGCTCTACCGCGCCAAGCGCGGCAACGAGGAGCGCTACCTCAAGGACGACCGCGCGCTGGAGGACTACCTGCTGGAGAAGGCCCTGGCCGGCGCCGCCTTCGTCGCCGGGGGCCAGGAGGCAGGCGACGCCGGGCATACCGGCGAGGCGCTGCGCGCCGAGGTGGAGGCGATGCGCCAGGCCGCCTCGCGCATCCGCCGCATGGCCTCCGTGATGCCGGCCTGGATCCTGGAGCAGGCGGCCGTCGTCGGCGCGCTGACGCCCGATGCCGAGCGCGGCCCGGCGGTGGAGCAGGCGCTGCAGAACCGGCTCGACGCGCAATCCCTGCCGGCCGAGCGCGGCTGGAAGGTCTCGCTCGGCGCCGAGGGACTCAGCGTCCGCCGCCTCGTGCGCGGCGTGACCGAACGCTACGCGCTGGACGCCGCCGCGCTGCGCAGCGCCGAGGCGCGCTGGCTGGAGGAGCGCCGCGAGGCGTTCGGCGCCACCTACGACGCGGCGAACGGCGACGGCGCCGCGACTCTGCGCCTGGACGGCACGGCGCACCCGGTGCGCGGCCCGCTGATGGCCTTCGAGCGCATCCTGGCGCAGGGCCGCAAGGGCCTCGCCATCCAGCGCTTCAAGGGGCTGGGCGAGATGAACCCGGAGCAGCTCTGGAAGACCACGCTCGATCCCGCCATCCGCACGCAGCTCCAGGTGCGGGTGGAGGATGTGGAGGATGCCGAGCAGGTCTTCTCCACGCTGATGGGCGACGTGGTGGAGCCGCGGCGCGAGTTCATCGTCGGCAACGCGCTGAAGGTCGCCAACCTCGACGTGTAGCGGCGGGCGCGGGCCGGGTTTTCCCGGCCCTGCCCCGTGTGCGGCACGCGCCGGGGCCTCCCGGCGCGCGCATTCGCGCCGGCGCCGCTGGCCCCGCGCCGCCTGGCCCCGTGCCGCGGGGCCCCATGCTGCCGGGCCCCGTGCCGCGGGGCGTCGTTTCGATGCGCTTCCCGATGCTTCGGGAACCCCCTTCCCCTCCCCGCCGTTTGGCTTTCCCGTTCCCGTCATGCCCGCTGGGCGACACCCCTGGGCAGTACGCTTGGGCAGTACCCTGGGGCGACGCCCGTCCGGGCACTCCCGGCGCAGCGCTCGGGCGATCCGTCCGCAGGGCCGGATGCGTGACAGGTGGCGGCATCAGCGATCGAGGGCGAACAATGAACAAGCAAGACGCGACGACCGGTCTTCCCGTCATCGAGGGCAGCCGCATCCTGATCGAGGATGACGCCCAGGCCGGGCACGTCGCCGTCCTGACCCGGCGGGAGGTGTCGCGGCGTCAGCAGCCGAGGACCATGATCCTCGACGAACTGGTCTGGCTGGACGAGGCGACGGGCCGCGAGGTGGCGCCGCAACACTGGCGGCCGCTCCGTCGCGGGGACGTCACGACGCACTGACCACGACCTCCGCCGGGAGCGGTTTCCGGCGGGAGGGTCCTGTTCCCGGCACTTGGCCCGGCAGGCGGCGGGTCGGTTCCGCCGCCCGTCCGCCGGGCCGTCCGTCAGGCCCGGTACTGCTCGTCGGAGACCTTCTCCAGCCACTCGACGGTGCTGCCGTCCAGCTTCTCCTGGACGGCGATGTGGCTCATGCCCGTGGTCGCCGTGGCGCCGTGCCAGTGCTTCTCGCCCGGCGGGAACCACACCACGTCACCCGGCCTGATCTCCTCCACCGGGCCGCCTTCCCGCTGCGCCCAGCCGCAGCCGGCGGTGACGATCACCGTCTGGCCGAGCGGATGCCGGTGCCAGGCGGTGCGGGCGCCGGGCTCGAAGGTGACGTGCGCCCCGACGACCCGCGCCGGCTCGGCGGCCTCGAACAGCGGATCGACACGGACGGCACCGGTGAAGTACTCGGCCGGCCCCTTGCCCGAGGGCCGTGATCCGGCGCGCCTCAGTTCCATTCCGCTCTCCCCGTCCCGCTCTCCGTCGGCGCACCATTCTGCGCGAAGTCATGGCGGCGGCGCCAGCGCCCCGCCGCGCCCCTCCCGCGCCAGACCGCTCTTGCGCCGCGGCGACGCATGCCGGACCCTTCGCGTCACATCGCCGTCAGGGAGAAGGGCTGGATGCGCTACCGTGTCTCGCGCCGTGCCGCGCTCGGGCTGCTCGGGGCCGGCGCGCCGCTGCTGCTGCCCGTGCCGGGTGCCGCCCCGCGCGCGCAGGCGCTCGACAAGGTCAGCTTCATGACCAACTGGCGCGCCCAGGCCGAGCATGGCGGCTTCTACCAGGCGCAGGCCGCGGGCCTCTACCGCGCCGCCGGGCTGGATGTGGAGTTGCGCGCCGGCGGGCCGCAGCTCAACCCGACCCAGCTCCTGATCGGCGGGCGGGTGGACATGGCGATGTCGAACGGCATGGAGGCGCTGAACCTCGTGCGCGAGAACATGCCCTTCCTGTGCGTCGCCGCCGTGTTCCAGAAGGACATGCAGGTGCTGATGGCGCATCCCGGCACCGGCGTCACCGGCTTCGAATCGCTGCGCGGCCGCACGCTGCTGATCGCCTCCCAGGCGCGCGTCACCTGGTGGCCCTTCGTGCGGCAGAAGTACGGGCTGCGCGACGAGCAGGTGCGCCCCTACACCTTCAACATGCAGCCCTTCCTGGCCGACCGCATGCTGATCCAGGAAGGCTATCTCGGCTCCGAGCCCTTCACCCTGCGGCAGATGGGCGTCGATCCGGTGACGCTGCTGATCCACGACGCGGGCTTCGAGAATTACGGCACCACCATCAACGTCGGCCGCGACACGCTGGCGCGGCGGCGCGAGGTGATCGCGCGCTTCGTCGATGCCTCGATGCACGGCTGGGACCAGTACCTCAAGGGCCCGGCCGGCGGCTTCGACACGGCCGCCGCCAACGCCCTCATCCGGCGCGACAACCCGGAGATGGGCGAGGACCTGATCGCCTACGGCACGCGCGCGATGAACGAGGCCGGCATCGTGCGCGGCGGCGACGCGCGGACCCTGGGAATCGGCGCCATGACCGAGGCGCGCTGGGAGGGCTTCCACAGATCGGTTGCCGCGGTGGGCGTGCTGCCGGCCGATCTCGACTGGCGCCGCGCCTTCGACCTGTCGCTGGTCAACAGGGGCATCGGCCGGAGCTGAGCGTGGACGGGCCGGCACCGGGAATGCGGCACGCCGGGACGGACGGTGTGGGATCGGGCGGCGCAGGGTCGGGCGGCGCAGGATCGGGCGGCACGCGGCCGGAGGCTGCCGCGCCGGGCCCGGGACAACCGGCCGCCTCCCCGCCTGCCGCCATCCCGGGCGGGGTCCAGCCGGACGACGCCCTGCTCGTCCTGTCCGGCGTCGGACGGCGCTTTCCCGGCGGCACGCGGGCGCTTTCGGACATCGACCTCACGGTGCGGCGCGGCGAGTTCCTGTCGCTGCTCGGCCCTTCCGGCTGCGGCAAGTCCACGCTGCTGCGGCTGCTGGCCGGGCTCGACCGGCCCAGCGAGGGCACGCTGCGTCGCGACGCGGCCCTCGCCGCCGGCGGCATGGGCTTCGTGTTCCAGGAGCCGACGCTGATGCCCTGGGCCACCGCGCTCGGCAACGTCCGGCTGCCGCTGCGCCTCGCCGGCATCGGCCGGCGCGAGGGCGAGGCGCGCGCCGCGGCGGCGCTGGAAGCGGTCGGGCTCGGCGGCTTCCAGCGGGCGCTGCCGCGCGAGCTCTCGGGCGGCATGCGCATGCGCGTCTCGATCGCCCGCGCGCTGGTGACGCGCCCCGCCCTGCTGCTGATGGACGAGCCCTTCGCGGCGCTCGACGAGATCACCCGCCACCGGCTGAACGACGACCTGCTCGCCCTCTGGTCGGAAACCGGCGTCACCGTGGTGTTCGTGACGCATTCGGTGTTCGAGAGCGTCTTCCTCTCCACCCGCATCCTGGTCATGGCCGCGCATCCGGGCCGCATCGTCGCCGAGCTGCGCCCGCCGCCGCCGCCGCGCCCGCCGGGCTTCCGCACCTCGCCCGGCTACGCCGCGCATTGCGCCGAGGCGATGGCCGCGCTGGAGCGCGCCATGGCCCTGCCCCGAATGGTCCTGTCCCGGGCGGCCCCGCCCGCATGAAGGACGGGACCGCCGACGCGCGCCCGGACGGCACGGCCCTCGCCGCCCGCCTCGCCGCGCAGGCCGCGCCCGTCGCCGTCGGCCTGCTCGTGCTGCTTCTCTGGGAGGGGCTGGTGCGCGCCCTCGCCGTGCCGCCCTGGATCCTGCCCGGCCCCGTCGCGATCGGCACGGCGCTGGTGGCGGACTGGCCGCTGCTCGGCCCCTCGCTGCTGGTCACGCTGCGGATCGCGCTGCTCTCGCTGCTGATCTCGGCGGCGGCCGGCGCCGGGCTGGCGCTGCTCTTCGCGCAGTCGCGCTGGCTGGAGCGGGCGCTGTTCCCCTATGCCGTGGTGCTGCAGGTGACGCCCGTGGTCGCCATCGCGCCGCTGATCCTGATCTGGACCGACGACGTGACGGCCTCGCTGCTGATCTGCGCCACCATCGTCGCCTTCTTCCCGATCCTCGCCAACACGGCGACCGGCCTGCGCTCGGCCGACCGCAACCTGGAGGACCTGTTCCGCCTCTACGGCGCCACGCGCCGGCAGTCGCTGCTGCTGCTGCGCGTGCCGGCCGCGCTGCCCTGGTTCCTGGCGGGGCTGCGCGTCGCGGGCGGGCTCGCGCTGATCGGCGCGGTGGTGGCGGAGTTCGTGGCGGGCGCGGGCGGCGCCGGCTCCGGCCTCGCCTTCCGCATCCTGGAGGCGTCCTTCCAGCTCCGCATCCCGCGCATGTTCGCGGCGCTGGCGCTGATCTCGGCCAGCGGCATCGCGATCTTCGCGGCGCTCGGCCTGCTGCAGCGCCTGCTGCTGCGCCGCTGGCACGAGAGCGAGCTGCGGCGCGAGAGGTGAACCCGCGCCGCCCGGCATGCTCCCGGGCGGCGCGAGGCGGGCCTCGGCTCAGGGCTTCGGCGGGATGCGCAGCACCTGGCCGGGATAGATGTGGTTCGGATCGTGCAGCATCGGCCGGTTCGCCTCGAAGATGCGCATGTAGGCGTTGCCGTCGCCGTAGAAGTGCTTCGCGATCGCGGAGAGCGTGTCACCCGAGTGCACCGTGTAGAACAGCGAGCCGCCGGTGCCCTGCGCCACCCCGCGCTGCGGCGTCGCCGCATGCACCGTGTTGCCCGCCGCGATCGGATCGGCCGAGCCGGCCGGCAGGTGCGAGAAGCTGCTCAGCGTGTCGAGCAGGTTGCCGGACGCCTTGCTCGCCTCCATGCGGTCCTCGACGCGCGCGACGCCCTGCACGTTGCCGACCGCGAGCACGATCTTCTCGCGCGTCTCCGGGTCCTTCGGCCTGCCGGTCAGGATCACCTTGTCATCGTCCACCTCGATGCCGATGCCCTCGGCCGGCAGGTGCAGGCGGGCCAGCTCGGCCTTCAGCGCCTCGGCGGTCACGGGCTGGTCGCGGACCAGGCCGACATGCGTCTCGTTCAGGGCGCGGCCGACACCCTTGATGAAGCTGAACAGGCTCATGGTCGAACTCCCTTGCGGCGGCGGTCCGCCGGCGATCCCGCGACGCGGCGGGCGGCTGCGTTGCCGATCCGGCCCGAACGTAGCCGCTCCCGGCCGGTTGCCACCAGCGCGGGCACGGCACGACCCGTTGCCCCATCCCCGCCCCCGACCCCATGCTGCGGCCGATGCTGACGAACGGCTCGCAGGGCAGGACGGGGCGCGGCGCCGACGACACGGCCGGGGCCGCTGCCGCGGCGGCGCGCGCCACGCTCGGCGTCGTGCTGGCGGGGGGCCTGGCCCGGCGCATGGGCGGCGGCGACAAGCCGCTGCTGCCCCTGGCCGGCCGGCCGCTGCTCGACCACGTGCTCGGCCGGCTGCGGCCGCAGCTCGGCGCGCTGGCGCTGAGTGCCAACGGCGACCCGGCCCGCTTCGCCGCCTGGGGCCTGCCCGTGCTGCCGGACCCGCTGCCGGACCATCCGGGCCCGCTCGCCGGCGTGCTGGCGGCGCTGGATCACGCCGCCGGGCTGGGGGCCGGCGCCCGGGAAGCCGGCGTGGCCGGGCAGGCGCCGGCCTGGGTGGTCTCGGTGCCGGGCGACTGCCCCTTCATTCCCCCCGACCTGGTGGCGCGGCTGCATGCGGCGCGGCGCGCCACCGGGCGGCCGCTGGCCTGTGCCCGCTCGGCCGGGCGCGCGCACCCGACGGTCGGGCTCTGGCCGGTCTCCTGCCGGGAGGCGCTGCGCGCCGCGCTGCTGGCCGGCGAGCGCAAGGTCGGCCGCTGGGCCGCGTCGCAGGGCTGCGCCGAGGCCGAATGGCCGGCCGAGCCGGTCGATCCCTTCCTCAACGCCAACACGCTGGCGGACCTTGCCGCCGCCGAGGCGCTGCTGGCCGGCGGGGATCGCCCCGGCCGCATCCTCCGCTGAGCCCCCGAGCCCACGTTCCGGGCCCACGCCCCCGAGCCAACGCTCCCAGCTTACGCCCCCAGCTTTACGCCCCCAGCTTTACGCCCCGGAGTCGGCGCGCCGGAGGCAACGCCACCGGGTCGGGGCGGCGGAACCGCTTCCGGTCGGTCGCATGCCGTTCAGGCCGCCTCGACCGGCGCCGCCAGTCGCAGCGCCAGATCGGCGACGGCCGGGATGTCGTCCAGCGACGCCCAGGGAAGCGCGGCGTGCGGCGCGCCACCGGGCGGCACGTCGCTCGCCACGGCGACGATGCGCGGATCCTCCGGATGCAGCCAGGGCTTGCCGTTGGCCGCGCGGTGCACCTCGATCTTCGGGTGACGGTCGCGCTTGAAGCCCTCCACCAGCACGAGATCCACCGGCGAGAGCCGCGCCAGCAGCCCGGCCAGCGTCGGCTCGGGCGCGCCGCGCAGCTCGGTCATCAGCGCCCAGCGGTTGGCCGAGGCCACCAGCACCTGCCGCGCCCCCGCCTCGCGATGCCGGTGGGAATCCTTGCCCGGCCGGTCGACGTCGAAATCGTGGTGCGCGTGCTTGATGGTGGAGACGGCGACGCCGCGCCGCCCCAGCTCCGGGATCAGCCGCTCCAGCAGCGTGGTCTTGCCCGCGCCGCTCCAGCCGGCGAAGCCGATCAGGCGCAAGGCGCGGCCCCGGGCGGCGGAGCCGCCATGGAACGGAGCGGCGGCAGAGCCGCCATGGAACGGGGCGGCGTTGCCGCCATGGGCCGAAGCGGCGGCGCCGCCATGGCCCGGGGCGCCGGTCCCGTCCCGAGATCCTGCCCGACACTCATGCCCCGCTCTCCGGCCCTGCCATGCGGCTCCTATAGAACATCCGGGTCGAGGTGGAAGCGCGGGGCCCGAAGCGCGAAGCCGGAGCGCCGGCGCCGCCCCCTCGCCTCATCCCCGCGCCCGCCACGCCGCCCGGTCCTGCCCCCAGGTCTCCACCGGCTCCGTGTCGTAGGGCGCCGGCAGCATCCCCGGCCCGCGCCGCCGGGAGCCCAGCCGCGCCGCCACCGCCTGCGAGGCGATGTTCTCCGGCGCGATCAGGTGGATCACCTCCCGCCAGCCCAGCGCGTCGAAGGCCCAGGCGGTGGCGGCCTCGGCGCCCTCGGTGGCGTAGCCGCGGCCCCAGGCATGGCGCGCCAGCCCCCAGCCGATCTCCGTGCCCGGCCAGCCCTCCGGCTGCCACGGCCCGAGGCGGCCGACCCAGCGCCCGCTCTCGCGCTCCACCACCGAGAACATGGAGAAGCCCTTCAGCGTCCAGGATCCCGCCATCGCCATCAGCGAGCGCCAGGCGCCGAGGCGCGGCTGCGGCCCGCCCAGGTATCGCTGCGCCTCCGGGTCGGCCATGAATTCCGCCCAGTCGTCGAGGTCCGACTCCAGCGGCGGCCGCAGCACCAGGCGCGCCGTCTCGATCACCGGCCCGTTCATCCAGCCCATCCCCGCCCCCATCCCCACCCCTTCGTGCCGCCCCCGGCCGCTGACTCGCCGCCCGGCACCGCCTACATGCAGTCGCCAGCCAAGCCCCGGAGCCCGCCCATGCCGATCGACGAGAGCCTGCCCTTCGTACGCGTCAACATCGCCGTGCTCACCGTCTCCGACACGCGCGACCTCGCCTCGGACCGCTCGGGCCAGACGCTCCGGGACCGCATCGAGGAGGCCGGCCATGCCTGCGTGGCGCGCGAGATCGTACGCGACGACGCGCCCGCCATCGAGGCGGTGCTGCGCCGCTGGATCGCCGATCCCGCCGTCGACTGCGTCATCACCACCGGCGGCACCGGCATCACCGGCCGCGACGTGACGCCCGAGGCGTTCGAGCGCGTGCTGGAGAAGCGGATCGAGGGCTTCGGCGAGCTGTTCCGCATGCTGAGCTACCAGAAGATCGGCACTTCCACGATGCAGTCCCGCGCCCTGGGCGGCGTCGCCGGCGGCACCTACCTGTTCGCCCTGCCCGGCTCCACCGGCGCCTGCAAGGATGCCTGGGACGACATCCTGCGCTTCCAGCTCGATGCCCGCCACAGGCCCTGCAACCTCGTCGAGCTGATGCCGCGCCTGCAGGAGCATCTGCGCGCCGCCTGAAGGCCGCGCCGGACGCCGTCCAGGGGCGCGCGGCGGCCCCTTGCCGCCGCCCCCGCCCGCCGGGAAAAAGGCGCCGTCTGGCGCAGGAGAGGCGGGGATGGCCGACGACGAGTACGTGTACGACGAGGCGACCGGGGAGTGGCGCCCGGCCGGCGAGATCGCCGCGGCGGCGGCAGCCGCGACCGGCCGGCCCGAGGTGCGGGACGCGGCCGGCAACCTCCTCGCCGACGGCGACGCCGTGACGCTCATCAAGGACCTCAAGGTCAAGGGCGCGAACCAGACCCTGAAGCAGGGCACGGTGATCCGCTCGATCCGCCTGACCGACGACCCGGCGGAGATCGACTGCCGCCACGACAGCATCAAGGGCCTGGTCCTGCGCACCGAGTTCGTGCGCAAGCGCTGACATCGCCCGCCGGCGCCTCCCATCTCCTCCGCTCCCCGCCGTTCCCGTCGGCGGGCCGCGCGGGAGGCCGGCGGCGAGGCCGGGGAGGATGCCGGCCCCACCGGCGCGGCAGCAACGTGCCGGAAGCGGGACTTGCCCCGTTGACCGGCCCGCCTCGTTCCGCCTATGCGTCGCCCATGTTCCTGGCCATCACCAGCAAGCGCATCACCAAGACGACCGCTCCGGCGGGGCGTCTCCTGGTGCGTGCGCGGTGAGCATCACCGCCTAGCGAACAGGAAGGCCCCGCCGGAGACGGACGGGGCCGACGCCGAGACCCGGCGCCCGTCTCTCCCCGGCACCACCATGACGGAGAGACCCATGCCAGACACCATCGCGCCCCCCGCCCCCGCCCCGCTCCGGCAGGTCGTGGCCGCCTCGCCCAACATCGCCATCGTCGGCGCCACCGGCGCGGTCGGCATCGAGCTGCTGCGCTGCCTGGAGGCGCGCGGCTTCCCGCTGGGCCGGCTGCGCCTGCTCGCCTCGCCGCGCTCGGCCGGCCGCACCCTGCCCTTCCGGGGCGAGGAACTGCCGGTCGAGGCGCTGGGCGAGGAGAGCTTCGCCGGCATCGACATCGCCCTGTTCTCGGCCGGCAGCGGCGTCTCGAAGCGCCATGCCGCCGCCGCCGTGGCCGCCGGCGCCGTGGTGGTGGACAATTCCTCCGCCTTCCGCATGGACCCCGACGTGCCGCTGGTGGTGCCGGAGGTGAACGGCGACACCCTCGCCTCCCATCGCGGCATCGTCGCCAACCCGAATTGCGTCGCCGCCATCGCGACGGTGGCGCTGGCGCCGCTGCACCGGGCGCACCCGATCCGGCGGCTGACCGCCGCCACCTACCAGGCCGCCTCCGGCGCGGGCGCGGCGGCGATGGAGGAGCTGCGCGAATCCACCGCCGCCTATCTGCGCGGCGAGGACTACGCGCCGCGCGTGCTGCCGCACCCCTACGCGTTCAACCTGTTCAGCCACAACGCCGAGATGGACCCGGAGAGCGGCCACAACGGCGAGGAGCTGAAGGTGGTGGCGGAGACGCGCCGCATCCTGGACGCGGCGGCGCTGCCGATCGGCATCACCTGCATCCGCGTGCCGGTGCTGCGCGCCCACGCCATGGCGCTGACGGTGGAGTTCGACGCGGTGGTGAGCCCGGCCGAGGCGCGCGCGCTGCTCGCGGCGGCGCCGGGGCTGCGGCTGGTGGACGACCTCGCCGCCAACCATTTCCCGATGCCCTCCGAGGCCTCCGGCCAGGACGACGTGCTGGTCGGCCGCGTCCGCCGCGACCTCGGCGACCCGTCCGGCCGCACGCTGGCGCTGTTCGTCGCGGGCGACCAGCTCCTGAAGGGCGCGGCGCTGAACGCGGTGCAGATCGCCGAGCTGCTGCTGCGCCGCTGAGGCACCGCGTGCGGCCCCCGCGCGGGCGCCATCGCCCGGGCGGGAGCCCGTTGCGGCGGCCGCACGCCCTGCCGGTGGCCGGCCGCCCGGCGGCGCCGGCGCGGCCAGCCCCTTGGTGTGGCTGCACCCACCCATTACCCTGCGCGCCGCGCGCCCGCAGAGGCGCCGGGAAAAGGCTGGAGGAACGCCGCCCACGGCACGCCGCACCGGGGAAGGGCTTGGGCATGCTGAGGACGGGTCAGGACTATCTCGCGGCGCTGCGCGACGGGCGGCGCGTGCGCATCGGCGCCGAACTGGTCACGGATGTCGCCGCGCATCCCGCCTTCCGCGACACCGCCGCCTCCTTCGCCGCGCTCTACGACCGCAAGCGCGCCCCGGAACACCGCGACGCCCTGTCGTTTGTGCCGGAGGACGCCGGGGCGGATGGCGAGCCCTGCTCCGCCTGGTACCTGCTGCCGCGCGACAGGGCCGACCTTCGCCGCCGCGCCGAGGCGCACCGGCGCATCGCGCAATGGTCGCACGGGCTGCTCGGCCGCTCGATGGACCACTTCGCCTCCTACGTGACCGGGCTGCGGATGTGCCCCGAACTGTTCGAGGGCAACCGCGCCGGCTTCGGCGACAACCTCGTGCGCTACCACGCGCGGATGCGCCGGGAGGACCTGTTCACCAGCTACCTCGTGCTCAGCCCGCAGGCCGCGCGCAGCGCCGAGCTGTACCAGCGCCAGGCGCACGGGCATCCCAGCCTGCGCATCGAGCGCGAGGACGATGACGGCATCGTCGTCTCGGGCGTGAAGAATTTCGGCACCGGCGTGGTCTTCGCCGACGATGCCTGGATCGGCAACATCCTGCCGCTCGACCCCGCCGAGCGCGCGCACGCGCTGACCTGCGCCGTCCCGCTCGGCAGCCCCGGCGTCTCGATCTGGGTGCGCGAGCCCTTCGCGCTGAAGGCGCGCGGCCCGGCAGAGAACTACTTCTCGACGCATTTCGACGAGACCGACGCGGTGCTGGTGCTGGAGCGCGTGAAGGTGCCGTGGGAGCGCGTCTTCCTGCTCGACGACCCCGCCCTCTCGCGCGACATCTACTTCCGCACGCCGGCGCACCTGATGGGCAACCACCAGTCCACGCTGCGCTTCGTCGAGAAGCTGAAGCTGCTCGGCGGCATCGCGCACAAGGCGGCGGAGCTGTCGGGCGTGCTGCACCTCGTGCCGGTGCAGCAGGTGCTCGGCCGCCTCGCCGCCTTCGAGGCGACGCTGCTCGCCCTGGCCACGGCGCAGGTCGAGGAGTGCGAGAGCCTGGTGCCGGGCTACGTCAACGTGAACCGGCGCTACCTCTACGCCGCGATCAACGCCTGCGCGCACGAATACGCGGGCATCGCCGACCGGGTGAAGGAGCTGCTCGGCGCCAACCCGTTCCAGATGCCGGCCGACGCCTCGCTGTTCGAGGATCCGGACCTGCGCGCCACCTTCGAGGCGCACTGGGGCGCCCCTGGCGCCGACGCCACGACGCGGTTCGGCTTCGTGAAGCTGGCCTGGGACCTGCTCGGCTCGGATTTCGGCGGCCGGCACACGCAGTACGAGCGCTTCTACGGCGGCCCGGTGGTGGTGAACGACCTCTACAGCTTCCGGCACTGCCCCTGGGAGGAGCGGCGCGGCGCGGTGGACCGGCTGCTCGACGCCTTGCCGCTGCCGGCGGCGCGCCGGGCGGCGGAATAGTCTCGCCCCGATCACACCCCGCCCCGATCACAGCCGGGCGACCGGCACCTTCCCGGGCCCGCCGCCGACCCCACCTCGCCGCGATGGACCCGCAGGAGGCAAGGCGATGGATACGGAACGGCTACGACTGCTCGCGGACGGGGTGGCTGCCACGCCCTTCGCAATTCCCGGCGCCACCGGCGGCGAGTTCCGCATCCAGCTGCTCAACGAGGACGCGGCGCGCGGCGTGGTGACGACGGTGGTCCATCTGCCGGCCGGCGGACGCATCCCGGCGCATTCGCACGGCGCCGGCGCCGAGATGCACTACGTGCTGGAGGGCGACCTGATCGAGGGCGGCGAGACGCTCGGCCCCGGCGCCTTCCTGACCCACGCGGCCGGCGTGGTGCACGGCCCGCACGAAAGCCGCGGCGGCGCCCGGGTGCTGACGGTGCAGCAGTGGCAGTCGCGCGACGGCGACTTCGACTTCCAGCCCGCCGAGGCGTCACCGGGCCCGGAGCGCGGCTGAGCCCCGGCCGGCACGGGCCGCGGACCGGGCTTGACCTTCCCACGGCGGGAAGCCCCACCTCCCCCGGGTCAGGGACCAACCACCGGAGGAGAGACCGGCATGCCCGCCCCCGCCCCGCGTCACCGCCTGCTGCCGCTGACGCTTGCCGCGACGCTGCTGCTTGCTCCCCATGCCAGCCGTGCCGCGATCGAGGACGAGGCGGCGCCGGAAGGCGCGCCCGTCACCACCGGCTGGTACGACCTGCAATTCCGCGCCCCCGGCGCGCCGACCGTCGATCCGGCGACGGCGAAGGCCGACCGCGACTACCTCGCCGGCATGCGGCCGCACCATGCCGGCGCGCTGAGCATGGCGCGCGAGTACCTGGACGACCCGCAATCCTCCTCGCTGGTGCTGCGCCAGCTCGCGCGGGCCATCATCGTCAACCAGTCCTTCGAGATACGCGCGATGGACGAGGTGGAGCGCCGCCTGTCGCAGCCGGCCCGCATCCTGGATCTCGGCTTCACCCGCCTCGTCGTCCGCCCGACCGCGACCGAGGGGCTGCTGGAATCCGAGCGGTTCTTCCGCGCGCCCATCCCGACCCGCGCCGCCGCCGTCGTCGCGCCGTTCGTGCCCGTCACCGCGCGCGACGTGCAGTTCGCCAAGGCGATGACGATCCACCACCAGGCCGCGCTCGACATGGCGCGCGGCTACAACGCCAACCCGGCGGCGCGGAACAACTACCTGCGCCTGCTCAACGTGGACATCGTCACCGACCAGAGCCAGGAGATCGCGCTGATGCGCAACGTGATCGCCACCTATCCGGGCGACGCGGACGCGGTGCGGGTGGATGCCTCGATGATCCACGGCATGGAGGGAATGGGCCATGGCGGCCACGGTGCCACCGCGCCCGGCGCGGACCAGGGGGCCATGGACCATGGCGGCATGAACCACGGCGACATGGACCATGGTGCGGCGGGCCGTGACGGGGCGGGCCATGACGGGGCGGGCCATGGGCAGCCCGACGCCGCGCAGCCGACCGCCGCGCCGGCGACGTCCATGCCCCGGCGCGCCGTCACGCCACATCACCATCACTGACCGGGCGTCCGGCGCGCGAAGCCGGAACCGGGCGCGCCGCGGGCCGCCGCTCCGGCGGCGGCGCCACGACGGGCGCCCGGACCGGCGCCCGGACCGACGCACGGACCGGCGCCGCCCCTCGCCGGCACCGGCGCGTTCCGTCGGGGGCGCGTTGCCCGTACCGGCCCGACCGGCCAAGGCGACGCCGGCCCCGAGCCGGCCGGGAAGCCGCCTTCAGCCCTTCAGGCGCGGCGGCGCCACCCCGGCGGCGGCGCACTGGGCATCGAGCATCGCCGAGAAATCCTGCCGCCCCATGCCCCGTGCGCGGGCGGCATTGAACGCCTCGCGCGCCGCCGCCGCCACCGGCAGCGGCACCCGCGCCGCGCTCGCCGCCTGCAGGATCAGCGACAGGTCCTTGTGCGCGAGGTCGATCGCGAAGCCCGGCTCGGTGTCGCCGGCCAGCACCTTGTTCGGCCAGTTCACCTTGAGCTGCCCGTTCGTCGCCGTGGTGCCGTGCAGCACCTCCAGCGTCTTCTCCAGGTCGAGCCCGAAGGCGGCGCCGAGCGACAGCGCCTCGGCGTTGAGCTGGCAGAGGATCACGGCCAGGTAGTTGTTCACCAGCTTGGTGCGCGTGCCGGCGCCGGGGCCGCCGCAATGGTGGATGGTGCTGCCCATCGCCTCCAGCAGCGGCTTCACCCGCGCGAAGTCCGCCTCGCTGGCGCCCACCATGAACAGCGATTCGCCGCGATCGGCATGCTGCGCGAGTCGGCCCACCGGCGCGTCCACGAAGCCAATGCCGCGCCCGGCGCAGGCGGCGGCGACGCGGTCGGTCGTCTCCGGGTCCACGGTGGACATGTCCATCACCAGCCCGCCGGGGCGCAGGTTGGCCAGCAGCCCGTCGGCGCCGAGGATCGTCTCCGCCACCTCGCGCGGGCCGGGCAGCATGGTGACGGCGATGTCGCTGGCCCGCGCCACGGCGGCGGGGCTGCCGGCCCGCTCGGCGCCCAGCGCCTCCAGCGCCTGCACCGGGGCGTCGGCGATGTCGAACACCGTCATCGGGTGCTGCCGGCGACGGATGTTGGCGGCCATGGGCCGGCCCATGCGCCCGAGCCCGACGAAGCCGATGCGTTCCATGCGTTTCCTCTCCCTGTGTCCGGCGGCGGGCCGGTGCGGCGGATCCGTCCCGATCGGGCGGGCCAGCCCGGCCCTTGTTCGCATGCGGACAGCCGGTCCTTCCGTAGGGCATTCCACGATCGGGCGAAACCGGTCCTCGCAGGGCAGAGGCGACCCGGGGCGGGCGCCACCGGGGACGAGCCGCGCCCGGCGCGGCTGCGCCATCTCCAGTCCAGCGTGGCTGCGCCGCCTCCAGTCTGGCGCGGCTGCGCCGCGACGCGTATGCGACTGGCGCGGAATCGCGAGGGTCGTGCATGGAATCGTCTTGGCTGCAATGGGCGCAGGATGCGGCGATGCGGCTGTGGCTGCTCTCGCCGCTCCTCGGCGGCCTGGCCGGTGCCGTGGCGGCCCTGCTGGTCCTCTGGGTGGGCCGCGGCCGCGGCCCGCTGGAGACCGCCCGCGCCGCTGCCGCCATCGCCGAGCGCAGCGCCAACATCGCGCAGGACACGCTGGCCGAATCGGCGCGCCTCAAGCAGATCGAGGTGGTGTACCGCGAGTTCCAGCAGGTGCAGGACGACGTGGCCTTCGTGGTCGCCTGGGCGCAGATGATCGCCGGCGGCACCCCGCCGGAAGGCTCGGAACGACAGTACCTGATCCAGACCGCCGCGCGCCTGCGGACCTCCATCCTCGGCACCAGCAACAATCCCGCCCTGCAGCAGCTCCAGACCTTGTCGGACGCGGTGGCGACGAACCACTACGACGCGCTGCGTCCGCAACTCGGCCACGAATGGACGGGCAGGTTGCAGCGCGCGGTCATGCAGCTGCGCCGCGACTTCGGCCTGGACGAGCCGCCGGAGGGCTAGAGCCGTTCCGGCCAGAGCGGATCGCCGACGGGCCGACACGCCCGGCGGCGTGAATCCGCGCCGGGAATAACGGGCTGCGGCGAACCGCAGTCCCAACCGGACTGCGGTTCGCTCCAGCGCCCCGGAAGAGACGCCGGGACAGAGGCTGGCACGGCTCGAAGCGGCCGCCGCGCGTAAGCCGCCCTTCCGCCGTGCCGGGGCGTGAGCCGCATCGCCGATGCGTTGCGCCGATCTCCCGTTCCGGGCAATCTCCCGTCAAACGAGAATGGGCCGATCGAGAATTGGCCGATCGAGAATGGGAGCGTCCGGACCCTCCATGGGCACCAATCGTCGCAACTTCCTCGCCGCGGGCGCCACCGGCACCGCCGGCGCGGTGCTGGCCACCCCCAACCTGGCCAGCGCGCAGCCGCGCATCCGCTGGCGCTGCCCGGGCAGCTTCCCGAAGTCGCTCGACACGCTGTACGGCGCGCAGGAATTCATCGCCCGCCGCGTCTCGGAGATGACCGAGGGCGCGTTCCAGATCCAGATGTTCGCCGCCGGCGAGCTGGTGCCCGCGCTGCAGGTGCTCGACGCCGCCGGCGCCGGCACGGTCGAGTGCGGCTACACCAGCGGCTACTACTACATCGGCAAGGACCCTTCGCTGGCCCTGCCCTGCACCATCCCCTTCGGCCTGAACACGCGCCAGACCTGGTCCTGGCTGAACCACGGCGGCGGCCGGCAGATCTGCGCCGAGGTGTACCGCGACCAGGGCGTGGTCGGCATTCCCGCCGGCAACACCGGCGCGCAGATGGGCGGCTGGTTCCGCAAGGAGATCCGCAACGTCGGCGATCTCCAGGGGCTGAAGTTCCGCATCGCCGGCTACGGCGGCGCGGTGCTGCAGAAGCTCGGCGTCGTGGCGCAGCAGATCGGCGGGCCGGACATCTACCCGGCGCTGGAGCGCGGCGTGATCGACGGTGCCGAATGGGTCGGTCCCTACGACGACGAGAAGCTCGGCTTCAACCGCGTGGCGCAGTACTACTACTACCCGGGCTGGTGGGAGTACGCGCCCTCCATCGACATGATGGTCAACGCCCAGGCCTGGGATGCCCTGCCGAAGCAGTACCAGGCGATCTTCGAGGCCGCCTGCGCCGAGGCGTGGCACTGGATGCCGGGCCGCTACGACAGCCTCAACCCGCCCGCGCTGCGCCGGCTGATCGCCTCCGGCACGCAGTTGCGCGGCTTCCCGCGCGACGTGATGCTGGCCTGCTACCGCTCGGCGCAGGAGCTGTACCGCGAGATCGGCGACGGCAATCCGCGCTTCAAGCGCATCCACGCGGAGTGGGACAAGTACCGGCTGGACCAGGAAGCGTGGTTCCGCGTCGCCGAGGACAGCCTGGCGAACCTGCTGGCGGTGGCGACGCAGCAGCGGGGCTGACGCGGACGGGCGGGTCGTCCGCCCCGTCCGGCGTATGACGGGTCCGGGACAGGCGCCGGGACGGGGCGGCGAATGGCGTCGCCGGCACGGGCCGGCGGCGGACCCGCCGCCGGGCGCCGCCGCTCTCCGGCCATCCGCACCGACGTCCGCACCGGCGGGTGGCGGTCAGGGGGGGCCGGCGCAGCGCAGCGCGTCCGGCGGAATCGACAGCGGGGCGACCTGCCGGCCCGACAGCAGCAGCGCCTCCAGCGCCGCGCCCGGCGCGCAGACCGACCCCGGCAGCGTTCCGGCGAAGCCGATCCGCGCGCCGCCCTCGATCCGCAGCGCGGCCAGCACGTCGGGTCGCGGCGTGGCGGGCAGCACGCTGCCCACGTAGCGGCCGCCGAGGAAGAACAGGACGGCCGGCGCCGGGTCGTTGCCGCTCCGGTCCACCACCCAGCCGCTGACCCGCACCCGATCCCGCTGGTCCGCCAGGTCCGATGCCAGGTCGAGATGCCCGACCAGAACGCTTCCCGGCAGCAGCCCCCGGCGCGCGGCGCGCTGGAGGAGCGGCAATGCCGCATCCGTTCCGTCGGCAAGCTGCGCGCCGACCGCCGCCGCTTCCCGCGTCTCGTGCCGCTCCCGCCGCACCCGCAGATCCTCCCGGAGCCCGCCGCCCAGGATGGCCGTCAGGAACAAGGCGTTGGCGGCATGGCGCAGCCAGCCCGGCGCCCGGTCGCAGCCCCGCTTGAGCCCGCGATACAGCCGGATGTCCAGCTTGCCGACGAGGACCGAGACGGCCAGCGAGGCCCCGATGGCGGCCAGCCACGCGGCGAGGGGCGGGCAGGCGGGCGGCAGGGCCTGCAGCAGCCAGATCACCGTCGGGACGTGGACGAGGTAGAGGGCGAAGCTCCAGTCCCCCAGCCGGGACAGCGTCTCGATCTCCCCGTGCGCCGGCCTCTCCCCGGCCGAGGCGGCGACGGCCACGAGCAGGGCGCAGCCCGCGCCGACGGTCCAGACCACGAAGGCGGGCATCGCCCCGCAGGCGAGGATCAGCGACAGGCCGAGCACGAGGCAGCCCGGGCCGGCCCGCACCCGGGCGATCGCCGCCGGGATCATCAGCCCGAGCACGAAGCCGACGCAGCGCTCCGAGAACGGCAGGAAGGTCAGGGTCGGGAAATTGCCGTCCTGGCTGTAGCCCTCCCAGTACGGGAACCACACCCTGGCCGCGACCAGCAGGGCGAGCCAGCCCAGCGCCAGCAGGTGCAGCCGCCGCCCCTGGCCGACGGCGATCGCCGCGAACACGATCACGTAGAAGACCAGCTCGAAGGGCAGGGTCCATTCGACGCCGAGCACGTACCAGTGCGGCCCGCCCGGGATCAGCATGAAGGCGGCGGGATCGAGGGCGACCGGCTCGGCCAGCCACAGCTTGGCCAGCGCCACCGCGCCGGCGACGAGCCAGTAGACCGGATAGATCCGGAAGACGCGGTGGACCAGGAACACCGAGGCCGGGGTGGTGCCGGCGATCCCGGCCATCAGGTAGCCCGAGATCACGAAGAACAGCGTGATGCCGAGCAGGCCGAAATGGCCGTCGAACACGGCGAACAGCGCGCCGTCGTGGCGTATCGTCGCGACGTAGTGGGCCGCGTGGTAGAGCAGCACCGAGAAGGCCGCGAGGGCGCGCAGGTACTGGATCCCGGAGATCCGCCGCACCCTGCTTCCGGCACCGGCCGGGGGTGTGGCCGCCCCGCCGCAGCCGGCCGCGGCGGCGCGCGGCGCGCCGGTCAGCACGAGCGGCTTCATCCGCGCATGGCCGGCAGCCGCCCCGGCCGCGCGAGGCGCGGGCACAGGAAGGGCCCGGCCACCTGCGCGGCCGGGCCCTTCCCGGAGCTGCGAAGGACTGCCGCCGATCGGATCATACGGGTCCGCAATTGCGCGGACCCGCATGATCCGTCGGTTCTGCGCACGGCCGCCCCGCCAACCCCGCGCGCGATACCGGCCCGCACAAGTCCTGACTTGTGCGGGCCGGTATCAGTGGCGCAGCGCCTGCGGCAGGTCGGCCACCGCGCGGTCGATCAGCGCCGCGTCGGCCTGGGCGTCGAGGCCCTCGGCGATCACGGTGCGGGCGGCGGCGGCGGCGATCTCGGCGGCGGCGGCGCGCACCTCGTTCACCGCGCCGGTCTCGGCGGCGGCGATGCGGTCCATCGCCATGCGCTCGCGGCGGCGGGCGGCGGCCTCGGCCTCGGCGGCGGTGGCCTGGCCGACGCGCTCGGCCTCGGCCCTGGCGCGGGCGATGAGCTGCTCGGCCTCGGCCTGCGCCGCGCGGCGGTCGGCCTCGGCCTGGCGACGCATGGTCTCCGCCTCCTCGCGCAGGCGCTTGGCCTCGTCCAGCTCGGCGCGGACGCGGGCGCCGCGCGCGTCGAGCATGGCCGTCAGCTTCGCCCAGGCGACCTTGCCGACCAGGACGAAGAAGATGACGAAGGCGACGGCGACCCAGAAATGCGGGTCCTCCCACAGGCTGGCGTGCCCGTGGCCGCCCCCGTGCCCCCCCCCGGGGCCGCCATGGCCTGCCGCCGCGGCGTGCGGATCGGCGGCCAGGGCGGTGCCGAGGAAGGCCACGCCGGCGAGGGCGGTACCGGCGAGGGCGTTGCCGATGAGCGTGAGCATGCTGGCGCTTCCCTCAGGCGCGGCCGCGGGCGGCGAGCTCGCGCCCGACGGCGGCGTCGACCGCGTTGCGGTCGGCATTGCCGGTCAGTCGTTGCACCAGCGCCTCGGCGGTGTCGGTGGCGACCTCGCGCAGCGCGCCCATGGCGCTGTCGCGCGCGGCCGAGATGCGCCGCTCGGCGGCCTCGATCTGCTCGTCGAGGCGCGCCTGCAGCGCCTCGGCGCGGGCATTGGCGTCGGCCTGGGCCGACTGGGTGGCGGCGGCGATCGCCGCGTTCGCCTCGGCCCGCGCCTGCGCCGTGGCGAGGCGGTGCGCCTCCATGGCGGCGTCGGCCTCGGCCTTGGCGGCGCGGGCGGCGTCGAGGTCGGCGGCGATGCGGCTGCGCCGATCCTCCAGCACGGCCCCGATGCGCGGCAGCACGGTGCCGGACAGGATGATGTAGAGGAGACCGAAGATGATCAGCAGCCAGACGATCTGGGCGATCATCAGATCGGTCAGGTTGAGCTGCGGCATCGTGCTGCGGTCCCGTTCCTGCCGTGTGGGCCGGGCCCGCGGCCCGACCTGGTCCTGGCCGTCATCGGCGCGCCGCGCCGTCCCGGCCATGCTCGGCGCGCGCCGCGCCGCCCGGTCGGGCGGCGCGGGCGGGCCGGCTCAGACGAACAGGATGAGGAAGGCGATCAGCAGCGCGAACAGCGCCACCGCCTCGGTCAGGGCGAAGCCCAGGATGCCGATCGGGAACACCGCGTCGCGGGCGCCGGGGTTGCGGGCGACCGAGGAGATCAGCGAGGAGAAGATGTTGCCGATGCCGAGGCCGACGCCGAACAGGGCGATCACGGCGAGGCCGGCGCCGAGGGCCTTGAAGGCGGGGATCAGGGCGGTGGCGGCAGCAGCGTCCATGGGTAGCGGTCCTTCCTAGGGAGATGTCCGTATGGGTGGCAGGAACGGGTCCGCCGCGGGGAGCGCCCGCGGGGAGGCCCCGGTGGCGCCCCTTAGTGCAGGTGCACCGCGTCGTGCAGGTAGATGCTGGTCAGGATCGCGAACACGTAGGCCTGCAGGAAGCCGACCAGGATCTCGAACCCGATGAGCACGACGTTGAGGGCGAGCGGGCCGACGGCGACGATCTTGCCGATCAGCCCGAGCCCGCCCAGCATCACGATGAAGCTCGCGAAGACCTGCAGCATCACGTGTCCCGCCACCATGTTGGCGAAGAGACGGATCGAGAGGCTGACCGGGCGCGAGAGGTAGGAGACGATCTCCACCGGGATGATGATGGGCGCCAGCCAGAGCGGCGCGCCCTCCGGGAAGAAGTAGCCGAAGAACTTCAGCCCGTGCAGCCGCAGCGCCACCACCGTGATCAGCACGAACACGATCGCGGCCAGCGCGAAGGTGACGGCGATGTGGCTGGTGAAGGTGAAGGCGAAGGGGAACAGGCCGATCAGGTTGCCGAACAGGATGAACATGAACAGGGTGAACACGAAGGGGAAGTAGCGCTTCCCCTCCTCGCCCACCTGGCTGACCACCATGTCCTGGATGAATTCGTAGAGGGATTCGGTCAGCGCCTGCAGCCGGCCGGGGATCACGGCGCGCGCGCCGATGCCCGCCATCAGCAGCAGGGTGATGAGCCCGACCACCAGCAGCATGTGGGCGGAAGACTGGGTGAACCCGACGCTGGCGCCGATCCGCCCGAAGACGGGCACCAGCTCGAACTGGCCCAGCGCGTCGATCGAACTGCCCTCTGCGGCCACTTCCGGCTCCCTCGTCCCGTCAATGAATGCCGCGGCGGGGGGCGAACAGTCGGTAGACGTTCAGGATCCCGGCGGCAGCGCCCAGCACGAACCCCAGCAGGAGCAGCCATGGGAACGTGCCGAGCCAGCGATCCAGCACCCACCCGAGCGCGACGCCCGCGATCAGTGCCGAGACCACCTCGATGCCCGCGCGCAGGCCGAGCCCCATCGAGCCGCCGGGAAGCCCGGAGGCGCCGGAGCCCTGCTCCTGCGCCGCCCGATCGAGGCCATGCCGGCCCCGCGCCTCCCGCAGGCGCTCTTCGAAACCGTTCTGCTCGTTCACAGGCTCCTCCAACGGGTCGCCGCCGGAAAGCGGCCCGCTCGTAAGGCGCCCCCGGCGGGGTGTCAAGGTGAGGACGGCCCGGAACGATCGGCCGGCGTGCCGGCGTGGCGGCCGGAAGCGTTCCAGGCGCCGAAGAGTGGCCCCCGGCTGGCCGGCCGTTGGCCAACGGGCGCGCGGCCGGGCACGCGGCGCGCCCGGCGATGCACCGCCTTCGGTTGCAGGCCCGGCCGGTTGCACCATACCGTGGCGGCGAAGCGGAGAATCGAAACGCCATGTGCATCAATTGCAAGGCACCGGGCCCGTCGCGGCGCCGGTTGCTGGCCGGCCCCCCGACGCTCGGGGCGCTTTCCCTGCCGGGCCTTGCCCTGGCGCAGGGCGCGGCCGGCCAGGCAGCCGCGCCCATGGCGCCGCGGGCGGCGCTGGAGCGGCTGGCGGCCGGCAACCGCCGCTACGTCGCCGACACCCCGCAGGCGCGGGACTTCTCCGCCGGCCGGGCGGCACGCGCCGCCGCCCAGCATCCCTTCGCCGCCGTGCTCGCCTGCGCCGATTCCCGGGTTGCGCCGGAACTCCTGTTCGACGAGGGCCCGGGCGATCTCTTCGTCGTCCGGGTGGCGGGCAATTTCGTCAACGCGGACGGGCTGGGCAGCCTGGAATTCGGCGCCGCCGTGCTCGGCACCCGGGCCATCCTGGTGCTCGGCCACACGAGCTGCGGCGCGGTGGACGCCACGGTGAAGGTGTTGCGCGAGGGCAACAACGACCTGCCCGGCGACATCGCCACGCTGGTGAACGCCATGAAGCCCGGCATCGAGCCGGCGCTGCGCGACCCGGGACCGGACCTCGCGACGCGGGCGCTGGAGGCGAATGTGCGCCACGCCATGCGCCGGCTGGAGGGCTCGCCGATCCTGGCGAAGCTGATCGGCGAGGGCCGGCTGGCGGTCGCCGGCGGCATCTACGAGCTGGCGACCGGGCAGGTGCGGATGCTGTAGCGGCGGGAGGGCGCGGCGGCGTCCCGCCACCTCGATTCCTTGCCGGTGCCCGCACCGGCTGGCATGGTGCCCCGTATCGCCGACACAGCGAGGCTCGCCTTGCCGGTATCCCGGTCCGGCACCGTCCCGAAGGCCATGCAGCCGCGCTACGAGGCCGTGGTCGCGCAGACCGACGCCTTCTGCCGCGACCATCTGGACGAGGAGTACCGCGACCTGGCACGCGCCATGGCGGCCGCGCTCGCGCGCAAGCGGCCGAGTCCCCTCGCCTCCGGCCAGGCGCGCGGCTGGGCCTGCGGCATCATCCATGCCCTCGGCCAGATCAACTTCCTCTCCGACAAGGCGAGCAGGCCGTCCATGACCATGGCCGAGGTCGCGGCGGGATTCGGCGTCGGCCAGAGCACGGCGAGCGCCAGGGCGAAGGTGATCACGCAGGCGCTGCGCACCGGCCGCATGGACCCGACCTGGATGCGCCGCGACCTCGTCGACCGCAATCCGCTGGTGTGGATGGCGGAGGTGAACGGCATGCTGGTCGACCTGCGCGCCATGCCGCGGGAGGTGCAGCGGATCGCCCACGAGAAGGGCATGATCCCCTACGTCCCGGCGGATGAGGGCTGACGCGACCGGTCGCCGTCGCGTGCGTCGCCGGCGGTCCCGGCGCCGGCCGAGGGGGGCTCGTGGACGTACCGGCCAGGGGCCCGCGCGGGGCTGACGGCCCCGCCCCTCACGCCTCGATGAAGGCGCCCGACTGCCGCCGCCACAGCGCGGCATAGACGCCGTCCCGACGCAGCAGCGCCTCGTGCGTGCCGGTCTCGGCGACGCGGCCGCCCTCCAGCACCACCAGCCGGTCCATCCGGGCGATGGTGGAGAGGCGGTGGGCGATGGCGATCACCGTCTTGCCCGCCATCAGCGCGTCGAGCTGCTCCTGGATCGCCGCCTCGACCTCCGAATCGAGCGCCGAGGTGGCCTCGTCCAGCACCAGGATCGGCGCGTCCTTCAGCAGCACCCGGGCGATGGCGACGCGCTGCCGCTGGCCGCCGGAGAGGCGCACCCCGCGCTCGCCGGCATGCGCGTCGTAGCCCTGCCGCCCGCGCCAGTCCTCCAGGCCGAGGATGAACTCCTCCGCATGGGCGCGCCGCGCCGCCGCCTCGATCTCGGCCTCGGTCGCCCCGGGCCGGCCGTAGCGGATGTTGTCGCGGATCGAGCGGTGCAGCAGGGAGGTGTCCTGCGTCACCATGCCGATCGCCCCGCGCAGCGATTCCTGCGTCACGCCGGCGATGTCCTGCCCGTCGATCAGGATCCGCCCCGACTCCGGCGCGTGGAAGCGCAGCAGCAGGTTGACCAGGGTGGACTTGCCCGCCCCGGAACGCCCGACCAGCCCGATCCGCTCGCCCGGCGCGATCGCGAGGTCGAGCCCCTTGAGCACCCCGGCCTCCCGCCCGTAGCCGAACCGCACCCCCTCGAAGCGGATCGCCCCGTGCGTGACGCGCAGCGGCCGGGCGCCGGGCGGGTCGGGCGCGGTCGGCTCGCGGGCGATGGTCGCCATGCCCTCCTGCACCACGCCGATGTTCTCGAAGATCGCGGTGACGTTGAAGGAGACCCAGCCCGAGATGTTGGCGATCTGCCAGGCCATCGGGATCGCGGTCGCGACCGTCCCCACCCCGAAGGCGCCGCGCGACCAGAGGAACAGCGCCAGCCCCGCCGTGCCCACCAGCAGCAGCGCGTTGAGCGAGGAGAGCAGGAAGCCGTTCCACGTCACCTGCCGCATCTGCCGGCGGAAGGCCTCCGTCAGCATGTCGAGCGATTCGCGGACGTGCGCGTCCTCGTCGCGGGCGCGGGCGAAGAGCTTGACGGTGAGGATGTTGGTGTAGCTGTCCACGATCCGGCCGGTGAGCAGCGAGCGCGCCTCGGAGGCGGCCCGCGCCCGGTCGCGCATGCGCGGCACCAGGAAGCGCAGCAGCGTCGCGTAGGCGACGAACCAGACCAGGATGGGCAGGGCGAGTCGCCAGTCGGCGGCGGCGAGCAGCCCCACCGCGATGCTGCCGTAGACGACGATGTACCAGACGGCGTTCACCGCCTGCACCAGGCTCTCGCGCAGCGCCGGGCCGGTCTGGGTGACGCGGGTGGCGATGCGGCCGGCGAAGTCGTCCTGGAAGAAGCCCCAGCCCTGGCGGACCACGTGCCAGTGGCTCTGCCAGCGGATCAGGCTGGTCACGTTGGCGTTGATGCCCTGCTGGGTGACGAGGTTCTGCAACAGCAGCGCCGCCGGCCGCAGCACCAGGAACAGCAGGGCGAGCCCGGCCAGGACGTGCCAGGATTCGGCCCAGAGCCGCGCCGGCTCCCCCGCCGAGGAGACCATCGCCACCAGCCGCCCGATCGCGACCGGCACCAGCGCGTCCATCAGCGCCACCAACCCGCCCGCCACGAACAGCGCCGCGAACAGCACCCGGGCCTGGCGCAGGAAGTACCAGTAGAAGCCGGCCAGGGTGCGCGGCGGCGGCCGTTCCGGCACCGGCACGCCGGCGATCCGCGCGGCGGGGCGGCCAGGGGCCGCGGTGGGGTCGACCAGCCCCTCGAAGAAGCGGAACAGCATGGCGGGCAGAACGCGCCCGGGGCACGGATCGGTCAACCGGCCCGGACGGTGAATTGTTCGCGGCCAGCCCTTCCTGCCGTCGCCCCAGGGGGGCGGCGGGCGGCGGGCGGCAGGTCCGGAACCATCCCCGTCGCCGGCAGGCCAGACCCGCCGAAACCGCCCGGGTGTCCCGGTTTCCCGCCCTGCCGCGCTGCGGCATCCTGGCCGGACGGCGGCAGGCGGGGGGAACCGGATCAGGCATGTCGGCAGAGACGCAGTTGCGCCCGGCGGGCGATGCCGGCGGCAGCCCCGCCACCGCGCCCCCCTCCCCTCCCCCCATGGACGGCCTGCCGCCGGCGCAGCGCCGCCGTGCCGTCATCGCCATCATGATCGCGATCATGATGGCGACGCTCGACATCGCCATCGCCAACACCGCCCTGCCCGCCATCGCGGCCGACCTGCGGACCAGCGCGGCGGCCTCGGTCTGGGTGATCAACGCCTACCAGCTCGCCATGGTGGCGGCGCTGCTGCCCTGCGCGGCACTGGGCGACATCGTCGGGCACCGGCGGATCTACATCGGCGGCGTGGCGCTGTTCACCCTGGCCTCGCTGCTCTGCGCCCTCGCCTGGTCGCTGCCGACGCTCGCCGCGGCGCGGCTGCTGCAGGGGCTCGGCGCGGCGGGGGTGATGAGCGTCAACACCGCGCTGCTGCGCTTCGTCTACCCGCGCGCCCAGCTCGGGCGCGGGGTCGGGCTCAACGCCACCATGGTGGCGGTCTCCTTCGCCGCCGGCCCGACCATCGCCTCGCTGATCCTCTCGGTCGGCCCCTGGCCCTGGCTGTTCGCGGTGAACGTGCCCTTCGGCCTGCTCGCCGTGGTCGTGCTGCTGCGCGCCCTGCCCGAGACGGCACGCTCCGGCCACCGCTTCGACCTCGCCGGCGCGCTGCTGAACGCCGCCGGCTTCGGCCTGCTGATCCTGGCGATCGGCGAGGCGGCGCACCAGGCCGGGCCGCTGACCCTGGCCGCCGAGCTGGGCGCCGCCCTGCTGCTGATCCTGCTGCTGGTGCGGCGGGAGGCGAGCAGCCCGGCGCCGATGCTGCCGGTGGACCTGTTCCGGCGGCCGCTCTTCGCCCTCTCGGCGCTGACCTCCACCTGCTCCTTCGCGACCCAGGGCCTCGCCTTCGTCTCGCTGCCCTTCTTCCTCCAGCACGCGCTCGGCCGCTCCCAGGTGGAGACGGGCTTCCTGATGACGCCCTGGCCGGTGGCGGTGGCGCTGATGGGGCTGATCGCCGGCCCGCTCTCGGACCGGCACAACCCCGGCCTGCTCGGCGGCGTCGGGCTGGTGCTGCTCGCCCTCGGCATGGCGCTGCTGGCGACGCTGCCGGCCGACCCTTCGGTGTTCGACATCGGCTGGCGGATGGCGCTCTGCGGCATCGGCTTCGGCTTCTTCCAGTCGCCCAACATGAAGGCGCTGATGTCGAGCGCGCCGCCGGAGCGGGCGGGCGGGGCCAGCGGCATCGTCGCCATGGCGCGGCTGATCGGCCAGACCGTGGGCGCCGCGCTGGTGGCGCTGTGCTTCACCCTCTCGCCCGAGCACGGCGCCACGGTGGCGCTCGGCCTCGGCGTCGGCTTCGCCGCGGTGGCCAGCGTGGCGAGCTTCCTGCGGCTGCTGACGCCCAACCCGGAGCGGTCGCGCTGACTTGTTCAGGATCCGTGCCGGTGCCGGCGTAACGAGGCCCCGGCGGACGCGACCGTGCGGCGCCGCCGGCGTTGTCGGAGCCAACCACCCCCGTCCCGGCAGGTCCGGGCGTGGAGGCATGGCAACGACATCGTAAGGAGCGCCGCATGGCCCAGGATCCCCGGACCGACGACCTCGCCACCGCCCGCCTCGGCAACGTCGAGGTGCATCGCGGCGCCGGCGGCGAGACCCACCAGCTCGCCGGCGGCGACGTGCCGGTGCTGACCACGCAGCAGGGCATCCCGGTCAGCGACGACCAGAACACGCTGAAGGTGGGCCCGCGCGGCCCGAGCCTGCTGGAGGACTTCCACTTCCGCGAGAAGATGTTCCACTTCGACCACGAGCGCATCCCCGAGCGCGTGGTGCATGCGCGCGGCTTCGGTGCGCACGGCTACTACGAGAACTACGATTCCCTGGCCGACCTGACCGCCGCCGACCTGTTCCAGCGCGCCGGCGAGAAGACCCCGGCCTTCGTGCGCTTCTCGACCGTCGCCGGCAACAAGGGCTCGCCCGACCTCGCGCGGGACGTGCGCGGCTTCGCCGTGAAGCTCTACACGAAGCAGGGCAATTGGGACCTGGTCGGCAACAACATCCCGATCTTCTTCATCCAGGACGCGATCAAGTTCCCCGACCTGATCCACGCGGCGAAGCAGGAGCCGGACCGCGGCTTCCCGCAGGCGCAGACGGCGCACGACAATTTCTGGGACTTCATCTCGCTGAGCCCCGAAGCCATGAACATGGCGCTGTGGATCATGTCCGACCGGACCATCCCGCGCTCGCTGCGCTTCATGGAGGGCTTCGGCATCCACACCTTCCGCCTCGTCAACGCGGAAGGGAAGTCCACCTACGTCAAGTTCCACTGGAAGCCGAAGCTCGGCATGCAGTCCGTGGTGTGGAACGAGGCGGTGAAGATCAACGGCGCCGACCCGGACTTCCACCGCCGCGACATGTGGGACGCGATCCAGAGCGGCGACTTCCCGGAATGGGAGCTGGGGCTGCAGCTCTTCGACGACGACTTCGCGGAGAAATTCCCCTTCGACATCCTCGACGCCACCAAGATCATCCCCGAGGAGGTGATCCCGGTGCGCCGCGTCGGCCGCCTCGTGCTGGACCGCACGGTGGACAATTTCTTCGCCGAGACCGAGCAGGTCGCCTTCTGCACGCAGAACGTCGTGCCGGGCATCGACTTCACCAACGACCCGCTGCTGCAGGGCCGCAACTTCTCCTACCTCGACACGCAGCTCAAGCGCCTCGGCAGCCCGAATTTCACCCACATCCCGATCAACGCGCCCAAGACCGAGGTCTGCAATTTCCAGCAGGACGGCCACATGGCGATGCGCAACCCGAAGGGGCGCGCGAATTACGAGCCGAATTCCTGGGGCGGCGCCCTGGGCGGCCCGCGCGAGTCGCGCCAGGGCTACCGCTCCTTCCCCGCCGAGGAATCGGGCGCCAAGCGCCGCGTCCGCGCCGAGCTGTTCGCCGACCACTACAGCCAGGCTCGGCAGTTCTTCCTCAGCCAGAACCCGGTCGAGCAGACGCACATCAAGGACGCCTTCGTGTTCGAGCTGAGCAAGGTGGAGACGCCGGCGATCCGCGCCCGCATCGTCTCGCACCTGCTGAACGTGGACGAGGGGCTGGCGAAGCAGGTGGCCGACGGGCTCGGCCTCGCCGAGATGCCGCCCGCCGCCGATCCCGCGCGCCCCGTGCTGCGCGATCTGGAGGCCTCGCCGGCCCTGTCGATCCTCGGCAACGGCCCGAAGAGCTTCGCGGGCCGCAAGGTCGGCGCGCTGGTGACGGACGGCACCGACCACGCGCTGCTCAAGGCGCTGAAGGAAGCGCTGGCGGCCGAGGGGGCGATGCTGGAGCTGATCGCGCCGAAGGTCGGCGGCTTCACCTGCTCCGCCGGCCACCGGCACGAGGCGAAGCAGAAGGTGAATGGCGGCCCCTCCGTGCTGTACGACGCGGTGGCGCTGCTGCCTTCCGCCGAGGGCGCGGCGCTGCTGGCGAAGGAGGCGACGGCGAAGGACTTCGTGAACGACGCCTACGCCCATGCCAAGTTCATCGCCTTCGCGCCGACGGCGAAGCCGCTGCTCGACAAGGCGGGTCTGACGGAGCCGGACGACGGCTTCGTCGCGCTGACCTCGCCGGCGGATGCGAAGCGGTTCGTGGAGGCGTGCCGGGCGGTGCGGTTCTGGGCGCGCGAGGCGAAGGTCCACGCGGTCTGACGCCGGAGCGCTGCTTCGGCGGGGGAGGGCGTTGCCCTCCCCCGCACCCCCTCCCACCAAAGGGCGAAGCCCCTTTGGAAACCCCGTTCGAAAAGATGGCCCGACAGTGTCAACAATCGAGGCCCGGAACGAATAGAGGTCCAGGAGGGCCTCGCCCTCCTGGCGGATGGGGTCTGGGGAAGGCAGAGCCTTCCCCAGGGGCGGATGGGGTCTGGGAAAGGCAGAGCCTTCCCCAGGAGGCGGATGGGGTTCGGCGAAGGCAGCGCCTTCCCCGAAAAACCGCCCGCGCTACGTCGCCGGTTCCAGGCTGCGCCCGCGCGGCCGATCCAGATCCGCCTCGGCCGCCGCCGCGGCCGCGGCTTCCGCCGCCGCCACCGCCTCGGACTGGCGCCGCCACATCGCGGCGTAGAGCCCGTCCGCCCGCATCAGCGAGGCGTGGTTGCCGCGCTCGGCCACCTTCCCTTCCTGCAGCACGATGATCTCGTCGGCCTCCACCACGGTGGAGAGGCGGTGCGCGATCACCAGCGTGGTGCGGTCGCGGCTGACGGTGCGCAGCGCCGACTGGATCTCCTGCTCGGTGCGGGTATCGAGCGCGCTGGTCGCCTCGTCGAGGATCAGGATGCGCGGGTCCTTCAGGATGGTGCGGGCGATCGCCACGCGCTGCTTCTCGCCGCCCGAGAGCTTCAGGCCGCGCTCGCCCACCATGGTGTCGTAGCCCTGCGGCAGGCGCAGCACGAAGTCGTGCACCTGGGCCAGCCGCGCCGCCTGCTCGATCTCGGCCTGGGTGGCGCCGGGGCGGCCATAGGCGATGTTGTAGCGGATCGTGTCGTTGAACAGCACCGTGTCCTGCGGCACCACGCCGATGGCGGCGCGCAGGCTGTCCTGCTGGACTGCGCGCACATCCTGCCCGTCGATCAGGATGCGGCCCGCCGTCGCGTCGTAGAAGCGGAACAGCAGGCGCGAGATGGTCGATTTTCCGGCGCCTGTCGGGCCGACGATGGCGAGGGTGCGGCCGGGCGGCACGGCGAAGGAGACGCCGTGCAGGATCTCGCGGTCCGGTCGGTAGCCGAAGCGGACATCCTCGAAGCGCACCTCGCCGGGGCCGGCGGCGAGCGGCGGCGCGCCCGGCGCGTCGGCCACCTCGCGCTCCTCGCGCATCAGGCGGAACATCGCCTCCATGTCGACCAGGCTCTGCTTGATCTCGCGGTAGACGAAGCCGAGGAAGTTGAGCGGGATGTAGAGCTGGATCAGGTAGGTGTTGACCAGCACGAAGTCGCCGACGCTCATCCGCCCCGCCACCACGCCGCGCGCGGCCAGCAGCATGATCGCCATCAGCCCGAGCGAGATCACCGCCGCCTGGCCGAAATTCAGCGCGTTCAGCGTCACCTCGGAGCGGATGTAGGCCTTCTCGTAACGGGCGAGGGAGGCGTCGTAGCGCCGCGCCTCGTGCCGCTCGTTGCCGAAGTACTTCACCGTCTCGTAGTTCAGCAGGCTGTCCACCGCCTTGGTGTTCGCCTCCTGGTCGGTCTCGTTCATCGTCCGGCGGAAGCGCAGGCGCCAGTCGGTGAAGAGCAGCGTGAAGGCGATGTAGGAGGCGAGCACGCCGAGCGTCAGCGCCGCGAAGCTGATGTCGAACAGCATCCAGAGCAGCACGACCACGAACAGGATCTCGACCAGGGTCGGGACGATGTTGAACAGCATGTGGTCGAGCACGAAGATGATGCCGCGCGTGCCGCGCTCGATCACGCGGGAGAGGCCGCCCGTCTGCCGGTCGAGGTGGAAGCGCAGCGAGAGCGCATGCAGGTGCTCGAACACGCGCAGCGCGATCTGGCGGGAGGCGCGCGCCTGCACCCGCACGAACACCGCGTCGCGCAGCTCGCCGAGGCCGGCCGCGGTGATGCGCAGCAGCCCGTAGCCGGCCACCAGCGCGATCGGCACCGCGACCAGCGCCGCCGCCCCGGTCTTCGGCGTCAGCGCGTCCACGGCGCGGGCATAGACGATCGGCACCAGCACGTTGGCCACCTTGGCGCCGACCAGGAAGACCAGCGCCAGGGCGGTGCGCAGGCGCAGCGCGGGCTCGCCCTTCGGCCAGAGATAGGGGGCGAGGCTGAGCAGCGGCCGCAGGCTGCCCCGGCGGTCGGGCGAGGAAGGTTCGGGCATGGTGGCTGCCATGTGGGCCGGAAGCGCCATCCCGTCGAGGGCAGGCCGCGGCATGACCGGTATCCACCGGCTGGATGCGGGCCGGGCGGGAATGGTATACACGAGACGCATGTCCGGCCTCGAACGTCACCTCCATGCCTGCAACAACCTGTCGCTGCCGGGCGGGCTGACACGCCTGCGGCTCGGCCGCGACACGATCGGCTGGCTCGGCCCGACCATGCTGGCGGCGCTGGGCGACTGGCCCGACCTGTTCCGCCGCGAGGCCGACGCGCTGGCCGTGACCCCCTCCCAGGCCACCCCGGATGCGGTCTCCGCCGCCCTGGCCGGGGTGGTGACGGCCCTGGCCGGGCGCGGCCTGCTGCGCGACCGGCACGAGCTGTTCGACATCCGCGCGACGCCCGAGGGACCGGTGCTGGGGCAGCTCGACCGCGGCGCCCTGCCCCCTTTCGGGGTGATGTCGCAGGGCGTGCACGTGAACGGCCGGGTCCGTCGGCCGGACGGGCTGCATCTCTGGATGGGCTGGCGGTCGAAGGACAAGGCGATCGCGCCGGGCCAGCTCGACAACCTGGTCGCCGGCGGCATCCCCGCCGGGCTCGGGCCGCTGGAGACGCTGGCCAAGGAGGCCGGGGAGGAGGCCAGCGTGCCGCCGGCGCTGGCCCGGCAGGCGCGGCCGGTCGGGCGGATCTCCTACGTCATGGCGAATGGCGACGGCGCCCGGGTCGGCGGCACGCGGCGCGACGTGCTGCACTGCTACGACCTCGACCTGCCCGAGGATTTCGTCCCCCGCCCCAACGACGACGAGGTGGAACGCTTCGAGCTCTGGCCCGCCGCCCGCGTGCTGGAGGCGGTGCGCGACACGGACACGGTGAAGTTCAACGTCAACCTCGTGCTGATCGACCTGTTCCTGCGCGAGGGCCTGATCGACCCCGACTCCGCGGAAGGCAGGCGGCTGCGCGCCGGGCTCGATGCCGGGGTGGGCCCGGAAGGGGGCTGAAAGCCTTTCCGGGCGACCGGCGGCGGTCCGCTTCCGGCCGGCCTTCCCCGATCCGGCCCCGACCTGGCTCCCGACATGGGTCCCGATGTGGGCCCCGACGTGGCTCCGTGCGATCCGCCGCAGGTGGCCCCTGCGGAGCAGGGCGGCATGCCCCATATTCCGGGGCAGCGTCGCCGGCCGCGTTCCCGCCCGGATTCCCGGCAGGCTTCCCGGCCGCCGTCCTACCGGGGCACGCCCCCGCGCGTCGTGCGTGCCCGCGATGCCATCGGCGCGGTGCCGATGACAGTGTCTCTGCTGATAGGCTCCGCCGCCATGCTCCCCTTCTCCGTCACCGACACCGCCGCCGTCGTCGCCCAGGAAGGCTTCACCCGTCTCTCCGCCCCCGCCCTGCGCGCCGGACTCGCGATCGACGACGCGACCTGGGAGCGGTTCGCCCGCTCCTGGGACGACCTGCCGGTCGACACCTACATGGCCGATGGCGGCCGCTACCGCCGCCGCCGCCACGCCGTGTACCGCGCCGTGCCGGGCCAGGCGGAGCTGGTGCGCCAGCCGCACCAGCCTCACTGGCAGTCGCTGACCCACAATTCGCTCAATGGCGGCATCGAGCGCTGGTTCGCGCCCGTCGCCGAGGCGGTGGCCGAGGGCCCGGCCCTGCCGGCGATGCTGCGCCTTGGCCGCTACCTCGCCGAGCGCCTGCTGCCGCTGACGCCCTGGTTCGTCGAGGTGCACCAGTTCCGCATCCTCGCCGCCGGCGCCGAGGCCGGCCAGCCGACGCCGGAGGGCGTGCACAGCGACGGCGTGGACTACGTGATGATCCAGATGATCGGGCGCCACAACGTGGCCGGCGGCGAGACCGTGGTGCAGGACGCCGCCGGCGCCGAGGTCGCGCGCTTCACCCTGGCCGATCCGGGCGAGGCCGTGTTCCTCGACGACCGCCGCCTGCGCCACGGCACCAGCCCGGTGCTGGCCGCCGACCCGTCGCGGCCCGCCCATCGCGACGTGCTGGTGCTGACCTATCGCCGCGGCCCGCCGCGCGAGACGCAGGACGGAGCGGGCGCCGCCACGGCCTGACGCCCCGGGGGAGGCCGGCGAGCGGGGACCGGGTGCCCGCCGGCCGGCCCGCGCCGATCGCGGCGACGAGGCGGCTGGCCGCCTCGTGGCGGGCCGGCGATCCTGTCGGGCCTGCGCCCTGGCCGGTGCGACGCCGGTGATGTCCGTGCCGCCCGTGGGGCCGCCCGGGAGAGAGCCGCCCATGGGCGCCGCCACCGCCACCCTCGGGCAGCCGCCGTGCTTTCGCCGCAAATCCGCCTCGGCGCGACGCGTCCGCCATGGCAAGAGGGGCACATTCGACTTCAGGTGCCGACAGCCACGATGCGCCCACCCGATCCGTCCACGCCACCCGACCACCCGGGCGTCCGCCCCGCCGTCCCGCCAGGCGCCCATCCCGGCGCCCGGCACGCCCGCCGACCCGCCGGGCCGCTTGCCGTCCTCCTCGCCATCCTGCTCGGCCTCGCATCGACGGCGCTGCTGTGGTGGCTGCCCAACCGGCCGCAGGCGGCCGACGTGCCGATGGTGCAGGAGCGGTTCAACTCCGTCAGCTTCGCGCCCTACCGCGACGGCCAGTCGCCGCTGCGCCGGATCTACCCCACTCCCGAGGAGGTGGATTCCGACCTCGCCCTGGTGGCGCAGCGCGTGCGCGCGGTGCGCACCTACGCCTCGCTGGAAGGCGGCTACGACGTGCCCGCGCTGGCGGAACGGCACGGGCTGCGCGTCTGGCAGGGCGCCTGGCTCGGCAGCGACCGCGCCCGCAACGAGCGCGAGCTCGCCGCCGTGATCGCCTCGGCCAACCGGCACCCGGGGACGGTCGAGCGCGTCATCGTCGGCAACGAGGTGCTGCTGCGCCGCGACCTGCCGGTGGCCGAGCTGACCGCCGCGATCGACCGCGTGCGCGCCGCCGTGCGCCAGCCCGTCACCTATGCCGACGTGTGGGAGTTCTGGGAGCAGTTCCCCGAGGTGGCGCGGCACGTGGACGTGATCACCATCCACATCCTGCCCTACTGGGAGGACCATCCGACCGGCGTCGCCGCCGCCATGGCGCATATCCGCGACGTGTACCGCCGCATGCAGGCGCTGTTCCCCGGCAAGCGGATCGCGATCGGCGAGGTGGGCTGGCCCTCGCGCGGGCGCTGGCGCGAGGACGCGGCGCCTTCGCGCGTCGAGCAGGCGGTGTTCCTGCGCGAGTTCATCCGGCTCGCCGGGCAGGAGGGCTTCGACTACAACCTGATCGAGGCCTTCGACCAGGGCTGGAAGTACAAGTCGGAGGGCACGGTGGGCGCCGCCTGGGGCCTCTGGACCGCCGACCGGCAGCCCACCTTCCCGCTGCGTGGCGGCGTGGTGGAGAACCCGCTCTGGCCCGTCTATGCCGCCGCCGGGGGCGGGATCGGGCTGCTGCTGTTCCTCGCCTCGCTTTGGCTCGGCCCGGCGCCGCCGGCGGAGCGGGCCACGCGTTCGCAGGCGGCGCTGGGGCTGGCCAGCTTCGCGCTCGGCAACGCGCTCGCCTATGCCTGGCTCGGCACGGTGCCCTACGCCTTCGACGAGCACCTCGCCATCTGCGCCGCCTTCAACCTCGCCGGGCAGGCGCTGCTGGCGGCGCTGCTGCTGCGGCGGCTGGCCAAGCTGCTGGCCGGCGGGCCGCTGGCGCCGGCCCGCACCGGGGCGGAGGCGAGCGAGACGGTACGTCGGCTGCTGACAGGCCGGCTGCGCTTCGGCACCTGGCGGCTGTGGGCGCTGGACGACCTGATGTTCGTGTTCACCTGGACCGCCTGCGTGCTGCAATTGCTGCTGCTGTTCGACCCGCGCTACCGCGACTTCCCCTTCCCCACCTTCGCCGTGCCGTTGGTGGCGGTGCTGCTGCGCGCCGCGCTGCGCGACCTGCCGCGGGGCGGCGGCGGGCGCGAGGAATGGGCGGTGGGCGGCGTGCTGGTGCTGGCGGCGCTGGGCAGCGCGGTGCGGGAGGGTCCGCACAACCTGCAGGCCATGCTCTGGACCGCCTGCGCGCTGGTGCTCGCGGCCCCGCCGCTTCTGCGATGCCGCCGCACCGCTCCGGTGCGGCAGAAGGTCGCGGCGCCGGAAGGTGCCTGAAGGCCGCCTTCGGACGGACGGCCCGGGAAGCCGACGTGCAACGGCACCGACCCGGCGGCCGGGCGCCATGTAGGGGGGAGGCAGCGCCCGGCCAGCCACGGCCATGGTCGGGGGGGAAACGGCGCGTGGCCTGGTTTTTCTACCTATGCGAGAATGAAGACGCAAGAGGAAGCGCAATAAGTATCTTTTTTGACATCGCTGGGCGCCCGCCCGGTGCCGACGGGACTGTCCCGCCTATTGGGACGACGCCGCGGCCGGAACGGCCCCGGCCTCCCGATTCGACGCACCTTCCGAGCCGCCGAGCAAGCGCTCCGCGTGACGATGCGCCACGGGGCGCCGACGGGGCGGGTCAGTGCGGCAGGATCTGTCCGAGGAAGGCGCGGGTGCGCTCGGAGGCGGGGCGGTCGAAGAACACGTCCGGCGTCTCCGCCTCCACGATCTCGCCGCGGTCCATGAAGATCACCCGGTCGGCCACCTTGCGGGCGAAGCCCATCTCATGCGTCACGCAGAGCATGGTCATGCCGCTCTCGGCCAGCTCGACCATCACGTCGAGCACCTCCTTGACCATCTCCGGGTCGAGCGCCGAGGTCGGCTCGTCGAACAGCATGATGCGCGGGTTCATGCAGAGCGAGCGCGCGATGGCGACGCGCTGCTGCTGGCCGCCGGAAAGCTGGCCCGGATACTTGCCGGCCTGCTCGGGGATGTGGACGCGCTCCAGGTAGAGGCGGGCCGTGCGCTCGGCCTCGGCGCGCGCGGTGCCACGCACCTTCATCGGCGCCAGGATGCAGTTCTCCAGCACGGTGAGGTGCGGGAACAGGTTGAAGCTCTGGAACACCATGCCGACCTCGCGCCGCACCTTGTCGATGTCGCGCATGCCGTGACGCAGCTCGATGCCGTCCACCACGATGCGGCCCTCGTTGTGCTCCTCCAGCCGGTTCAGGCAGCGGATCAGCGTGGACTTGCCCGAACCCGAGGGGCCACAGATGACGATGCGCTCGCCGCGGCGGACATCGAGGTTGACGTCCTTCAACACCTTGAAGTCGCCGTACCACTTGCCGACGCCGGCCATGGTGACGACCACGTCGCCGAGCGTGTGGGGCTGGGATGCGGACATGCGCTCTGCTCCGGGCTGTGCTTGCTGTATGGGGCATCGGGGCGCTGCCCCGGACCCAGGCAGGGGAGGGCGCTGCCCTCCCCTGCACCCCTCCCACCAAAGGGCGAAGCCCCTTTGGAAACCCCGTTCGGGAAAGACGGCCCGACGGCTGCAACGACCGGGGCCCGAACGAAGAGAGGTCCAGGAGGGCCCCGCCCTCCTGGCGGGTGGATACCCAAGGAGGGCGGCGCCCTCCTTGGCGGATGGGGTCCGGGGAAGGCAGCGCCTTCCCCGGTAGGCGGATAGGGTCCGGGGAAGGCAGCACCTTCCCCGGCAGGCGGACGGGGTGCGGAAGGCCCCTGCCCTAGATCGCCGGCATCTCGGGCAGCGGCGGCATCTCGGCGCCGAACCAGCGCTTGTAGATGGCGGCGAGCTCGCCGTTCTCGACGATCTTCGCGAGGAACGTGTTGGTCCAGTCGCGCAGCTCGGTGTCGGCCTTGCGGAACGCCATGCCGTTGGCCTGCCGGCGCAGCGTGATCTTGGGCTCGAGCTGGAGCTGCGGCTGGGTGCGGGCGAGCTGGGCCTGCACCACGTTGTTGGCGCCGAGCACCTGCACCTGGCCGGAGATGATCGACTGCACGGCGGTGGCGTCGTCATCGAAGCGCATGATGCGGGCCTCGCGCGGGGCCATGGCGGTGATCGCCGTGTCCTGCGTGCTGGCGCGCGCCACGCCGATGCGCACGCCCTTCAGGTCCTCCGGGCCGCGGATGTTCATCGACTTCGGGGCGAGCAGCACGATGTCGAGGGCGCTGTAGGGGTTGGAGAACAGCACCTGCCGGGCGCGCTCGGCGGTGATGCCGAAGGTGGCGATCAGCACGTCCACCTTGTTGGTCAGCAGGTAGGGGATGCGGTTCGGGCCGGTGACCGGGACGATCTCCAGCTCCACGCCGAGGTCGCGCGCCATCAGCTTCGCGACGTCCGGGTCGTAGCCGACGATCTGCTGGCTGCTGTCGGTGCCGCCGAAGGGCGGCAGGTCGGCGAGGACGCCGACCATCAGCTTGCGCCTGGCCTTGATCTCGGCCGTGGTGGCGGCGGCGGCCGGGCGCGCGTTGCCGCCGAGCAGCGCGGCGGCGGCGCCGAGGCCGAGCAGGCCGCCGAGGCCGCGCCGGCCGAGGCTGTGGTGGTGGTCCATGGCTCGTCTCCCCTTGCTGCTACCGGCTCGCCACCAGCAGCCGCTGCTCCATGCGGCGGCTGTAGAGGGAGAGCGGCCAGCAGATGATGAAGTAGATCAGCGCCACCAGGCCGAACACGGTGAAGGGCTGGAAGGTGGCGTTGTTGACGATCTGCGCCGCGCGCGTCAGCTCCACAAAGCCGATGATCGAGGCGAGCGAGGTGGCCTTGATGAGCTGCACCAGGAAGCCGACCGTGGGCGGGACGGCGATGCGCACCGCCTGCGGCAGGACGACGTAGCGCATCTGCGCGGCGTAGCGCAGGCCGAGCGCGGTGGAGGCCTCCCACTGGCCGCGCGGCACCACCTCGATCGCGCCGCGCCAGATCTCGCCGAGGAAGGCGGCGGCGTGCAGCGAGAGGCCGATGGCGGCGGCGGCCCAGGGATCGACGTCGAAGCCGAGGATGCCGGGCACGAAGAAGGCGAGGAAGAGCTGCATCAGCAGCGGCGTGCCCTGGAACAGCGTGATGAAGCCGGCCGCGAGCCAGCGCAGCACGCGGATGCGCCCGGTGCGGCAGAGCGCCACGGCGAGGCCGCCGAGCGAGCCGCCGACGAAGGCGACGAACGAGAGCAGCAGAGTCCAGCGCACCGCGCCGATCAGGAAGAGCGTGTCGCCCCAGCCGAAGTCGCGCATGGTCCCCTCCCCTCCCTCAGCGACGTGCCGGCTGGCGCAGCAGGGTGCGCTCGATCACGCGGAACAGGCCCCAGAACAGCAGCGACAGGGCGAAGTAGATGACGGTGACGACGAAGTAGACCTCGAAGGAGCGGAAGGTGCGCGACTGGATGTCGTTGGCCGCCGCCGTCAGCTCGCTCGCCGCGATCGCCGAGCAGACGCTGGTGTTGAGCATCAGCAGGATGAACTGGCTGGTCAGCGCCGGGTAGATCGCCTGGATGGCGGGCTTGAGCACGACGTAGCGGAAGATCTGCAGCGGCGTCAGGCCGAGCGACTTGCCGGCCTCGATCTGGCCCTTGCCGATGCTCTCGATGCCGGCGCGCATGATCTCGGTGGCGTAGGCGCCGACGTTGATGACGAGGGCGAGCAGCGCCGCCTGGTCCGCCTCCAGCCGGATGCCGAGCGAGGGCAGGCCGAAGAACACGACGAAGATCTGGATCAGGAAGGGCGTGTTGCGGATCACCTCGATGTAGGCGTCGATCAGCACGCGCAGCCAGCGGGGGCCGGAGGTCTTGCCGAAGGCGCCGAGGATGGCGACCACGAGGCCGATCAGCATGGCGAGCGCCGAGAGCCAGAGCGTGTTCAGCGCGCCGTGGAGCAGCTCGTCCCAAGCGCCGAGGACGTCGCCGAATTCGAACTCGTAGCTCATGCGGCGCGGCCCGCGCGGCGGCGTCCTGGCGCCCGTTCCGGCCCCGATTCCGGCATGGCCCGTTTCGGCATGGCGTTCGCCGCTCCCGATCCGTTTCCCCGTGCGGCCGCCGGTAGCCCCGCGTGCCGGGCGCCCCGCCCGACGGGGCGCCGGGCATCGGGGTATATTGGACCGATCCAAATTGCAAGCGGCTTTATGGCCGCCCATGGCGCGGCGCGGCACCGTCGCGACGGCAGGCGAAATCCACTATGTTGCGATGCGACAAGGCGTCTCGGCGAATGCGTCGTCGCTTCGCACCCTTGCCTTCATCGGCAAGGTCGGTTTAGATCGGTCCAACACATGGCGCTGGGCGAGCGTCCGGCGCGCGACGGAGGACACGGACAGGTGGCGAGTGGCGGCCGCAACCCCAGCCCGCGACGCAAGGCGGAAGGCCGGGATGCCGCCGCGGCGGCGATGCCGCCCGCCTCGCGCGTCACGCTGAACCACGTCGCCGAGGCCGCCGGCGTCTCGCGCGCCACCGCCTCGCTGGTGCTGCGCGGCAGCAGCCTCGTCGCGGAAACGACGCGCGCCCGGGTGCAGGAAGCCGTCTCGGCCCTCGGCTACGTCTACAACCGCGGCGCCGCGATGCTGCGGGCGCGGCGCAGCCACACCATCGGCCTGCTCGTCACCGACCTCACCAACCCGTTCTTCGCCGAGCTGGCCATGGGCGTGCAGGAGACGCTGGACGCGGCCGGCAGCGTCGCCTTCCTCGCCAGCACCGGCGAGGATGCGGCACGCCAGGAACGCTTCCTGCGACGCATGCGCGAGCAGAACGTGGACGGCGTGGTGCTCTGCCCCGCCACCGGCACGCCGCCGGCGCTGGTCGCGCGGCTGCGCGAGGAATGGCGGCTGCCCTGCGTGCAGGCGCTGCGCCATGTGGGCGTCGCCGACGGCGCCCATGCCAATGCCCCCGCCGGCGCCCTCCCGGGCGGCGACTATGCCGGCGCCGACTACGAGCGCGGCATCGACCAGGCGACGGAGCACCTGATCCGGCTCGGCCACCGGCGCATCGCCATGATCGGCGGCGCGCTGCGGCACTCGGCGACGCGCGAGCGCCATGCCGGCTTCCTCGCCGCGCTGCGCCGGCACGGCCTGCCCGGCGACCTGGTGCTGCGCGTGCCGCTGACCCGGCGCGACGGCGCCGAGGCGGTGGCGGCGCTGCTCGATCGTGCCGACGCGCCGACGGCGGCGGTGTGCTTCAACGACATCGTGGCCTTCGGCGCCATGCTGGGGCTGGAGTCGCGCGGGCTGCGGGCGGGCGAGGGCTTCGCGGTGATCGGCGTGGACGACGTGCCCGAGGCGCCGCTGAGCCGGCCGCCGCTGACCACCGTCGCGACGCATCCGCGCGAGGTGGGCGAGGTGGCGGCACGGCTGCTTCTGCGGCGGATCGACGACCCGGCCCGGCCGCGCGAGAGTGTGGTGCTGCCGACCCATCTCGTGATCCGCGGCTCCTGCGGCGCCCCACCCGGTGGCGCGCCCAGTGGCGCGCCCGGTCGCGACGGCACGTTGGGCGCCGCGCTGGAGGATGCCGAGCCGAGATGAGCGACCCCGACGTGAAGGAACCGGCGCCCCGCCGCGTCGCCTGCCTCGGCGAGTGCATGATGGAGCTGCGCGAGCGGCCGGACGGGCTGCTCTCGCGCGGCTTCGGCGGCGACACGCTGAACACGGCGCTCTATCTCGCGCGGCTCGGCGCCCCGGTGGAATACGTGACGGCGCTGGGAGACGACCCGTTCAGCGCGGCGATGCTGGCGGCGTGGCGGGAGGAGGGCATCGGCACGGACCACGTGCTGCGCGTGCCCGGCCGGCTGCCGGGGCTCTACCTGATCCAGACCGACCCGGCCGGCGAGCGGCGCTTCTCCTACTGGCGCGACAGCGCCCCGGCGCGGCAGCTCTTCGCCCTGCCGGAGACGCCGGTGGTGGAGCGGGCGCTGGCCGGGGCGGCGGTGGCCTACCTCTCCGGCATCACCCTCTCGCTCTACGACGAGGCCGGGCGCGAACGCCTGTTCGCGACGCTGGCAACGACGCGCGCACGGGGCGGCCGGGTGGTGTTCGACACCAATTTCCGCCCGCGCGGCTGGCCGGACCCCGCCGTGGCGCGCGCCGTGTACGACCGCATGATCCGTCTGGCCGACACGGTGCTGGCCGGCGTCGAGGACAACCTGCTGCTGCACGGCGATGACGGCCCGGCGCCGCTGGCGGCGCGGCTGCGCGCGGCCGGGGTGGCGGAGGCGGTGGTGAAGCTGGCCGAGCCCGGCTGCCTCGTCCTCGACGGCGATCGCGCGGTGCCGGTGCCGACCGCGCCGGACCCGAGCCCGGTGGACACCACCGCCGCCGGCGACAGCTTCGCCGCCGGCTACCTCGCGGCGCGGCTGCGTGGCGAGCCGCCCGAGGCGGCGGCACGCGCCGGGCACGCGCTGGCCGGGGTGGTGGTGCGGCATCCCGGTGCCATCATTCCCCGCGCGGCGATGCCGGACCTGTTCGGCCCCCGCACGGCGGCGCCACATCCGTCCGACCCGGGCGCGGCCATGCCGCACGAGATGCCGCCCCACTCCCGAACCGCGACCCCGCTTCCCCCGGAGGCCCCATGACCGAGACCGCCCCCTCCGTCACCGAGATGCTGCGCAGGGCGCGGCTGGTGCCGGTGCTCACCATCCCGAGCGTCGAGGTCGCCGTGCCGCTGGCGCGCGCCCTGGTCGCCGGCGGCGTACGCATGCTGGAGGTGACGCTGCGCACCCCGGCCGGCGCCGACGCCGCCGCCGCCATCGCGCGCGAGGTGCCGGAGGCGCTGGTCGGCCTCGGCACGGTGCTGACGCGGGAGGACGTGGCGCTGGTGAGGAAGCTCGGCCTGCGCTTCGCCTTCAGCCCGGGCGCCACGCCCGCGCTGCTGGACGCGGCGCTGGATGCCCGCATCGCCTTCGTCCCCGGCGTCGGCACCGCCTCGGAGCTGATGCTGGCGATGTCGCGCGGCTTCGCCACGGTGAAGCTGTTCCCGGCGAAGCAGACGGGCGGCATCGGCATGCTGCGCGCCCTCGGCGGCCCCTTCCCCGAGGCGCGCTTCTGCCCCACCGGCGGCATCGCCGAGGGCGAGGTGAAGGACTACCTGGCCGAGCCCAACGTGGTCGCCGTCGGCGGCTCCTGGCTCGCCCCCTCGGCCGAGGTGAAGGCCGGCAACTGGGCCGCGATCACCGAGCGCGCCCGCAACGCGATGGCGAGGCTCGACGCATGACCGGCAACGCCGAACACGCCTCCCCGGCGCGGGCCGAAGGCGCCTCCCCGGCGCGGCCCGAAGGCGCCTCCCCGGCGCGGGCCGAACGCGCCGCCGCGGCGCTGCTGGAGGCGCGCGCCACGCGCCGCTTCCTGCCCGCCCTGCCCGAAGGGACGGCGCCACGCAGCGAGGCGGAGGCCTACGCCATCCAGGACCTGGTCGCCGCGCGCCTCGGCCCGGTCGCCGGCTGGAAGGTCGGCGCGCAGACGCCGGCGAGCGAGCCCTTCGCCTCGCCGCTGCACGCGGCCACCATCCGCCTCGACGACACGCCCTGGGCGGCCGACCGCTTCCAGGTGGTGGGGGTGGAGGCGGAGATCGCCTACCTGCTCGGCCGCGACCTGCCGCCGCGCGAGGCGCCCTACACCGACGCGGAGGTGCTCGACGCCGTCGCCAGCCTGCACCCGGCGATCGAGATCGCCGATACGCGCCACGAGGGCTGGGGCCGGGCGGACCGGCTCAGCCACCTCGCCGACCAGGGCGGGCACGGGGCGCTGATCCTCGGCCCCGCCGTCGAGGACTGGCGGCGCATCGTGCCGGTGGCGCAGCCGGTGCGGGTGACGGTGAACGGGGTGGTCATCCACGAGGGCGTGGGCGGCAATTCGGCCGGCGACCCGGTGCGCATGTTGCGCTGGCTCGCCGATGGCGGCGCCGCGCGGCTCGGCGGGCTGCGCCGGGGGCAGGTGGTTACCACGGGCTCGATGAGCGGCTGCATCCTGTCGGCGGTGCCGGCGCGGATACGCGCGGAATTCGCGGGGATGGGGGCGGTGGAGACCTCGGTGGCGTGAACCGGGACCGGGGGCGCTGCCCCCGGGACCCCCGTTGGGGCGCCGCCCCACACCCCGCCAGGGGGCGAAGCCCCCCTGGAACACCCCGTTTCATTTCATTGACCCGCCGCCCGACCCCGCAAGGCCCCTTTCCCAATGGGGTTTCCAAAGGGGCTTCGCCCTTTGGCGGGGTTCCAAGGGGCAGCGCCCCTTGGGGGGTCCGGGGCAGCGCCCCGGCACCGGCCACCAGAAGAAAGGCCAAGTCGCATGAAGCCGCAGATCATCCTGATCGAGCCGATGATGGCTCCCATCGAGGCGAAGCTCGACGCCGCCTACCAGGTCCACCGCCTGCCCCCCGCCGGCCCCGGGCGCGACGCCATGATCGCGCGCGTGGCGCCCGAGGTGCGCGGCGTCGCCACCGGCGGCGGTGCCGGCATCCCGCGCCCGATCATGGACGCGCTGCCCCATCTCGGCATCGTCGCCATCAATGGCATCGGCACGGACGCGGTCGATCTCGCCGAGGCGAAGCGGCGCGGCATCCGCGTCACCACCACGCCCGACGTGCTGACCGACGACGTGGCCGATCTCGGCATGGCGCTGCTGCTCGCCGGCTGCCGCGGCCTCTGCACCGGCGACCGCTACGTGCGGGCGGGGAAGTGGGGCAAGGAAGGGCTGCCGCTGGCGCGCAAGGCGAGCGGGAAGCGGCTCGGCATCCTCGGCCTCGGGCGCATCGGCCGTGCCATCGCGCGTCGCGCCGAGGCGTTCGACATGGAGATCGCCTACCACGACATCCGCGCCTTCGACGGCGTGCCCTACCGGTACATCGACTCGCTGGCCGGGCTGGCGGCGTGGTCGGAGATCCTGATGGTGGCGGCCTCGGGCGGGGCGCAGTCGCGCGGCATCGTCGATGCCGCGGTGATGGACGCGCTGGGGCCGGACGGGCTGCTGGTGAACATCGCGCGCGGCAGCGTGGTGGACGAGAAGGCGCTGGTCGCGGCGCTGACGGAGAAGCGCCTCGGCGGCGCGGCACTCGACGTGTTCGCGGACGAGCCGCGCACGCCGGAGGCCCTGTGGTCGATGGAGAACGTGGTGCTGCAGCCGCACCGCGCCAGCGCCACGGTGGAGACGCGCACCGCGATGGGCGAGCTGGTGGTGGCGAACCTCGCGGCGTTCTTCGCGGGGAAGGAGCCGTTGACGGCGGTGGTTTGACGCGGGCGGCAGTTCGGGGAAGGCTCTGCCTTCCCCGGACCCCATCCGGCAGGAGGGCGAGGCCCTCCTGCACCTCTATTCGTTTGGGTTCGGGACGTTGAGACAGCCGGGCCGTCTCTTTCAAACGGGGTTTCCAAAGGGGCTTCGCCCTTTGGCGGGAGGATACCCAAGGAGGGCAGAGCCCTCCTTGGCAAGGGGGCGCGAGCCCCCGCCCCTACGCCCCCGCGCGCACCAGCCGCCCCGGCTTCGCCCCCGTCTCCTCGCCGCGCTCGAACACCGGCACGCCCGAGACCATGGTCATGTCGTACCCCTCGACGCGCTGCACCAGCCGCCGCCCGCCGGCGGGCAGGTCGTAGCGCATCTCCGGGTGGTGCATGCGCAGCCCCTCGAAGTCGATCACGTTGACGTCCGCCTTCATCCCCGGCCGCAGCCGGCCGCGGTCGTGCATGCCGAAGAAGTCGGCCGTCTCCGAGGTCTGCCGCTTCACCACGAATTCCAGCGGCAGGCGCTCGCCGCGCGTCCGGTCGCGCACCCAGTGCGTCAGCATGAAGGTGTTGAGCGAGGCGTCGCAGATCACGCCGCAATGCGCGCCGCCATCCGAGAGGCCGAGCACGGTGTGCGGGTCCGTCACCAGCGACCGCACCACCTCCAGGTCGCCATGGACGTAGTTGGAGACGGGGAAGTACAGCATCCGGCCGCCGTCGCCGCCGGTGAGGTAGTCGTAGCAGCACTCGGCGGGGGTCACGCCGGCCTTCTGCGCCATGTAAGCGATGCTGCGCTCCGGCGCCGGCTCGTAGTCGGGCGGGTCGCCCAGCACGTACATGCGGTCCCAGCGCGTGGCGATCTGGCGCGAGAGCGGCGGCAGCACGTCGAGCAGGCGCGGCGAGGCCTCCTCGGCGAGGATGGCGCGCTTCATCGCCGGGTCGCGCAGGCGGCGGAGCTGCTCGGCGGCGGGCAGACGCGCCAGCTCGTTGAAGGATTCGCGCAGCGCGAAGGGGTTGAGCGAGGTGGTCAGGCCGAGGATCAGCCCGACCGGCCGCCCCGCCACCTGCGCCGAGATGGCGAGGCCGCGCGCGCGGGCCTCGCGCACCCCGGCCATCAGCCGCTTCCAGCGGTCCGGATCGGCGGAGCGGTCGGTGAGCAGGAACCAGAGCGGCAGCTTCGTGCGCTCGGCGATGCGGCTCATCCAGCCGAATTCCGCCGCCTCGTCCTCGAAGTCGCTCAGCATGCCGAAGGTGCCGCGCCCGGCCCGGCCCAGCGCCTCGCCGAGCGCCACCAGCTCCTCCTCCTCGGCGTAGCGGCCCGGCACCAGCTCGCCGGCATAGGTCTTGTGCTGGTCGGTGCGCGAGGTGGTGAAGCCGAAGGCGCCGGCGCGGACCGCCTCCTCGGTGAGGCGCGACATCTCGGCGATGTCCTCGGCCGTCGCGTTCTCGCGCCGGATCGCGCGCTCGCCCATCACGTAGACACGCAGCGGGTGGTGCGCGATCTGGGCGCCGACGTCGATGGTGCGCGGCAGGCGGGAGAGCGCGTCGAGATATTCGGGGAAGCTCTCCCAGTCCCACTTCAGCCCCTCGGCGAGGGCGATGCCGGGGATGTCCTCGACGCCCTCCATCAGGTCGATCAGCGCCTGGTGGTCGCGCTTGCGCACGGGCGCGAAGCCGACGCCGCAATTGCCGAGCAGGATGGTGGTGGCGCCGTGCCAGGAGGAGGGGGCGAGCACCGGGTCCCAGGTCGCCTGCCCGTCATAGTGGGTGTGCACATCGACCCAGCCGGGCGTGACCAGGCGGCCTTCCGCCGGGATGTCACGCCGGGCGGGGCCGGCCTTGCCGCCCACCGCGGTGATGCGGTCGCCGTCGATGGCGAGGTCGCCGGTGAAGGCCGGCGCGCCGGTGCCATCGACGATGGTACCCCCGCGTATGACCGTGTCGTGCATGGCGTCTTCTCCCTTCCGTCCTGCCGTCAGCCGGCGAGCTGGATGTTGCGGCTGCGGATGATCCCGCCCCAGAGCGCCGTGTCGGCCGCCTTGTGCCGCTCGAATTCGGCCGCGTCGCCGGCGACGGGGATGAAGCCGGCCGCCGCCACGGCGGCGCGCGTCTCCGGCCGGCGCTCGTAGTCCAGCACGAGCCCGGCGATCCTGTCGATCACCGGCTGCGGCACGCCGGCAGGGGCGAGCATCGCCCACCAGGTGGCGCTCTCGAAGCCGGGCACGCCGGCCTCGTCCAGCGTCGGCACGTCGGAGGCGAGGGCGATGCGCTCGCGGCTGGTGACGGCGAGGGCGCGCACGCGGTCGCTGGCCAGCAGCGGCCGGGCGGTGGAGGCCTCGACGAAATCCATGTCCACCTCGCCCGCCAGCAGCGCCTGCGCCGCCGGCGCGCCGCCGCGATAGGGCACGTGCAGCATGCGCGTGCCGGTGCGGTCCATGAACAGCTCGGTGGCGAGGTGGCTGGTGAAGCCGATGCCGGCGCTGGCGTAGGTGCGCTGGCCCGGCTCGCGCTGCAGCAGCGCGACGAATTCGGCGAGCGTCGTGGCCGGCACGCTCCGGTGCACCATCAGGAAGCTCGGCGCGGCGGCGAGCAGCGCGATGGGCGTGAAGGCCCGGTCGTTGTCGTAGGGCAGGCGGTAGAGGTGCGGGGCGATGCTGTAGGTGCTGTTGCTGGCCAGCACCAGCGTGTGCCCGTCCGGCTTCTGCCGCGCCGCGTAGTCGAGGCCGATCGTGCCGCCGGCGCCGGGCCGCGTCTCCACCACCACCGGCTGGCCGAGCGCCGCCGTCAGCCTCTGCGCCAGCGGCCGGCCGAGCACGTCGGCCGGGCCGCCGGGGGCGACCGGCATGACGATGGTGACGGGACGATCGGGAAAGGTCGCCTCGGCGTGGGCGGGCCTGGCCGCCATGCCGGCAAGCGGCAGGGCGGCCCCTGCCGCGACGCGGGAGAGGAAGGAACGGCGGCTCGGGCCAGTCATATGGCGCACCCCTTGCGTCGCGCCGATCCGGATGGATCGGCGGCGCCGGTGTGCGGCGTTTCCCGGGAGGCGCGCCGTGGCGGCGTGGCCACGGCGTCGGCGGAGCGGAGGGTAGCCCCGATCGCCGGCGAACGACAACTCGGGCGACGGAAGGCGCTCGACGACGAGGCGCTTCCAGCGCCGGGCGGCCCGGACAGTGCGCCGGAGAAGGCTGGAGCCGTTCCGGCCCGACACGGTCGGGCCGGAGCGGCTCTATTCCGGATCGTCCTTCCGCCGCTTCTGACGGCGCCGCGCCTCGGCCAGCAACGCCTCCACGTCGGGCACGGTGTCGGGGTCGAAATACTTGGCCACCGAGCGCGCCACGCTCGCCGCGTCGCCCGCCTCGATGCAGGCCACCAGCGTCTCGAGATAGGGCTGGCGCGCCAGCAGCCGCTCGGGCGTCGTCAGCAGGCTGGCATAGACCGAGAAGCGTGCCCGCAGCGCCAGCGCCATGGTGCTCAGCAGCCGGTTGTCGGCGGCCAGGTAGATCTGCTGCATCACCTCGCTCTGCGCCAGGAACAGCGAGTGCGGATCGGGCGCCGTGCTGCGCAATGCCTCCACGCTCCGCCGCACCCCCTCCCAGCGGTCGGGAACGGCCGGCTTCGCCATGGCGGTGCGCACCGCGAGATGCACGAACTCGCGCGCGATCACCACCATCTCGCGGCAGTCGCGGCTGGTCACGTTCATCAGCCGCATGCCCTTGAAGGGCTCGTTGTGCACGATGCCCTGGCTCTCCAGCAGCCGCAGCGCCTCGCGCACCGGCACGCGGCTGATGCCGAGGCGGCGGGCGATCTCCGACTCGACCAGCCGGTCGCCGGGAAGGAACTGGCCCAGCGCCACCGCGCCCAGGATCGCCTCGACCGCCTGCGCGACAAGGGTGCGCGGCGTCAGCGCGTCGAGCCGATCGAAGCCGACGCGCATGCCGGTCGGCGGTCGTGACGGCTTGTCCGGCATGCCGGCCTCGACCTGACGGTCAGACATGGCCCGGCAGCGGCCGGGTCAGGTCGGGAGCGGCAGGCGCGGCCGTGCCGCCAGGGCGGACCGACAAGGGACAGCTTCCCCGGGAGGGGAACCGCCCGGTGACGTGGAGCCGCGGCGGAAACAGGGATCCGCGGGGGTCCGCGGGCCGGACCGGGCTGCGGAGCGCCGCAGGCCGTGATGCCGACGCCTCCGGCATGAACCGCATCGGATCGCCTCCCGCTCTTTCGGAACCATGGCGCCGCCCGGACCGGTCTCGATGCCACGCGTCGCGTCCGGGCGGCGCGACGGCATGGAGGATGGCCGCCGCGAGGGGTGGTAACCCGGCAGACGCGCCTCCGGAATGTAGTCTACGATTTACAGCCGTTTTACGCATCCTGTTCCTTGCCGTGCAACCGGACCACATGAGTGTCGTATCGATTACACGCGGCAATGGAAGCGGAAGCTGCGGCCTCCCGGCTGGCGTGGCGCAGCTACAGGGCCAGTTCCACCAGCACTGGCACATGGTCGGAACCGCGCTCCCAGCTGCGCGCCGGCCGGTGCACGACGTGGCGGCGCAGCGCGCCGGCGAGGTCGCCGCTGACCCAGACATGGTCCAGCCGCCGCCCCCGGTCGGAGGCCGCCCAGTCCTTCGCCCGGTAGGACCACCACGTGTAGAGCTTCTCGGGCGGCGGCACGAAGTGGCGCACCGCGTCCACCCAGGCGCCGGCCTGCTGCCAGGCCGAGAGCGCCGCCACCTCGACCGGGGTGTGCGACACCACGTCGAGGAGCTGGGTGTGGCTCCAGACGTCGCAGTCGAGGGGCGCGATGTTGAGGTCGCCCACCAGCATGGCGCGCCGCGCCGCGCCGCGCGCCGCCTGCCAGGCGGTGATCTCGGCCAGGAAGTCGAGCTTGTGGGCGAATTTCGGGTTGGCGTCGCGGTCCGCCACGTCGCCGCCGGCGGGGACGTAGAAGTCGTGCAGTTCCAGCGTGCCGCCATCCGGCAGGGCGAGATCGACGCCGAGGTGGCGGCAGTCGCCGCGCCCGCACCAGTCCGGGTCGTCGTGGCGCACCCGGAAGGGCAGGCGCGAGAGGATGGCGACGCCGTTGTAGCCCTTCATGCCACGCACCGCGCGATGGGCGTAGCCCAGCGCCTCGGCGGCGGCCTCGGGGAACAGCTCGTCCGGGCACTTGGTCTCCTGCAGGCAGAGCACGTCCGGGTCGAGGTCGTGGACGAGCGTCGCCAGCAGCCCCTGGCGCAGCCGGACCGAATTGATGTTCCAGGTGGCGACGCGCAGCGTGCCCTGTTCGAGCGGCATGGTCGCGCCGCCCGTCAGCGGAAGGCCATGGGAGGGGCGGCGCTCAGACGATGCGGACGCTCACCGTGCCGACACCCTCGACGACGCCTTCCAGCAGGTCGCCCTTCTCCACGGCGGCGACGCCGGCCGGGGTGCCGGTCATGATGAGGTCGCCGGGGGCGAGGCGGACGAGGCGCGAGAGGTTGGCGACGATCTCCGGCACCGACCAGATCATCTGTGCGAGGTCGCCGGTCTGCCGCACCGCGCCGTTCACCTTCAGCTCGATCTTCCCCTTGCCGGGGTTCACGCCCTCGGCGCGGACCATGGTGCCGAGCGGCGCCGAGTAGTCGAAGCCCTTGCTCATGTCCCAGGGCCGGCGGGTCTGCTTGGCGACGTCCTGCAGGTCGCGGCGCGTCATGTCGAGGCCGGCGCAGTAGCCGAAGACGTGCTTCAGCGCCTCCGCCTCGGGGATGTCGGCGCCGGCCGAGCCGATCGCCACCACCAGCTCCATCTCGTGGTGCAGGGACCTGGTCTGCGTCGGGTAGGGCATGTCGGCGCCGTCCACCAGCACGGCGTCGGCGGGCTTGGTGAAGTAGAAGGGCGGCTCGCGGTTCGGGTCGCTGCCCATCTCGATCGCGTGGTCGGCGTAGTTGCGGCCGACGCAGAAGATGCGGCGCACCGGGAACATCTGGCTGGTGCCGGCCACCGGCACGGCGGGGATCACGGGCGGGGCGATCACGTAGTCCGACATCGCGCGGCAGGCTCCTGAGCAGGGCGGGCGGAAGGATGACTCTGGCGGCGCCTCCGGCGGGCGGCCGTGGCGGCGAGGTCTAGAGCATTTCCACGGATGGCGTAATCCGCCCCGGCGGGATGCGGCGCGGCCCGGGCCGCGCGCCTGCCGGGCCCACGGGAACCGGCAGGCACGAAAAGAAGCGCCCGGTCAGGGGGGTGACCGGGCGCAACACGCTGATTTTCCGATCGGAAGTCTTTAGTGATTGGTCGGGCGAGCCGGCAGGGGATACCGGCGTCGGCCACCGGGGTTTGCCCCGGCGAGGACATTGTAGTCCTCGGCGCCACGTCATGCAAAAGGCGAGTCAGGGGTGGATTGGCGGAATCCCGCGGAGCCCAAGTTCACTCACGTAACCGTGAAGTGCGTGACGGCGGGGCAATCGTGGGCCGGAGTGCCGCGGAAGGCTACTCGGCGGCAGACGCCAGGAGGCGGCGCGAGGCCCAGCCGGCAGCCTCCCGGCCGAAGGCCACGAGCAGGGCGCGGCTGACCGGATCGCTCTGCCAGTCATACTCCGGGTGCCACTGGACGCCAAGGGCGAAGCCGCGGGCCTCGGTGACGCGCACCGCCTCGATGGTGCCGTCCGGCGCCCAGCCCTCGGCGGTCAGGCGCGGGGCGAGGCGCGCGATGCCCTGGTTGTGCAGCGAGTTGACCGGAATGCTGAGCGGGGTGCCGCCCGCCGCCCCCGGAGCCGGCGCATGCCCACCCGACGCCCCCCCGGCCGCTCCGCCGGTGCCTCCCCCGGCCGGGCCCAGCCGCGTGACCGGCTGGACGTCGAACGGGACGGGGTCATGCGCCGAGGCGGGCTGGCCGCCGCCCGCGCCGCGCCCCTGGACGGCACCGGCCTGGGCGGCGATCAGCGCCAACGGGCTGCCCGGCGCCAGGCGCACCGTGTGCGCCTTGCCGGTGCGGACCTGCGGCAGCGCCTGCTCGGTCGGCGTCGAGTGGTCCATCCGGTCCGGCAGGTCCTGGATGCGCTGGTCGAGCGAGCCGCCGAGCGCGACGTTCATCTCCTGCAGGCCGCGGCAGATGGCGAGCACGGGCAGGCCGCGATCCACCGCGGCGCGGATCAGCGGCATGGTGGTGGAATCGCGCGCCACGTCCTCCGGCGTGCCCTCGGCGTGGGGCGGGCCCTCGTAGAGCGTGGGATGCACGTTGGAGCGGCTGCCGGTCAGGATCAGCCCGTCGAGATGGGCCAGCAGATCCAGCACGACGCACTCGCCGGCCGCCGGGATCAGCACCGGAACGCCGCCCACCGGGCCGAGCACCGCCCGGATGTAGGTGTCGGAAGCGGCGTGGTTCGGCGTGTTGAAGGCGCCGAACCCCTTCATGCAGCAGGAGATGCCAATGATCGGGCGCATGTCGTGTCACAAGGTCGCGCGTCACGGCGCTGCAATCAACACCGCTTTCGCCGCCGACGCGAAGAACCGCCCGCGCCGGGGTCATGCCCGGCATGCCGTCCGCACGCCCTGTGGGCAGTTGCACAAGCGGCGGGCGTGCCCCCTCGCCGGGCCCGCGCGCCGCTCAGCGCCGGCCGCGCAGCTCCTCCTGGAAGCGAGGATCGTTGAACTCGAACAGGAAGTCGTCGAAGCGGCCGCCCACCTGCGTCTGGCTCAGGCTGACGCGGGTCTCGCGCCCCTGCGCGTCGAGCACCGCCCACTGCTTCAGCTCCATCGGGTTCTCGCTGAAGACCAGGGTCAGCCGGCCCTCGCCGGGACTCGCGGTCCGGTAGAGGGTGACGCGCAGCACGCTGGAGTCGCGCGTGACCTGCGAGACGGTGATGTCGCCCGAGAGACGCAGGTTGGCGCGCAGCAGGATGCCAAGCGGGGTGGAGTTGACCGGCACCGTGGTCGGCTGCGCCAGCTCGCGGTCGTAGTAGAAGAACTGGCCGTGGCTCGCGACCATCAGCAGCGGCTCGGGCGGGTCGTACTCGAAGCGCATCTTGCCGGGGCGCACGATCCAGGCGGTGCCCTCGGCCGCCGCGCCGTTGTAGGCGATCTGCAGGAAGCGCGCCTTCAGCGAGACCAGCCCGTTCAGGTAGGCCTCGACGCGCTGGAGCGCCGCGTCGCGGGCGGCGCCGGCGAGGGGCACGCCCGGCGTGGCGCCGGGAGCGGCCGCCCCGGGTGCGCCGCCGCCGGGCGCGCGCTGCGCCAGGGCGGGGCGGAGCGGGGCCGGGGCGGCCAGCAGGGCGGGCGATAGCAGCAGGAGACGTCGTCGCATGGGCGCCGATGTGGCGCGCCGCGCGCCGGGAAGGAAGCCCCCGGGGGCGGCGGAGGGCCCATGGGCGGCCGCGCGCGGCCGGCGCGGCGGCGGGGGCGCGATGACGCACCCGTCACGCAACAGGCGCGGGGGCGCGGCGTTCTTGCCCGGCCGCCACGCGGCACCGTCACACGACAAGGCCAAGATGAGCGCACCCCCGCCCGCACCGTCCCCGCCGGTCCTGCCCGGATCCGGCCGGCCCGATGCCGATCCGTCCGTCCCGGAGCCGCCCCCCTCGGAGCCGCCCCTGGCGCCGCCCACCCTGGCGCCCCTCGGCCCGCTGCCCCCCGGCCCGGTGCCGCGCGCGGTGGTCGCCATCCCGGCCCGCAACGAGGCGGAGACGATCGGCGACTGCCTCGCCGCCCTGGCCGGCCAGACCGGGGCGGATGGCGACGCGCCGCTGCCGCCCGGCAGCTTCGGCGTGGTGGTGCTGGCCAACAACACCACCGACGCCACGGTGGCGATCTGCCGGGCGCTGGCCCCCGCCCTGCCCTTCCCGCTGCTGCTGCTCGACCTGACGCTGGCGACGCCGCACGCGCATGCCGGCTGGGCGCGGCGCCTGGCCATGGAAGCGGCGGCCGAGTGGCTGGCGCGCGGCGCGGCGGATGGCCGGCCGCCATCGGATGCCGTGCTGCTGACGACCGATGCCGATGGCCGCCCGGCGCCGGGCTGGGTGTCGAACAGCCTCGCGGCGCTGGCGGCGGGGGCGGACGCGGTGCTCGGCGCCGTCACCGTGGATCCGGCGGAGCATGCGGCGGTGCTGCCGCCCTGCGTGCGCGAGCGTGGGGCGCGGGAGGAGGACTATGCCGCCCTGCTCGACGAGCTGGCGGCACGGCTCGACCCGGTGCCCTGGGACCCCTGGCCCCGGCACGACTGCGAGCCGGGCGCGAGCATCGCCCTCACCCTCGACGCCTGGCGCCGCGTGGGCGGGGTGCCGCCGCTGCCGATCGGCGAGGACCGCGCTCTCTGCGCGGCGCTGCGCCGCATCGACGCGCGGCTGCGGCACGCGCCCGAGGTCTCGGTGGAGGTTTCCTGCCGGCTGGAGGGTCGCGCGACGGGCGGCATGGCCGACACGATGCGCCGGCGCATCGCCGTCTCCGAGTCGCCGCTCGACGACCGGCTGGAGCCGGCGCGCGACGCCTGGCGCCGCCATCGCGCGCGCGCCGCGCTGCGCCGGCTGTGGGGGGCGGGCCGGGTGGCGCCGGACGGCGCGCTGGGACGGCTGGCGCGGCGGCTGGGCCTGCCGGCGGCGGACCTCGCCCGGCTGCTCGACGGCCCGCGCTTCGGGACGGTGTGCGAGGCGGTGGAGCTGGCGAGCCCCGTGCTCTCGCCGCGCCGGCCGGTGCCGCCGGAGACGCTGGCGGCGGAGACGCGGCGGGCGGCGGCGATGGTGTCGCGGCTCAGGACCCGCCGCGACGGGCGTCGGCGGGCCGGGGCTCCCGGCGAAGCAGATCCAGCCGGTATTCCGGACGCCGCTCCCGTCGCAGGACTCGCATGACGCCCTGCCCCGCCGCGACCACGGTGGCGATGAGGCGCTCCACCGCCTCGTCGCCGGAAAGCGGGTAGTCGGTCTCCCCGGTCCAGTGGACCAGCAGCAGGTCGGCGCCCGGCCGCAGCGCGGCGGCGACCAGCAGCGCGAGGCGGTCGAGGTCGTCGCGATCGAGGAAGTACAGCACCTCGGAGAGCAGGATCAGGTCGTGGCCCGCCGGCGGGACCGGCCATTCCGCCGGCACCATGGCCTGGCGCAGCGCGACCTGCGGGAAGGCCGCGGTGCGCTCCCGCGCCCGGGCGAGGGCCAGCGCCGCCGGCTCCAGCGCCAGCAGGTGGCCGCAGCGCGGTGCCAGCAGCGCGGTCAGCACGCCGATCGAGCAGCCGACCTCCAGCGCGGAGTCGTAGCGGTCGCGCAGCACCGCCAGCGTGTGCGCGTACTTGCGCCGCTCGTAGTCGCTCGTGTCGAAGCCCCAGGGATCGGGGTCGTGGGCGTAGAGCGTGTCGAAGTAGCCGGCGGGCAGCGAGGCGGCGGCGCGGGTCATGGCAGCGGGGCCACCAGCGGGGCGGCCTCTCCGTCGTCCTCGGTCACGGGGTTTCCTCCAGGTAGACCTCGAAGGGCCGCAGCATGAAGGCGAGCGCCTCGGGCCGGAGGCGGAAGCCCTGCGGGTCATCGTCGATCAGCGCGGTGGTCTGGCTGAGATGCGCGGCGACGGCGCGCCGCTTGGCGTCGAGGTGGCAGGCGATGTCGAGCCTGAGGCCGCGCGGCGGCGCGGGCACCGGCGGCGCCGGGCCGAGCACGAAGCCCGGCACGTCGTGCAGGTAGGCCCAGCCCCAGACCACGTAGCTGTAGAGCCGCGCCCCCAACCGGCGCGCCACGGCGGCGGCGATGGCGTGGGTGGCCTGATGGTCGCCATGCGGGTCGTGCCCCCAGCTCGTCAGCACGGCACCCACTGGCACGGCGCGCGCCGGCCCGGCGAGGATCGAACCGACGGCCTCCTCGAACGCCGGCCCCTCGGCCGGCACGCGGGTATCCGGCAGGCGCAGGAAGGAGGCGGATTCGCCCGGCAGGCCGAGCACCTCCAGCGCCGCCAGGGTCTCCGCCTCGCGCAGCGCCCGCAGCCGCGCGGGCGGCCAGTGGCGCGAATTCGGGTGCGAGCCGGCGCCGTCCGAGACCATCACCACCTGCGTCGCCACACGGTGCAGCGACGCCTCGGCGATCAGCCCGCCGCAGCCGAGGCTCTCGTCGTCAGGGTGCGGGGCCAGGATCAGCAGGCCGGCATCGTCGGCGATGTCCTTCAGCCGGCCGAAGGGCAGCCGCTCGGCGGCGCGCAGGAAGTCGGTGGCGAGCATGTCAGGGCACGCGGCGCGGCGCGGCGGGTGTCCCCGACGGCGGCCGGACCGGCCGGCACGGCGACGGCGGGCGGGGATGGCGCGTCACCAGAGATCTCCCATCGCCTCGGGCGCAGCCAGGGCATGCCGGGCCGCCTGGGCCAGGACGTGGTCGGGCATGGGCTGGCGCAGATAGGTGGCAAGGTCGCGGGCGATGCGCTCGGCGGGGTTCGGGCGCATGAAGGCGCCGAGGCCGATCGAGCGCTGCGCCAACTCCAGCGCGTCCAGCGCCGCGCGCTCCACGGCGAGGCGGGCGAGCTGCACCCCGGCCACGGCGCGCTCGGGCGTGGTGCCCGCCGGCAGTCCCTCGGCAAGTCGCGCCGCCTGCTCCACCCACAGCCGCGCCGTGCCGGCGGCGATGGTCGCGAGGCCGAGCCGCGCGAGCTGGTGCGGATCCTCGCCGCGGCCGGTGCGGCGCAGATGCGCGCGCAGCGCCTCCACCAGCGCCTCGATGCCGCCGAGATGCACGGCCGCGAAGCGCCAGGCGCCGGCGGAGAAGTCGGGCTCGCGGACGTAGTCGCCGGCGCCGCCGATCAGGCACTCCGGCCCGATCTCCAGGCCGGTGAAGTCCATGGCGCCGGTGGCCGAGGCGCGCATGCCGGTGGGGGTCCAGGCGGCGAGGTCGGCCCGCTCGCCGGGGGTGAGCGGCAGCAGCAGCATCTGCCGCTCCGGCGCGCCGGGAAGCCGGGCGGTGACCAGGCCGCGCTCCGCGAAGCCGGCGCCGGAGCAGAGGATCTTGCGGCCGCGCAGCCGGAAGCGGCCATCGGGGAGCGGCTCCAGATGCAGCCCGCCGGCGTCGTCGGTGTTCCAGACGGCGAAGAGCAGGCCGGCGCGCGCATCCGCCGCGGCGGCGCGGCGCTGGGCGGCGTCGCCATGCCGGTGCACGAGGCGCAGCGTGTTGACGTGCCCTTCGTAGAGTCGGCCGAGCGACAGGTTGGCGCGGCCGACGAGACGCAGCACCTCAGCCAGCTCGACCGCCGTTCCGGGGTCGGTGCCGAGGCCGGCGCCGCCGGCCGTGGCCGGCAGCGGCGCGGCGAGCAGGCCGGCGGCGCCGAGCAGCGCCAGCTCCGCGGCCGGGAAGGCGCCGTCGCGGTCGAGCGCCTCGGCGCCGGCCGACAGGGCCGGCAGCAACCGGCGCACGGCGTCGCCGGGGGCGTCGGCCAGAGGGGCGTCGACCAGAGGGGCGTCGACCAGAGGGGCGAACGCGGGATCGAGCGGGCCTCCGGCCGCCGGGGCGGACGAGGCGAGGGCCGCGCGCAAGTGCAGGCCGGGGGGGAATGTCGCGTTCATGGACACGGCCTCAACCCGCCGCGGCGCGGGCGGTTCCGTGGCGCAGGACGGTCATGCGCCGCCCTCCGCGCCGCCCGCCGCTCAGCGGCCCGGCCGGGCGCCCTGCGGCATGTTGCGCAGCATCTCGCTCATGTTGAGGACCTGGTAGCCGGAGGGCGGCTCGAAGCGCGACGGGTCCTGCGGGCCGTAGGCGACCTGCACCGCCTCGATCTGCCCCTCCGAGCCCTGGCGCGCGCCGGAGGCGCGCAGCACGACCCCGTCCGCCGTGATGCAGGCGCGGCCGGTGCCCTCGTTGTCCTGGAAGGACCAGTTGGTGCAGCCCTGGCCGGCGATGGTCTCGTTGCCGCCGCGCGTGAAGCGGGCGTTCGGGTTGGGCTCGCCGAAGCGGATCACCTGGCCGTTCACCTGCTGCTGTGGCAGTTCCATCACCATGCGCTGCTGGTCCACCACCATCAGGGCGCGGTTGTTGCGCCGGTCCACCAGCATGTAGCCGGAGGGCGCGCCGGCACCGCCGGTCTCGATGCGCAGCTTGCCGGCGGCGGTCAGCCAGGACATGCGCATCTCGCGCGGCCCCTGGCCGGCCCCCGCCGGCTGCCCGGGGATCTGGCCGACGACGCGGTAGGTCACCGCGACGTCGCGCGTCGGCGTCAGGGGCGGCCGCTCCTGGGCGCGTGCCGCGGGAGCGAGGGCCGGCGCGGCGAGGGCCAGGAGGGTGGCGGCGATCAGGCCGGTCTGGTGGCGTCGCATGGCGTGTCCTTACTTGTCGCCCCTTCGGGGCGCGGTCGTGTCGCCCCCTCGAGGCGCGGTCGTGTCACCCCTTCGAGGCGCGGTCGTGTCACCCCGTCGGGGCGCGGGGTCGTATCGCCCCTTCGAGGCGCCGTCGTGTCACACCCATCGGGGCGTCGTGCGTGGCGCCCCGGCAGGGGCGCGAGGAAAGGGCGCGGCGGGGCGCCGACCGGCCCTACTTCACGCCCTCGGCCCGGCGCAGCCCGGCGGCGGGCGGGCGCAGCGCGGCAAGCTCGCGCCGCAGCGCCGCCACCTCCTCGCGCAGCCGCGCCATCTCCTCCTCGACCGGGTCGGCCGGGCAGTCGGGCAGGCCGTAGCCGGTGGTGCGATGCCCGGCGGCGGCCTGCGGCGGGCGGGCCGGGATGCCGACCACCGTCTCGCCCGCCGCGACCGGCGAGACCACCACCGCGTTGGCGCCGATCCGCGCCCCGGCGCCGATCCGGATCGGCCCCAGCACCTGCGCCCCGGCGCCGACCACCACGTTGCCCTCCAGCGTCGGGTGGCGCTTGCCGGGCTGGCCGGACAGGCCGCCGAGCGTGACGCCGTGGTAGATCAGCACGTCGTCGCCCACCTCGGCGGTCTCGCCGATCACCACGCCCATGCCGTGGTCGATGAACAGCCGCCGGCCGAGCGTGGCGCCGGGGTGGATCTCGATCCCCGTCAGCCAGCGCGAGAGGTGCGAGACGCAGCGCGCCGGCGCGCGCAGGCCGAGCCCCCACAGGAAGTGCGCGAGCCGGTGCCAGAGCACGGCGTGCAGCCCGGCGTAGCAGAGCAGCGCCTCGGCCCAGGTCGGCCGCGCCGGGTCGCGGGCGCGGATGCTGCGGGCGAGTTCGAGGAACTCCATGGCCTTCCGCTCAGGCCAGCCAGGGCGGCACGGGCAGGCCCTTGCCGCGCAGGAATTCGGGGTTGAACAGCTTCGACTGGTAGCGCGCGCCGCCGTCGCACAGCACCGTCGCGACGGTGTGCCCGGGGCCGAGCGCGCGCGCCACCCGGATCGCGGCGGCGACGTTGATGCCGGCCGAGCCGCCGACGGAAAGCCCCTCGTGGATCAGCAGGTCGTAGATCTGCTCCAGCGCCTCGGCGTCGGGGATCCGCTCGGCGTCGTCGATCGGCGCGCCGGCCAGGTTGCCGGGCACGCGCGCGGCCTGGCCGATGCCCTCGGTGATCGAGTTGCCCTCGGCCTTCAGCGCGCCGGTCTTCACCCAGGAATAGAGGGCGCTGCCCATCGGGTCCGCGAGCACGATGCGCACGCGCCCCTTGCTCGCCGCCTTCAGCGCCCGCGCCGCGCCGGCCAGCGTGCCGCCGGTGCCGCAGGCGCAGGTGAAGGCGTCGACGCGGCCGCGCGTCTGGCGCCAGATCTCGGGGCCGGTGGTCGCCTCGTGCGCCGCGGCGTTGGCCAGGTTGTCGAACTGGTTGGCCCAGACCACGCCGGCCGCCTCGCCGCCCATCTCCTCGGCGATGCGGCGGGAGACGTGGACGTAGTTGCCGGGATCGGCGTAGGGCTTCGCCGGGCCGAGGCGCAGGTCGGCGCCGATCATGCGCAGGAACTCGATCTTCTCGCGGCTCTGCGTCTCCGGCATCACCACGATGGAGCGGTAGCCGCGGGCGTTGGCGAACAGCGTCAGGCCGATGCCGGTGTTGCCGGCCGTGCCCTCGACCACCGTCCCCGCCCGGCCGGGGACGAGCACGCCGCGCCGCTCCGCGTCCTCGATGATGCCGAGCGCGGCACGGTCCTTCACGCTGCCGCCGGGGTTCATGAACTCGGCCTTGCCGAGGATCTCGCAGCCCGTCGCCTCGGAGGCGCGGCGCAGCCGGATCAGCGGCGTGTTGCCGACCGCGCCCGCGAATCCGTCCGCCGTGCCGTGCACGGGGTCATCGACGCCCTGGAATGCCGGATCGGATTGCATCGCCTCGTCTTTCCCAACCTGCCGCCCCGGCGCGGGCGCCGGACGCACCCTGCGCGATCAACGCCCTCGCCGGCCTTCCCCGACATGCGTCGACGGGCGCGGGGCGCCGCGCCGGGCCGCGGCGCGATCATGACGCTTGACCGGGACGGAGTCCCGGCTGGAACATAACAGGAACAAAGCCATGCCCCCTTCGCCCCCCACCATGCCGGACCCGATGGACCGGCCCGCCCTGCTCGCCGCGCTGCGCGGCCGCATCGCGCGGCTGGAGCGTGCCGGCGCAGAGAACGCCCTCGCGCGCCGCGGCGCAACCGTGCCGCTGTGCCCGGCGATCGACCGCGCCCTGCCGGGCGGCGGGCTGGCACGGGCGGCGCTGCATGCGGTGAGCGCCGCCGATCCCGGCGCGGCGACGGGATTCTGCGCGCTGCTGCTGGCGCGCGCGGCGGCCGCGGCCGGGGCCGCACGGGGAGGCAGCGTGCTGTGGATCGCCGACGAACCGGATGCCTGGCCGCCCGGCCTGCTGCGCTTCGGCCTCTCGCCGGCCGACCTCGTGCTGGTGCGGGCGCCGCGCGCGGCGGACGGGCTGTGGGCGATGGAGGAGGCGTTGCGCTGCCCCGCCGTGGCCGGCGCCCTGCTGGTCGCGCGCGGCGTGGACCCCGCCGCCTCGCGCCGGCTGCAGCAGGCGGCCGAGGCGGGCGGCGCGCTCGGCCTGCTGCTGCAGCCGCGCGGCGGACGGGCGGCGGAGGTGGCGGAGGCATCGGGCAACGCCCTCACCGCCTGGCGGGTGGAGCCGCGCGCCGGCACGGGGGGTGGGCACGCGCTCGGCGATCCGCGCTGGCACCTGTCGCTGCGCCGCTGCCGCGGCGGCCGGCCGGGCGAATGGACCGTGGTGTGGCGCGCCGCGCAGGAACGGCTGGAAGCGGAGGGCGAGGCCGAGGCGGAAGTGGATGACGGCTTCCAGGCCGCGCCGGACGCGTTGTTCGACCCTGGGGATCCCGGCGACCCCGGCGCCCATGGCGACGGCTTCCCGGCGGACGGCTTCGCCGGGGAGGACGAGGCGGCCGGCGACGCGGCGGCCCGCCGGCGCGCCGCGCCGGCCCGCCTGCATGCCGGCGGCCGCCGGGGGCGGCCGGCATGAGGCGCCGCCCGCCGCGGCCTTCCCGGCGTGGCCGCCTTCCGGCACGCCCGGCGCGACATCCCGCCCCGAAGCGGGCCCGGCCGGCCGCGGAAGTTATTTGCGAATCATTCTCATCACAATTAGCCTGTCTCTCCGATGTCGAGGAGGTGACGAATGGCAACCCGCGGCCTCCAGACCTGGCCCTGGTCCGGAACCCTGACCGACGACCTGCCGCCGGCGGAGCGACTGCTGCTGGACGTCGCGCGCCTCTGGGCCGCCGCCCGTCGGGCCGGCAGCGCCCCGCTGCCCGCGCTGCGCCTGCCCTGCGTGGCCGAGGGCGTGTCCGAGGCGGCGGCACCGCTGGACCGGCTGCTGCAGGCCGCGATCGGCCGCGTGGCCTGGCCCTGCCTGCTGCACCCGCGCGTGACGGACCAGGAGACGATGCTCCTGCTCTCCTGCGCGCTGGCGCAGCGCGGCCCGGCGCGCGAGGCGCTGGCGGTGCTGCTGCGCTGGCTGCCGCCCGATGCCGCCATGGCCGCGCACCCGTTGGCGGCTGAGGCGGGCCGCCTGTTGCTGCGGCAGGGCGTGCTGCTGCGCCTGCCCGCCCGCCACGGCGGCCGCCGCCCGCTCTGATCCCGCCGGGGAACGCACCAACCCCTACGATCCCGGTCAGCGCGCCCTGGGCACCGGTGCCGGCACCGGGCGGCTACCACGGCTCCTGAAGGCCCGCCTGGGGGGCGGGGCCGACCCGGCGGGCCGCGCGGCGCCGCGAGCGCCGCCGGCCGGATCACGCGACCGGGCCGCGCCTCGGCCACCCGCCCGGGCGCCGCCAGGACGTGGCCGCTTCCGGCACCGCGCAAGGCAGGCGCGCGAGGTCGCCCTGCCGTGGCGCCGCCCGGGCACGCGGCCCGACCGGGAAAGGCGCCTCCTCGTCGGCCGCCACGGGCGGCGGGGCCGGCTGCAGGGCCAGCGTGAACACCGCGCCGCCGCCCTCGTTGTCCCGCACCGAGACGATGCCGCCATGGGTCGCCGCGATCCGCGAGACGATGGACAGGCCGAGCCCGGCGCCGCTGCGGCTGTTGCGGTCGGCGCGCCAGAACCGCTCGAACACCCGCCCGCGCATCGCCTCCGGCACGCCGGGGCCGCGATCCGCCACCTCCACCGTGGCGGGGGCGACGAGGCGCACCTCGACCGTGGTGCCGGGCGCGGTGTAGCCGACGGCGTTCTCCGCCAGGTTGCGCACGGCCCGGCCCAGCGCGTCCGCGTCGCCGCGCACCCAGAGCGGCGCCTCGCCGCCCACCAGCGCCAGCCCCTTCCCGTCCCGCTCGGCGGCCGTGGCGAGCCGGTCCACGATGCCGGCGCAGACCTCGGCGAGATCGGCCTCGCCTTCCACGACGCGGTCGTCGGCGCTGACCTCGGCCGCCTCCAGGAGCTGGTTGACGAGGCGCACCAGCCCGTCCACGTCGTGCCGCAGGCGCGCCGCCGTCTCCGCGTCGTCCAGCAGCTCCACCTCGCCGAGCAGGATGGCGAGCGGCGTGCGCAGCTCGTGCGCCACGTCCTGGCTGAAGGCGCGCTGCCGCGCCAGCGCGTCCTCCAGCCGGTCGAGCGCGCCGTTCACGGCGCGGATCAGCGGCAGCGCCTCGGCCGGCACGCCCGCCTCGCCGAGCCGCTTCGCCGGCGCGCCGCCACGGCCCATCACGCCGCTCGCCAACATGCCGCTGGGGCCGATCGCCTCGGCCTCGGCGGCGGCCTGGTTGAGCGGCGTCAGCAGCAGCCGCACGAAGGCCATGTTGACGCCGAACAGCAGCAGCGCCCCCAGCACCAGCACCGCGATCACCGGGCCGAGCGCCGCGCGCGGCACGTCGTCGAGCACCACGTAGACGCTGGTCATGTCCTGCGCGACCTGCAGCGTCACCGGCCCCTCGGGCGTGCGGACCTCGCGCGAGAGGCCCCAGAGCCGGGGCATGTCGCTGTCGGAGAGGAAGGTGGCGGCGGGGCGGCCGAGCATGTCGAGGCGCGGCAGGGCGGGCTGCGCGCCCGGCGAGGCGGCGAGCAGCTTCCCCTGCGGGTCGAGCACCACGTAGCGCAGCGAGCCCGAGGCGGTGTCGAAGCGGTAGGCGAGGCGCGGCGGCAGGGGCTGGCGCAGCGCCTCGACGCCGCCGAAGCGCAGCCGCTCCTCCAGCGGCTCGGCCGAGGCGGCCAGCGCCATCTCGTGCACCGCCTGCACCGTGCGCTGGAGCTGCAGGTTCAGCACCCAGCCGCCGAACAGCAGCGCCGCCACCGCGACGGACGCGAAGGCGAGCGCGAGCCGCGCGAGCAGGGTGCGCGGCAGCAGAGCGCCCCAGTTCCGGGCCGGGAGGAGGCGGGCCGGCATGGTGCGGGGGAAGCGCTGTGGCTGGCGCGGCATCGGGCAACCTTCATCACCGGCCCGCACGGCGGGCCTTCCCGGCGCGGCCGCGGCCGGGCGCGCGGCGCGCCGGCCCGGCGACCTTGCCGGGCACACCTTTCATCATCCTGCCACATGCGGCCGGGGCGCTTCCCGACCGGGTGAGCGCCGACGGGCCGCCGCGGACGGGCATCGCGACCGGACCGGCCCGGTGGGACCGGCCCGGAGGGGTCGGTCCGGAGGGGCCGGCCCGGGCGCGCCCGGGCGACCGCATTCCTGCCATCCCGACATGCCATGAAGCGCTTCAGGGACTGGAAGCGCCGGAAATGGCATACAGGCGGCATGACCGGGCCGCCCCGCCCGGCGGCAGCACCGGCCGGCACGGAACCGGCCAGGAGAGATCGAGATGCGTCTCCTGCTCGTGGAAGACAATGAGAGGCTGGCCCAGCTCCTGGCCACCGGCCTGCGCCGGGCCGGCTGGGCACCGGACGTGGTGGACTGCCTCGACGCGGCGGCGGCGGCCTACCGCTCCACCCGCTACGACGCCATCGTGCTGGACCGCGGCCTGCCGGACGGCGACGGGCTGGAGCTGATCCGCACGGTGCGCGACCGCGAGGAGGCGCCGCCGGTGCTGGTGATGACCGCGCGCGGCGCCCTGCCGGAGCGCTGCGAGGGGCTGAACAAGGGCGCCGACGACTACGTGGTCAAGCCGGTGGCCATGGAGGAGCTGGTGGCGCGGCTGAACGCGCTGGTGCGCCGGCGCACGGCGCGCGGCGGCACCTCGGTGCATTGTGGGCGGATGGAATTCGATCCCGCCTCGCGCGCCATCACCGTCGACGGCGCGCCCTTCGACCCGCCGCGCCGCGAGCGGATGATCCTGGAGAGCCTACTGCGCGCCGCTCCCCGGCCGGTGGCCAAGGAGGCGCTGGAGGAGCGGCTGGACACCTTCGAGCGCGGCATCGGCGCCAACGCGGTGGAGGTCTACGTCCACCGGTTGCGCAAGCGCCTCGACGAGGTGGGGGCGGGCGCGGTGATCGAGACGGTGCGGGGGCTGGGTTACCGGCTTTCGGCGCCGCCCGCCGCGCGCCAGGGCGGGACGCCGGCGGCCTGACGCGACGGGGGAGGCGCGCCGGAGACCGGCGCATCTCCTCACCGGGGCGCCACCGGGCGGAGCCCGCTTCGGTCGCAGATCGACACCGAATCGCAACTAAAGATCAGGATTAGCGAAACATTACAAACAACTTATGGTTGTAAAATACTCGTTCGTCGTCTATCCTTTCGCGGTAATACGACTTGCCATGAAAGACCTGGCCGTGCCGGCCAGGAAGCCAGAACGGAGAAGCCGGAGCGAAGCGATCGAACGGGGCGCGCCCCCGGCCGGCGGCAAGGCTTGTCCATGCTGGCGCCGGCGTTCCGAAATCAGGATTTGTTACCGAATCCGTGCTAGCCTGCTTTCCTGCGTGCGGGCGTCCGGCCCGTTCGCCGTGACTTCCGACTTTCCGGTTGTCCTCGTCGCCGACGATACCCGGCCCATCCGTCCATCGCCGTTCCAAAAACTGGAGCCCGTCTCGCCATGGCGACCGTCCAGCCCCTCCGCTCCGAGCCCGAGGCCAACGCCGCGGTGCCGCCGGAACCCGCCCCGATCCCGTCGCTCGCCGACTTCTTGTCGGATCGGGAGCGGGAGGAGATGCGCCTCGCCGACCGGCTGGCCTTCGCGATGGCGGTCGAGGCCGGCCAGCCGGCGACGCCCGAGCTGATCGAGCGGCTGCGCCGGCAGGCCAGCGCCGACCTGCACAGCCACGCCTTCCGGCTGCTCCACAACCAGGTCGCCGAGATCCGCCAGAACGCGGTGCTGGAGCATCTCGGCCGGATGCCGCGGCCGCCGGGCTTCGTCAAGCTGGTGCTGGCCACGCTCTGCGGCCTCCTGCTCGCCGCCCTGCCGGTCGCCTGGGTCGCCCTGCACCCCCCGACGCAGCGCGAGCTGCTCGACCTGCTCGGCCGGATCGGGGTCTGACGCGATGAGCCGGATGCCGAGCCTCGCCCTGCCGGGCGGCCGCAAGGAGACCTCGCTCACCCGCCTGCTGCGCCAGTGCCGGTCGCAGTTCCTGGCGGTGGGCGTGTTCAGCGGCGTGGTGAACCTGCTGCAGCTCACCGTGTCGATCTACATGATGCAGATCTTCGACCGGGTGCTGGCGACGCACAACCTCGACACGCTGCTCTACCTGACGCTGATCGCGATCGCGGCCATCATGCTGCTCGCGGTGCTGGAGGCGACGCGCGGACAGGTGATGCTGCGGGTCGCCGGCTGGGTGGAGCAGAAGGTGGCGCCGGAGGGCTTCACCCGCGCCATCGAGGCGACGCTGCGCGGCAGCCCCTACCGGATGGAGGCGCTGCGCGACCTCGCCGTCTGCCGCTCCTATCTCGGCTCGCCGGCCGTGCTCGCGCTCTACGACGTGCCCTGGGTGCCGGTCTACCTCGCCGTGATCTTCATGCTGCACCCGGTGATGGGCTGGATCGCCGTGGGCGGCGCCGCGATCCTGTTCGGCCTGACGCTGCTGAACGAGCTCACCACGGCCGGCCTGCTGCGCCGCGCCAACCTCGCCGCGATGGCGACGCAGCGGCGCGCCGACAGCATCGCCCGCAACGCCGAGGTGATCGACAGCATGGGCATGCTGCCCGGCGTGATGCAGCGCTGGCGCGAATCCGTGGCCGAGGGCATGCCGCCGCAGCAGCACGCCGCCGACCGCGCCGCGGTGCTGGTCTCGCTCACCAAGTTCTTCCGCCTCGCCGTGCAGGTCGCGGTGCTCGGCGCCGGCTGCTACCTCGTGCTGCAGCAGGAGCTGACCTCGGGCGCCTCGATCGCCGGCTCGATCATCCTCGGGCGCGCCCTGGCGCCGGTCGAGATGCTGATCGGCGGCTGGAAGCAGCTCGTGCAGGTGCGCCAGTGCTTCCAGCGGCTGCAGCAGTTCCTGTCGCAGCCCCGGCTGCGCCCGGCCGGCCTGCCGCTGCCCGCGCCGACCGGCCGGCTCTCGGTGGAGCGCGTCTCCTTCGGCTTTCCCGGCCAGCCGGTGCCGATCGTCAAGGCGGTGCAGTTCGCGCTCGCCCCCGGCGAGAGCCTGGCCGTGATCGGCCCCTCGGCGGCCGGCAAGACCACGCTGATCCGCATGCTGATCGGCACGCTGCAGCCGACCGCGGGCCATGTCCGCCTCGACGACGCCGACGTGTACCAGTGGCTGCGCGAGGATTTCGGCCGCTACGTCGGCTACCTGCCGCAGGGCGTGGAGCTGTTCGACGGCACGGTGTTCCGCAACATCGCCCGCATGGGCGAGGCGGAGCCGGAGGCGGTGTTCGAGGCGGCGCGGCTCGCCGGCTGCCACGAGATGATCCTGCGCCTGCCGCAGGGCTACGACACCGAGATCGGCGATGCCGGGCAGCACCTCTCGGGCGGTCAGCGCCAGCTCATCGGCCTCGCGCGCGCCATGTTCGGCAACCCGAAGCTCGTGGTGCTGGACGAGCCGAACAGCAACCTCGACGGCGACAGCGAGGCGAACCTGCTGCGCGCCCTGGAGACGCTGAAGGAGCGCGGCACCACGGTGGTGCTGGTCTCGCACCGCCCGACCCTGGTGCAGGGCGTGGACAAGGTGCTGCTGCTGCGCGAGGGCGCGGTGGAGATGTTCGGCCCGCGCGCCGAGGTGATGAAGCGCCTGATGACCTCGCCCCGGATCGCCGAGACCCGGCCCGCCGAGGCCCGCTCCTCCGAATCCCGTGCCCCTGAATCCCGCTCCCCCGAATCCCGCTCCGACGACGCCCCGAACGCCGTACGCCTCGAAGCCAGCCGAGCCGCCCCATGAGCCAAGCCGCCTCCCTGCCCGTCGCCGGCGTCCCCGCGCCGCCCGCCCTGCGGCTTCCCGCGCCCGAGCCGGAACTCGACCTGCCGCGGCCGCGCACGCGTGGCGTGATGCTGTTCGGCCTGGCCTCGATCGCCCTGTTCGTCGGCGGCTTCGCGGCCTGGTCCACCCTCGCCCCCCTCTCCGAGGCCGCGATCGCGCCCGGCCAGATCAAGGTGGAAGGGCAGCGCCGGGTGCTCGCCAACCAGGAAGGCGGCACGGTGCGCGAGATCCTGGTCCATGACGGCGACCGGGTGCAGGCCGGCCAGGTGTTGCTGCGCCTCGACCAGACCCAGTCGAGCGCCACGGTGGAGACCGTCCGCTCCCAGCGCTGGGCGCTGCTCGCCCAGGATGCGCGGCTGACCGCCGAGCTGGCCCGGGCGCGCGAGATCGCCTTCCCCGCCGCCCTGCTCGCCGCCGCCGGGAGCGCCGAGGGCGGAAGCGGCGAGCCGGCGCAGGACGCCGTCCGCGCCGCCGACGCTGTCGCCGGCCAGCGCGCCCTGTTCGAGGCGCGCCGGGTCAGCCTCGACAGCCAGCTCGCCGTGCTGGCGGACCGGGTCGCGCAGCAGAACGCCGTGATCGCCTCGGCCGAGCAGCAGTACGTGGCGGCGCAGCGCCAGCTCGTGCTCATCCGGCGCGAGGAGGAGGTCAAGCGCGCCCTGATGAACCAGGGCCTGTCGCGCCTGACCGAGGTGCTGGCGCTGCAGCGCAACGCCGCGGCGCTGGAGGGCCAGATCGGCGACATCACCGGCCAGATCTCCCGCGCCCGCGCCACCATCGCCGAGGCGCGCTCGCAGATGAAGCAGATCGAGGACCAGCGCCTGCAGGAGGTCTCCACCGAGCTGCGCGACGTGCGCGGCAAGCTGGCCGAGGCCGAGGAGCGGCTGCGCGCCGCGCAGGACGTCTCGGTCCGCCGCGAGATCATCGCACCCGAGGACGGCATCATCATCGGCCTGCGCGTCTTCAACACCGGCGCCGTGGTCCGCGCCGGTGATCCGGTGATGGAGCTGGTGCCGGTGCGCGACCGGCTGGTGGCGGAGGTGAACCTCTCGCCCAACGACATCGACGTGGTCTATCCCGGCCTCGACGCGCAGATCCGGCTGCCCGCCTTCAAGCAGCGCCTGGTGCCGTCGCTGAACGGGCGCGTCACCTTCGTCGCCTCCGACGTCGCGACGGACGAACGCACCCGCCAGTCCTACTACCGGGTGCAGATCCTGATCGATGCCGACCAGCTCGCCCGCCTGCCCAATGTCCACCTCACCCCCGGCATGCCGGTCGAGGCGATGGTGCAGCTCGGCGAGCGCAGCTTCTTCCGCTACATCACCCAGCCGATCCGCGACAGCTTCCACCGCGCCTTCCGGGAGCAGTGAGCGGCGCGCCCAATGGATAAGGAACGACACGCGATGCCGGATTCGATCTTCGCCGACGGCATGCTCGATGCCAACGTCTCCCACGGGGTCGTGCGCATCAACCTCGGCCAGGCCGGTCCCGAGGGCAAGGTCGCCCCGGCCGGCCAGCTCATCATGCCGCTGGCCCAGGTGCCGAGCCTGATCAACGGGCTCGTGCAGCTGATGAAGCAGGTCGAGGCCCGGATGAAGGAGGCGCAGGCCTCCCAGCAGCCGACCGCCGCCGAGCCGACGGCGGCCATGCCGAGCACCTTCCGCTTCTCCTGACGCTGTCGGCCGGCCCGGCGGGACCTTCGCGCCGGGCTGTCCCAGCTGCCCGCGGCCCGGCCGGCCGGGCCGCGGCCCCGGCATCGTGCCCATGCGTCCGGCATCGGCACCCCGACACCATCGCGCCGCCACCCCTACCGCCGCCGCGCCGCCGGCATCCGACGCCGGGGCCGACCGGCCCTGGCGGCATCACGCCGGTCCGCGTCGACGTGGATCGGCATGATCCCCCGATCCTGCGCGCGGCGGTTGCGCGCGGCCCGCACCGGATGAGGACCTGTCAGCCCCCTTGATCCTGCGCGCGGCGGTTGCCCTGCCCTCCCGGGCGGTTCCGCGCGCGATGCCGGTCGGCGCGGGCCGGTGAACCCCGGCGCCCGGGCCTCCGCGCCGCGCCGCTCCCCGGCGGCGGGAGGCAGGCGCCCGGTCGCCGCCGGCACGCAGGTCGATCCGGCCGGCGGGAAGGCCTGTCAGCCGCGGTCGTCGTAGCCGCGCGGATGCGCCACGCGCCAGGCATGGGCGTGGCGCACGATGTCCTCCAGCGCCGGGTAGCGCGGCGTCCAGCCGGTGTCGCGGCGCAGCCGCGCGTTGGAGGCGACCAGCACCGGCGGGTCGCCCGCCCGGCGCGGCCCCAGCGTGTGCGGCACCTTCCGGCCGCTGACGCGCTCCACCGTCTCGATCACCTCGCGCACCGAGTAGCCGTTGCCGTTGCCGACGTTGTAGCGGCAGCTCCCCTGCTCCAGCCGCTCCAGGATCCGGATGTGCGCGTCGGCGAGGTCGGTGACGTGGACGTAGTCGCGCAGGCAGGTGCCGTCCGGCGTCTCGTAGTCGGTGCCGAACACCGTCAGCGCCGGGCCGAACCCGAGCGCCGCGTTGATCGCCAGCGGGATCAGGTGCGTCTCCGGGTCGTGGTCCTCGCCGAGCCGCCCCTCCGGGTCGGCGCCGGCGGCGTTGAAGTAGCGCAGGCAGGCCGAGCGCAGCCCGTGCACGCGGTCCGCCCATTCCAGCCCGCGCTCGACCATCAGCTTGCTCTCGCCATAGGCCGAGACCGGCGCGAGCGCGGTGTCCTCGTCGATCGGGGTCCGCTCCGGATAGCCGAACAGCGCCGCGGTGGAGGAGAGGACGAAGCGCAGGCAGCCCGCGCGCACCGCCGCCTCGGCCAGCCACAGGCTGTTGCCGAGGTTCTCGGCGCAGTAGCGCAGCGGCTCGCGCATGCTCTCGCCCACCAGCGAGAGGGCGGCGAAGTGGAACACCGCGTCGAAGCGCCAGCCGGCGAACACCTCGGCCACCTGCCGCCGCTCGGCGAGGTCCACGGTGACCAGCTCGGCTTCCGGCGGCACGGCGGCGCGATGACCCTGGCGCAGGTCGTCGAGCACGACGACGGCATCGCCGCGGTCGACGAGGGCACGGACGAGATGGCTGCCGACATAGCCGGCACCGCCGGTCACCAGATAACGGGCCAAGGCCTACTCCTAACCGTCTGTCACGCGGCGCGGCCGGCGCGGGGCCGGTCGCGTCCAGATGCTGCAACGCACCATCACTGTAGCGGATCTTCCTTCCGACGGTGAGGGCAACATGCCGGGGCCTTTCCCCCCGCGTGCCCCCCCGGTTCCCTCGTAGGTCCCTTCGCGGGCCGAAGATCCGATCCCCCTCCCCCGCGGGTTCCGGCACGGCCGCGCCGGCCGCCGTCGCCCACCCGCGCCCCCCTTGCCGACGCCCCGCCTTGCCGACGCCCCGACCGGCCGCCACCATCCCGGGCGCCGCCCATCCCGGCGAAGCGGGGAACGACATGGCCGATCGCGGTCCGAACATGCTGGCCGAGCCCGTGGCGGGCCCGCCCCCCCGGCGGCGGTCGCGGCGGACCGCCCCGCCCGTGGGATCGCTCCCCGCCATGCGCTGCCGCCTTCGGGAGGATGCCGTCGCCATTCCCGCCCGCCGGGGCGCCGTCCCGGCCCGCCTCGCGCCGCTGGCCGCCCGCCTCGCCGTCGCCCTCGCCGCCGCCCTTTTCCCCGCCGCCCCGGCCGCCGCCCAGGACGCGCTGGTGGCGATGCGCGAGGCGGCGCGCGAGACCTGGGGCCGCGCCACCCTGCCGGCGGCGGGGCCGGCGCGCAGCATCGGCGGCGCCGGCCTCGGCTGCTTGGCGGGCGCCGAGGCCCTGCCTGCGGAAGGGCCGGGCTGGCTGGTGGTGCGCCGCTCGCGCAACCGCTTCTGGGGCACGCCGCTGCTGGTCGACACGATCGCCCGGCTCGCCGGGCGGGCGCGGGCGGCCGGCCTGCCGCCGCTGCGGATCGGCGACATGTCGCAGCCGCGCGGCGGGCCGATGACCTTCGGGCATGGCAGCCACCAGACCGGCCTCGACGTGGATGTCTGGCTCGACCTGTCCGGCGCCCCGCTGCCGCCGGCCGCGCGCGAGTCGGTGCAGTTCCCCTCGCTGGTGCTGCCCGGCGGCGCCGCGGTGGACCCGGAACGCTGGCGGCCGGCCCATGCCACGCTGATCCGGCTGGCCGCCGAGCAGCCCGAGGTGGACCGGATCTTCGTCAACCCGGCGATCAAGCGCCGGCTCTGCGGCGAGTTCGCGGGGGCCGCCTGGCTGCGCCGGGTGCGGCCCTGGTACGGACACGATTCGCACATGCATGTGCGCCTGCGCTGCCCGGCCGGCGACGCGGGGTGCGAGCCGCAGGCGCCGGTGCCGGCCGGCGATGGCTGCGGCACGGCGCTGGACTGGTGGTTCTCGCCGGCCTCGCGGGCGCCCGCGACTCGGCCGCCCGGACCGCCGCCCCGGCTGCCCGCCGCCTGCGCGGGCGTGCTGGCCGCGCCGTAGCGCCGTTCCAGGCGTCGGCCCCCGCCGGCCCGCCAGGCCCTGCCTCGACGCGCGGCAAGGGGGGCCGGACGGCGCTCCCGCCCTCGCGCGGACGTGAGGCGGCCGACACCGACGTGATCGTCGGCCGGGTCGCAAGCCCGGCCGGGGATGCTATCCCACCGGCGTGCCCACTGGCGTGGAATCCCGATCCCCTCATAGTTCACGCCGGGAATCGGGGGTGGATTGCAGGATGACGATGTGCCGGCCCGTCATACGCTGAAGCGCATCGCCCTGCCTTTCTGCCTGATGCTCGGCATGGCGCGCGCGCAGGAGGCACCCGCCCCCGCGGAGCCCGGCACGGTTCCCTACACCATCGAGATCACGACGCCCGAGGGTTCCGACCTCGGCGACCCGCTGCGCGCCAGCTCGCAGCTCGTGCAATTGCGCGAGCGGGCGCCGACCAGCGCGCTCGGCGTGATCGGCCGCACCCAGGCCGACCTGCCGCGGCTCGACGCGGTGCTGCGCTCGGAAGGCTACTACGCCAGCCGCATCCTGGTCTCGGTGGATGGCCGGCCGCCGGACGCGCCGAATCTGGTCGAGCAGCTCCAGCCCGGCCGCAGCGTGCCGATCCGGATCACCGTGGAGCCCGGGCCGCGCTACACGATGGGCCGCATCCTGGTGCGCGCCGCCGGCACGCCCATGCCCTCCCCCGAGGCGCGGGAGGCGGTGGCCGAGGCCGCCGACCGCCCCTTCGGCATCGCCGAGGGCGACCCCGCCCGCGCCGCCGCCGTGCTGGACGCCGAATCGACCCTGGTCGAGCGGCTGCGCCAGAGCGGCCACCCCTTCGCCGCCGCCGCCCCGCGCGACGCGGTGGTGGACCACAACACCCGCACCATGGACGTGACCTACGTCCTCGCCCCCGGGCCGGTGGCGAATTTCGCCCGGCCCCTGGTCACCGGGCAGACCCGCGTCAGCACCGCGCTGCTCGACCACATCGCCGGGCGCATCACCGACCGGCAGTTCAGCCCGCTGCTGCTGGACCGCACCCGGCGCCAGCTCAACGCGCTCGGCGTGTTCGACAGCGTGCAGGCCCGCGCCGCCGAGCGGCTGGACGAGTCGGGGCGCCTGCCCGTGACCTTCGTGGTGGAGGAGCGCAAGCGCCGCGCCCTCGGCTTCACCGCCGCCTACGAGACGAATTTCGGCCCCACCGGGCAGGTCTACTGGGAGCACCGCAACCTGTTCGGCGGCGCCGAGCGGCTGCGGCTGGAGGCGGAGGTGTCGCGCCTCGGCTCCGGCGGCGGCACCAGCCGCTCGAACTTCCGCACCACCGCCAACCTGCGCTTCCCGAACCTGTTCAACAGCGACTACGCGCTGGTCACCGAGATCTCCTACCTGCGCCAGCGCCTGGAGGCCTACGACCGCGACGCCGTCGCCGGCTCGGCGCTGCTGGAGCGGCGCATCACCGACCAGCTCGTGCTCCAGGGCGGCCCGACCTTCGACATCGGCCGCACCGGGCGCGACGGCAACTGGACCTCCTACTCGCTGGTCGGCGTGCAGCTCGGGGCGCGCTACGACAGCACCGACAACCCGCTGAACCCGACGCGGGGCATCAAGGCGGGCGCCAACGTCACGCCCTACTACGAGCTGCGCGGCGGCGAGACCTTCGTGCGCATGCGGCTCGACGCCTCCACCTATTTCGACCTGTGGGGGGATACGGGCTCGATCGTCGCGGTGCGCGGCGCCCTGGGCTCGGTGCCCGGCGCCGACCGCGACGCGCTGCCCTACCACATGCGCTACTACGCCGGCGGCGGCGGCTCGGTGCGCGGCTACGACTTCCAGTCCATCGGGCCGCGCGATTCCCGCAACCGGCCGCTCGGCGGCGCCAGCCTGGTGGAGGCCAGCGTGGAACTCCGGCAGCGCATCCGCGGACCGCTCGGCATGGCCCTGTTCGTCGATGCCGGCGCGGTGGGCGACAACCCGACGCCCACCTTCTCCAACCTGCGCGTCGGCGCCGGCGCGGGCGTGCGCTACCTGACGCCGATCGGGCCGATCCGCGCCGACTTCGCCCTGCCCTTGCAGAAGCAGGAGGGCAGCTCGGGCTACGGGATCTATGTCGGGCTGGGGCAGGCCTTCTGATGCGACGCTTCCTCCGGGGTACCGGACGCTTCCTGCTGCGCCTGCTCGGCGTGCTCGTCACCACCGTGACGGCGCTGCCGATGCTGGCGCTGATCGCCGTGGCGGGCGGGCTCTCCTGGGTGAACAGCCCCTCGGGGCAGGCGATGCTGGTGCGGCTCGCCAACGAGCAGGTGCCGGGGATGACGCTGGAGGGGCTTTCCGGCCCGCTGCCGGCGGGTGTCGGCATCGGCCGGCTGGTCATGGCCGATGCGAAGGGGCCGTGGCTGGAGCTGGACGACGCCCGGCTCGGCCTCGACTGGCTGGCCCTGGCGACGAAGCGGGAGGCGCGGATCGAGGTGGTCGCCGCCCGCCGGCTGCGGCTCGACCGGCTGCCGGAGAGCGAGACCCCGGCCGAGCCGGAGCCGTCGGGCGGCGGCGGCTTCTCCCTGCCGCGGCTTCCCCTGGCCGTGCGCCTGGACCGGCTGGCGGTGGACCGGATCGAGCTGGGCGAGGCGGTGGCCGGCCATGCCGCCGTGCTCTCCGTCAACGGCAACGCCGCGCTGGCGGACGGTGCCGCGCGGGCGCAACTCGCCCTGCGCCAGCTCGACGCCCCGGCCGGCCTCAGCCTCGACCTCGACGCCGACCTGAACGGCGAGCGGCTGGACGCGAAGGCGCGGCTGCGCGAGCCGCCGGGCGGGCTGGTCTCCGGCCTGGTCGGGCTGCCGGGGCGCCCGACCTCGCTCGACCTCGACCTTTCCGGTCCGGCCTCCGGCGCCGATCTGCGGATCGCCGCCGCCATCGGGCCGGACGTGACGCTGAACGCGCGGGGCACGGTGCACGCCTCGACGGACGGCGCGGCGGGCGGGCGGCTGGAGGGGCGGCTGGTCGGCACGCCGCTGATCCCGGAGAATCTCCGCGCCCTGGTCCCCGGCGTGGACTTCCTGCTCGACGCCGACCTCGCCGCCGACCAGACCGTGACGCTGCGCGAGGCGCGCGTGGCGCTGCCGGCGGCAAGGCTGCTCGCATCCGGCACGGTCGGCCTGCCGGCGCAGTCGCTCGACCTGCGGGCGCATCTCGACCTGGACGAGGCGGCGAAGCTGCGGCCGCTGGTGCCCGAGGGCTTCCGCTGGCGCAACTGGCAGGCGGACGCCACGATCGGCGGCAGCTTCGCCACGCCGCGCCTGGTGCTGGACGCGAAGCCGGACGGCTTCGCCAGCGGCATCCCGGCGCTGGACGCGGCGCTGGGCGCCGCCCCCGCCATCAGCCTCGCCGCGACGCCCGAGCAGGTGGAGCGGCTGACGGTGCGCGGCCAGCGCGCCGAGCTTGCCGCCGAGGGCCGCATCGCCGACCCGCTGGATGCCCGCTTCACCCTCGACGTGCGCGACCTGTCGGGGCTGCAACCCGGCACCGCCGGCACGCTGCACGCCGAGGGCACGGCGACCGGGCCGCGCGACGACCCGACCGTGGAGGTGCGGCTGAACGGCGAAGGGCTGGTCGTCTCCGGCCAGAGCCTCGGCGCGCCGCGCCTCTTCGCGCGGGTCGAGACGCCGGTCTCGGCGCCGCGGGTCCGGCTCGACCTGGAGGGCCGCTACCGCGACCTGCCGGTGACGGCCGCGGTGCGCGGCAACCCGGATGGCGAGCGGCTGCGGCTGGAGCCCTCCGAGGTGCGCTTCGGCCCGGCCCGGCTGACCACCTCGGGCGTGTTCGACCCCGCGACCACGCTCTACGAGGGCGAGCTGCGGCTGGAGGCCGACGACCTGTGCCCGCTCGCCCGCCTCGCCGGGCAGGACATCGCCGGGCGGCTGCTGCTCACCGCGAAGCTCGACGCCGATGCGCGGCGCCAGCAGCGCATCGACGCGCGGCTGGAGACGCCGGGCCTCACCGTGCCCGGCTCCGGCCCGGCGCAGCTCGCGGCGACGGCGCGCGGCACGCTGGACGACATGAGCTTCACCGTGGAAGGGCGCGGCGCCGGCGCCAATGCCGCGATCCGCGGCGGCGTGGCGGCGGCGGCCGGCGGCCGGCGCGTCGAGCTGGCGCAGATGCAGCTCGGCTACGGCCAGGACAGCGTGCGCCTCGCCGCGCCGGCCCGGCTGCTGCTGCGCGACGACGGCGCCGTGGTGGCCGAATCCCTGACCCTCACCACCAACCGGGGCGGCACGCTGCGCGCCAGCGGCAATTGGGGGCCGAGCCGCGCCGACCTGCGCGTCGTGCTCGACCGGCTGCCGGCCGCGATCGCCAACGGCTTCGCGCCCGACACGCCGCTCCAGGGCACGCTGAACGCCGACCTGCGCGTCACCGGCGAGACCTCGGCACCGCAGGTGCAGGGCACGCTGCGGGCGGACGGCCTGCGCGTCACCGCGCCCTGGTCGCAGGGGCTGCCCTCGGTCGATCTGCGCGCCGAGGTGCAGGGCAGCCAGAGCGCCGCCCAGGTGAGCGCCACGGTGAATGCCGGGCGCGGCACCAGCCTGCGCGCCACGGCGCGGCTGCCGAACGGCTTCGCGCCGGCCTCGCCGCTCGCCGCGACGCTGGACGGCAATGCCGACCTCGCCCCGCTCGCCGCCCCCTTCCTCGCCGCCGGCGCCGACCGCTTCACCGGGCGGCTGGCGCTGGCGCTGCGCGTCGCCGGCACGGTGGGGGCGCCGCAGATCGGCGGCCAGGCGACGCTCTCGAACGGCGAGTACCGCAACCTCGCCCACGGGGTGCGGGTGGTGAACCTGCGCGGCACGGTCTCGGCGGCGGGCGGCACCCGGCTGGCGGTGCGGCTCGACGCCGGCACCCCGAACGGCGGCACGCTCGGCGTGCAGGGCTCGCTCGACCCGATGGTGCCGGGAATCCCGATGGACCTCGCCGTCACCGCCCGCAACGCCGCCCCCGTCTCCGGCGATTTCGGCACCGGCACCTTCAACGCCGACCTGCGCGCGACCGGCGAGGCCACCGGCGCCTCCCGCATCGCCGGCACGATCCGGCTGCTCGGCGCCGAGCTGCGCATCCCCGAGAACCTGCCCCCCTCCGTGCGCGAGCTGCCGGTGCGCGAGCGCGGCACGCCGCCGCCCGGCACGCGGCGGCCGCCCCCGCCGCCGCCGCCCGCCGCCGCGGTGCCGGCGCCGCCCATGGCGCTCGCCATCCAGTTCCAGGCGCCGCAGGGCGTGTTCGTGCGCGGGCGCGGCATCGAGGTGGAGCTGGGCGGGCAGCTCGCGATCGGCGGCACCGCCGCCGCGCCCTCGATCGACGGGCGGCTGGATCTGCGCCGGGGCACGATCGACATCGTCACCAAGCGAATCAGCTTCACGCGCGGGGTGATGCAGTTCCACCCGGGCTCGATCCTGCCGGAGCTGGACCTGCTCGCCACCGCCCCGGCGAGCGACGCGACGCTGTTCGTCAAGGTGGAGGGCTCGCCCAACGACCCGAAGGTCACCTTCTACTCGCAGCCCGAGCTGCCGCAGGACGAGGTGCTGGCGCGGCTGCTGTTCAACCAGCCCTCGGGCCGCCTCTCGCCCTTCCAGCTCGCGCAGATCGCGCAGCTCGTGGCCGGGCAGACCGGGCTGATCGGCGAGGGCAGCGACGGCATCTTCGCCCGCATCCGCCGCTTCCTCTCGCTCGACACGCTCGGCGTCGCCTCGGGCAACACCGCGGGCGCGAGCAGCACCGCCGGCAACCGCTCCGACGTGCCGGCGCTGGAGGCGGGGCGCTACATCGGCCAGGGCGTCTATGTCGGGGTGCAGCAGGGCGCGGATGCGGGCTCGACGCGCGTGCAGGTGCAGGTGGACCTGGCGCCGCGGCTGCGCCTGCAGGCGGGGGCCGGGGCGGGGGCGGCGGGGCAGCGCGTGGGGCTGTCCTACGAGTACGAGTACTGACGCCGGCTTCCCGCCGTCGCGCGGCGCATGGGCGGGGGGCTACCCCGCGGTGATCAGCCGCACCTTGCGCCCGTCCACGCCCAGCGCCAGCCGCCCCTCGCGCAGCGCCAGCGCCGCCTCGCCGTACACCTCGCGCCGCCAGCCGTGCAGCACCGGCAGGTCGCCCGCCTCGCCGGCGGCGAGGCGCTCCAGCTCGTCCGTGCTGGCCAGCAGCTTGGGGGCGACGTGGTGCTCCTCGCTCTTGGCGGCCAGCAGCACCTTGAGCAGCGCCACCAGCGCCGGCGAGGGCGAGGGCCCGGCCCGCTCGCGCGGCGGCTCCGGCATCTCGGCATCCGGCAGCGCCTTGGCCGCCGCGATCGCGGCCAGCAGCGAGGCGCCGCTCTTGCCCTCGGCGAAGCCCTTGCCGATGCCGCGCGCCCGGCCGAGCTCGGCCGCGCTCTCCGGGGCGGTCGCCGCGATCTCCAGCAGCGTCTCGTCCTTCACCAGCCGCCCGCGCGGGATGTTGACGCGCTGCGCCTCCCGCTCGCGCCAGGCGGCGGCGGCGCGCAGCACGCCGAGGAAGCGGCGGTTGTGCGTGCGCGGCCGCAGCTTCTCCCACACCGCCTCCGGGTCCGGGCGGTAGGTGGCGGGATCGGCCAGCACCGCCATCTCCTCGGCCACCCAGTCGAGCCGCCCCTCGCGCTCCAGCCGGGAACGGAGGCCGGTGTAGACGGCGCGCAGATGCGTCACGTCGGCGGCGGCATAGGCGATCTGCGAGGGCGAGAGCGGCCGCGCCGCCCAGTCGCTGAAGCGGTGCGCCTTGTCGATCTGCGCGTTGGCCAGCGCCCGGACGAGGCCGTCATAGCTGACCTGGTCGCCGAAGCCGGCCACCATCGCCGCCACCTGGGTGTCGAACAGCGGCGCCGGCACGGCGCCGAACTTGAGCAGGAAGATCTCCACGTCCTGCCGCGCCGCGTGGAACACCTTCACCACGGCCGGGTCCGCCAGCAGCGCGCCGAGCGGGGCGAGGTCGAGATCCGGCGCCAGCGCGTCGATCACCGCCACCTCGTGGTCGCCCGCGAGCTGCACGACGCAGAGCTCGGGCCAGTAGGTCCGCTCGCGCATGAATTCGGTGTCGACGGTGACGAACCGCTCCTGTCGCAGCCGCTCGCAGAGGGCGGCCAGCGCATCGGAGGTGGCGATCAGGGCGGGGTTGCGGAACGCATCGGCAGGCCGTCGACTCATGGAAAGCTTGTACAGGCAGTGGTGCGGGGGGGAAAGCGCGCTCGGGGCGGGGGTGGACCGCGCCGGATGCCGTGCCGGCACGGCATTCCTGCCCCCCCTGGCCCGCCCCCCTGGCCCGCCCCCCTGGCCCGCCCCCCCTGGCCCCCCCTGGCCCGTTGCCTCGGCACCGCGCGCCGATCCGGCGAGCCGGGCCGGCGAACCGCCCCGTTCCCGGCGGCCCGGATGCCGGCGCCGCCGCCGCGGCGGCGGCGCCGGCCCCGCCCCGGCCGGGCGCCGCGCGCGCCGCCACCTCGCCCCGTTTACGTCGCCGCCGCCCGGCGACATGCTGGCCGGGAGACAACAGGCGGGGGGAAGCAGGCGCCCGGCCGGCCACCGGCCCGCCGACGCGCCCCGCCGGGAAGCGGACGGACCCAGCGCGCATGCAGATCGCGATCCTCGACGACTACCAGGATGCCTTCCGCCAGCTCGACGCCGCGAAGCGTCTGGCCGGGCACCAGGTCACGGTGTTCCACGACACCCCGCCCGACGCGGCCGCCCTGGCCGAGCGCCTCGAACCCTTCGACGCCATCGTGCTGCTCCAGCAGCGCACCGCCCTGTCGCGCGCGGTGATCGAGCGCCTGCCGAACCTGCGCTTCATCAGCCAGACCGGCCGCAACCTCGGCCATCTCGACGTGGCGGCGCTGACCGAGCGCGGCATCCCGGTCTCGGCCGGCGGCTCCGGCGGGCCGCACCCGACGGCGGAGCTGGCCTGGGGGCTGATCCTCGCGGCGCTGCGCCACATCCCGTCCGAGGTGGACCGGCTGAAGGGCGGGCAGTGGCAGGGCTCGGTCGGCACCGGGCTGCACGGCAGGACGCTAGGCATCTACGCCTTCGGCCGCATCGGCAGCCTCGTCGCCGCGGTGGGGCGCGCCTTCGGCATGCGCGTGCTGTGCTGGGGCCGCGAGGGCTCGCTCGCCCGCGCGCGCGAGGCGGGGTACGAGGCGGCGGCGAGCCGCGAGGAATTCTTCGCCGCCGCCGACGTGCTCTCGCTGCACATCCTCTCGACGCCCGAGACGCGCGGCATCGTCACCGCGGCGGACCTGGCGCGGATGAAGCCCGATGCGCTGCTGGTCAACACCAGCCGCGCCACGATCATCGAGCCCGGCGCGCTGGTGGCGGCGCTCCAGGCCGGCCGCCCCGGCCACGCCGCCGTCGACGTGTTCGCGCAGGAGCCGGTGCTGGGCGCGGCCGATCCGCTGCTGCACCTGCCCAACGCGCTCTGCACGCCGCATCTCGGCTACGTGGAATGGGGCACGCTGCGCTCGCTCTACGACGCGGCGGTGGCGCAGCTCCTCGCCTACGCGGCGGGCGCGCCGATCAACGTGGCGAACCCGGCGGCGCTGCCGCAGCGCGGCTGAGCGACGGGCGGGCGCGACCGGGCCGGCCCTCCGGGTGCCGCGTGACGGGCGCGGCATGAGGGACACGGCGTGACGGGTACGGCGTGACGGGCCGTGCGCCGCCCCACACGCCGCCGGGCGCCGGACACCCGCGCCCCATCCCGCCGCCCGGACGGCCGCTTGCCGCCGCCGCCGCGCCGGTGGTTACATCGCCGCCAACGACAGGGGGAGGAACGGCCATGGCCGACGCAACGCAGCCGCTGGCCGGCTTCTCGCTGGCCGGCCGGGTGGCGCTCGTCACCGGCGCCAACGGCGTGCTGGGCGCGCATTTCGCGCGGGTGCTGCACGGCGCCGGCGCCCGGCTGGTGCTGGCGGCGCGCCGGCCGGCGACGCTGGCCGGGCTCGCCGACGAGCTGGGCGCGCTGGCCGTGCCGCTCGACGTCACCGATCCCGCCGGCATCCCCCGCGCCTTCGACGCCGCCGAGGTCGAGCTGGGCGTGCCCGACATCCTGGTCAACAACGCCGGCATCGCCGTCACGAAGCCCTTCCTCCAGCAGGGCGTCGAGGACTGGGACGCGGTGCTGGACGTGGACCTGCGCGGCGCCTTCCTGGTGGGGCAGGAGGCGGCGCGGCGGCTGGTGGCGGCGAAGCGGCCGGGCTCGATCGTCAACGTCGCCTCGATCCTGGGCGAGCGGGTGATCGCGGGCGTCGCGGGCTACACCGCCGCCAAGGCCGGGCTGCTGCAACTCACGCGGCAGATGGCGGTGGAGCTGGCGCGGCACGGCATCCGCGTCAACGCGCTGGCGCCGGGCTACGTCGCCACGGCGATCAACGCGGAATTCTTCGCCTCGGAGGCCGGGCAGGCCATGGTGCGGCGGGTGCCGCAGCGCCGGCTGGGGCGGCCGGAGGACCTGACCGGGCCGCTGCTGCTGCTCGCCTCCGACGCCGGGGCGCACATGACCGGGGCGACGCTGACGGTCGATGGCGGGCACTCGATCGGCGGCATCTGAGGGATGCCCGGGCCCGCCGGGGCGTCCCTCCTCGGGAAGGCCCCGCGTCATACGGGGCCGCACGAGCGCGGACCCCTATGCCTCGCCGGTTCGGCGCGCGGCCGCCCCGCCAGCCCCGCGCGCGATACCGGCCGGCACAGGCCGGGACCCGTGCGGGCCGGCCTCAGGCCTCGGCCCGCGCCGGCGCCGTCGAGCCCCTGGCCACGCAGCGACCGCTCAGCACCACGCGGCGCGTGGGCGCCTCCGGCTGCTCCAGCCGCTCCAGCAGCATGGTCATGGCGGTGCGGCCGATCGCCTCCACCGGCTGCTCGATCACGGTCAGCCCCGGCCCGACCAGCTCGGTCCAGCCATCGTTGTCGAATCCCGCCACGGCGAGGTCGTCCGGCATGGCGCAGCCCGCCGCGCGCAGCGCCCGCACCACGCCCATCAGCAGCAGCCCGTTGCTCGCCACCACGGCGTCCGGCCGGTCGGCCGAGGCCAGCCAGCGGCGCACCGCCGCCTCCGCCGGCGCCACCGCCGGCATCACGAATTCCGCCCGCGCCGGCAGGCCGAGCGCCGCCAGCGCCTCGGCATAGCCGGCATGCCGCTCGATGCCCGTGGTGCTGCGGCTGCCGAACAGCCCGGCGATGCGCCGGAAGCCCTGCGCGTGCAGGTGCCGCGCCAGGACGGCGCCGGCCTCGCGGTTGTCCAGCACCACGGCATCGTGGACCCCGCCCGGCACGGCGCGGTCGATCAGCACCACGGGGAATTCCAGGCGCTGCCGGGCCAGGCGGCCGGCGGTCTCGCGGGTCGGCGCGAAGATGGCACCCGTCACCCGCTCGTCCTGCATCAATTGCAGGTAGATCGCCTCCTTCTGGGGGTCCTCGTCGGTGTTGCAGAGGATCACCCGCAGCCCGGCCTTGTAGGCCACCTCCTCCACGGCGCTGCTGAGCGTGGTGAAGAAGGGATTGCGGATGTCGGCGACGATCAGCCCCACCGTCCAGGAATGGCGCGAGCGCAGACGCCGGGCGGCGAGGTTGGGGCGGTAGCCGGTGGCCTGCACCGCCGCCTCCACCCGCTCGCGCAGCGCCTCGCTCACCGGCACCCGCGACAGCACGCGCGAGACGGTGGCCGGCGACACCCCGGCGAGGCGCGCCACCTCCTTGATCCCGCCGGTCTTGGCCCCGACCGGCGTGGAGCCTGGAATGCTTTTCACGGGTGACGACCCTCCCGAGGCCCGGAGATTCCTTGGCACTTCAGCCAACTTCCCACAAGAGGCAGGTTTTCCGACGATGCCATCACGAAATGCTTGACAGGAATCCTGAAAACGTTTTCCAGATAGGCAGGATGGGATCGAAAGTCGGGGAGGGCCGTTCGCCATGGTGTCCATCGCACCAGCCGCGTTGCTGCCGGCGCAATTCATCCGCCTGGACGCCAGCCCGGCGGACAAGGCGGCGGCGATCCGCGAGGCCTGCCAGCTCCTGGCCGCCGGCGGCTGCGTCGATCCGGCCTATGCCGACAGCATTCTCCGGCGCGAGGCAGTGGCGAACACCTTCCTCGGCCACGGCGTCGCCATCCCGCACGGCATGGTGGACGACCGCCACCTCGTGCGGCGCGACGGCATCGCCGTGCTCCAGGTGCCGGCCGGGCTGGACTGGAATCCGGGCCAGGCCGCGCATCTCGTCGTGGCGATCGCGGCGCGCTCCGACACCCATATCGACATCCTCCGCCGCCTGACCCGGCTGATCCAGGACGAGGCGCGGCTCGCGGCGCTGTTCCGCACCGCCGATCCCGCCGCCATCGCCGCCGCGCTGGGCGAGGACGCCGCCACCCCCGCCGCCGCGCCGGCCGGGGACCTCACCGAGCGCCTCGACTGGGTGGTGGACTACCCGACCGGCCTGCATGCCCGCCCGGCCGCGGCCTGGGTGGAGGCGGCGCGGCAGTCCGGCGTCCGCCTCCAGGTCCGCCACGGCAACGAGGCGGCGGACCCGCGCAACCTCGTGGCCCTGCTCCAGCTCGGGCTGAAGGCGGGCGACGCCGTCACCCTCTCCGCCGCCGGCACCGACGCCGCCGCCGCGCTGCGCCGCTTCCGGGGCGTGGTCGAGGGGCTCTCCGCCGCCGAGAAGGCCGGCGCGGCGCTGGCCGCCGAGCGCGCCGCCGCCGCCCCCGTCCAGGGCTGGACCCCGCCCGGACCGTCCGGCGCCACCGCGGTCGCCGGCCTGCCCGCCAGCCCCGGCCTCGCCATCGGCACGCTGCACGTCCTCGCCGCCGCCGAGCCGGCGGTGCCCGACGACCCCGTGCCGCTCACCGAGGGCGGCAACCGGCTGCACGCCGCCATCACGGCCACCCGGCAGCAATTGGCGGCGATGGTGGACGACGTGACGCGCCGCCTCGGCGCCGCCGACGCCGCCATTTTCCGGGCGCAGGGCGAGCTGCTGCAGGACACCGACCTCATCACCCTCGCCTGCCAGCTCATGGTGGCGGGGCACGGCGTCGCCTGGTCCTGGTGGCAGGCGGTGGAGCAGATGGCCGGGCAGCTCGCCGCGCTCGGCAACCCCGTCCTCGCCGCCCGCGCCGCCGACCTGCGCGACGTCGGCCGGCGCGTGCTGACCCGCATCGACCCCTCGCTCGAAGCCGGCTCGCTGGCCGAGCTGCCGCCGCATCCCTGCATCGTCGTCGCGGCCGACCTGTCGCCCTCCGACACCGCCGGGCTCGACATGGAGCGCGTGGTGGGGCTGGCGACGGCGCAGGGCGGGCCGACCTCGCACACCGCCATCCTGGCGCGCACCCTCGGCCTGCCGGCCGCCGTCGCCTGCGGGCCGGAGGTGCTGGCGCTGCGCAACGGCGCCACGGCCATCGTGGACGGGCAGGCGGGCCGGCTCTGGCTCGACCCCTCCCCCGCCGACCTCGCCTCCGCCCGCGCCTGGATCACGGCACTCGCCGCGCAGCGCGCCGAGGAGGCCGCCCAGCGCGCCCTGCCCGCCCGCACGCGGGACGGCCACACGGTGGCGATCGGCGCCAACGTCAACCGGCCGGACCAGGTGCCGCTGGCGCTCGCCCAGGGCGCCGAGGGCGTCGGGCTGATGCGCACCGAGTTCCTGTTCCTCGAGCGCGGCGACACGCCGACCGAGGAGGAGCAGTTCGAGACCTATCGCGGCATGCTGCGCGCCCTGGAGGGCCGGCCGCTGATCGTGCGCGCCCTCGACATCGGCGGCGACAAGCAGGTGGCGCACCTGGCGCTGCCGCACGAGGAGAACCCGTTCCTCGGCGTGCGCGGCGCGCGGCTGCTGCTGCGCCGGCCGGACCTGCTGGAGCCGCAGCTGCGCGCCCTCTACCGCGCCGCGAAGGAGGCGCCGAACCACGAGGCGCTGCAGATCATGTTCCCGATGATCACCTCGGTGCCCGAGGTGACCCGGCTGCGCGCCGCCTGCGAGCGGGTGCGCGCGGAACTGGACGCCCCCGCCGTGCCGCTCGGCATCATGGTCGAGGTGCCCGCCGCCGCCGCGATGGCGGACATCCTCGCCGAGCACGTCGACTTCTTCTCGATCGGCACCAACGACCTGACCCAGTACACCCTCGCCATCGACCGCCAGAACCCCGACCTCGCCGCCGAGGCCGAGGGGCTGCACCCGGCCGTGCTGCGCCTGATCCGCGCCACGGTGGAGGGCGCGCGGCGGCGGGAGCGCTGGGTCGGCGTCTGCGGCGGGCTGGCCGGGGAGCCGCTGGGGGCGGCGCTGCTGACCGGGCTCGGCGTGAACGAGCTCTCGATGACGCCGCGCGACATCCCGGCGGTGAAGGCGCGGCTGCGCGGCAGCGACGCCGCCGCGCTGCGCGACCTCGCGGACCGCGCCCTGGCGGCCGGGACCGCCGCCGAGGTGCGGGCGCTGGAAGGAACCGCGAGGGAGGGCACGCCATGAGCGGCATCGTCGTCACCGTCACGCCGAACCCCGCGGTGGATGCCACCGTGACGCTGGACGCGCTGCGCCCCGGCGCGGTGCACCGCGCCCGCGCCGTGCGCCACGACGCCGGCGGCAAGGGGGTGAACGTGGCGAGCTGCCTCGCCGACTGGGGCGTGCCGGTCGCCGCCACCGGCTTCCTCGGGGCCGACAACACGGCGATCTTCGAGCGCCTGCTCGCCGCCAAGGGCATCGCCGACCGCTTCGTACGCGTCCCCGGCGAGACGCGGATCAACGTCAAGCTGCTCGATCCGGCCGGCACCACCGACATCAACCTGCCCGGACCTGCCGTGCTGCCCGCCGCCCTGGCCGAGCTGGGTCCGGCCATCACCGACGGCACGGCGCCGGGCGACCTCGTCGTGCTGGCCGGCAGCCTGCCGGTCGGGATCGCGCCCGACACCTACGCCGCGCTGGTCGCGCGGCTGCGCGAGCGCGGGCTGCGCGTGGTGCTGGACGCGAGCGGTCCGGCGCTGGCCGCCGCCCTCGCCGCCGACCGGCTGCCCTGGTGCATCAAGCCCAACCGGCACGAGCTGGAGGAGTGGGCGGGCGCGCCGCTGCCGACCCTGACGGAGATCGTGCTGGCGGCGAACGCGCTGCGCGGCCGCGGCATCGGGCTCGTCGTGGTCTCGCTGGGCGAGGAGGGCGCGGTGTTCGTCGCCGCCGAGGGCGCGCTGCGGGCGCGGCTGCCGGCGGTGGGGTCGGGCCGCGACGGCGCGCTGAGCACGGTGGGCGCGGGCGACGCGATGGTGGCCGGGATCGTGGCGGCGCTGCGCGAGGAGGCCGGGCTGGAGCGCGTGGCGCGGCTCGGCACCGCCTTCGCCGTGGCCAAGCTCGGCCGCCCCGGCCCGAACCTGCCGACTCCGGCGGTGGTGGAGGCGCTGTCGGCGCGGGTGGAGATCGCCGCCGCCTGAGCGCCGGCATCCGGCCATCGCTTGCCGGCCATCGTTTGCCGAGCGGACGGGGCGTGCCCGATCGCCCCGTCCGGAACCCGGCAGGCCCCCCGGGGCGTGGCGGCGGGCCGCCCGCCCCGGGCCGGCCTTCCCGGCCTCTCCCCGCGGGGCCGGATTCGCGGGCGGCGTGGCCCGCCGCACCGGCCGCATCGCCCGACCGGCCGACGGAACGCCCGACACGAACGGCGGCGCGGGCGCCGCCTTGGCAACACGAACGGCGGCGCGGGCGCCGCCTTTGGCAACAGGAACCGCGGCCCGCGCGCCGCCTTGGAGAGCAGCATGGCGAAACTCCTGGCCGTGGTGGCCGCCGGCGAGGCGAGCGTGCCCGGCGTGCTGGCCGCCGAGGCGCTGCGCAGCGCCGCCCGCACCCGTCGCCGGGCCATCGAGGTGGAGGTGCGCACCGCCGACGGCGTGCTGAACCCGCTCGACCCCGCGCAGGCCGGGGCCGGCGACGCGCTGCTGCTGGTGGGCCCCGCCAGCAACGACGACGACCGCTTCCCCGGCCTGCCGCGCGCCTCGGCCAGCCTGGAGCAGGTGCTGACCGATGCCGGCGCCGTGCTGGACGGCGTCCCCGCCCCGGCCGAGGTGGCGGCGGAAGCCCCGGCGGCGGCCGCGTCGCGGCGGATCGTCGCCGTCACCTCCTGCCCCACCGGCATCGCGCACACCTTCATGGCCGCCGAGGGGCTGCAGGCCTCGGCGAAGGCGCTCGGCCACGCGATCCGGGTGGAGACGCAGGGCTCGGTCGGCGCGCGCGACACGCTGACGCCCGAGGAGATCGCCGCGGCCGACCTGGTGCTGATCGCCGCCGACCGGCAGGTCGAGCTCGGCCGCTTCGCCGGCAAGCGCGTCTTCCTCTCCGGCACCAAGCCCGCGATCAACGACGGCAAGGCCCTGATCGGCCGCGCCTTCGCCGAGGCCGCCGTGCAGGGCGGCGCCGCAACCGGCGCGACCGCCGCGGCCGCCCCCGCCGAGAAGAAGGCCGGGCCCTACAGGCATCTGATGACCGGCGTCTCCTTCATGCTGCCCTTCGTGGTGGCGGGCGGGCTGCTGATCGCGCTGGCCTTCGCGGTCGGCGGCATCGACGCGGCCGACCCGGCCAGGGGCGGCCGCCTCGCCGCGGCGCTGTTCGAGATCGGCGCCAGGGGCGCCTTCGCGCTGATCGTGCCGGCGCTCGCCGGCTACATCGCCTTCTCGATCGCCGACCGGCCCGGGCTCGCGCCCGGGATGGTCGGCGGCATGCTGGCGGCAGGCCTCGGCGCCGGCTTCCTCGGCGGCATCGCGGCCGGCTTCATCGCCGGCTACGGCACGGACTGGCTGAACCGCCACATCCGCCTGCCCCGCAACCTGGAGGGGCTGAAGCCGGTGCTGATCCTGCCGCTGCTGGGCACGCTGCTCACCGGGCTGCTGATGGTGTTCGTGGTGGGCGTGCCGGTGGCGGCGATCCTGGCCGGGCTGACCGACTGGCTGCGCGGCATGCAGGGCGGCAGCGCCGTGCTGCTCGGCCTGCTGCTCGGCGGCATGATGGCGGTGGACATGGGCGGGCCGGTGAACAAGGCGGCCTACGCCTTCTCGGTGGGGCTGCTCGCCTCGCAGATCTACACGCCGATGGCCGCGACCATGGTCGGCGGCATGGTGCCGCCGCTGGCCGTGGCGCTCGCCACCCGTCTCTTCCCCGCCCGCTTCGCGGCGGAGGAGCGCGAGGCGGGGGCCGCCGCCGCCGTGCTCGGCCTCGCCTTCATCACCGAGGGCGCCATCCCCTTCGCGGCGCGCGACCCGTTCCGGGTGATCCCCTGCATGGTGGCCGGCGCCGCGCTGGCGGGGGCGATCTGCATGGTGGCGGGGGCGGAATTCCGCGTGCCGCATGGCGGCCTGTTCGTGCTGCCGATCCCGAACGCCGTGACGCACATCCTGGCCGTGGTGCTGGCGCTGCTGGCCGGCACGGTGCTGAGCGCGGTGCTGCTCGGCCTGACGAAGCGGCACTCGCCGGTGGCGCCATCGGCCGCCTGACGGGGCCGGGTCCCCGCGCCGGCGGCGCGGCTCCGGCGCGCCCGGGCGATGGTCCGTCCGGTGTCCGGCCGCGCCGCGCGGCACCGGCGGGTGGGCCGGTCAACCCGTCCTGGGCCGCTCGCCGCCGCGCCAGCGCAGGCTGCGCCACACCGCCGCGCCGAGCTGGCGCATCCCGGCCACCTGCTGCTGGAACCAGCTGCCGCGCGTCACCTCCTCCAGCGCCTCGGGGTCGCCGGTGCGCGGGTAGCGGCTGCGGTCGAAGTCGGCGGTACCGAAGATCCAGTCCCAGACCGGGAACAGCACGGCGTAGTTGCGCCCCCGCTCGCCGACGGAGAGCACGCCGTGGTGCAGGCGGTGGAAGCGCGGCGAGACCAGCAGCCGCTCGCCGATCCGCCCGAAGGAGAGGCGGACATTGGCGTGGCTCAGCGCCTCCACCAGCCGGCTCAGCAGCACGATCACCGGGAACTGCGCCGGCGGCACGCCGATCAGCAGCGCCAGCGCGCCGGTCCAGCAGGCGCTGATCACCTCGTCCAGGATGTGGTTCCGGTCGTCGGTCCAGAAGGTCATCTGCTGCTGCGCGTGATGGACGGAGTGCAGCGCCCACCACCAGGGCAGGTGGTGCTGGAGCCAGTGCATGACGTAGGCGCCGAAATCGAGGATCACGAGGTAGAGCAGCAGCGCCAGCAGCGGGTAGTCGCGCAGGCCGGGGATGAGGCTGTCCAGCGTCGGCATCACCAGCCCGTGCCCGACCAGCCAGCCGTTCAGCGCGGACTGGGCGGAGGCGAACGCCACGAAGGCGATCAGCGGCAGCAGGCCGAGCCGGGTGAGCAGCGTGTAGGCCACGTCGCTCCAGACCACGCGCCGGTCCGCCCAGCGCTCCACCGGCCGCCACGCCTCCAGCGGCCGGCAGACGGCGTAGACCACCAGCACCTGCACCAGCCCGAAGAAGGCGAAGCCGGTCCAGTCGAAGGCGTCCTCCGCCCACTCCATCAGGCCGAGGGCGTAGAGGGCGGGGATGACGGCGCCCTCGAACACCCACTCGATGCTGGCGGTGTAGGCGCCGGAAAGGGCGGCATAGAGGTCGTTCAGCATGGCGGCATCCTACACCGGCGGCGCGCCGGACACATGATCGGCGGATGACGCGGGCTTTCGGCGTTGCGCCGCCGTCACTGTCCGCCGCCGCCGCCGCCGGCACCCCTCCCCCGGGTCCTGTCCACTCCTCCGGGCCGGCCCATGCGCCGATGCCCCGACCGCTTCGCCCCGTCGCGCCGGCCGGATCGCTGCCGGGGGAGCGACTGCCCCGCCAGCCTTCCGACATCGCCGTGGCATCGCCGCCACAGATGCCGGCGACGGATGGCCGGCACCGGATTCCACGCGCGGCGACGGGCCGCATCGAGCAGTGTATCCGGCGTGGGCTGCGCGGCGCGGGCCTCTTGCATCGGGAGGGAGTGCCGCAAAGTAGCAGCGATCCTTCGGCGCGCCTCCACAACCCGGAATCCTCATCACGCCCAGGAAACAACCGGTGCCGGCCAGCCTGAATCCGTTCGAAACGAAGTGCTTTCCCCGCAGGAGAAATACTCCAGAATTTTAGTCGTGATCTTTTTTTGTCGGCATGCCGCCCGGCGCCAACAATATTCCCGAGGTTATGGATGCCACGTAATGCATTTGGCAACGACCAGTGTCTTGAAGTTAACCTGTTCGCTAGTGCAGTATGCCGCGAGACGCATCCTTGAGTTGTATTTTCTGTGTTGATGCCTTGGATCGGTGGGGAGCAACCGATGAACGATCTGCCTCGTCAGGTGGCATTGCGCCGACTCGAGACAGTAGAGATGAATGCCCGCACGCGGACACAGGAGCCGGTCCAGTCCATGCTCGCGCTGCGGGTGGTTGACTACCTTCGGGCGATCCTGACGGGCGAGTTGCACACCCCCGAGGACGAGGTCGAGATGCTGGTTGGCCGCCTTGCCAGGGGCTGGCTCGACTAGGTCGGCTCGCCGGGAAAGGCGAAGGCCGGCCCGTTTCCACGACGAGTCTGTCGGGTGGCCTTCGCCGAGACACTGGGAGCAGCCGCGCGCCCCCGCCACCAGAACTGGCAACTCCATCGATAATTACGCCGAAAGCCTTATCGATGGCATATTGTTGCACGCATAGCGGGAAGACGGATCCGAAACGGACGTCCTGCACCATTGGCGGCCGACCCGAAACCGGGGACGGAAAACCTGTCCATATGCCGATTTCACCTTTCCATTCGGTTATGTACGGCTTTCCCTCTGAATTCTCTGCCCATGCCCCGACACGCCTGTCGCGGCCGGGGCTCGTCGCCCCCCCCCGGCCGGCCCCGTGCCCGGCGCCCGTGCGGCCATCCTGGCGCGCCTCTGCCCCCGCGGGTGGCCGGCTGGTCGGCGCGAGCCACGCCGGCGCCGCGGACGGCCACGCCCCCTCCCCGACCCGGCATCCCTCCCGGCCGCGAATCGAGGGCCGCCCCCCCGGCGCGCCGGCCCTGCCATCCTCGCCTTTCGGCCATCCTTGCTGGTCGGGAGACGGCGCACAGCCGTCCGCCTCAGGCGGGAGAGGTCGGCGCCAACAGCCAGTCGCGCAGCGCGGCCGCGGTCGCCTCGGGCTGCTCCATCGGCGGCAGATGGCCGCAATGCGCGAACAGCGTCAGCCTGGCACCCGGAATCGCCGAGGCCATCTCCTCGGCCAGTGCCGGCGGCGTCAGCGCGTCGTCCCGGCCGGCCGCGACCAGGGTGGGCACGGCGATGCCCGGCAGGTCAGGCCGCGAATCCGGACGGCCGAGAATCGCGGCCTGCTGGCGCAGGAAGGCGTCGCGCCCGACGCGCCCGGCCATCGCGATCACCGCCTCCCCCACCGGTCCCTCGACCCGGTCCGGATGCACGAGCTGCGGCAGCAGGTGCGGCGTCACGCCCCGGAACCGCCCGCGCCGGGACAGCGACATCAGGCCGCGCCGGCGCCGCGCCTGCTCCTCCGTGTCCGGCCGCGCGGCGGTGTCGAGCAGCGCGAGCCGCGTGACGCGCTCCGGCGCGCGGCGCAGGATCTCGAAGGCGACGTAGCCGCCCATGGACAGCGCGGCCAGCGCGAAGCGGCCCGGCACCATGGCGAGGGCCCGCCCGGCCATGCCGGCGACGGTGTCGTCCCGCGTCAGGTCGGCCACGAGGCCGTCGGCGATGTCGGAGAGCGACGCGCGCGACGAGGCCCAGAGCGCGTCGTCGCACAGCAGGCCGGGCAGCAGCAGCAGGGTCTGTCGGTTCGTCACGGGCGGTTCGTCACGGGCAGAATGTAGGGTACGACGTCGCCGCTGTCCCGAAGCCGCGCCCCGGCCGCCCGGCGGCGGGCGGGAGGATGTGCCGGGACATGGCTGCACGGCTTTCCCCGCCTACGGAAACCCTTGAATTGCCGGTCTCGCTGGCGCATATGCCGGGCGTTTTATGGACCAGGCGACGCCCGGAACCTCCGGGCAAGGGTTTCTCGCCCGTTGCGAGACCGTGCGGTGCGGCACCTCAGGCGGTGCGGTCGGCATCGCGACCGCCGCCTCCCCGAAGGAACCGACTGCCCTGTGACCGACTTGTCCGACACGACCACCCAAGGGGCGGCCGATCCCGAAGCCGATGCCGGGAAAGAGGCCCTGCTGCTGCCCGAGCTGACCCTCGACGTGCAGGGCGCCGACCCGGCCGACGCCATCCTGCTCGACAACGACTTGGACGACCTGCCGGCTTCCGGCCCGCAGGCCGCGCCGACGGTCGCCGACGCGACGCCCGACCTGCCCGTGCCGTCCCCCGCCGCAACGGCCGAGGCTGCCGCTGCCGGGCCCCGCTCGGCCGAGTTCGTGGACGCGACCGCGGCCACCGCGCCCGTCCCGACGGAGACCGCCCCGACGGAGGCGGACGCGGCCGAGCCGCTCGCCCGGGCGAGCGGGGCCACGGCGGCGGCTCACGAGCCCGAGGCCGAACCGGCCCCCCAGGCGACCGGGACCGAGCCGGTGGCCCACGAGTCCGAGGCCGAGCCGGCCACCCGGGCGACCGGGACCGAGCCGGTGGCCCACGAGCCCGAGGCCGAGCCGGCCGAGGACGACGAGGAGGCCGGCGAGGCACCGTCCGCCGAGGCCGAGCCGATCCGCACCCGCTTCGCCGATCTCGGCCTTTCCGAGCCGATCCTGCAGGCGGTGACGGAGACCGGCTACCTCTACCCGACGCCGATCCAGGAGCAGGCGATCCCCGTCGTGCTGATGGGCCGCGACGTGATGGGCGTGGCGCAGACCGGCACCGGCAAGACCGCCGGCTTCACCCTGCCGATGCTGGAGATCCTGGCCAGCGGCCGCGCCAAGGCGCGCATGCCGCGCAGCCTGATCCTGGAGCCGACGCGCGAGCTGGCGCTGCAGGTGGCCGAGAACTTCGTCAAGTACGGCAAGCACCTGAACCTCGTGCACGCGCTGCTGATCGGCGGCGAGAGCATGGGCGACCAGCGCGCCGTGCTGGAGAAGGGCGTGGACGTGCTGATCGCCACGCCGGGTCGCCTGCTCGACCTGTTCGAGCGCGGCCGCATCCTGCTCGCCGACTGCAAGCTGCTGGTGATCGACGAGGCGGACCGGATGCTGGACATGGGGTTCATCCCCGATGTCGAGCGCATCGTCTCGATGCTGCCGCCGCTGCGCCAGACGCTGTTCTTCTCCGCCACCATGGCGCCGGAGATCAAGAAGCTCGCCGACGCCTTCCTGCAGAACCCCAAGGAGATCACCGTCGCGCGCCCGGCCTCGGTCGCGACGACCATCGTCTCCGGCCTCGTCTACGTGCGCGAGCACGACAAGCGCGAGGCGCTGCGCCGGCTGATCCGCAGCGAGGACGTGCAGAACGCGCTGATCTTCTCGAACCGCAAGCGGGACGTCGACGTCCTGTACAAGAGCCTGGCGCGCCACGGCTTCTCGGTGGGCGCGCTGCACGGCGACCTGCCGCAGTCCGTGCGCTTCGCGACGCTGGAGAAGTTCAAGGCCGGCGAGCTGCGGCTGCTGGTCTGCTCCGACGTCGCCGCGCGCGGCATCGACATCGGCGGCCTCTCCCACGTCTTCAACTTCGACGTGCCCTTCCATGCCGAGGACTACGTCCACCGCATCGGCCGGACCGGCCGCGCCGGGCGCGAGGGCCACGCCTTCACCATCGCGACGGCCGACGAGGTGAAGTCGGTGGCGGCGATCGAGAAGCTAATCGGCATGCCGATCCCGCGCATCGAGATCCCCGGCCTCGACCCGATCACCAACGAGGAACTGGCCGAGGCGGCCACCCGCGTCGGC
>NZ_JALPRX010000089.1 GCF_023223525.1 Roseomonas acroporae | reverse complement strand
CCGACAGCCCGGCCCCCGCGCCGCGGGGGAGACGCCCGGAGCCGCACAACAGAGGCGCACAGGTTCTGGACTGAAAACCTTCGGAGTTTCTGAGGGCACTAGGCATGCCGCCCGCGACGGCGACCTCGGTCGCTACGCCCGCGCGATAGGCAGCTCATCGAGGCGGGTGGTGTAGCGCGGCGAGCGATGGGCGGCCCGCTGCGCCCAGGCGCGCTCGACCCCCGCCGCGGCCGGGAACACGGTGCCGCGGCCGAAGCGCACGTTGAGCCGGTCCACCGCCGCCATCAGGCGCTCCGACCCGGAGCGCGGCGCATCGAACAGTGTCCGCGGCGCCGCCTCGGGCGGGCAGAGATCCTCCAGCACCACCCCGGCCTTGGCGTAGGCGAAGCCGTCGCGCCACGCCGCCGCGAGGCACCGGCCGGCGGCGGCCACCAGGTCGCGGGTGTCGGCGGTCATCGGCACCAGGCCCGTCGCCCGCGCCGCGTGGTGCTGCGGCCCCGGGCGGTGCGGCGCGGTGTGGGCGAAGGCGGAGAGCCGCCCCGCCACCAGCCCGTGCGCGCGCAGCTTCTCCGCCGCTCGGGTGGCGTGGGCGGCGACCGCCTCCAGCGCCTCCGCCAGCGCCGTGACTGGCCGCCCGAAGCTCCGCGTCACCGCAAGCCCCTTCCGCGGCGGCGCGACCAGGTCGAGGTCCAGGCAGGCGAGGCCGCGCAGCTCCCACACCAGGCGCTCCAGCACCACCGTCCCGAGCGCCCGCGCCTGCTTCGGATCGAGGTCGCGCAGCTCGGCGGCGGTGGTGATGCCGAGCGCCGCCAGCTTCGCCGCGGTGGCCGGGCCGACGCCCCAGACCTTCGCGGCGGGGAAGGGGGCGAGCACCGCCGCGCGCGCCTGCGGCTCCGTCAGGTCGCACACGCCGCCGAGGGCCGGGTCCGCCTTGGCGGCGGCGTTGGCGAGCTTGGCGAGCGTCTTACTCGGGCCCACGCCCACGCAGGTCGGGATGCCCGTCCAGCGCAGCACCGTCGCGCGCAGGTCCTGGCAGAGCGGCCGCAGGTCACGCCCGGCGACGCCCGCCAGGTCGAGGAAGGTCTCGTCGATGCTGTAGGCCTCCGCCGCTGGCGAGAAGCCCGCGAGCACCGCGTTCACCCGCGCCGACATGCTGCCGTAAAGGGCGTAGTTGGAGCTGAGCACGCGCACGCGGTGGCGCCGGATCAGGTCGCGGACCTGGAAGGCGGGCGTGCCCATCCGCACCCCGAGCGCCTTCAGTTCCTCGCTGCGGGCGATGAAGCAGCCGTCGTTGTTGGAGAGCACGCCGACCGGCACGCCGCGCAGGCGGGGGTCGAACACCCGCTCGCAGGAGACGTAGAAGTTGTTGCAGTCGATCAGGGCCAGGGCGGCGCGGGGTGCCTCGGTCATGCGCGTCAGGCCGTCTTGCGCACCACGCCGACCACGACGCCCCAGATTTCGGCCGGCAGCTCCTCGCCGATGACGAATTCCGGGAAGGCCGGGTTCTCGGCCAGCAGCACGGCGCGGCCGTCGCGCAGCACCCGCAGCCGCTTGATCGTCATCTCGCCGTGGCAGACCGCGACGACGACGTGGCCGGGCCGCGGCTCCAGGCTGCGGTCCACCACCACGAGGTCGCCATCGAGGATGCCGGCGCCGACCATGCTCTCGCCCGCGACCCGCATGAGGAAGGTCGCCGCCGGCCGCTCGATCAGGTAGCGGCCGAGGTCGATCTCGCCCTCAAGGTAGTCGTCAGCCGGTGACGGAAAGCCGGCCGCCACGCGGCGGCCGAGGAGGGGGAGGGGGAGCGCGGCCGGATCGAGGGGGACGGGGTGGACCTGCATGCTGCCGAATCGCCCATGTTCGCTGAATGTTCCGCAACACTCGCGATTTGTCGCGCCCGGCGTCAATGGCGCCAGTGGCGCGCGGCACCGCCGACGGCGGAAGGCTCGGCGGACCGGAGGCGCCGCCCGCCCTCGCGTGTGCAAAGGCCTGGGTCGGCGCGCGGGGCCTGCGCTATCCTGTGCGCATGACCGACGAGGCCGACGCGGCGCCCGCGGTGCGCCGCCCCTGGGACCTGCATCCGGCGCTCACCGAGGAGCGCCTGGCCATCTGCGCGCGCCTTCTCGCGCGCGGGCGGGCCGACGCGCTCGCCATGGCCGATCCCTGGGCCGGCGACGACGCCTGGAGCATCGGCTGCCGCGCCTACTCTTTCAGCCGCAACCGCCTGCGCCGCGCAGCCGAGGCGGGGCGCTATTCCTGGCTCGGCGTGCTCGACGAGACGCACCACTTCGTCTTCCTGATCGAGGGCGTGCCGGTGCGCTTCTACCGCGGCGATGCGGCGGAGCCGACCAAGCGCACGCTGCGGCGGCAGGAGAGCGAGGCGCAGCAGCTCGCCCTGGCGCTCGGCGACGCGGATCGGGCGGAGGGCCTGATGTTCCGCCTCGCGGTGGAGACGGACGAAACGGGCGAGGTGACGCGCGTGGTGTTCCTGGCGCTGCGCGGTGAGGAGGGTCAGGTCGAGTGTTTCTGGCCCGTGCCCGCCCTGGCGGACGAGCCGGCGCCGAAGGGGCGGCGCAACAGCGCCCCCGCGATGCAGCTCCCGCTCTCGGCGGCAGCGAAGGCACCGCCCCGGCTCCGGCCCGCGCCGCCGAAGGCGCTCGCAGACCGTCTGCCCCCGGCCTGACCGGGCCGGCTTGCCCAACCCTCTATCGCAACGGGCACTGCCGGCCGACAGGGCACGGCGGGGCTTCCGGGCGCCATCATTGCTGCCTATATGTTAGCAATGACTGCATCCGCAGCAGGAGGACGCCCGTGGCGACCCTGACCGTCCGCAACCTCGATGACGACCTTGTCCGGGCGCTCCGGATTCGGGCCGCCGAGCACGGGCGCAGCGCCGAGGCGGAGCACCGGGAGATCCTGCGCCAGGTGCTGACCGGCGGCCGTCAGCCCTCGCCGCGCACGGCCGCCGCGGAGCGCTTGGCGGAGTTCCGGCGCCGAACCGCCGGTCGCGGGTCGGCCACCGCCGCCGAGCTCCTTCGGGAAAGCCGGGAGGGCAGGGCAGGGGACCTCACCGGCACCTCGGGCGCCTGACGAGTGGCGCTGGTCGTTGATGCCTCGGTCGCCCTGAAGTGGGTGCTCGAAGAACCGGACAGCCACCTCGCCCAGGAGCTCGCCGAGGGCGAGGAGGAGCTCCTGGTGCCGGACTTCTGGCTCAACGAGGCGACCAACATCTGCTGGCTCCAGGTTCGCAAGGGCAAGTGGTCGCCGGACGAGGCGCGAGAGGCGCTCGAACTCCTGCGCGCTCAGGTGCCGCCAACGCCGACCGGCGACCTCGCCCTGCACGACGTGGCGCTCGACATCGGCCTGGCCGTCAACCACTCGACCTACGACACCCTGTACGTGGCCTTCGCCGTGGCCATGGGGGCCCGGGGCGTCGTGGCCGCGGACGGGCCCTTCGTCGCCGCCATGCGGCGCCACCCGGACCCGACGCTGGCGGCAATGCTCATTCCGCTCTCGGATTGCGGAAGGAAACGGGGGCTCGCATGACCGAAGACGAGATCGCGGCCATCCGGACCCGCACCGCTCGCCCCTGGTGGGCGCGGACCTCGACCTCTCCGCGAGGAGACGCCCGGGCACGCGCGAGCGGTGGGGTTGGACGGGGAGAAGAGGCTTCACCAGGATCCGACAGCACGGAGCCGGAGGAAGCTGGATGGAAGCCTCCTTGGGGGAGAAAGGGGGCAAAGCCCCTCGGCCCCGCTCTACGCCGCATCTGCGGCGGTAAGCGCGTCAGCGGGCGTCACCCGCATGGACCGAGCCGCAAGGCAGGTCGGGGCGCGCAGCGCCTAGCACGCGGCCCCGGAGAGGAGACGGCCATGACACGGGATCTGCCCCCTTCCGACGAAATCGGCGAGTCCCGGACCACACCGGACTAAATCAGGCCAAACCAGCTTTACTAAACCCTCCGCGAGTGGAATAATCCCGTCCCTCCTCTACGTCCGGAGAAGGGGCGGCTCATGGCTGATCGCTGGATGTCCGTCGAGGAAATGGCCGCCTATCTGGGTGTCAGTAAAGACACGATCTACGGCTGGATAACGAAAAGAGACATGCCTGCCCACAAGGTTGGAAGGCTTTGGAAGTTCAAGTCGGACGAAGTCGATTCATGGGTGAGAGCCGGAAGAGCATCGGACGAGGGCAGTGAACATGCCATGAGCGATGTGCGGGGAACGGGAAGGCGCGCCACGAGGGCGAAGAAATGAGCGAAGTGGCGTGCATCGACCTGTTCTGTGGCGCTGGCGGCCTGACACACGGCCTGACCCGAGCCGGCATCCCGGTCGTCGCAGGGATCGATGTCGATACTGCCTGCCGGTATCCGTTCGAGACCAACAATGGTGCGCGCTTCATTCCAAAGGACATCAAGAGCGTAACGCCGTCGGAGCTGAGGAAGCTGTATGGCGGCGCCGAAATTCGGATTTTGGCCGGTTGCGCGCCGTGCCAACCATTCTCGACCTACTCCCAACGCTACGACACGTTGAAGAGTCCACGCTGGCCCCTGCTGTACCAGTTCGCCCGCCTCATCAAATCCGTCCGGCCGGATATCGTGACCATGGAGAACGTTCCTCTGGTCGAGAAGCATGCCGTTTTCGACGACTTCGTCGCCACCCTGCGCCGGCTCGGCTACGAGGTCTGGCAAGACGTCGTCGATTGCACCCAATACGGTTTGCCGCAGACCAGGCGGCGCATGGTCATACTGGCGAGCGCGATCGGCCCCATCGAGTTGATCGCGCCGACGCACGAGAAACCGCGGACCGTCAAAGACGCGATCGGGAAACTGCCCGCCATCGAAGCCGGAAGCGCTCATGAAGATGACGCCTTCCATGTGTCGTCCAAGCTTTCGGAGCTGAACCTAGAGCGCATCCGCGCCTCTCGCCCCGGCGGGACGTGGCGCGACTGGCCCAAACGGCTGGTCGCGGAATGCCATCGCAAAGAGACTGGCCGCACCTATCCCGGCGTTTACGGGCGCATGACCTGGGAAGACCCGGCTCCGACGATCACGACGCAGTTCTATGGTTTCGGCAACGGCCGCTTCGGGCATCCCGAGCAGGATCGGGCGATCTCATTGCGGGAAGGAGCCATCCTGCAAGGGTTCCCGAAGGACTATGCCTTCGTACCAGAGGGCGGTCCCACCCATTTCAAGGTTCTCGGCCGAATGATCGGCAATGCGGTCCCGGTCGTCCTCGGCGAGGTCATCGGGAAAAGCATCGCGGCGCACCTCGGCATCAAGACCAAGCGAAAAGGCCAGAAGAAGGGAGGCATCGCGGATGTCGCACTTAAGCCCCTCGTCGCATGAGGCGAGCGTCCGCATGGCTCGGGTGCGGCAGAAGGGCACCAACGCCGAACTTTCCCTACGCAAGGAGCTGCACGCCAGAGGGCTGCGCTATCGCTTGCAGGTCCCATTGCTGAGCAAGCCGCGCCGGGTCGCCGATATCGTTTTTCCCGGCGCCAGAGTCGCCATCTTCGTCGATGGTTGCTTTTGGCATGGCTGCCCGGAACACGCTTCTTGGCCGAAGAGCAATGCGCAGTTCTGGCGCGAAAAGATCGAAACCAACCGTGCCAGGGACGCCGACACCGATCGGCGCCTCCAGGCTTTGGGTTGGCGGGTCGTCCGCATTTGGGCACACGAAAGCGCCGGTGAAGCGGCTCAACGCATCGCCGACCTCGTGCGGACCGGGGAGAGGCGTCGGTGATCGTCGGACGAGCCGGCAGCGCAGCGGCGCAGATAGCACATCACACGATCCCAGAGCCCGGTCAGTTGGTGGAAGCTCGCCGGCGTCAGTGGATCGTTTCCGAGGTGGACGACGGCTCGATCGCACCCGGTCTCCCCAAGCATCACCTCGTTCGATTGGCTTCGATCGACGAGGATGCCCTCGGTGAGGAAATCGAGGTTCTGTGGGAACTGGAGCCAGGTGCCCATGTCATTGAGCGTGCCGGCTTGCCGCGCATCACGGGCTTGGACGATCCCGACACGCTGCAAGCATTTCTAGATGCCGTCCGATGGGGAGCGGCCACCAACGCGGACAGAGCCTACCTGCAAGCCCCCTTCCGCAGCGGCGTCAGCATCGAGGATTTCCAGCTCGACCCACTGGTGCGAGCGATCGACATGGCTCGAACCAGCCTGCTCATCGCCGATGACGTCGGCCTCGGTAAGACGATCGAAGCCGGCCTCGTGGTCCAGGAGATGCTTCTACGTCACCGCGCGCGTACCGTGCTGGTGCTGTGCCCGGCGTCACTGCAAGAAAAGTGGCGCACCGAAATGCAGGAGAAATTCGGCCTCGATTTTCGGATCGTGGATGCCGAGTTCGTCAGACATCTGCGTCGCGAGCGAGGGCTGCACGCCAACCCGTGGACCTCGTTCCCTCTCCTGATCACCTCGATGGATTGGGCGAAGCAGGGTGAAGGCCTGCGCCTATTCCGAGATGCATTGCCCCCTACGGTGACGCATCCCCGCAAGTTCGATCTGCTGGTGATCGACGAAGCCCACAACGTCGCGCCGACGGTCGGGCACTATGCTGTCGAGAGCCTCCGGACACGGCTGGTCCGTCTTCTCGCGCCGCACTTCCAGCATAAGCTGTTCCTGACCGCCACGCCTCACGACGGCTACACGGAATCGTTCACCGCGCTCCTCGAACTCCTGGACGATCAACGCTTCGCCAGGAACGTCCTACCGAGCGAATCGCAGCGCGCCCGGGTCATGGTGCGGCGGCTGAAGAGCGACCTGGTCGATGCGAATGGCAACCGAATCTATCCGGTACGGCGCCTCGAAGCCCTCCCCGTGAGGTATGCCGAGGACGAACGTGAAATCCGTCGCCTGCTCGGAGACTACATATCCAGCCGAGAGCGCAGCGAAAAGGGCACGCGAGCCGTCGATCGCTTCGTCCATCAATTGCTACGCAAGCGCCTGTCGTCGTCACCCGCGGCTTTCGCGACGACGCTGGAAAGGCACGTAGCGACCATTGAGGGGCGCGCCTTGGCCGGGCAAGGCCAACGAAAGCTGGACGAGCGCATCCTCCGGCGAGCCATCTCGAAGGCGGAGGAAGACTACGCCGACGACACGCAACGCGAGATGGCGGAAGACGAGGCGATCGGCGAAGCCAGCAAACACGTCCGACCGCCCGACGAAAAAGAATGGCTAATGCTCCAACGTCTGCGGTCTTGGGCCCAGCAAGCGTCGCGCAAAGAAGATTCCAAGGCCCGCGCCATACTGGAGTGGCTCGCCAGGCATCTCCAGGTCGATGGCCAGTGGACGGACGAGCGGGTCATACTCTTCACGGAATACCGGACGACGCAGCAGTGGATGCAACAGATCCTCGCGGCTCACGGCTTCGGCGGCGACCGGCTGGCGTTGATCTACGGCGGGATGGATCACGACGAGCGCGAAGCCGTGAAGGCGGCGTTCCAGGCCAGCCCGAACGAATCTCCCGTCAGAATCCTCCTGGCGACCGATGCCGCCTCGGAAGGCATCGACCTTCAGAACCACTGCCACCTGATGGTCCATCTGGAGATCCCCTACAATCCCAATGTGATGGAGCAGCGGAACGGACGCATCGACCGGCACGGCCAGCGCTCCAGAGAGGTGGTCATCTGGCATCCGGTCGACGACGAGGGAAGCCATGGCGAAGATATCCTGCGTGCCCTCCGGAAGCTCGACGCCATGCGGGCCGACATGGGCAGCGTCAACCCGGTCATCGCCCCCCAGTTACCGGACCTGATCGAGGGACGTCGGCGCGATCTGGATACCCGGCTGGCCGAAGCTCGCCTGGAAAAGTCCCGCCGCTTCGTCAGAGCGGAGCGCGATCTCCGGGAACGCATCACAAAGCTGCACGAACGCCTCGCCGAGACCAAGCGAGAGCAGAATCTCGCTCCCGACCACATCGAAAGGGCGGTGAGGACGGCTCTGCGCCTTTCGGACAAACCGGACCTTGAGCCCGTTTCCCTCCCGGGAGCTCCCGATGGGACCGTCTTCAGAATGCCGGCGCTATCGGGTTCATGGACGCGATGCCTCGAAGGTCTCGAGCATCCCTATACGAAGAAGGTCCGCCCGATCACCTTCGACCACGACGTGGCGAAGGGGCGCGACGACGTCGTCCTGGTGCATCTCAATCACCGCCTCGTTCAGATGAGTCTGCGCCTGCTTCGAGCCGAAATCTGGGCGCGGGACGACGTGAAGAAGATCCATCGTGTCACCGCCCGATCGCTTCCCGACGACCGCCTGCAAGCTCCGACGGTCGCCGTCGTTTCTCGCTTGGTGATCACGGGCGGAAGCCACCATCGCCTGCACGAGGAGCTCACCGAGGCTGGCGGTTATCTGCGCGATGCCGGGTTTCGTCGCGAGGAACGGGTCACCGACGTACGTCGATGGCTACAGGACTCCAAGCCAGCCGTGCTGCCAGACACGACCTTCGCGGCGCTGCGGACCCGCTTCGAGAAACAGCGCGATTCCGTACTGGCGGCGGTAGAGGCGCGCTCCAAGGATCGCCTGCGCTTTCTGTCGAACTCGATCGACACCCGCCGGGAAAGTGAGAGCGACGACATCCGACAGGTCCTTGATGATCTCGACAGGGCGTTGCGGGCCGAACTCGCCGCCGAACGTGAGCCGCAACAGCTCTCGCTCTTCTCCGAAGACGAGCGCACCCAGCTCCGACGTGACCGAGCGGCTCTGGAGGCGCGTCTCGCCCGCATCCCGCTCGAACGGGAACAAGAGGTGCGCGCGATCGAGAACAGATATTCCAACATCCGCGATCACACGTTTCCCGTGGCCGTGATACTGCTCGTGCCCGACTCCCTAACGAGGGAGCGGAAGCGATGAGCGCCAACCACGATTGGCTCGACCTCATCGAGGTGTCGGGTCCGTTCCTCGCGGTGCCCGTGCTGAGAGAGGTGCTTCCACAGGGTCTGGAGGCCCTTACGTCGGGTCGCCCTCGACGGCTCCGCGCTGCCTACGACGAGTGGCGTGACGCCGTTGATGCGGACGATCCCGATCTGCCCGCGATCCACTCGGCGTGGATCGACGAGGTCCTGCAGAGTGCCTTGGATGTGGACGACCAGGTTCTGCGCAGGGCAGCCTCTTTGCCAGAGCGGCTGAAGGCCTCACTGCCCGAGCACGGCGTAACGATCGCGCCCGACCTGGCCATCGTCAATCCGACCCAGGGCGATGCCCCGCTGTTGCTCATCCAAATCTACGACCCCGATGCCGATCTCGATGCCACCCGAAACTATGACGGGCTGGCCACAACCTCGGGTGACTGGATGGTGTCGCTGCTTCGAGCGACCGGATGCCCGCTCGGTCTCGTGACGAATGGCGAGCGCTGGATGCTCGTTCATGCCCCGGCGGGAGCGGTCGCGAGCTTCGCCAATTGGTACGCCCGTCTCTGGGGGCAGGAGGCCGAGACACTTCGTGCGTTCGTCAGCCTGCTCGGGATCCGTCGCTTCTTCGGCCCGGAAGCCGAAAGGCTGCCGGCACTGTTCGAGCGATCGCTGAAGCACCAGGACGATGTAACCGACGCGCTCGGTGAACAGGTCCGCCGTGCGGTGGAGGTGCTGGTCCAATCCCTCGACCGCGCCGACCAGGACCGCAACCGGGATCTGTTGCACGACGTCGACCCGAAGGAACTCTACGAAGCCGGCCTCACGGTAATGATGAGGCTCGTCTTCCTCCTCGCGGCGGAAGAGCGCGGCCTGCTCCTTCTCGGCGACCCTCGGTACGACGCGTTCTACGCGCTCTCCAGCCTGCGCATGCAGTTGCGCGCCGACAACGAGGAGATACTCGAACGCCGGCGCTCGGCGTGGTCCCGGTTGCTCGCGCTGTTCCGCGGCGTCTACGGCGGCATCGATCATCCATTGCTTCGGCTTCCGGCGATGGGCGGATCGCTCTTCGACCCGGACCGCTACCCCTTCCTCGAAGGGCGCAAGAAGGGAACGAGTTGGCGGAGCGACCCGGCGGAGCCCCTGCCGATCGACGACCGCACGGTCCTCCTCCTGCTGGAAGCGATCCAGACCTTCGAAGGGCGCACGCTGTCCTATCGCGCGCTCGACGTGGAACAGATCGGCCACGTCTATGAAGGCCTTCTTGAGCGCACGGTCCAGCGCATTGATGATGTGACGCTCGAACTCGAAGGATCGGCCAAGGCAAAGAATGCGCGCGTGGCGCTCGGTGAAATCGAGTCGGCACGTCTCGACGGCACCGCGAGGGTCGTCGAGCTCCTGAAAGAACGGAGCGAGCGCTCCGAGCCCGCCATTCGTAACGCCATCGGGCAAGCGCCAGACGAACGCCTAGCGGCGCGGCTGCTCACCGTGTGCCGCGGCGACGTCGCCCTACGTGACTGCATCCTGCCCTACGCTGAACTCTTGCGGACGGACCCCTGGGGATACCCTCTGGTCCATCACTCCGGCGCTTTCGTCGTCGTCCTCGGCGCCGATCGGCGTGAGAGCGGAACGCACTACACACCCAAGAGCCTGACCGAAAAGATCGTCAAGGAAACGCTAACCCCGGTCGTCTATCGCGGCCCAGCCGAGGGCAAGGCGCCCGAGGATTGGGAACTCAAGAGCGCCGACGAACTCCTCGACCTCAAAATCTGCGACCCAGCGATGGGATCGGGCGCGTTCCTCGTGCAGGCCTGCCGCTGGCTCGCCGACCGGCTGGTGGAGGCTTGGTCCACCGAGGAGGCAGCAGGACGCCGAATAGACGACGAAGGCCGCATCCACGCTGCCGATGACGGCATGGCATTCGAGCTGCTGTCGCGCCATACCGAGGAACGGGCGATCCTGGCGCGTCGCCTGATCGCAGAGCGCTGCCTCTACGGCGTCGACAAGAATCCGCTCGCGGTAGAACTCGCCAAGCTGTCGCTCTGGCTGACCACCCTCGCCAAGGGCCGCCCCTTCGGTTTTCTCGACCACAACTTCCGGAGTGGCGACAGTCTTCTGGGCATTCACAATCTCGATCAGCTCATTGAATTGGATCTGAACCCAACGGGTAACGCTCAGCTTCGTCTGTTCGGCAGGACCATCCGATCGGCTGTCGACAAGGCGCTCGAACTTCGCAGCCAACTCCGCTCCATCCCCATTCGCGACATGGGCGATGTCGAAGCGATGGCCGCCCTCGACGCCAAATCACGCAATGAACTCGCGCTGCCGGAGCTGATCGCGGATGCCCTCGTCGGAATCGCCCTCACCGAGGACCGCGCCAGTGAGCGAACCGCGAGAATTAACACGCTGGCCGCCATCGCCGATGGAGCCGCCAGGGGCAACGCGGATGCTCGGGGTCGACTGGTGCGGGATGCGGCGTCCGATCTCACGAGCGATGCTCCCGACGGTGCTGCCCGACGGCCGCTTCATTGGCCACTTGAGTTTCCTGAAGTCTTTTTGCGAAACAATGGAGGCTTCGATGCCTTCGTCGGCAATCCTCCATTCTTGGGAGGGCAGCGGATCACCGGTGTGACTGGTACTCTCTATCGGAACTGGCTGGTCGACCAAATTGCCGAAGGTCGCCGTGGATCCGCCGACCTCGTGGCTTACTTCTTCTTGCGTGCCTATTCGTTATTGCGAAACGGCGGTGGCTTTGGACTACTAGCAGTCAACACCATCGCAGAAGGCGACACGCGGCAGGTCGGCTTAGAGGCCATGGTCGGCAAGGGTGCCGTCATCCACGCTGCCTACCCGAACGAGCCTTGGCCCGGAAAGGCGGCGGTCGTCACCAGTCGAGTGCATGTCCACAAGGGCAAGTGGCAGGGCGCCCGATCGTTGCTCGGGCGGTCGGCTTCGTTCATATCGGCTTTTTTGTCCGATCATGAGGAATGGAGTCCGAAGCGGCTCAAAGCCAACGAGGGCATTACCTATCAAGGCTCAATCGTGCTTGGCATGGGCTTCGTGCTTTCTCCTGACGAAGCGCGTCGAATGCTGGATGCCGACCCGAAGAATGCCGAGGTGATCTTTCCTTACCTTGACGGAGACGACCTGAAATCAATTCCAGAGCAACGGGCAACTCGATGGGTGATCAGTTTCTGGGACTGGTCCGACGACCGCGCACAGGAATACGAACTGCCCTGGCAGCGCATCAAAGATCGAGTCAGACCGGAACGTCAGCGTCTCAACGAGCGAGGTGAGTTCGTTCTTCGGAAGCCGTTGCCCCAGCGGTGGTGGCAGTTCGCTGAAAAGCGTCCGGGCCTCTATCATGCGATAGGGCGTGGCCACCATTTCGAACAGCACCCTGACGGCTGGAATCCGCAATCCCGTCCGCTCGAACACATCCTCGTGGCGGGGCGCGTCGGGAAATATTTCAATCCGTCGGTAGTAACAAACGACGTCATCTTCCACGAGAAGTGTGTCGTTTTCGCTGTGACAGAGGCCTACGCTTACGCGGCAATCTTCAATTCATCCCCGGTCGACGCTTGGGTTTGGAAACAGTCTTCCCGGATGAAGCTCGACCTGAATTTCTCGCCGTCCGACGCAGTCGAGACTTTTCCCTTTTTGGAATCCGCCGACATTCTTCGCTTCGACCAGCTTGGTCGTGAATACCTGCAATCGCGCCACGGGGTGATGACCGATCCCGCCAACCCGATCGGCCTCACGAAGCTCTACAACCGTTTCCATAATGCGAGTGACAGCGATCGGCGCATTGAGCGCCTTCGCGAACAGCACTGCGAGATTGATGCGGCAGTCATGTCTGCCTACGGATGGGACGACATAGACCTCGGGCATGGCTATCACGAGCTGTCGAACCTGGCTGAGAATGACCGCGTCAGGTTCACTATCTCCAATGCCGCGCGTGCGGAGGTGCTACGTCGATTTACCGAGTTGAACCGACGGCGCTACCAAGAAGAAATTGACCGAGGTCTGCACAAAGCTCCAAAGAATTCTGTGTCTGGCAGAAAGCGTGCTAAGGCCTCCGCGGCCAACCTCTTCGATGTCGGGATGTCCGAGCCGGAGAGCGTCGATGTCTGACACCTACAAGATGACGGTCGACCTCAACGTCCTCGACCACCTTGGGATCAACCTCTACAGCAACATCGCAGCGGTCCTGACCGAAGCCGTCGCCAACGCCTGGGATGCGGACGCCGAGAAGGTAGATATCCGGATCGACCCGGACGGCAAGTGGATCGAGATCACCGACGATGGCGTCGGCATGTCGGTCGCCGACATGAACGATAAGTACCTGCGCGTCGGCTATCGGCGCCGCGAAGAGGCCGACGGTCGCGTGACGCCCAAGGGCCGGCCGGTGATGGGCAGGAAGGGGCTGGGCAAGCTCTCGCTCTTCTCGATCGCCGACACCATTGAAGTGCATTCGGCGAAGGACGGCGGAGCTCACGGCCTGCGGATGACGGTCGCGGGCATCCACGAATCTGTCCGGGAGCAGAAGCCCTTCTACAGCCCCGAACCGCTCGCCCAAGAAGAGATCACCGTCTCGAAGGGGACGAAGATCATCCTTAAGGACGTCAAGCGCCAGCGTCTCGGGCCGGGAGCAGTGGCGCTCCGCAAGCGTCTGGCGAGGCGGTTCTCGGTAGTGGGGGAAGCCCATGGTTTCAGGGTCGAGATCGACGGCCAGCCGATCACGGCCGCCGACCGCGGCGATCTCGCCATGGTTCAGTTCCTTTGGACGTTCGGGAGCGAAGAACCCGATCTGACGGCCTCCTCCCAGCTCAAGGAAAAGGAAGCCCTTTCCGACCGCTTCGACGCTTGGGATGCGACATGGCGCGTGAAAGGCTGGATCGGCACGGCCAGAAAGCCGAAGGACCTGGAGAGCACCGAAGCTGGCAACATGAACGGCATCGTCGTGTTCGCTCGCGGGCGACTATTCCACGAGAACATCCTCGACAAGCTGAACGATGCCAGGATCTACACGAAATATCTCACGGGCCAGATCGAAGCTGATTTCCTCGACGTAGATGACAAGCCCGATATCGCCACAAGCGACCGTCAGCGCGTGCAGGAGGATGACGAGCGATATCAGCAGCTCATCTCGTTCCTGCGATCGCGGCTCAATCAGGTCGAGAGCCGCTGGAACGAGTGGCGGCGGAAGCATGAGATCGAAAAGGCGAAGGAGTCCTCGCCTGCCCTTGCGGAATGGCTCAATGGACTGCCGAAAGGCTTTCGCAAGAGCGCCGAAGAGTTGATCGCGAAGCTCAGCGCCCTGCCGATCGACGAGGAAGATGATCGCAGGGTTCTATACCGCCACGGCATACTCGCGTTCGAGCGCATGAAGCTCCGCGGATCGACGGAGGATTTCATCGCGAGCATCGCCAGCGTGGACAAGCTGCTCACCCTACTCGCGGATCGTGATTCCCTCGAAGCCTCTCTGTACCGCGACATCGTCCGATCACGCCTCGCCGCGATTCAAGAGTTCCAGAAGATCGTCGATGAGGACGCAAAAGAGAAGGTCCTCCAGAAATACCTCTTCGATCATCTCTGGTTGCTGGATCCCGCCTGGGAGCGTGCCTCCGGAAGTGAACTCATGGAAAAGCGCCTGGTCTCGGAAGGCGTCATCATCGAGGACTTCAGCGAGAAAGAGAGGCTAGGCCGGATCGACATCGCTTATCGCACCTACGCCGGAAAGCACATCATTGTCGAGCTCAAGAAAGCCGGCCGGCAGATGAAGCTCCTTGAGTTGCAGGAACAAGGGCAGCTCTATGTGGATACCCTGCGGCGGATATTGCAACAGCAAGGTACCCCATTACCGAACATCGAGGTCGTGTTCGTTCTCGGCAAGTCGATTGAGGAAGAGAAGACGAATCCGGATCGGCTCAAATCATCCATGACGGCGATCTCGCCCGGTAGCCGCATCGTCCACTACGATGCCCTCATCCAAGGGGCACAAGAAGCCTACGAGCAGTATCTCAGGGCCAGCAGAGAGCTGGATCGCCTCGAAAAATTGGTGAACCAGATATGATCGATTCCAGTCAGCCGGAGACTGGTGCGACAGCACAGAGCCCGGCCCAGACGGCATGGATGGCCATCGACGCGAACGTTCGCGACGCGCAGCACGATTTCGGCTTCTCGTGTGCGGGAGGACCGCATCTATTCGCGGGCATCGCGGAGGGTGACTGGCTGCTTCTCGTCGCTCCTTCGCAGTTGGTCACGCGGATCGGACGGCTCCTGCGCATCCGATCGACGGGGTCCGAGACGTCGTTCTATTTCGACAAGCTCCATGCCGTCGCCTCGCCGGTACCATTGAGCGGATTGGCTCTCACCGCCCCCGCCGGGCCGATCGGCCGTCTCTCCTGGGATGATTTCCTGCGTGCAGCGACGGCGGCCGGGATTTCCGACATCAATGCCGTGCCGCTCATCGAGAACGCCGCCTATGTGCGCGATCTGCTCGAGTTGGCCGTCCGCGACGATCTTCTCGGCCCTGCCGGCGGACCGCACGAGCTGATCAAGGACATGAGCGTTCGCGACCGTTACCTTGTCGGGAAACTCGCACCTCGGCGACCGGACGAAAGAGAGACGGCCCTCGTCGAGCCAGCGGCCGGGGTGGATGAGGTCGGCGACATCGAGGATGAGCGGGCGGCGCCCATCCACGAACCAGGCGCCGAGTTCGCGAGCGCATCCGGCCGGGTGGAGCCCGAGGACGACGCCCTCGACGAGATCGACACCACGAACAATCAATCGCTCGTCCCGTCCAGCATGGGCCTCACCTTCTGTGTCGCGTCGGGCTTGGATTCGCTCGCCCTCGACGTTCGATGGGGACGCTACGAGCGTGTCCCAAACGACGAGCACGACATCGTCAAAACCCGCAAGAACCGAGCGACCGGAAAGGAGGAAGAGACCAAGGTCAAGGTGTGGCAGCGCATCCCGTGCGGCGGGGTCGTCCCCCTGCCACTGAAGGATGGGCCGATGAAGCCCTCGACCCCCGATCGCGACCAGCCCGACGTCAGGCTGCAAGGAACCGTCCGGACCAACGACCAGGGGGAGCGCCTCGTCACCTTGTTCCTGGTGAACGGCCAACTGGAACCTGATGACAACAAAGACCGCGCTTGGCTGTTCCAGCCCGAGATCTCCGTGACCGCGCCGGAAGGCACTGCGGAGAAGTCGATCTTCAGGCGACGCCCTTCCAATGAAATCGTGGTCGACGATCCGGAACGGGATCGCCTCGCCCTGATCTACCGCAATCGACTGGAATTCGCCGTCGGCCACGGCGTGTCGGTCCACGCCGACACGATACCGGGGGACTCTTCGAAGGCTTGGCGCGTCCGAACGGAAATCATCCCTCGCTACGAAGTCGCCGTGACCGAGACTCCGGGTCTCGACCCCCGCGACCGCCCAGCCATGCGCCGGATGGTCGATCAGGGTTGGCTCGACATGGGCCGCCTCGCTGAAATGGAACTGCCGGAGTTGCGGGATGCCTTGTCGTGCTTGGTCGACGACTACGCCGTTTGGATCAAGGAGCAGCAAGCGCGGCTGGAGAGCGAAATCACGGGCTTCGACGATCCGGGACGGGACGTGATCGCCCGCTGCGAAGAAACCCTGCGCCGTCTTCGCGAGGGGATGGACACGCTCTTTTCCGATGGCGCGGCTCTGACGGCCTTTCGCTTCGCCAACAGGTCCATGGCGCTGCAACGCGTGCGGAGCCTCTATGCCCTCAAGCGTAGACGGGGTGAGGCCGCCGATGTAGCGCAGCTCGACATCTCCAGGAACAGATCCTGGCGCCCCTTCCAGTTGGCCTTCCTCTTGCTGTCGGTGCCGTCGCTCGCCGACCCAGCGCATCCCGACCGAACGAAGCCCGTGGAGGCCTTCGCCGACCTGCTGTGGTTCCCGACGGGCGGCGGTAAGACCGAGGCGTATCTCGGCGTGGCCGCCTTCGCCATGGCGATGCGTCGGCTGAAGAACGGCCTCGGCGGGCTCGATGCCTCGCGCGGCCTCGCCGTGATCATGCGATACACGCTGCGCCTGCTCACGTTACAACAGTTCCAGCGAGCGACCGCCCTGTTGTGCGCGATGGAAGTGATCCGTCGCGCGGACGAGAAGACGTGGGGCAGGGAACCCTTCTCACTGGGATTGTGGGTCGGCAACCGGGTGACTCCGGGCCGAACCGAAGACGCTCACCAGGCGATCGAAGCATTGCGCAACGGCGATCGGAACCGGGCAGGTATCGCGTCGCCAGCGCAATTGACGAGCTGTCCCTGGTGCGGCTCAGAGATCTCCGCGGGTCGCGACATCGAGGTCGACAGGATTCTCGGCCGGACCCTCATCCATTGCGGGGATAAGCTGGGCAGTTGCGAATTCTCGCGTGCCGGCTCCAGCGGCCGTGCTCATCCCGGATTGCCGGTGAAGGTGGTCGACGAGGAGATCTATCATCGCCCCCCGACTATGATGATCGCCACCGTCGACAAGTTCGCCATGATGGCTTGGCGGCCGGAAGTGCGAACCCTCTTCGGTCGGGTCGATGAGGAATGCGAACGCCACGGGCTGCTCTGGCCCGGGCACGACTGCGGCACGGGGCACCGGGTGCGCGGTGCTCATCCCGCAGCCAAAGTGAAGCCGGTGCGCACTGTGCGGCCACCCGATCTCATCATCCAGGATGAATTCCACCTCATCAGCGGACCGCTCGGCACCATGGTCGGCCTTTACGAGAGTGCCGTCGACGAGCTGAGCACCTGGTCCCTTGGTGACGCGAAGGTCCGGCCGAAAGTGGTAGCGTCCACCGCGACCGTGCGGCGCGCCGAGGACCAGGTGCGTAACGTGTTCATGCGGCGTATCTCCGTCTTTCCGCCATCCGGCCTCGACGTAGAGGACAACTTCTTTTCGGTTCAACGGTCCATCGAAGAGAAGCCGGGCCGCCGCTACATGGGCATATGCGCGCCCGGCAGCTCTCGCCCGGCCGTGCTGATCCGGACGTACACGGCCTTCCTCACCGCAGCGCAAGCGCTCTTCGATCGCTTCGGCCCGGTCGCTGACCCCTACATGACGCTGGTCGGCTATTTCAATTCGCTGCGCGAGTTGGGCGGAATGAAGCGCCTCGCCGAGGACGACGTACAGACGCGATCCTTCCGCGTGAACATGAGTCTCGTCGATCGACCGGGATTGTCGCAACGCCGCGTCGACGACGTTCGCGAACTCACCTCCCGCGTTTCCAGCCACGACATCCCACGCTATCTCGATCAGCTCGAAATCCCCTTTAACGGGACGTTCGATCCCGCGACGGGTAAATGGGCAGAGAAGCGGGCTCCGGGTGATCCGCGCCCGATCGACATCGTCCTGGCCACCAACATGCTTTCGGTCGGCGTCGACGTGAACCGCCTCGGCGTGATGGTCGTCAACGGCCAACCGAAAGGAACGGCCGAATACATCCAGGCGACCAGCCGCGTCGGCCGCACGCCGCCAGGCTTGGTCGCCACCGTGCTTACCTGGGCGCGTCCGCGCGACCTCTCACACTACGAGGCGTTCGAGCATTATCACGCGACCTTCTATCAGCACGTCGAAGCCCAGTCGGTGACGCCGTTCTCGCCGCGCGCGTTGGACCGTGGTCTGACGGGAGCGATGCTGTCGATCATGCGCAACACCTATGATCCCTTCGCGCCGAATACGGGCGCGGGTGCGATGAACAGTCCGAGCAGACCGGAGATGACATCGACGATCCGCGCCGTGGCTGAACGGGCTTGGGAGGTCACGGAGGACTCGGCCAAGAAGGCGTTGATCGAACGGGAACTGAAGCATCGAGCGGACGACTGGGCCAAGGAGGCTGGCATGGGAGGCCGCACGCTCGTCTATCAGAAATATGGGGCAGGCCCCACGGCGTATCCGCTCCTGGAAGCCCCGGGTGTGAAGCCCTGGACGGATTGGACCGTCCCGATGTCGATGCGTGAGGTCGAACCCGGCGTAAGGCTGGTGATGGAGGATTCTCGCTCGACGAACGATCCCCCTTGGCGAGCCAGAGTCACCCCGTCGAATGGGGCCGACGCATGAGCAAGACACCCGTAGGGGAAGTCCGCCCAAGCCAACTTCTGTGGACTTACGGTCCCGGCGCGCTGATCGATCTGCCCAATCTCTCGGTCGTCACCATGGGTATCGACCGATGGGAAAAGGATCGATGCCAGCCCATTCAGGAGGCGCGTCTGCTGGCGAACGTCCGAAGCGTTCTCGGACCTCAGGTGGAATCGCTGCGCATGCCGCCGATCGGCGAGCGCGACGTCGTCGATCCATTCTCCCCCGCAGCCCTGGTCGGCGTTCCGGTGAAGCCGTTCCCCAGATGGCTGCGCTGCGTGAAATGTGGGCTGCTATCGCCGTTCGATGCCGGCTTGTTCAAGCTGAAGGAAAACCGGTACCGCCCGGAGTCGACGCGCTTCGTCCATGAAGGCTGCCGCGGTTCGAACAATGATCAGCGGGCCCGTGACGCCGACGCGGTGCCCGCCCGCTTCCTGATGGCCTGCCGTGCCGGACACCTGGATGACTTCCCGTGGCACTGGTTCGTTCATGGAGGTCCCTACGACTGCCGCGGGACGTTGCGGTTCTTCGAAAGCGGCGCCTCGCTTCAAACCGAAAACCTCTGGGTCAAATGCGACGCCTGCGGGGCATCGAAGAACATGGCCCAAGCTTTCGGCCAGGCCGGCAGAGACAATTTGCCCGGGTGTCGCGGGAGGCATCCGCACGTTGACCGTTTCGATGACGATTGCCCGGAAGACCCGCGGGCAATCCTGCTCGGCGCGACCAATGGCTGGTTCCCGGTCACCCTCTCGGTCCTCGCCATCCCCCAAACGGGCACCCCTCTCGCACAGATCGTCGGTGACGGCTGGACCTTCTTCGAGGACGTCTCGTCTGCCGACGAGGTTGGCTTCGTCGTCAAGACGCTCAAGAAAACGGCGCAACTCCCCGGTATCGAGCGGTTCTCCAACGATCAGATTTGGTCGGCCATCGAAGCCCACCGGAGCGGAGGGGCGGATGTCGGCCAAAGCGACCTAAAAGAGCCGGAATGGCAGGTTCTAACGGCGGACGATCCGCCGACCGATTACCCGCATTTCATGAGCAAGAAGGTCGGAGTTCCGAAAGGCTTCGAAACGACGATCACGCGCGTCCTGCTCTTGGAGAGGCTGCGTGAAGTGAACGCATTGCTCGGCTTCACCCGCGTCGAATCCCCGGACGAGGGATCGGGTGACGATGCGGCGCCTCGGGCTCCGCTCGGGCGCTCAGCGCCCGATTGGGTACCGGCGACACAGGTCCACGGCGAGGGCATCTTCATTCGCTTCGATACCGATGCCTTGAACTCATGGGCCGAAGAGGACGCCGTCAAAGACGTCGACGCGCGCTTGCGCACGGGGCATCGCGGATGGCGCCAAAAACGGAATCTCGATCCAAGGGAAGGCTATCCTGGGGTGCGGTACGTACTGCTCCACACCTTGGCGCATATGCTGATCAGAGAGCTGGCCCTCGAATGCGGGTACAACGCCGCCAGCATTCGGGAGCGGATCTACGCAGAAGTCGACGGGGGGAAAGACCAGGCCGGGTTTCTCATCTACACGGCTGCAGCCGATTCGGACGGAACACTCGGGGGTTTGGTCGAATTGGGCAAACCCGAAAATCTCGGGCGGTTGCTTCGCCAGGCCCTGGATCGTGCGCACGTCTGCGCCTCCGATCCGCTGTGCTCGGAGCATGACCCCAGCAAGGACCAATCGCTGCATGGAGCAGCCTGTCATGCTTGCTCCTTCGTGTCCGAAACGTCTTGCGAACGAGGCAATCGGCATCTGGACCGTGCGCTGGTGGTTCCGACACTCGAAAATCCAGATGCCGCATTCTTCCGAGGCTCGTGATGGGGCCACTCCTGGATGCAGCTACGGAACTGGCGGCTTTGCTGCCGCCCTCGAAGGTCGAAGCGATTGCATCGCGGTTGCGGGGCGCTTCGCCGCCGAGGCGGGAACAAGATCTCCAGCAAGTCGTCGGAACACCGGCCGCCCGGGCGGCCCTCGAATCGCTCATCACGGCTTGGCAGAAAACCACGATGTCCGGGGACATCGTCGCCGGAATGCTGATGGGTGCGGCTCATACTCGGCAGCGAATGCAGCGAGACTGCAGCGTCGAGCTCGTCTGGACCGGACCGATGACGCCATTCGTCGCGCCCCGTCGAACTGAACAAGTCCTCTTGGACGTCATCCGGAAGGCGAAGAGGGAACTCTTCATCGTGAGCTTCGTTGCCTATGACGTTCCCTCGGTCATAGCCGCGATCAATTCGGCCACCGATCTAGGAGTCGACACTCGAATTCTCGTCGAAGCCTCCTTGACCCAAGGAGGTAGTTTGCTCGTCGATCCTGTATCGACGATGAGAAACGCCGTTCCTTCAGCTAAATTGTATGTCTGGACCCATCGTCCGCATCCGTTCACCAACGGCCGGGTTCATGCGAAGATGGTTGTCGCCGACGGCGCTATTGCATTTTTGACGAGTGCGAACCTTACCGGACACGCGATCGAAAAGAATATGGAGGCAGGAGTCCTGCTTACCGGCGGCCATATTCCTTCCAGTTTACGCGATCATCTATACGCATTGATTAAGACCAATGTCATTCGTCCAATCTGAAGCGCCGATCGAACGAGCACTCCCATTTCGCCCGCCTAGTTCCACGGCAGAAGCTTGTGCAGCTTGGTCTGGAGGGACGTCCGTCACTTGGTTTATACACCGCGGTTGGCCCGGATTGCGCGGACGCACGTCGCCGAGGCATCCTCGAACGCCACCGTCGGCTCCGCGAGCGGCTTCACCTGCATGAGCTTTGGGATGGCGCCGATGTACGGGTTGCCCTCCATGACGGCTAGCCAGCCTGCAAGGCCTTGCGCGCGGAGTGCATCTTCCGCGTGCCGCACTTCTTCCTCTGACGGGTCGGAATCGCGGCCGAGCGTGACGTAGCGGCCATCAGTGGCAAGCACGATCCAACGTCGCTCCCTCGACCGTTCCCTCGCCGCTGGCATTGCCGGCTCTTCTCCCTCGACAGTGGGCCGATTCTGCCACGGATGGCCCTTTTGCGCCAGTTCACGACCTTCCAAACGGTCCTTTCAAATTGTGAAGCGGGTGGGGCAGGGTGCGAGCCAGCCTGGTTCGAATGGAACGCAGGCTGCGGTCGATAATGAGCTTGAGGCTGCCGACGCCGCAGAGTGAGGTTGTGCTACCCGGTGATGATAGACCGTTGGACGGCGTGGGCGCCTCACAGGAACTTCTCCCCAGCGTGGTCGCGGAACGCCTGCTCCTCGCGGACGTAGCCGGCGAGGACCTGCAGCGACTTGTGCCGTGACACGTCCTGGATGCGGAAGACTGTCGCCCCCGCCCGCGCCGCGGCGGTGATGAAGCCGGCGCGCAAGGAGTGTCCGGCGAAGCCCTTCGGGTCGTAGCCCGCCGCCGCGGCGGTGCGGGCGACGAGGCGCGCCACCTCGCGGTCGCAGGGCGCGCGGTCCAGGACACGGCCGGCACGCGTGACGGTGCGGAACAGCGGGCCCTCGGTGATCCCCGCGGCCTCCAGCCAGGCATCGAGGTGGGCCACCGGACGCAGCCGCTCGCCCTCGGGCACCGCCACCAGGGCGCCCTGGCCCTCCTGGTCAGTCTTCGACCGCCAGATCCGCAGCATCACGCCCTCGGGGCGGCGCTCGACGTCCTCGACGCGGAGCGCGACGAGTTCCGACCGGCGCAGCGCCGCCGCCATGCCGATCGCCAGCATGGCGCGGTCGCGCCGGGCGCGGAGATCGTCGCCCGGGATGGCGCGCAGCAGGTCGCGCAGCACGTCGCCGTCGGCGGCCTTCGCCTTCCGCGGCGGCGCGACGCGGGAGCGGCGGATGCCGGCCATCACCTCGAGGATCGGCGCCGCCCCCTCCGAGCGCTGCGGCGCCGGGTGGCCGGCCTGGCGGTGGGCATGGCCGATCGCGGCGAGGCGGCGGTTGACCGTGGGCGGCAGGATGCCGGCCGCGGCCTCAGCGGCGAGGAAGGTGGCGACGGCGCGCGGGTCGGCCGGCAGCGGGGCGACGCCGCGGGCGGCGCACCAAGCCTGGAAGCGCCGCCAGTCGGCGGCGTAGGCGCGCCGGGTGCCGGCCGCCCGGGCGGCGTCGGCGAAGTCGCGGGCGGCCTGGACCTCGGCCTCCACGACGGCCACCGGCACGGCCATGACACCCGCGGTCGTCGTCGTGACAGGGAGTGGCGGGTCGGTCGGGGCGGGGCGGCGGCTCATTCCCGGAAGGGAACCACCCCTCCCCCGCCCCGGTCAAGGAGTCCGGGAAGCGCGATTCTCGGACAAGAATGGCCAAAGACGCCGGTCGGTTTGTGCGGGGGGCACCGGCCCACGCGGTGTGGCCGGCACACCATCGCCGCCCGGGTGCCCGCCCCGACACCACTCGACCTGTCCGCAGCGAATCCAGAAGTGGCAGCCGCAGCCCTCCTTCCGGTGCACCGACGGGGTGACGCTCGGGCGGCCGAACCAGTCTTGCGTCACGGTCCAGCGCGGCCGGCGCACCGGGTTCAGTGAGAGCTTGATCTCGGCCCCGCAGCCGCCCGGGCAGCGCATGCAGGCCCACTTGAGGTGCTCGCCGTCACGCACGACAACGAGCTCGCCGGCGGGGAGAGATGCCGGGTCGGGGTGCGTGGGCTGCTCGCGCGCAAGCATGTCGTAGCGGAGCAGGCCGAGGCCCCGGAGGAGTCGGGCGACAGTCCGGCGCATCAGGCGATCATCCCGAGAAAGGGTTCCACGTCCCCGCGACCCCATGCCTCCCCGGTATCGCACACGGGGCAGCCGGGCCGGGAGGTGGCCGCGAGGAAACGGTCGTCGCGCAGGTGGAAGCGCCGGTAGCGCGTGGCGATCATGCCATCCTCGCCGTGAAAGCCGGTCAGCATCGCTACCATCTCGTTCACCGCGACGCAGGCCATCTCCGTCGTGAAGGTGACGACGGCAGGCGCCGGATCGCCGGAGCCAAGCACGTAGGCCTCTGCCTTGCGTCGTGCGAATTCGGCGGGGTTGGCACGCTCCAGCGCCTCCTCAGCGGCGCGCCGCGGGTCGATGAAGCTGCCGCAGAGCAGGCAGGGGTGGCCGGGGACAAGGGTGGTCACCCGCCCGTTTACGTCATGGCCCCCGCTGGGGCGCCGGACCATGCGCAGGCCGACGTCAATGACGGGGATGCCGTAGTGGTAGGCGAGGCGGTTGAGCAGGGCGCGCCCAGCGTGGTCGTCCGTGCAACTGAACACGACGTCGCAGGCCCGCAGTGAGTCCCGCACCCCAGGCTCATTCACCCAGGCGCGCCGGGTGCGGACCTGGACGCCAAGGCCAGCGAGGTCAATCTCGCGCTCCAGGATGTCCACCTTCGGCAACCTGGCTTCGGCGTCGGACCGGCGCGAGCCGTGGACTCGGTTGAGGTTCGTGACCTCCACCACGTCCCGGTCCACTAGCAACAGCCGGCCGACGCCGAGGCGCGCCAGCAGCATCGCCACGGGGCTCCCGGTGCCGCCAGCACCGACGACCGCGACCCGCAGGGAGCCCACCGTCGTGTTGAAGGCCGGCCCGAACAGGCGCGCCTGACGATCGAGGTGCTCGGCGCCGCCGTCCTGCGGCTGGACCGAGCCCCAGCGCGAAAGCCGATGGCCGACGACCTGAACCCAGGCCGCGTCCCGCGTCGACCCATCCGGCATCCAGAAGCGGGCCACGACGGAGCCGTCGCCGCCAAGCACGACACTGGCGAGGCCGCGCAGCCGTTTGTTCCGGGCAGTGCGCGCAAGCTCCGCCTCGTTCGCGTCGTCCTGCTCCGAGAAGAACGCCCTTCCGTTCGGGTGGGTGTGAACGACCGCGGGGACGAGGTCGCGCGCTGCAGCGTCGGACAGCAGGCGCATGTAGCCCGACGTGCTCCAGGTGACGTGCCGCGGCGAGGCGCTCACCCGGTCCGCCTCGGGGATGTCGCGGTGCTCGTGCGACACCAGCCGCAGTCGCGGTTCCCCGCTCCAGGGGTCCACACCGATGTCGGCGTGCCCGAGCAGCAGGTAGGCGGCCGCCTCGTTCCCGCCGTGGTCTAGAAGAGCCCGGAGCCGCGCCCAGTGCGGCTCCAGGATCGAGACGTCCAGGGTGGCGGTGGTCACTTGGACACCTCGAGCGCGTGCCGGATGCGCGCGACCATGGTCCGAAGCCCGTCGATGCCGGGTCTCCATTCCTGGGAGTGGCGCGACCAGCGTTGCCAGGTGCGGCCCGCGAAGACCTCCTGCACGTCAGTGTTCAGCGGGGTGCGGCCGTCCGGGAAGCGCACCCAGGGATCGGCGAAGAACATGTCGGGACACGCATCCGGGTAGCCGGCCGGGAGTTGCACGAGGATGTCCGCGCGTTCGCGGTCGTAGCGCCCCGGCGGGAGCGGGAAGTCGCGCAGCACGACCCCCGCCTGGCCCCCGTGGGCCACCACCTCGTAGGCGATGCCGTTGTTCCGGAGGAACTCGGTATCGGCCGGGGGGAGGGCCGAGAGGCCCTCCGTCGTGTCCTTGATGACGGTCACGAAGCGCTCGATGCCCGGACCGTCCAACCGGATGACGTCGCCGTCGAGCACCTTCACGTCCTGGCCGCCCCGGACCTCCAGGTAGAGGTCGTAGCCCGGCTGGATGTCGGCGAGGCGGCGGAGGACCGTCCCGGAGATGACCGGCTTGCCCCACATGAGGTGCTTGCCGTCAATCTCGAACTTGAAGTCCCGGTCGGTCCGGAAGAGCACGAAGCGCTCGGCGCCACGCCCCCGGAGGTCAAACGTCTCGTCCAGCCGAACGTCCTCGAAGTCCCCGTCCGGCAAGATGGCAAAAAGGCTGTATTCCTCGACGGGGCGCACCCCGGCGGCGGCGAGGACCTGACGCCCGAGCGGCTTGGGGTCCTCCACGTGGAAGTCACGGAACTCCAGCTTCTCGTCCGCGACCTTGATGCGATAGCTCTCCGCGCGCTGCGCGCGCTCGTCAAATCCGTCCATCTTGCTTCTTTCCCGATCCCGCGGCCCGATGCCCTTGGGGTCTGCTCACCCAATCGCCGCCACCGGGCGCTGCCGGTAACGGCGGACCCAACTTTTTTCAGGCGTCCGGGGAAGGCAGGGGGCCGCAGTAGAAGAAGGACGGGCAGCTGGGGCATGCGGGGCTCGGCTTCCGCCCGAACTTGCCGGCACGGATTGCGGCGACGGCCTTGCTGACCGCGCCCCGTCCCTTGGCGAGGCCCTGCTCGTCGGTCGGGAGCGCCACCACGGTCGGGTCGGAGAGGTAGAGCAGCTCGACGGTGCAGCCCGGATGGGCGGCAGCTGCGGCAATACTGAACGCGGCGGCGGACAACCTCTCGGCGTCGGATGGCCGGTGGTGCCCCGTGCGAACGCGCCGGAACGCCCTGCCCCCTGCCCCCGCCTCGGACACCTCATCGGGCCGGACGACGATCTCGGCGCCCTCGACCTCGAACCTCAGCTCGGTCGCAGGCAGCCGGGTCCGGCCGCGCCGGGCGTTCATCAGATGGCCGAGCAGCCCCCTGGCGACCGCCAGGTAGTCGGCGGAGTACCCGTGGTCGTGCGGGCCGTACTCTGCCCAGGCCTGCTCCAGCTTGGCCTGCACCGCCGCCGGGTCAGGGGCCAGCAGGTGGTCGGAGGCGAGCCAGGAGACGACCTCCTGGACGGCGGCGTGCATCTGCTTGAACGCGGCCTCCGCCTGGCGGCCGCCCGCGCCGAAGACGATGGCGTACAGGAATCGCCTGGGGCACCGCCCGTAGAGGTCGAGGTCGGACGGCCGCAGGCTGGCCGGCACCACCACAGCTTCCGGCAACGCGGCATCGGGTGGCGCGGCTGGCGGCGACAGGGACGGGCGCACCTCCCTGCGGTCGACGGCGTCGCCGAGCCGGTCGAGGAAGGGCGACCTCAGCCGCCTGACGCCGTTCGACTTGGCGAGGGGAGAATAGAGCAGGAGGCGGTCCTGCGCGCGGGACAGCGCGACGAAGAAGATGCACTCCTGCTCCTCCTCGTGCCCGCCGCGCATGGCCTGCTCGCCGGTCGCGTCCGTGCCCTCGATCATCCCGTCCGGCGGCAGGCATCCCGCTGGCTTGAACCGCTTCGGGATTGTGTCCGCGCTCAGGCCCGGCACGTGCACGGCGGGGAACTCGAGTCCCTTGCTGCCGTGGATGGTCATGATGCGCACCGCATCGATGCCCGACGCCGCCGTAGGCAGACGCCGCAGCTCCCGGTCCTCGGAGAGGAGGAGGAGCCTGCGGATGCGCTCCAGGAACTGGTGGATCGGGAGGCCGCGCCCGGCTGGCTGAGAGCGGGCGAAGTGCAGCAGCTGCCAGAGGGCCACGCCGCGAACCCTGTCAACCGTATTTCCCGAGTTCGCAAGCTCCGCCGCAATCCTCGTGTGGTCGAGCAGCAGGCCCGCGAGTACGTCCCAGGGGTCGGCGTTGGGCCCGAGCCCGTCGAAGGCGGCTGCCAGCCGCCCGAGTGCCTCGCGTCCGCCGGGCGACAGGTCCAGCAGGCCGGCGGTAACACTCCGCCACGCCAGGGCCGGAGCCTCGGTCTCCGCCAAGCGGGAAATGACCGCGGCGACGTCCGCGAGCGGCATGCGGAACGGCGGCATCGTCGCGACACGCAGGAGCCCGGCGGCGCGTCGGTCCGTGACGAGGGACAGCAGGGACAACAGGTCCTTCACCTCCGGCCTCTCGAAGAGGTTCCCGAGATGAAGGACGGGGATGCCGAGGGTCTCCAGGGCGGCCCCGATCTCGGCCATCCGGTCGTTGCTCGTGCATAGAACCGCCTGCTCGCCGTAGCGCAGGCCTGCAGCGCGCATCTCCTCAATGGCCTCGGCGACTGCCAGTGCCTCACCGACCTTGTCGGGCGCCCCGCGGTACTCCACCCGAGAGCCCGAGGGACCACGAAACGCGTCGAAGGAAACCTCCCCGGCGGGCGCCGCCAACATGCCGGCGGATGCGAACCGGGAGAAGGTGTCCACGATTTCCTTGCATGAGCGATAGTTCACCCGGAGCCGCTTGCGCTCCCCGCCCGTGAAGTCGGCAGCCCCGAACCGGGCAACATTGAACGATGACGCGCCCCGGAAGCGATAGATGGACTGCCGCACGTCGCCGACGGCCCATAGGTTGGCGCCGCCGCCGGTCAGCAACCCCAGCAGCCGAACGCTCGCGCGGTTCACGTCTTGGAACTCGTCCACGAGAACGTGGCGGTAGGTGCCGCGCAGGCTGGCAAGCACGTCCGCGTCGCGCTCCAGGAGAAGGACTGGCCTTGCAACGAGGTCTCCGAAATCGAGGCAGCCCCTCTCGCGCTTCAGCTCCTCGTAGGCCCGGAACACGATGGCGACCTCACCGCACCTGCGGGCGGCCTCTCGTCGCTCCTCGGTCGCCGCCGACGCCAGCATGGCAGCCACGAGCTCGGTGTACCGTTCGGCATCCACGACCTCGTCATTCGCCCGTGAGATGGCGTCGAGGATCGTGTCGATGTGCCCTGACGGGTCGTACAGGTCCCGGTAGATTTCCAGTGCCAGACGGGGGAACTGGTCCTCCAGCAGCTCGATGGCCTCGATGCGGTCCAGCAGCCTCGGGTCGGGCGGCAGTCCCTCGCGATCGTGGAAGCGGCGCAGGAGGTCGAGGCCGAACGAGTGGAACGTGCCGACCCAGACCCTCGGTGCCGCCTCGGGGCAGCGTGCTGCAATGCGCTCTGCAAGCTCCGCCGCCGCCGCGTTCGAGAAGGTAAGGACGAGGATGCCCGCGGGGTCCGCGCCGCCCTCGATCAGGGCGGCCACCCTGGCCACCAGGGTGCGGGTCTTGCCAGTGCCGGGCCCTGCTTCCAGGAGCAGGGGCGACCCGGAGTGATTGGCCGCATCTCGCTGCTCCGGGTTCAGCGGCGGCTCAGGCCTTGTAGGGACTGGCTCACTCACCGATGGCAGAAGCAGCGCGTCCAGGAGCTGCAGGATGACCACCCGCCACGGGAGACCGAGTCGCTCTGCGATCACCCTGGCCGGCAATCCCTCCGCGAGGTGAAGCCTGCGGACGACGCCGCGTGGGAGCAGGAGCTCCCGTGCGAACAGGTCCATCATGATCTCGCGGCGCTGCCGTCGCCCGTAGTCCGACACCGCGTCGGCCCCAGACGTGAGGGGCTCCGAGGCCCGCATCGGGTCAACCTCGGATGCTACATGGGGACCGGCGCCGCCCTCGAGCACGACGTGACCGAGTTCATGGGCGACCAGGAAAGCCTCCGCGAAGGCGTTGTCGGAGCGCTGGTGGACGATCAGGCGCGCCTCGGGGTCGAACACCGCTTGGCCGCCGTGGAGCAGCGGGTTGCCGGGCCTCACCCGCCTGATGCTGACCCCCTCGGACTTGGCGGCCGCCACAGCCAAGCCATAGGGGCCGGAGCCCGCAGGCGCCGCCGTCACGGCGGCGCCGTGTCTGTCGGCGGCGGCCCGCCTCGCGAGCTCCAGCCCGTCCACGTCAGTCGGTGTCGGACAGGAGGTCGGCTCGCTCCTCGGGCGTCAGGTCGAGGTCGTCCAGGAACTCCGCGAAGGACATCTTAGGCTGGACGGCAGGCTTGCCCTTCGAGGAATGGGCGGCCTGCGCCGGGAGGGTGGCCTCGAGCGCGAGGTAGGCGAGAGCGTCGGCGACGCGCACCGACGCGGCCTCGGCGAGTCGGCGCAGGACGCGGCGGGGTACCGACTCCGGCACGAGATACCTGTCGCGGACGGCCACGAGCAGTTCCAGCGGCAGGCCGGAGACGCGCGAGAGCGTTGCCGCTCCCCTCTCCTGGAGAACCGCCGCAAATGCTTCCGCGGAAGCCCCGCGCATGGCTTCTGGCGTGCAGTCGAGCAGCTTCCCGAGAGCGCGATCGAGCACCCCGCCGCCAAGGCTCTCGTCCTCCCCTGGGCCGAACTCCTCGTCCAGGTCGACCTCGTGGAGGATGTCGAGGAACTCGTCGCGCAGGTGGGGGTACCGCGCGAGGTAGCGCGTGAGCGTTTCCCGGTCGTGCCGCTCCTCAGCGGCAAAGGCGAGGAGGACATCCTCGTCGGAGGGCGCGCTCATCCAACCGGCTCCATCCTGAGGGCACGCCGCAGGTCGCGGTAGATCCTGTCACGCCGGTTCCTGACCGTCTGCTCCCCGCACCCCAGCAGCCGGGAAACCGTGATCACGGCCGGGTCCTTCGAGTCGATCGGGATGTCCCTTGCAAGCAGCATGACCAGCCTCCTGTCTTCCTGTGGCAGGAGGTGAATCGCCGCCAGGAGCTTACGACGGTAGTCCCGGCGCTCGAATTTCTCCTCAGTGCCGGGAACGTGGCGCAGGAGCGCCTCCTCGACGTCGGGGGAGGGCTCGGTCGCCTCCGGATCCTCCGACAGTGGCCGAAGCGGGTTACCATGCCGACCCACCGAGCGTCGTGCCGTAGCGCGCAGCGTCCTGAGAGCTGCGTCGAAGGTCGCCTCGTAGATGTCCAGGCGCTCGTCGTAGCCCTGCCGGTCGAGGCACAGCATCTCGGTCAGTCGGTCGACCGCGAAGTCGCGCACGGCAAGCTCGGTCGCGGACAATCCCCTAGAGTTCGAACCAGGGAGATGGCGCTCCGGGATGGGAAAGGCCCGCGCGACCCGCTTCATAAAAAGGCTGAAAAGGCGCGTGAGGTAGGCCTGGTCGTTGTCGCGGCCGGCCAGCCGAAGCAGGTGCACGATGCATTCCGTCGGCACATAGTCATTCCGCCGCCTGTCTGTCACCGCGCAGGTCGCAATGACCTCCTCCCGGCCCGTTTCCAGCAGGCGGCCGATCGCCGCCTCGATCTCGGGGGGCCTGATGTACGGGGTACCGTCCCCCTTCACCTTGCGGAGTGGTGCCACCACGAATCGAACCTCCAACATCTCTCGATTACGTGATGGCCGGCGCGGGCGGTAGCGAATTCTGTTCAGGTGCGGGGCACTTGCCATCGCCGCGGCGGAAGCCGCCTCCATGCAACGGAGCGCGCAGCGCGGCACCCTTGGCCCAAAGTTGTGCGTGGGGTGGTCCTACGGGCGCCAGTCCTTGGTGTTCAGGGTGCCCCGGGTCCGGGAGACGGACGAGCATGGCCGGGCGAGTCGCACCGCTCGGAGACCCGTGTTGAAGCGACGGCGCGGGGCACCTGCTGCTAAGGCTGCCCATCTGAAGATATGATATCGCCAAGTCGTTTCAGCGTTGGTCTGCCAGGTGATCCTCTCCCTTCTTTCCTATCCCTGCTTCAGGAGCTTGCGGACCGGCGGCGGCGAGGGGTGTAGTAGCAGCCCCGTGTCTGTCACCTCGACCTTGGCGTCGCGGTAGACCGCCTGCGCAAGGGCAAGATTCTCCAGGAAGGCTGGCTTGAAGTGCTTGCGCAGCTTGATGCCGGCGCCGAACTGCCCGGCCAGTGCCGCCCAGGTGATCGGCTTCGACGCCGAGAGGGAGTGCAGCCGGTAGGCGAGCCAGCAGTACACGTCGAGCGCCATCGAGGAGTTGCGGATGTGCCGGATGGCGGCCTCGTCGAGCGGTACGGCGTGCTTCTTGAGCTGCTGGAAGAAGGTCTCGCTCAGCCGGGCGGTTTCGACGAACAGCGTGCCCTGGCCGGTGTCGCCCGGGTCGTCTACGAACATCGCCACGTCCACGATGTTCTGGTTCACCAGCAGGCTGCCGCCCTGCCGCTTGGCGTGGAAAGTCAGGCGGCACCGGCTGATGCGCTCGGCCTGCTCGCGCACCAGCTTGGTCGTCTTGCCGCCCACCGGCAGTTCCAGGCGGCCGAGGAAAGCCCGCAGGCTTCCCCCGAGCTCGATGTCGCGGCTGCCGGTGCGCAGCGCCTCGGACTGCAGATAGATCAGGATCAGCCGGGCGATGGCGCCGAAGGGCACGCCGACATGGGCCGGGTCGCCGCCCGGCGCCACCCGCACGCCGGGCTCGACCAGCAGCGTCATGCTGTCCGTCTCGAGCTTCCAGATCGCGGCGTTGTCGGCGGGACGCTTGTGCGGCAGGGCCGTCTGGCACCAGCCGGAGTACATGTAGCCGGTGCCGATGTCCTCGTCGCACGCCCAGTTCGCCGCGGCCTCCACGACCCGGGGGCCGCGGCGACCCTCGATCAGCTCGCGCGCGGCCTGCTTGCCCTTCGCCTCCAGCAGGTCGTGCACCGTCCCCATCGCATCCTTCCCGAGCGAACTGATCCCCAAGCTGCCCTGCATGTGGCCGGCGTGTCGATGTGGACTTTGCCGACCGAGAGCTATTTGGAGATATTTGGATTCTCTTCTATTTGCTTGGCCGGCAGGGTCCACGGGATAACCGGCCTAAGCCATTGATGAGTGGTCGGTGCCGGTCGGCAGAGTCCACGCCCCGGTCGGTAGGGTCCACGGGCACCCGTGTGGGAAAGTTTGCTCCGCGGACGCCGTCCTCAGAGCCTTCCAGCCCCCGAATCGGGGCCGTGCCGGGCCCGATCGGCGGGCCTTGGCAGGGCACCTGGTCGGCAGAGTCCACACCCCTGGCCATGCCACCCCGCTCCGGCCCATCGTCGCGGTCGCCAGAGTCCACACCCTTCCGGGCACCATTGCCCCCTGGCGAATGGCCGCTGCCATTCTCCTACCGTCACCCGAAGCAGCCTCGTGCCCCCTGCCGTGCCCTCCCTTCCAACTCGGAGCAGGGCGCGGCATCCTCGCCATGAGTGCCCGCTCGGCACGGCACAGCTTGCGCCGAGCACCACCAGGATAGTCAAGAGGGATATTTGTTTATCTCTCGTGACCCTGAAAAGTCTCACTTTGCTCACATCGCCTCATGCTCAGCACAGAACGTAACCTCACGCGCGAGTGAAGTGAGATAATCTATTATCTCACGGTGATCCGTGTTGATTTCGGTTGTCGCGAGGCGATAGCCTCCCGGCCCTGGAAGGGGAGGGAACAGTGTTGCGACAAATTGTTTTCTCTCACTTTCCATGCCGGAGTGCGGCGGCCAACGTACCGGCAGAAGCGGCAGCGGCGGGTGTGCCCCGCCCGCGCTACCATTGCGAATTCTGCACGAGGCGCGTCTGCGCGCTTGCGACTCCCTGGCAAATCGCCTCCCCTTCGCGCCGACCCGCCGCGTGGTCGGAGTCGGGGATCGGGGTGCCGCGCGCCATCCGGGCCAGCAGGGATCGCTGCCTGCCCGGCGGCCTGCCCATGCGCGCATCGTCCGTGCCCGCCGGCTTCCTGTCTACGCGGCCGGTCGTGCGCGCGGGCGGGGCGGGAACGAGTTGGGCGGCAAGGGATTGCAGGAAGCCGATCTGCGAGAGGGTCTCCGCGAAGGCGGCAAGGTCCTGGGTTGGCTCGTCGTCGCGCGAGGCGACGGCCCGGACGTCGAATACGCGATCTACATCCGCCCCAGCTGGACCCGCGGCTACCGCATCCTGCGCACCTGGCGCGACAAGGAGGACCGGACCTTCCGCAGCCTCGACAAGCTGTTCAAGCTGCCAAGCGCCTTCAACTACCACGCCCCGATCACCGTCTATCCGCAGGGTTGCCCCGAGCTGCACAAGTTCCGCGGCGTCCTGGCCCGGGACGGCGGCGTGCCCGCGTCCGACGGCCCCGACGGCACTGACGGCGAAGCCGACACGCCCGAGCACCCGCCCCAGCCGGCCGACTGACCGCCCGCGGCGCCTCCGCAAGGGGAGCGCCGCGTGATTCTCGAACTCGCCGCCGCGGCGCAGCTTGCCGCCGCCTGCGCGCCGGGGGTCGCTTTCGAGACGCTCGCCGCGGTGATGCGGGCGGAGAGCGGCTTCGACACGCTGGCGGTCAACGTGAACGGCGAGGGCGGCGGGCGCCGGCACCCCGCCACCCGCGCGGCGGCGGTGGCACTCGCCGCCGCGCTGATCGCCAAGGGCCGCTCCGTGGATCTCGGGCTGATGCAGGTGAATTCCGACAACCTGCGGGCCCTCGGCCTGTCGGTCGCGGATGCCTTCCATCCCTGCGCCAACCTGCGCGCCGGTGCCCGCCTCCTCCGCGAGGGCTACGCCGCCGCGGCGCGCGGCGAAGAGGACCCGCAGCGGGCACTCCGGGTCGCCTTCTCCCGCTACAACACCGGCGATCCCGCGCGCGGCTTCGCCAACGGCTACGTCGCCCGCGTGCAGGCCGCGGCCGAGGCGGTCGTGCCGGCGATCCGCCTGCGCGGCGAGGCGGCCGACCCGGCCCGCGCGCCCGCCCCGGCGTCGGAGGACGACCCCGATGCGCCGCCCGAGTGGGACGTGTGGGCGCGCGCGACCTACGTGCGCCGGCCGGCCCCGCCCGCTGCCGCCCCGACACCCGCGCCGGCGGAGGAAGGGGCCGCCGCCGCGGCCTCGCCCCTCCTCCCCTCCGAACCTCCTGCACTCCTGAGGTCAGAATGACGCGCCTTCCCTCGGCCAAGCACGCGACAGCCCTCGCCCTCGGTGCCGCTCTCCTCGTCCTGCTGCTGCCCGACCTCGCGCACGCGCAGGCCATTGGCGGCGGCGCCGGCTCGGGCGTCGTGACGCAGATCGTGCAGTGGTTCATGCAGAACATCGCCCGTGGCCTGGTGATGATCGGCATCATTGCGGTCGCCATCATGCTCTTCGTCATGCGCTTCTCCGCGGGCGTGATCGCCTCGGTGGTCGCCGGCGGCCTGATCCTCGCCAACGCCGATTCCATCGCGGCCTTCTTCGGGTTCTGACGGGCGCCGCCGTGGAGCCCCTGGCGGAGGATCCGCTGCACGTCGCGGCAACGCGGCCGGCCCTGCTCTGGGGCCTGCCGCTGCCGCTGGCCCTCACCCTCGGTCTCGGCGGCGCCGAGATCCAGGTTGCCGTGCACGGGCTCAAGGGGGTCGCCTGGGCAGTGGCGATCGTCGCCCCGCTCTGGGTGGCAAGCCGCATCCTGGTGGCGCGGGACTACAACGCGGTGCGGGTCGCCTTTCTCTGGCTCGACACCTCGGCGCGCGCCTTCGACGCGGCGGACTGGGGCGGCGCCTCGGTCGCGCCGCTGCCGGTGCGGGAGGCGCGGCGCACCCGCCGCGGGATGGCGCGTGGCTAGGGCCTTCCTCTCCGACCCCGGCTGGTCCGAGCGCGCGGCCGACGACTACGCGCCCTATGTCGGGCACGTCACCGACACCGCCGTGCTCAAGACGGACGGCTCCGTGCTTGGCATCCTGCGGCTCGACGGCGCGCCCTTCGAGCTGGAGGACCACGCCGCCCGCAACGGGCGGCACCGCTTCCGCAACGCGGTGCTGCGCAACATCGCTGACGACCGGCTGACCGTGGTGGAGACCATGGTGCGCCACGGTGACGTGGCCCCCTTCCCGCCCGCGCCGCACCGCAGCGCCTTCGCCGCCGAATTGGAGGCCGAGTACCGCCGCCACGTCCTCGCCGGGCGGGAGCGGGCCAACGAGTGGTTCGTCACCCTCATCGTCCACCCCCGCGCGCCGGCCGCGAGCGGCTGGAAGCTGCTCCGCGCCCGTCTGGGGCGGCAGCCGGAGGCGGCCGAGGCCGGAGAGGATCTGCTGCGTGCGCTCGAGGACACGATGCTGATCCTCGCTAAGGCCTACGCCGCCTACCGCCCGGTGCGGCTCGGCCTGCGTGAGCGCGGCGGCGTGGTGTTCTCCGAGATCGCCGAGGCGCTGCGGCTGTTCCTCACCGCGCGCTTCCTGCCGGTGCCGCTGACCGATGGGTCGCTAGGCGGCGCGATCTACACCGACCGGGTGATCTGCGGCCGGCGCGGCTTCGAGGTGCGCACGCCGGGCCGGCCCTCCTTCGGCTGCCTGATGGGCTTCAAGGAGTATCCGGACCGCACCCGGCCCGGGATGCTGAACGAGCTGCTCGCGGCCGACTGCCGGCTGGTGCTGACCAACTCCTTCCGCTTCCACAGCCGCGCCGGCGCCACCGGGCGCCTGGCGCGCCAGCAGATCCAGATGCAGAACGCGGGCGACCGCGCGCTCAGCCAGATCGAGGCGCTGCACGCGGCGATGGACGACGTCGCCTCGAACCTCGCCACCATGGGCTCGCACCACCTCTCGGTCGCCCTGCACTGCGATAGCCTGGCCGAGCTCGACCGCCGCAGCGGCGAGGTGCGGGCGGCGCTGACCAATGCCGGCGCTAACGTGGCGCTGGAGGACCGCGGCACCGAGGCGGCCTACTGGGCGCAGCTTCCGGGCAACGCGCGCTGGCGTACCCGGCCGGGCGACATCTCCTCGCGCAACTTCGTCGGCCTTTCCTCCCTCGACGGCTATCCGCGCGGCGACGCCACGGGCGGGGTCTGGGGCACGCCGCTGCTGCGGCTGCTGACCCCGGCCGGCACCCCCTACGACTTCGCGCTGCACGTGGATGACGTCGGCCACACCGCGATCTTCGGGCCGACCGGCTCGGGCAAGACGGTGTTCCTCGGCCTGCTCGTCGCCGGGCTGGAGCGGGCGATGGCGGCGGCGGGGGGCACGGTGGTGCTGTTCGACAAGGACAACGCCAACGAGATCCTCGTCCGCGCCCTCGGTGGACGTTACCTGACGCTGCGCGCCGGCGAGGACAGCGGCATGGCGCCGCTGCGGGCGCTCGCCGACACGCCGGACGCGCGGACTTGGCTGCTGCGCTTCGCGGTCGGCCTGATCCGCGGCGACGGCGGCCCGCCGCCGGACGCGGTGGAGCTGAAGCGCCTGGCCAAGGGGATCGCCTTCCAGCTGCGGATGCCGCCGCGCCTCCGCTCCCTCGCCGGGCTCTGCGCTTGGCTGGTGGGCGAGGGCGCGGGCAGCGCGGGCAAGCGGCTGGAGCGCTGGGGCCGGGGCGGCGATCTCGGCTGGGCCTTCGACGGCGAGGCGGACCTGTTCGACCCCGATGCCGGCCTGGTCGGGGTGGACACCTCGGCGCTGCTCGCCGACGAGGCGGTGCGCGGGCCGGCGGCGGCCTACCTGCTGCACCGCATCCGCTCCGTCATCGACGGGCGGCGCTTCGTGCTGGCCGCCGACGAGTTCTGGGCCTACCTGCCCGACGAGCGCTTCGCCCGAGCCTTTGAGGACTTCGCGCTGACGCTGCGCAAGGGCAACGGCGCACTGGTGATGGCGACGCAGCAGCCGGAGCACGTGCTGCGCCACCCCGTGGGCGCGACCCTCGTCTCCAACTGCCGGACCAAGCTGCTCTTCCGCAACGCCGACGCCGACCGCGCCGCCTACTGCGGTGGGGGCGCCTACGACGGCGGCCTCAATTGCACGCCGGGCGAGTTCCGCGCCGTGTCCGAGGACATGCTGGCCGGCCCGCGCTCGGTGCTCATCAAGCGCGACGGCGGCTCGGTGGTCTGCCGGGTCGAGCTGCCCGAGGCGATGGCCGAGCACGTGGCGGTGCTGTCCGGCCGCGCCGCCACCGTCCGCCTGCTGCGCGCCATCCGGGCCGAGCACGGCACGGACGACCCCGGCGTCCTGATCCCCGAGTTCCGCCGCCGCCTGCGCGAGGCGGTCGCTTGAAGGAGAACCAGCCCATGCCGCGCGCCCCTCTCCTCGGCCCCGCCGCCCTGGCCCTCGCCACCCTGCTCGGGCCCGCCCCGGCGCGGGCGCAGATTCCGGTGACGGACGCCGGCGCGAACATGCAGCTCGTGCAGCAGGTGGCCTACGCGCTCCAGACCGTGCGCCAGCTGGAGGCGCAGTACCAGCAGCTCCGCTCGACCTACGCGGCGATCGCCCACACCAACTCGGTCACGGGCCTCGCGGGGCAGCTCGGCGGGCTCGCCAACACCCTGCCCGGTGCCGGGCAGGTGCAGGGCCTCATGGGCGGCAACGCCTCGCTCGGCGGCCTCACCTCGGCGCTCATGGGGCAGAACCGCGTCTACGCCCCGCAGGGGACGGACTGGACGGCGCAGGAGATGCAGCGCCGGGCGCAGGCGACCGCCAACGTCCAGGCGATCGCCTACCAGCAGATGCAGGCGACGGAGGGGCGCATCGCGGGGCTGCGGCAGCTCGAGGCTGAGATCGACGGCCAGCCGGACCTCCAGGCGGTGAGCGCGCTGAACGGCCGCATCGCCTCCGAGCAGACCTTCCTCGCGGCCCAGCAGCAGCAGCTCCTGCAGCTCCAGATCCTCCAGCGCGCGCAGGACCAGGTGGACGCGCAGCGCGCCGAGGAGCGGCAGCGGCAGAGCGCCGAGCAGTGGCGCGACAGCCTGCCCGCGCTGGGGGACGAGTGATGCGCGGCGCGGCGCTCGCCCTCGGCCTCCTGCTCGCCGCGGCGGCCGGCGGCCCGGCCCTGGCGCAGCGGGGCGAGGTGCACGATGTGCCCTGGTACCAGGCGCGGCCGCAGATCCTCGACGAGACATTGCGGCGCTGCCACCGCGATGCGCGGCTGATGGCGACCTACGACTGCCAGAACGCGGAGGCCGCCGCGGCTTCCCGTCTTGGGCAATCGCAAACTCGCCCTCCGGCCCAGCCACCAGCTCAGAGAGACAGCAGTGGGCTGCCCGAGCCTGACTTCAATCCGCGTACCAATCCCTTTGGGTATGACGCGCTGAAGCGCGCGTGCTCAGAGCGTGGCCCCGGCTCTGCGATGTATCTGCCGTACTGCGGCCAACTGGACAGATACCGCAGCGGAGGCACGAGTGGCCGCTGACTTCTTCCAGGCAATTGCACAAAGCTTTGATGCCAACTTGATGACCGGCGTAAACAACGTCATCAGTGGTGGCTTGGCATGGGCTCGCCCGCAGGTGCGAGCCGGGGCCACGCTCTACGTGCTGATCACCGGTTACCTCGTCCTCACCGGCCGGCTCGACCGCAACGTGCTCGCCGGCCGAATCATCCGCATCGTCGCGGTCGCGGCCCTGCTCACCTCGGCCGGCACCTTCAACACGGTCGTGCGCGACCTGTTCCTGGAAACCATCCCGACGAGCATCGGCTCAGCCTTGACGGGAGCCTCTACGACCAGCGCGCCAGCGGCGCAGTTTGACGCGATCTGGAATGCGACGATGCGCGCCGCCGCCGGCGTGCTGGCGGAGGCGACGGGGTGGACGCAAATCGGCGAGCGGGTCGCCATCCGCCTCCTCATGGCCGCCACCTTCATCCCGCTCGTAGTCATCTTCCTAATCTGGATCGTCTGCCGGGTGGTGATGGGCATGGTGATCGCCCTCGGCCCGTTCCTCATCGGCCTCTGGCTGTTCGACGCGACGCGCCCCTTCGTGCAACGCTGGGTCGGCAAGCTGGTGTCGCTGACGCTCGTGCAGGTCTGTACGGCCGTGCTGCTCCGCCTTCTCGTGGAAGGCTTCACGACGTACCTCCGCAGCGTCCAGAACAACATGGGCGCCGGGCTGGACGAGAAGATCGCCTCCTTCCTCCAGGTCGCCGGCTGGTACTGGTGCGGCCTGTTGCTGATGGCCGGCCTGACCACGGTCGCCTACTCCATCGGCGGCGGCCTCGCGACCTCCTTCGCACCGGTCACCGCGGGCGCGGCTCACTACGCCACCGCCGCGGCCGGGGGCGCCGGCCGCGCCGGCAAGGCCCTCGCCGCCGGCGCCTACCGCATGGTGTGGCGCTGACATGCGCGCCCCTCCCCGCCCCCGTCCAACGCGCAACCCCGTGATGCCCCGCATGAAGTCCGCCCTGATCGCCCTCGCCGCCGCCGCGGCGCTCGCCGCCTGCTCCAGCGCCCCGCCCTCCTGCCGGGGCGAAGTCTTCCCGCTCAATCCCGGCCGGGTGACCGCCGCGGCCGATCTCCCGCTCCTGCCCGCGGAGGCCGCCCGGTGAACGCGATCCCGAAGGCCGGCGCCGCGATCGGGCCGGCGGCCGCCAGCGGCGGCCCGTCCGAGGCGGAGATGGCGGCGAGCGTCGTCATCCCCCGCGGCGAGCTGGAGCGGCTCTACCGCGAGACGCAGGAACGGCAGCGGCGCGAGGCGCGCCGGGCCCGGCGTGGCGGCATCGCCAAGAACGTCGCCATCGCGGGGCTGCTCGGCGTCGTGGGCCTCCAGGCGCTCGCGGCGGTCTACCTCTTCCCGCTGGTGCGGGTGGTGCCGGTGATCGCCGTGCCGCAGCCGGACGGCTCGATGGCCGTCGTCGCCCACGGCGACGCGCTGCCGCCGGCGGTGCAGGAGCGCGCCGTGCGCTCGACCCTGTTCCAGTATGTCCGGCTGCGCGAGGGCTGGTCCTCCGGCGAGGCGCAGTACGCCTACGATGTGGTCAGCCGCATGTCGGCGCCGCGGGTGCGCGAGGCCTTCCAGGAGTGGTTCAACCTGCCGACGCCGCCAGGGCCGCAGGTGGTCTGGGGCACGCGCGCCGTCGTCACCGTCGAGCAGCTCTCCGGCGCGCTGCTGCCGAACAACACGGCCGAGCCGGACCAGATCTACCAGCTCCGCTTCCGCCGGACGGAGCGGATGCAGGGCCGCCCGCCCGTCGTCACGACCTGGGTGGCGACGCTGCGCTTCCGCACCGGCCAGCCCATCGCCGCGGGCGACGGCACCACCTTCAACCCCCTCGGCGTGCTGGTGACGGAGTACCGTCCGCCCGAGCGCGAGGGCATCCCGGCCGGACCGGCGGGAGGCCCGCTGTGACCTGCCGCCTCGCCGCCCTCGTCCTCGCCCTGCCGTTCCTGGCGGGCGCCCCGGCGTGCGCCATGGAGACCCCGAGCGGGAGCGCGCGGGACAGCCGCATCCGCACCGTCGCCTACGACCCGAACCAGGTGGTCAAGCTCTACGCCGTGCCGGGCAGCACACTCACCATCCAGCTCGCGGCGGGCGAGACCGTGGCCGGCCTCGCGGTGTCGGACCAGTCGCTCCTCGACCCGCCGCGCGAGGAGGCGCCGGCCAGCCCCCTCGCGCTCGCCGGCGGGGGCGCCGCGCCGCGCAACGGGCCGGTCGCGGACCGCAACCTGCTGACCGCGGTGCGGGGCAATTTCGTCATGCTCAAGCCGCTGCGCGAACTCGACCCGCAGCCGCTCTTCATCATCGGTCGCAGCACTGACCCGGCGACGGGGCGGGAGACGATGCGCGCCTACACCTTCGAGCTCTCCACCCGCGCCGGGCCGCTCACCGAAGGCACGCCGGACACCTACTACCTCGTCCGCTTCGCCTACCCCGCCGAGGAGCGCGCGGCCGCCGTGGCGGCGGCCTCAGCCCGGCGTCAAGCCGCTGCGGCGCGGGCGGCAGAGGCGCGGGCCCAGCGCGAGGCTCAGGCCGCGCGCGACCGCCTCGCCACAGCGGCTGCGCCCGCGGCGGCGAACTGGCGCTACGACGGCCAGGGCGATCGCGGCCTCGCTCCGTCGGAGACCTGGGATGACGGGCAGAGCACCTTCCTCCGCTTCCCCGGCAACCGGCGCATCCCGGCGATCTTCGCGGTGCTGCCCGACGGCCGCGAGGCGGCGGTGAACTACTCCGCTTCGGCCGACGGGCTGGTGACGGTGCACGGTGTCCTCGCCGCACTGCGCCTGCGCGACGGGAACCGAGTGCTCTGCATCTTCAACCGCGCCTACGACCCGACGGGCCGCAACCCCGGCACCGGCACGACGCGCGCCGACGTGGTGCGGGAGGTCCGGCCATGAGCGATGCCGCGGCAAGGGGCGAGAGCGCCGGGGCCGCCCCGGCCGTCTCCGCCGTCTCGGGCGGGCGCCGGCTGCTCACCGCCCGCGAGAAGGTGGCGATCGGCGCCGTGGTGCTCGCCGCCTGCGGCGCGGTCGCGCTCTGGCCGTCCGACCGCCACGCCCCGGCGCGGCAAGAGGTGCAGGCGATCACGGAGGGCGGCCGCAGCGTGCCCTACCGCCCCTTGCCGGTGCCGGACCCGCCGGCCGAGGCGGTGGCGCGGGTCGCGATGCCGGTGGTGAACCCCGGGATGCCCATGCCGACCAGCGGCGGCGCGTCGCTCGTCCGGCCGAGCCCGTCGCCGATCATGGCCTACGAGGACCGGGCCGCGCCGCCCCAGCAGGGCATGGCACCACAGGCGGTGCGCGCGGCCGGGCCGGAGGGCGGCGGGCCGCGGGCCGCGCCCGACGACACGCTCTCGGCGCGGCTCCGGCCGTCACGCCTGCAGCCCGCCCGCGCCTCGGTGCTGCGCAACCCGGAGCTGACGGTGCCGATGGGCACGCGCATCCCTTGCCTGCCCGAGATGCCGATCGACAGCGCGGTGGCCGGGTTCTTCTCCTGCGTCGTGCCGGTGGACGTGCGTGGCGCGACCGGGACGGTGGTGCTGATGGAGCGGGGCACGCGCATCGTCGGCGAGGTCCGCTCGGCGCTGGCGCGCGGCTCGCGCCGGCTCTTCGTGGTGATGACCGAGGCGCTGACCCCAAACGGGGTGGAGATCGCCCTCGACAGCCCCGGCGCCGACGTGCTCGGCACTGCCGGCCTCGACGGCGAGGTGGACACCCACTTCTTCGAGCGGTTCCGCGGCGCCATGCTGCTCGCCTTCATCGACAGCGGCCTGCAGGCAGCGGCGCTGATCGCCAGCAACGCCATCGCCCGCGAGCACGGCGGCATCAGCTTCTTCCAATTCCAGGGCGCTGGGCGACAGGCGGCGAATACGGCGCTCTCGGCCGACATCAATATCCCCTCCACGCTGCGCCGGAACCAGGCCGAGCCGATGACGGTGTTCGTGGCGCGGCACCTCGACTTCAGCGACGTCTACCGCCTGGTGCCGCGGTGAACGTGGAGGCCGCCGCCCAGCTCGACTTCGCGCTGGCGCCGGTCGCCCCGGCGCTCGCCGACCCGCGCACGGAGGAGCTCTGCGTCAACCGCCCCGGCGAGTTCTTCCTCCGCCAAAGTGGGCGCTTTGCGCGGCACGCGGCGCCCGCGCTCGACTTCGAGGCGCTGGAGGCAGTGGCGATCCTCGCCGGCGCCCTTCGCGGCCAGCGGGTCGGCGCCGAGCGCCCGCTGCTCTCCACCGACCTGCCGGCCGGGCACCGGCTCCAGGCGGTGCTGCCGCCCGCCGTGCCGCCCGGCACGGTCAGCCTCACCTTCCGCCGGCCCTCGGATGCCGTGGCGCCGCTCGCCGGCGTCGCCGGCCGCTACGATACCTCGCGCTGGAACCGCTGGGAGCGGCGGCGCGAGGCGCGGCAGGCGGACAGCGCCGCGCTGCTCGCCCGCTTCGACGCGGGCGACGTGGAGGGCTTCCTGCGCGGGCTCGTGCTGGCCCAGCGCAACATCCTGTTCTGCGGGGCCACCGGCAGCGGCAAGACCTTCCTGTCCAAGACGCTGACTGCCGAGATCCCCGTTGCCGAGCGCATCCTCACCATCGAGGACGCGCTGGAGCTAGTGGTGCCGCAGCCCAACTCGGTGCGCCTGCTCTACAGCAAGGGCGGGCTGTCCGAGGGCGGCGTCACCGCCGACGCGCTGCTCCAGGCGACGCTGCGCATGCGCCCCGACCGGGTGCTGCTGCAGGAGCTGCGTGACGAAGCGGCCTGGGTCTACCTCAACGAGGTGATGACCGGGCACCCCGGCAGCCTCACCACCATCCACGGGGCCGACGCGCCGCAGGCGATGCGGCGGCTGTTCAACCTGGTCAAGGGCACGCCGCAGGGCGCCGCCTACGGCGACAAGATGCTGATGGACATGCTGGCGACCGCGGTGGACGCCATCGTGCCGCTGCGCAGCGAGGCCGGCGGCTATGCCATCCGCGAGGTCTGGTTCGCCGACGACGCGGCCCGCCGCGGCGAGACCGCGGCCGACCTGCTGCGGGCCGCCTGATGCCGCTGCTGGCCCGCGCCCCCCGCCTCCCCTCGCGCCGGACGCTCCTGCTGCTCGGCGCCGCCGCGGCGGGCATGGGCGTCGCCTGGACCTTCGCGGCCTCGGCCGTGTTCCTCTGGGGCTCTGGCCTTCTGAGGTTCTTTCCTTTCGAGGGTCATAGCTGGCCGTGGCAGTGGTGGAGCTACGCCCTGTGGGCGCCGCCCAACGCCGTCGTCTCCCGCTGGCTGAAGATCGGCGCCGCCGTGCCGACCGGCCTCCTCGCCCTCGCTGGCTGGCGCCTGGCGGGGCTGCGGCGGACCCGCATCCGCCCCGGCGGTGTGGTGCGCGGCACCTCCGACAACCACGGGCATGCCGACTGGATGACCATGGCGGTGGCCCGGAAGCTCTTCCCTGGCCCGCACCCGGACTACGGCGGGGTCGTCGTGGGCGAGGCGTACCGGGTGGACCAGGACCGGGTGGCGAAGGTGGCCTTCGACCCCGTCGACCGGCGCACCTGGGGCACCGGCGGCCGGGCGCCGCTGCTGATCGACCCCTGCCGCACCGGCCCGACGCACAGCCTGGTCTTCGCCGGCTCGGGCGGCTTCAAGACCACGACGGCGGTCTCGACCCTGCTGCACTGGACCGGCTCGGCGGTCGTGCTCGACCCCTCGCGCGAGCTTGGGCCGATGCTCCGGGCGGCGCGGGAGGACATGGACCACCGCGTCGTCACCCTCGACCCGGGCGACCCGGAGGGCGGCGGGATCAACGTGCTCGACTGGATCGACATCCGCGACCCGCTGGCCGAGACCAACGTCCAGGCCGTCGTCGGCTGGATCTTCGGCGAGGCCGAGGCGGGCGGCGGCGACGAGGACCGCTTCTTCCGCAAGTGGGGCAAGCAGCTCGTCGCCTGCCTGCTCGCCCACATGCTGTGGGACCCGGACCTGCCCGCCGCCGAGAAGACCCTGCGCACCCTGCGCGCCGGCGTCGCCACGCCCGAGGACCGGATGCGCGAGGTGCTGGCCGGCATCCACGGCTCGTCCCGCAGCCCGATGGCGCGCGACCTCGCGGGCTCGCTGATGCGCATCGTGGACGAGACCTTCTCCGGCATCTACGCCAACGCCAACGAGGGCACCTTCTGGCTCTCGGTCGGCGCCTACGCCGACCTGGTCTCGGGCGGCGTGGGCGAGATGCCGGCCTGCCGCACCGCCGACCTCGCCAAGGGCAAGCTCACCGTCTTCGTCCAGGTGCCACTGAAGGCGCTGAAGGAGACGCCCGCGGTCGCGCGCGTGCTGGTGGGGGCGCTGCTGAACGGGCTCTACGAGGCCGACAGGGCGGTGGAGGAGCGGGTGCTGTTCCTGCTCGACGAGGTGGCGCAGCTCGGCCGCATGCGCATCCTCGAGACCGCGCGCGACGCCGGGCGGAAGTACGGCATCACGCTGCAGCTTCTCTACCAGTCCGAGGGCCAGGTCGCCGAACAGTGGGGGCAGCACGGCCGCAACGCCTGGTTCGATGGCGTGGCTTGGCGGCTCTACGCCGCGGTGCAGAACACCGACACGGCGCGCGCGCTCTCCGCCGCTTGCGGCGAGCACGCGGTGATGGCGGAGAGCGAGGGCGACAACCGCGGCAGCCAGGGCAAGGTCTTCGAGGTCGGCTCGCTGTCGCGGGGCCGCAGCACCAACCGGCACGAGCTGAAGCGCGCGCTGATCAAGCCCGACGAGCTGCTGCAGGACACCCGCGCCGACGAGGCCTTCGTGCTAGCGCGCGGCGCCAAGCCGCTACGCTGCGGCCGGGCGATCTATTTTCGGCGGCCGGAGATGGCGGCGCTGGTCGGGGCCAACCGGTTCCGGGGGGAGCCACGGGAAGCGGCGGAATAGAACGGCAGGGAGGAAGCAGATGGCGGACGACGAGGCGCGGCGCCGGAACGCACGGCGGCAGGAGCAGGGACGGCGGGCAACGGCCTACTGGGTAGGCGTGGCCGAGGCTGGGAAGACTGCACGCCAGGGACTGCGGAGCGCCGACCGACAGGGAACTGACGCGGCCGAGAGGCGGGGAAGCGTGGACGGCGAGTCCACCGCCCCACCCTCCGCGAGGGATCGGGCAAGCCCGTCCGTAAGCGCTTCAAGGCCTACCCGATCGGCTTCTTTCACATAGACCTCGCCGAGGTCAGGGCAGAAGAGGACAAGCCCCACCTCTTCGTAGCCGTCGACCGCACCTCGAAGTTCGCCTTCGCCCAGCGGGCTCGCCTTTCAAGCGATCTGCAAGACCTGGTTGAGGCACCCATCCATCCTCTTGGTCGACCCGCACCGTCTCATCCGGGACCGAACAGTCGGACTGATACCGGCTGGCCTGCGGCGTTAACGGTGGCAGGCTCGATATAGCCCACCGTCGTCGCGTCGGTCGTGACGGGAACCTCAACGACATCTTCGGTAGCTGCGGCGTGCTGGGCCTGCCGCGTGCTCTCGGCGATCTCGGCAGCTGTGAACTCGACCGCAATGGCCACCTGAGCAAGATTGAGCGTCGCGAGGTTCGCGCCAGGGACCGGCGCACCAAGGAAATGCTTTGGCTGCCACGCCGTATCCACCCCATCCGGCACGCCTGCATGATCGAGCAGCACGTCGATCAGGATCGGTCCATCGGACGCGACATGGACCGCGATGACCCGGCTCACGCGCACGACGTCCCCGGTTGTGAGCAGGAAGCCGTAGGATCCGCGGACTCCCATCATATGCGCCGCGAACCAGACAGGCAGCAAGGTTGCCGCCACGTCAGGGTCGGTCACGCGCGTCCAGGTCGTCATCGCCTATTCTCCAGGGTTGTGCCGCCGCGGACCGGGCGCGGCTGGGTAAGGGAAGCTGCCGTGATCTCTTGGGGAATTCACGCGCTTGATGGAGGCGGGAGCCACACCGGAACAAAAGCCCTTTGCAACCAGTGGGCAAAAGGACGGACGGGAGACGGCGCCACTCTACCGTCTCCCATCGGATCGTTGTCACCGCCAGGATATCCGGCGATACCTGTAGACGAACTGCCAGCCGGCCTCCGGTCGGTTAGCCGCGGCAGGCGGCTGTGGCCACATCGGAGGTACAGCGATCCCTTGGAGTTGCCTCTCGGACGTGGCATTCGCCTGCCGCCTGAGTTGGAAGGCCAGCGCAAGCAACGCAGCGCCGAAAAGCAGCGCGTAGGCCCCGAGCCAGGCTGTCATGACGAGAGCGCCTGTCGCCGGAGCGCAGGCTAGCAGCACGCCCCAGAGGAGCGAAACAAGACCAGCAAGCCCCAGAACCCACTTGCCGTGGCTCCGATGAAGGCTGCCCGAGGCGGCCAGCATGGCCGCCCCGGACAGAATGGCCCAGGCGGCACTCAGGTACACGAAGGCCATGACCGTGGCATCCGGGGCCCAGAAGGCGATCACCCCGGCGCCAATACCCAGGAGGCCCTCGATCACGAGCGGCCACCAGTGTTCATGCTCCCGCGCGGCCCGGATCGCGGCGACAATCGCCAGGATGCCGTCCGCCAGGGTGTACGCGCCGAAGGCCAGGACCAGAGCGCGCATCGTGACGCCTGGCAGAGCCAGAGCGGTTATTCCGAGCAGCAGCGCGAGAGCACCACGGAGGGCAATGGCCCACCAGTTCCGCGCAAGCAGCGCACTCATCTGCTCACTGCGGGCGTTGGAGGTGAAGAACCAATCACGCATGGTCCGAAGCCTCCCTCATCATCTCAAGCGGCCCTTGGCGTGACCTCCTCCACATGGATCGGCGGGATGATGGCCAACCCATGGTCGGTGGCACTCACATGGACCCTGTCACCGTCGCGGATGTCTCCAGTCAGGATCATCTCCGCCAGCGTATTCTGCAGCTCACGTTGGATGACGCGCTTCAGAGGACGGGCACCGTAGGTCGGGTCGTAGCCCGCTTCGGCCAGCCACTCGAGCGCGCCGCGATCGACGTCGAGGGTAATTTTGCGGTCACCGAGCAGCTTGCGCAGCCGTCCGAGCTGAATATCGACGATGTTCGCCATATCGGTGCGCTGCAGGCGACGGAACAGGACGATCTCATCCAGCCGGTTCAGGAATTCCGGCCGGAAGTGCCGCCGCACCACCGCCATCACCTGGCCCTGCACCAGGACGGTGTCCTCACCGTCCGGCTGAGCCGCGAGAACATCGCTACCGAGATTGCTGGTCAGTACGATGATGGTGTTCTTGAAATCGACGGTCCTGCCCTGCCCGTCTGTCAGGCGGCCGTCATCGAGAACCTGGAGCAGGACGTTGAAAACGTCCTCATGGGCCTTCTCGACCTCATCGAACAGGATAACCTGATAGGGACGGCGCCGCACGGCCTCAGTGAGCACGCCGCCCTCATCATAGCCGACATAGCCCGGCGGCGCGCCGATCAGGCGGGAGACGCTGTGCTTCTCCATGAATTCGCTCATGTCGACGCGCACCATCGCCCGCTCGTCGTCGAACAGGAACTCCGCCAGCGCCTTGCAGGTCTCGGTCTTGCCGACACCCGTGGGGCCGAGGAACAGGAAGCTGCCGATCGGGCGGTTCGGGTCCTGCAGCCCGGCGCGCGCGCGCCGCACCGCATTGGCCACCGCGCGCAGGGCTTCTTCCTGGCCAACCACGCGGCGGCGCAGTTCGTCCTCCATGCGCAGCAGCTTGGCCCGCTCGCCCTCCAGCATCCGGTCCACCGGCACGCCGGTCCAACGGGAGACCACCGCGGCGATCTGCTCCTCGGTCACCGCTTCGTTGACGAGCTGGCCCTCACCCTGGCTACCGGCGATCTTCTGCTCCAGATCCGGGATGACGCCGTAGAGCAGTTGCGAAGCTCGGGCGAGGTCGCCCTGGCGCTGCGCGATCTCGACCTCGCTGCGAGCCTGATCGAGCTGCTCCTTCAGCTTCTGGGTCTCGGTCAGCTTCGTCTTCTCGGCCTGCCAGGCAACGGTCAGTGTGTTGGACCGCTCCTCAAGCTCGGCCAGCTCCTTTTCCAGCTTCTCGAGCCGGTCCCGGGAGGCTGGATCGTTCTCCTTGCGCAGTGCCTCGCGCTCGATCTTGAGCTGCATGAGACGGCGGTCGAGCTCGTCGAGCTCCTCCGGCTTGCTGTCCACCTGCATGCGCAGGCGGGAGGCAGCCTCGTCCACCAGGTCGATCGCCTTGTCCGGCAGGAAACGGTCGGTGATGTAGCGCTGGGATAGCGTCGCCGCTGCGACCAGGGCGGAATCGCTGATGCGCACGCCGTGATGGGCTTCGTACTTATCCTTGATGCCGCGCAGGATGGAGATGGTGTCCTCCACACTCGGCTCACCGACGAACACCGGCTGGAAGCGCCGCGCCAGCGCCGCGTCCTTCTCCACGTGCTTGCGGTACTCGTCGAGCGTGGTCGCGCCGATGCAGTGCAGCGCGCCACGGGCCAGCTCAGGCTTGAGAAGGTTGGAGGCGTCCATCGCGCCGTCCGACTTGCCCGCGCCGACCAGCGTGTGCATTTCGTCGATGAACAGGATCACCTCCCCCGCGGCCTGCTCGATCTCCTGCAGCACGCCCTTCAGGCGCTCCTCGAACTCGCCACGATACTTGGCACCCGCCACCATCGCGCCGAGGTCGAGCGCCAGCAGGCGCTTGTTCTTCAGCGCCTCCGGTACGTCCCCGTTGACGATGCGCAGCGCGAGGCCCTCGACGATGGCCGTCTTGCCGACGCCGGGCTCACCGATCAGCACGGGGTTGTTCTTGGTGCGGCGGGCCAGAACCTGGACCGTGCGGCGGATTTCCTCCTCCCGGCCGATCACCGGGTCGAGCTTACCCTCCCGGGCCAGCGCGGTGACGTCGCGGGCATACTTCTTCAGCGCGTCGAAGCTGGCCTCGGCGTTCTGGCTGGTGACCTTGCGGCCCTTGCGGATGTCGGTCAGGGCCTTGTCCAGGGCCTGCGGGGTGGCGCCGGCCTCGCGGAGGGCGCGAGCCGCGGGGCCGTCGGAGGCGGCAAGCGCCACCAGCAGGCGATCCTGCGCCACATACTCGTCACCGGCCTTCTGCGCGGCCTGCTCCGCCGCGTCCAGCACCCGGACCAGATCCGGCGTCGCCTGCGGCTGGCCGGCGCCGGAGCCCTGCACCTTGGGCAGCTTGGAGACCTCGAGGTCGATCGCCTGCCTGGCAGCCTGGGGATCGCCCCCGGCCGCCCGGATCAGGCCCGCTGCTGCCCCTTCCTCATCGTCCAGGAGTGCCTTCAGCAGATGCTCCGGCGTGATCCGCTGATAGAATTCCCGGATGGCGATGGTCTGCGCCGCCTGCAGGAAGCCCTGGGCCCGCTCGGTGAACTTTTGAATGTCCACGGTCAGCCTCCCTTCACCTCATCAGCCCTGGCCGCGCTTGCGGGTGTCGACCTCCTCGAACTCGGCGTCGACCACGTTGTCGGTGCCGCCCGCGCCGTTCCCAGCCGAGCTGCCCTGACCGGCGGACATGTCCTGGCCCGCGGCGCCGCGATGGACGGCTTCGCCGAACCGCGACAGCGCCTGGGACAGGGCCTCGGTCTGACGCTCGATCCGGTCGGCGTCGTCACCGCTGAGCACGTCCCGCAGCTGCCGGATCGCATCCTCCAGGCCCTGCCGCTCGGCAGCGTCGACCTTTCCGCCGTTCTCCTGCAGTTGCTTCTCGGCGGTATAGAGCAGCGCGTCGCCCTGGTTCCGCGCTTCGATGGCCGCCCGGCGCCGCTTGTCCTCACCGGCGTGCTGCTCGGCTTCGCGGACAAGACGTTCAATCTCCTGCTCGGACAGGCCGCCGCTGGCTTGGATCTTGATCTGCTGCTCCTTACCGGTCGCCTTGTCCTTGGCGCTGACGGAGACGATGCCGTTCGCGTCGATGTCGAAGGTCACCTCGATCTGCGGCATGCCACGCGGGGCGGGCGGGATGCCGACCAGGTTGAATTCACCCAGCAGCTTATTATCAGCCGCCATCTCGCGCTCGCCCTGGAATACGCGCACCGTGACGGCAGTCTGGTTGTCCTCGGCGGTGGAGAAGGTCTGGGACTTCTTCGTCGGGATGGTGGTGTTGCGGTCGATCAGCCGGGTGAATACCCCGCCCAGCGTCTCGATGCCCAGGGACAGCGGGGTCACGTCGAGCAACAGAACGTCCTTGACGTCACCGGTCAGGACACCCGCCTGTACGGCCGCGCCGACCGCGACCACCTCGTCCGGATTGACGTTGCGGGCCGGCTCCTTGCCGAAGAACTCCTTGACCGCCTCGATGACCTTGGGCATCCGGGTCATGCCGCCAACGAGGATCACCTCATCGATGTCCTTGGCGGTTACACCGGCGTCCTTCAGCGCGGCACGGCAGGGCTCGATCGTGCGCCGGATAAGATCATCAACCAAGCCTTCCAGCTTCGCACGGGTCAGCTTGACGAGGAGGTGCTTCGGTCCGGAGGCGTCTGCCGTGATGAAGGGCAGGTTGATCTCCGTTTCCTTCGCGGAGGAGAGCTCGATCTTTGCTTTCTCGGCGGCCTCTTTCAGGCGTTGCAGTGCGAGGCGGTCACGGCGCAGGTCGATGCCCTGCTCGCGCTGGAACTCGCCCGCGATGTAGTCGACGATGCGGGCATCAAAGTCCTCGCCGCCCAGGAAGGTGTCGCCGTTGGTGGACTTCACCTCGAAGACACCTTCGCCGAGCTCCAGAATGGAGATGTCGAAGGTGCCGCCGCCGAGGTCATAGACCGCCACCCGCCCGGTGCCCTTCTTCTCCATGCCATAGGCGAGCGCCGCCGCAGTCGGCTCATTGATGATGCGCAGGACCTCGAGGCCGGCGATGCGGCCCGCGTCCTTGGTGGCCTGGCGCTGGGCGTCGTTGAAGTAGGCCGGGACGGTGATGACCGCCTGGGTCACCTTGTCGCCGAGATAGGCCTCGGCGGTCTCCTTCATCTTGGTCAGCACATAGGCGCTGATCTGGCTTGGGCTGTAGCGCTTGCCTTGTACCTCGATCCAGGCGTCGCCGTTGTCGCCACGCACGATCTTATACGGCACCAGCCCCTTGTCCTTGGTGACGGTCGGATCGTCGAAGCGGCGCCCGATCAGGCGCTTGGCCGCGAAGATCGTGTTCTCGGGGTTGGTGACCGCCTGGCGTTTCGCGGCCATGCCAACGAGCACCTCACTGCCCTTGGTGAAAGCCACCATCGAGGGCGTGGTCCGCGCGCCCTCGGCGTTCTCGATGACCTTGGGGGTGCCACCCTCCATGACCGCTACGCAGGAGTTGGTGGTGCCCAGATCGATGCCGATGACCTTGGCTGCCATGTTACATCTCCGTCGCTCTGTTCCTTTCGTTGGTTCGATGTGTTGTCGCCGTCAGGCCTGGCCGGAAATCGACCGGGCCTGCGCGGCCGGCGACCCGGGGGCTTCCATCCAGCCGGCTCCGGACGGCAAGGTGATGTCACCCGGCATGGCCAGGGGCGAGAGCCGGCTCTGATGAGCCGGCCGGCGCGCCGAAAGGCGCGTTCCAGCCAGGTGCTCATAGATCGAGAGATACTCGCGGGCCATGCACTCGGCGGTGAAGCGCTGCTCGAAGGCCTGACGGACTGATTGCCGCTCAAGCCTCCCGACCATCTGGACCGCGTCGACCGCCTGGTCGATGGAGCTGACGATGAACCCCGAGACACCGTTCTCGATGACCTCCGGCACGGAGCCGCACCGGAAGGCGATGACCGGCGTGCCGCAGGACATCGCTTCGATCATCACCAGTCCGAACGGCTCGGGCCAGTCGATCGGGAACAGCAGGGCGAGCGCGTTGCCGAGGAACTCCGCCTTCTGATGCTCATTGATCTCGCCGATGAACTCGACGCGGGGGTTCCGCTCGATCATCGGCTTGATCACGTCGGACCAGTAATCGGCATCCGCCTTGTCGACCTTGGCCGCGATCTTGAGCGGGAGTCCTGTTCGTGCTGCGATCTCGATGGCCCGGTCCGGCCGCTTCTCTGGCGAGATCCGACCGAGGAAGGCGAGGTAGCCGCCCTCGCCGGTGGGACGGAATGGCAGGAGGTCACCCGGGAGGCCGTGCGGCACCGTCCCGACCCAGTTGACCGGCGGCATCGGCCAGCGCTGGGCATGGGAGATCGAGACCAGTGGGAACTCAGGGAACTCGGTGTAGAGGGGCTTCAGATCCGGAAGATCGAGGCGCCCGTGCAGCGTCGTCAACGTCCGCTTCGCCAGGCCACGGAACAGCGGAAAATGGAGCGCATCGGTATGGAAATGAAGGACGTCGAACTCGCTGGCTCGCTGGCGAACCTTCTCCAGCTGCACAACATGATAGGGTAGAGAGTCCTTCACCTTTGGATTGAGGCGCAGAGCCGTGTCGCAGCAAGGGACCAATTTCGCCTTGGTGATCGAATCACCGCTTGCGAAGAGCGTCACCTCATGGCCCTGGCGGACCAGCTCCTCGGTCAGATAGGAGACGACACGTTCGGTGCCGCCATAGAGCTTGGGTGGCACCCGCTCGTAGAGCGGTGCGATCTGAGCAATCCTCATCGACAACACCTCCTGCAAGAGCAAAGTGTCGGCAATGGAAGCGAACCGCGCGGCCCGTCATGTGGCACCGCGTCTTCCGTCCAGCTAAACAGTTAGTCCGTCGGCCGCCAAAGAAAAGACCCAGACGCGGTTTGGTTGCGCCAAAGATGGCAACCCGAGCCGCCGTCCGCGTCCTTCAGCGGGGGACGAAAGGCACTGCCTCCGCAGGTCAGTGCAGCAACCCGCTTTGTCTCAACCCGTCAAAGAGGAACTGCATGGCCAGGGCGGCCAGCAGGATCCCCGATACCCGCGCGATGACATTGATCCCGGTCCGCCCCATGAGCCGGAAGAGACGTTCGGCCGCCAGCATCGCGCCGCAGGTCAGGGCCATGATGGCCAGCAGGGCGAGAAGGACGACCACCATCTGGCCTGCGTTGTCCGCCTGGCCGGTGAGCAGGACGATGGCTGTCATGCTCCCGGGCCCGGCAATCAGCGGAATGGCGAGCGGGAAAACGGCGATATCGGGCTGCCCGGCGGCCTCCTCTTCCTCGCCAGGAGTAATGGAGGATAGCCCTGACGGCTTGGCGAAGAGGAGATCCCTCGCCAGGCCCAGCAGGAGGATACCGCCGGCAGCCCGAAACGCGGGCAAGCCGATCTGCAAGGCGCCCAGCAGGCGGTTTCCGCCGAGTGCAAAGGCCAGCAGGACCAGGAAGCCGATCACGCAGGCCCGCAGGGCCAACTGGCGCCGCTGCTCCGGCGAGGCGTTGACCGCCAGCACGAAGAACATCGAGGCGACCTCGAAGGGAGCCACCGTCACGAACAGCATGACGAGGGCCGAGATGGCTGTGTCGGTCAACATCAGGCAGCCAAGGGTTCAACCTTCCCGGTCAAGACGGCCAGTTCCTCAGCGCTCAGAGTTTCCTTGACCAGGAGCTCCTTCGCAGTCCGGTGCAGGATGTCGATCCGCTCCTGCAGGATGTCGGAGGCCCGGCTGAACGCCTTCTGAACGAGATCCTGGACCAGCCGGTCAATGGTCTGGGCCGTCGCCTCGCTGTAGGCCCGTTGCGGCTGCTCGAAGGCAGGCGGGGCCGCGCCGAGGAAACTGCGCTGCTCGCGCTCGAAGGTGACCGGGCCGAGCTCCTCCGCCATGCCGAAGCGGGTCACCATGGCCCGGGCGATATCGGTGACCCGCTGCAGGTCGTCGGCTGCACCGGTCGAGACCCGGTTGAAGACCAGCACCTCCGCGGCCCGGCCGCCGAGGAGAACGGCCATCTTGTTCTCCAGCTCCTCCCGGCTCATCAGGAACCGGTCCTCGGTTGGCCGCTGGATCGTGTATCCCAGCGCGCCCACGCCCCGCGGAATGATCGAGACCTTGTGGACGGGGTCCGTGTCAGGCAGCGACAGCGCGACCAGGGCATGTCCCATCTCATGGTAGGCGACCGTCTCACGCTCCCGCGGGTTGAGCACACGGGTCTTGCGGGCAAGACCGGCCACCACCCGTTCCACCGCCTCGTTGATATCGGACATGTCGACCTGATCCGCCCCACGCCGGGTGGCGAGCAACGCCGCCTCGTTCACGACATTGGCCAGATCCGCCCCGGTTAGCCCGGGCGTCAGCTCAGCCAGCCGGTCGGCGGTGACCTCGGGCGCTGCCTTGATGCGCTTGAGGTGGAGTTGGAGGATGGCAGCGCGAGCGGGCTTGTCCGGGCGGTCCACCAGGACCTGGCGGTCGAACCGGCCGGCCCGCATCAGCGCGGGATCCAGCACCTCGGGCCGGTTGGTGGCGGCCAGCAGGACCACGCCGGTCCGTGGATCGAAGCCGTCCAGCTCCACCAGGAGCTGGTTCAGGGTCTGCTCCTTCTCGTCATGGCCGCCAAAGCCATAGGCGCCGCGGGCGCGGCCGAGCGCATCCAGCTCATCGATGAAGATAATGGCCGGCGCCTTGTCACGCGCTTGCAGGAACAGGTCCCTGACGCGTGCCGCGCCGACCCCTACGAACATCTCCACGAACTCGGAGCCAGAGATGGAGAAGAAAGGCACGCCTGCCTCGCCCGCCACGGCCCGGGCGAGCAGCGTCTTGCCCGTGCCCGGTGGGCCGACCAGCAGCACGCCTTTCGGCACGCGCGCACCCAGCCGCCCATATCCCTCCGGATCCTTCAGGAAGGCGACGATCTCCTTCAGCTCGTCCTTGGCCTCGTCGGCCCCGGCCACGTCAGCGAAGGTCGTCCTGGTGTCGCTCTCGACATAGATCTTGGCGCGCGACCGGCCGATGGACATCAGCCCGCCATCCATCCCGAGATTGGACACGGCGCGCCGCCAGACCAGTGCCCACACGAGATAGAAGACGACGATCGGCAGCAGCCAGGACAGCAGGTTGGACCAGAAGGTGTTCGGCACGGCGCCTGTGAAGGTGATGCCGGCAGCCTCCAGCTCCTTTGCGATGTCCTCGGGCACCGCTGTTGTCTCGAATAACCGGCGGCCGTCCGCGTTGGGCGATTTTAATGTGCCAAAAAGGCGGGAGCCGGAGATCTGGACGGAGGCAACCTTCTGCTCGCGAACCAGCTGGCGGAACTCGCTGTAGGGAATCGGCTGCACGGCCTGGCTGGCCGCCCACCAGCTCTGCAGCAAGGTGATAACGATGAAGGCTGCGATCCAGTATCCGGCATGCGCCCCCAACTGCTGCTTGTTTGGCTTACGCCCGTCCGGATTCAACCGAAACACCTGCCGGAACCAGTCACGTACCCGGCTCAGCCAAGCGGTGCCCGACTGCACCGGCGGCTTCGCCTTCGTGACCTGGGGAGCATCGCTTGGCATGTCCGTCCTCCTTTAGATGTCAGGACCGCTGTCCGTCGCCGCTGGTCGTTTCGAACTCTGGCAGGACGACGCCGGTCCGCGGGTCGACCAGCACGGTCCGCCGGCGGCCGTCGAAGTCCTCCGCCGTCGCGCGCACGAAGTCGCCCTCGCGGCGCAGATCAGAGACATGACGCCAGCCGTCGGCGGCCAGTGCGTTCAAGGCCTCGGCGTAGGCGAAGTCCGTCCCCTCGCCCAGGTTGGCGTTACGCGCGTCGGGCATGCCCGCATGAGCCGTAGCCGTCGCAAGACAGGCCAGGCTGAACAGCAGGATGGCAAGGCGGCTCATGGCGACCTCCTATGCCATCCTGCTCCCGTGCATGTGGGGCCAGATCACGTCGAGCGCCGCGGCAAGCAGCACGGCAGCACCAACCATCACATGGCTCCACATCGCGGGTTGGTTGGTGGAGAAGTGCCCCACCCACGGTGCGCAGATCGCCCAGATACCGATGGTGGCCTCGCCACCCACGGTCCAGGCGTTCCGGCCACTGGAGCTGCGCCATGAAGCCACCGCGTACACGGCCAGCATGCCGGCCGCCAGCCATGCGCTCCAGGCCGCGGGCCAGTCACTGGTGAAGCCGAAGCCCCAGGGCGCCAGGAACAGACAGGCGGCGGCCACCAGATTGACGATCTCAATAGGCTTGTCTTTGCTCCTCATCGATATGTTCATCGCACTCCTCCATTGGAGACACGGTGAAGTACGCAGGGACTACCTGAGGCCGACTGGCCCGCACCCTGGCGGGTCCTGCCTCCGGCATGCTCAAGGCCTCCGTGCGTTCGGGACAGATCATGCGACACGCCGCCCCTCATTGACCTGCACCGGAGCGGAAGCATTGGCCGCAGGTCTCGCCGAGCCGCGGTGCAGGAAGGTCACTCGCGAGCTCGCGCCGTCCGGCTCCCCCCGCCTCCGCTCTGCTACCGGCAGATGCGTCGGCTCCTGGACCTCATAGGAAAGTCCCTCGCGCTCCGCATAGGCGACGGCCGCCTCCCGGCTCGGGAAGTGGAGCCGCACATGACGGAGCGGGTCAGTACCGCCGATCCAGCCCATCAGCGGCTCTTTGAACGAAGGCGAGCGTGGCGTGAACTCCAAGATCCACTGCCGCGCCCGGGCCCGGCCCGACGACAGGACGGACGGGCCTGGACACCGGATAATCGCATGAGCATCGGACGGGAAAGCCCGCGATGCGAGCGCCGGGAACCGATCATTCGCCGGCGATCCCTGAGGAACGGCATGCCCGAAGGCTTCCGCCGCAACCGTGGTGGTACTGTTCTGCGACATCTGCATCACCTTCAGCCATCGGCTGCCTCGAGCGGCGGGCACGCAGCGGTGTTTGCACTGTGGCCCTACCGCCACGTGCCGCTGACGAGCGCTCGAGGATGCAGCCGGTTATCCGCCGTGGCCCGTGTCGATCTGTGCCGGCCGGGCTTGGCCGCCGGCAATCTCGATCCGCCTTGGCTTCATGGCGTCCGGAATTTCACGGGCGAGATCGATGACCAGCATGCCATCCTTCAGCTCGGCGCCCCTGACCTGGACGTAGTCAGCCAGATGGAACACTCGCCGGAATGGCCGCTGAATCATGCCCTGGTAGAGAAAGCCCTTGCCACGCGCCTCGCTGTCCGCCTTCTTGCCGCTGACGGCCAACAGATTGGGCTGCAAGATGATGTCGAGATCGTCCGGACCGAAGCCAGCAACCGCCAGGGTGATTCGGTAGGCGTCCTGGCCCGTCTTCTCGATGTTGTAGGGCGGGTAGTCGTCCGCCGGCTCTGGAAGCCTGCTGCCTTCCAGGAGCTTGAGCAGGCGGTCAAAGCCGATCGAAGACCGCGCAAGAGGAGCAAGATCCGTGAGCTCCATAGCCATATCCTCCACTGAGCAACATGGGTATGAGCAGAAGGCGCCTTCGCGGCGCCAGCCAGACCCGCAACGTGGCGTCTGGCGCCCAGCGAGCTAGGTAGCTGCCGACTTCGTTTCAAGAGGGTTGGAACCCCGGGACCTTCGAAGCGGTCAGACAGACCCGGTCGGATGCGTTGCCTCGACGGGCGAGGTCTGCCACCGCGCAATGGAAGCCCCCGGACGCTGTATCGTGGGACAGCGGCGCAGAAGCCAGGCAGCCGCTCCCGCGGTCAGGTCACGACATGCATGGTGAGACTGGAGGTAGGTGCGGCCAGTATTCCTCCGGGATCATTCCACTTTCGATCGCTCGTCGCGTTGAGCCGTGGAGGCAGGGCCTGAGGAGACCACCAAGTCAGGAAGCACGCCGGCCGCTATGGCCGTTCCCACCGCGGAGGAGGCACTCGCCGTCGATCATGAGGCGTCGAGACAGGACGGCTGCGTATCTCATCGCGCTATGTCGATGCGCCCGACACGGCGACCGACCCTACGGTCAGGGCGCCTGCCTTGGGACCATTCCTTTCCGGCAAGCCACTTGGCCAGAACGACGGGCTGCGCCCGCCTCAACCCTCAGGCTCCGTCGGGCCGCAAGCTCGTGGATAGCGGTCCAATGATGTTGTCCCACAACGGCGGACGGGCACCGTCGCGGCTCGCTGAGGGCCGGCAGGGTCTCTGCCGGCTGCCAGGTTGGCTGTCCAAGACAGCCCTCAGCGGATAGGCCCGGAAAGACCGGGGCTGACGCCAGAGCGACTCCGATCTGATCCGGGTTGCTGCACTGCGACAAAGAGGCTCTGGCCGTCGCGCAGCAGCCGGAGCGCCACGGCGCCGCCATTCGCCCGCGCAGCCTGGCGGATGGCGCTCACCACCGCGTCCGGACTATCTACCCGCTTGCTCCCGACGGCCGTGATGATGTCGCCCGGACGCAGTCCCGCCTCGGCTGCCGGGCTGCCTGGCCGCACGCCGGCGACCACCGCGCCTTCCGTGCCGGGCGGGATCTCGGCCCCAGCCCGGCGTGCCTCCTCCACTGTCGCCAGCGCGATGCCCAGCCGTCCACGGCTCCCGCCCACCTCCTCCTCGCCCCCTACCTCGTCCGCCCCGCGGTCCTGTAGAGCGGCGACCCGGACGGAGAGCTGCCGGTCCTCGCCGTTCCGGCGCGCGGTCAGTGTTGCCTCTGTGCCGGGCCGCAGGTCGGCGACGGCGCGAGCGAGATCGCGGGGGGAGCGCACGGGCTGGTCGTTCACCGCCGTCACCACATCACCAGGCTGCAACCCCGCGCGTGCGGCGGGGCTGTTCTCTTCCACCTGAGCAACGAGCGCGCCCTCGGGCTTCGCCAGGTGCAGCGCGCGGGCCATGGTCAGGTCCACCGGCTGCGTCATGGCGCCAATGTAGCCGCGCTCCACGTGCCCGTTCTGCCGCAGTTGGGCCACCACGCTCTTCACGAGATTGGAGGGAATGGCAAAGCCGATGCCGATGGAGCCGCCGGAGGGGCTGAAGATCGCGGTGTTCACGCCAATCACCGTGCCGTCCAGCGCGAAGAGCGGACCGCCGGAATTGCCGCGGTTGATGGGCGCATCGATCTGCAGGAAGTCGTCATAGGGACCGCTGTGGATGTCGCGCCCGCGGGCGGAGAGGATGCCGGCCGTCACTGTGCCACCCAGCCCAAAGGGATTGCCGACGGCGATCACCCAGTCACCCGGCCGCGCCCTATCGGAGTCGCCAAGATTCAGGAAGGGGAGCGGCACGCCGGCATCGACCTTCAGTAGCGCCAGATCGGTGCGCGGGTCACGGCCGACGATGCGGGCCGGCAGCTCGCGCCCGTCATCCAGCGTCACCTCCACCTCGGTCGCGTCCTTCACCACGTGGTTGTTGGTGACGATGTAGCCGTCAGCATCCACGATGAAGCCAGAGCCAAGTCCCCGCACCTGCCGCGCCGGGGCATCATCCCCGCCGCCGAAATAGCGGCGGAACATGCGGTCCTGCGGCGAGCCCGGCGGGAAGGGCGACATGCCCATCTCAGCCCCGCTGCGTGCGGTCGTGGTGATGGTGACAACGGCCGGGCGGACCTTGGCGACGAGGTCACCGAAGCCGGGCAGCACGACCTGAGGGGCAGCTACGGCGGGGGCGCCCGGCTGCGTCTGGGTTGGCGCCGCGCTCTGCGCGTAGGCACGAACGGGGAGCCAGCCGGCGGCATCGAAGACCGCCGTTCCGGCCAGCAACACCGCCGCAAGCGCCGCGCCGCGGCGGCGGCAGGACAATGGGCTCATTCCGCGTGATCCTCCGTGTTTGGGGGCGAGTGATGCCCTGCCGCGACGGGACGCGCGCTCCGGAGCCCCTCAAGGGCCGATAGGACCTTCAGCTTTGTCTCCTCGGGCAGAGCCTGGTTCAGCGCGACGCAGAGCAGTGAATAGCGGCGCCGTGTCTCGTAAAGCTGATCGAGCAGCGAGAGCACCATTGGCAGGACCTCGTCGCCGACCGCCAACTCGGTCCGCAACTCGTGGATCAGCCGAACCCGGGCGACATCGATCTCGCGGAACAGATACCGCCCTGGGGTGCCTTCGGCCTGAATCCAGGCGTTCTCGATCCACCGCTCGACCGCGCTCCGGTCCAGCCCCACGACCGAGCGGCACAGGGTCTCGATGGTGATCATGCTTCCCCCGTCATCGCACGGCGCGGGTTCGCCGCGTGGCACGGCGCCCAGTCCCGCAGAAAGCGCTCGAGATCCTGGTCGACCTCACCCAGCACGACCTTCAGGGTGACGTACTGGTCACCGGCCGGGCGGCCGGCATGGGCCGGCACGCCCTTGCCGCGCAGCCTCAGCTGCGCACCGGTGTCGGACCGCTTGGGCACGGTCACACTGACGTTCCCGGTTGGGGTCGGGACCGTGATCTTGCCGCCCAGGACGGCCTCCGCCACGGTCACCGGGACCTCGACATGGATGTCGTCGCCCTCGCGCCGGAAGAACGGATGCGGAGCGATCTGGATCTCGATCAGGGCGTCGCCGGCAGGCCCGCCATTCAGGCCCGGGCTCCCCTGCCCTTTCAGGCGCATGACCTGGCCATCCTCGATGCCAACCGGAATGCGGACGTCCAAACTCCGCCCATCGGGCAGGGTGAGCGCCCGGGTCGCTCCGCGGATCGCATCGAGCAGATCGACCGTCATCCGGTAATGCTGATCCCGACCTCGCATCCGGACATTCGGCCCAGATCTGCCCTGCGCGGTCCTGCCGAACAGATCCGCGAAGACATCGCCGAAATCGTCCTCCCCAAAATCGGTCGCGAAGCCGCCCTGCGGTCTGTCCCCCGGGCGGTAGCGCGCCCCCTCACGGCCCTCGGCGAAGCCGCGATAGAAGTTCCGCTCGGGCCGCTCCTGGCCGGAGGCGTCGATCTCGCCGCGGTCAAATCGCGCCCGCTTCTCCGGGTCGGAGAGCAGGTCATTGGCGGCGGACACCTCCTTGAAGCGCTCCTCGGCCTGCTTGTCCCCGGGATTGAGGTCGGGGTGGTGTTTCCGGGCAAGCTTGCGGTACGCGGAGCGGATCTCCGCCTCGCTGGCGTCCCGCTTGAGCCCAAGAGTTTGGTACGGGTCCTTTTCGGCCATCGTTCGCTCGGCCTATACGCGGCCTCCCACCTCTTCGATGCGAGCAAGCAGATCTGTCGTGTCCCGCAGACGCCGACAGCCGCGATTCACCTGGACCTTTACATTGGTCGGCGGCGTCATTGTCGGCGGCGCGGGCAAGCCCAGTCGATCACCGGGCGTTTGGGCGCGGCGGTCTCTCACGGTAGGCCTCCTGCGAGACGCTGCTCCAGGAGAAGGAACAGCACGAGCAGACCGAAGGCCCACGATGCCCACAGCTCCGGGTGCGCCGGCCAGCCACCGAACTGGACAGGTGACCAAGACGACGAGCGGCTGGGGCGCAGCCAGTACCGCAGGCGCCGCCACGTCGTGCCCAGATGCCCGCGAAGCTGCGCTCCAGCCGAAGCGAGCGCGTGCTGACGCAATCCGTCTTTCCGACTCCTCATAGCCATATCCTCCCGTCGAGCAACATGGATACGAGTTGAGAGCCCCGCCCACCGAGCGGCGCGGGGTGAAGTTGGAGCTAGAATTCTCGCATCGGATTTCAACGGCCGGGGCCTCGTTCAGCCACGGTCCGCGTCCGCCCTCCTCCCCTGCCATGGCACGTGATGCCGGTGCTGCGGGACGCGTCGATGCTGTTCGGATTGGACGCAACATTGGACGTTTCCTAAAGCTGCGCCCGAATGGCGACCCCATTCTGGCCGGTTCCGTCGGCGAAGGCCACGACCCGCTCCCCCATGCGCTCGAAGGTCAGGTCCACCTGTTCCTGGCCAACGATGAGACGGCGCAGCGAGAGGCGGTTCACGCTGCTTGGCAAGCGCGGACGATCGATGCGGATCTCCCCGCGCCAGCCATCGACGCTCAGGCCGAGGCACGCCTGCAGCAGCATGAACAGGGATCCTGCCGCCCAGGCCTGCGGCAGGCAGGCCACCGGATACGGGATCGGCGGCTCACCGGAGGAGCGGGGAAAGCCACAGAAGAGTTCCGGCAGGCGCATGTCGAACTGCACGGCGGCCTCGAACATCTGGTCCAGGAGCCGGACCGCCTGGTCGCGGGCACCGTAGCGGGCCATTCCCGCAGCACAGATCGCGGAGTCATGCGGCCAGACCGAGCCGTTGTGATACGACATCGGGTTGAACCGGGCCTGACCGCTGGCCAGCGTGCGAATGCCCCAGCCCGAATTGAACCGGCCGGACATGAGACGTGCTGTCACTTTCGCGGCGCGCTCAGGTGTGGCCAGACCCGTGAAGAGCAGGTGTCCTGCATTCGAGGCCAGCACCCGGCACAGTTCGCCCCGACCATCCAGCGCCAGCCCGTAGAAGCCCTCCGGCTCCATCCAGAACCGCTGCTCGACGGCCGCCCTTAGCCTCTCGGCCTTCTGGCGCCAGTGCCGGGATGCCTCCGTCTTGCCCAGGCGTTGCGCAAGATCGGCCATGGCGAGCAGGGCAGCAAAGACATACCCTTGCACTTCCACCAGCGCGATCGGACCTTCCGGGAATCGGCCATCGGCATGGAAGACGGAATCCCCGCTGTCCTTCCAGCCCTGGTTGGCGAGCCCCGTGCTGGCGGCACGGGCGTAGTCGAGGAAGCCGTCCTTGTCGGAATCCCCGGCGCCCTCCACCCATTCGATGGCCGAGACCAATGCCGGCCAGAGGTTCTCGACGAAGGCAATGTCGCCCGTTCGGTCGGCATAGGCGCCGGCCAGGACGACAAAGAGCGGCGTGGTGTCGACCCCGCCGTAGTATTCTCCGAATGGCACCTCCCGCAGCGCCGTCATCTCACCCTTGCGGGTTTCGTGCATGATCTTGCCGGGTGCGGAGTCGCGGAATGGCGACGTTTCATGCGCCTGGCTTTGCGCGAGGAAGGCCAGGACACCACGGGCGAGCGCAGGATTGAGCCAGAGGGTCTGCAGCGCCGTGACCACGGCGTCCCTTCCGAAGGGTGTGGAGAACCAGGGTATCCCCGCATACGGGTAGGGGCCTGTCGGCAGTTCGGTCGTGAGAAGGGCAAGGTCGGCCTGGGAGCGATCGATCCAGGCGTTGAACAGCCGGCTTTGCGTGATCACGCGTGCGCCGCGCAGGCGAACGCGGCGTGCGAGTGACCGGGCCGCGGCCGCCGCGGCGCGAAAGCGCGCACGGCCGGGCCGCTCCTCCTCGCCGCAGCCGATCTCCAGGTAGAGCTCCGTCGAGCCTGCCTCCGGAATCTCGATCACGAACTCGGCGCTGTCGGGCATGAGACGAAGCGGCGCCTCGGAGAAGGCGACTGATGTCGCACGATGCACGCCATCCAGGCCTGTGTACTGGAGGAGCACATGCGCTTCACCGACCTTCGGCGGCAGCAGGCGGCCACGTGCCGCGCGGGGCTGGCCCCGCACCTCGAACATGTCCCGGTAATCGGCCCCGAACGCGATAGAGATCGGTAGGGCCACCATCGCGCTGCCGAAGTTGGTGAACCGGAGCCGCTCGTGGATCCGGTCGTTCCAGAGCAGACGCTTACGCTCGATATGGATGACGCCCTCCGGCGTCGGCGGTCCACCGAGCGGTGGCAGGGGCGAGTTCGTCAGATGCGCCGTGAAGAAGACGTTGTCATGGCTGACGGCTGTGCCGAGGTGCCATGGCGTCTTGCCGCCGATCTCCAATGTCAGGCGGGACAGGATGCGGGTGTCGTTATGGAACAGCCCGTCATCGCCGGTGCCGATGTCGCCCAGAGCATCCGCGACCAGGAAGGTGTCGCCCTGCTTGAGAACGAACTTCCGGGCGGACGAGCGTGGTTTGTCAGCAGCGTCTTTGCCCTGCTGCTCGACGGGAAACGACAGAAGAGTGGTCATCTCGCACGGTCTCGTTCGGACGACCCAGGAACACCCAAGGCTGTGCCAATCGCCTTGGCACGGACTCCTGTGGCAAGACGGAAGGCGCCGCCGGTCACGCCTGGACCGGCCGCCCCAAGATCTGCGTGCATGGATGGCTGTCCCGCTAGGCTGCGATCCTCTGCTCCTCGGGCGCTGTGACGGCGAGAGGCCGTGCAAGCCGGAAGGCCGGTTCCCTCGCCAGCGGGTCCGCGCCGCCCTGCCGGATCATTCCAGCCTTGAGCAGAGGCGCCAGGGCTGCCGCGAGACGGAGCCTGTTGCCTTCGAAACCAGCGTGCAGCATGAGGCTGGAGGCTGGGATGGCCCGGCCGTCCGGCCCGAACTGACGGAATACCTTGAGGAGCCGCTCCGCGTCATTGGCGCGGGCCGCCGAGGCCACTCCATTCATGGCGGGCCTCCTCAGCGAACGCTGAGGTGGGAGATGAGGCCCCGGCACCACCGCTCGTAGAAGCCGCGTCCGCGCTGCTTCCAGCGGTGAATCAGAGATCCGAACTTCGACATCCACATCCTCCATTGAGCAACATGGACCTGCGAATTGACGCCGGCAGAGCCGGGCCAGACCCGGTATGGCATCTGGCGGCAGGCCAGATAGTTCATGCCAAAGTACTTTCAAGGTTCCTTGCTGCTGGAACGAGGTCCTGCCGGGCAGGATCGTGAATTGGCTTCGTAACCTATTGGCCCGCGAGTGACGCGACATATCTCCACAAGCATCCGGTGG
>NZ_JALPRX010000088.1 GCF_023223525.1 Roseomonas acroporae | reverse complement strand
GCTGCTGGAACGAGGTCCTGCCGGGCAGGATCGTGAATTGGCTTCGTAACCTATTGGCCCGCGAGTGACGCGACATATCTCCACAAGCATCCGGTGGACGCGCGGCCGTGCCCCGCGACCACCGATGCGAGCAGAAACGTTTTTCCTCGTTGCCCTGGAGCAATCGATGTCGAGCATTCAGGACGAAAGGCCAGGTTCAGGAAGGCAGGGCGCGCCCGAGATCGGGTCCGAAAAGATCGGAGAACGAGCCTTCCTTCCCCAGGTTACAGAAGGACGTCCGCAGGGTCCGGCGAACGAACACGGCGGGGCCGCCCACGCCGCGGAGGCGCTGGACCTCGACCCATTGCTGGACGAGGCCGTTGAAGGGTCCTTTCCTGCCAGCGACCCACCGCCCTTCGCACCCGTGACGGGCATCCGGAGGGTCATCGGCTAACGAACCGGTCCCTCCGCGTGTCCGCGAGGGTGCGCCGAGGGAGATAACCCGGCCAAGGCCCGGCACAATGCCCCCGGGGACGAGCCGGACGAGGCGGCCCATCCCGGGGGCCCCAAGCCCCTTGTCGTCGAGAAGCAGAAGGCGGAAAGCCTGGGCGCGCCAGGCTTCGCCGCGTGCTGATTTACCGGACGCCGCTCCGGGAGAGAGCCCATTCAAGCTCCGAGATGGAGGGCTGCACCAGCACCTCACCCCCGACATAGACGGTCGGGCTGGCGACATACCCGCCAGTCACCCATTCGAGTTGCTGACGTACCTCCGGATGCGTTTCCAGGTCGACGAACTGGTACGGCACTCCGGCGCGATCCAGATAACGACGCACCATCATGGTGATGCCGCACCAGCGATTGCCATAGACCACAACGGGCCCGGTCCGCAGCCCGACAGGGCGAGCCGGAGCGCCATAGATCGTGCCAAGCATCTTGTCAGCTCCTCACGCTGCCTTTTGTTTTGCGACATCGTCGAGCACGGCGAAGAGCTCGTAGATGTCAGGAACATGGTGCAACTGCGGCGAGACATGCGCGTGGCGGATCATCCCCTGGTCATCCAGCACGTAGAGCGCGCGCTCGGAGAAGCCGTCAGGCTCCCGCCAGACGTGATACCGCTTCGCCACTTCGCCCTTCGGGTGGAAATCCGCGAGCAGTGGGAAGGTGATGCCCCGCACCGTCGCCCAGGCGCCGTGGCTGTAGACACTGTCGACGGAAATGCCGACCAGGTTCACCCCGCGGCGGATGAACTCATCGAGCTCCTGCTGGTACAAATCCAGCTGCCGACTGCAGCCGGGGCTCCAGTCCAGCGGATAGAAGGCCAGCACCGTCGGCTTGCCACGGAAGTCGCTCAGGCGATGGATCCGGCCCTGAGCATCCGGCAGGGCAAAGTCAGGCGCGGGCACGCCCACCGGGAGCGGCGCGTTCAGCGCCGGCCCTTCCATCTTCGGGGCGTGCTGGTGAAGATCCGCCACGTCCTGCAGTGTCGGGCCACCGCCCGGAACGAGAGGCTGGGATTGGCGCAGGTTGCGCCAGAGCTCCTGGACCATCCCATGCAGCAGCGAGATCGCCCGCTTCTCGGGGCTCTCCTTGATCTCGGGGGCGAGGGCAGCGAAGGCCTGCTCCATTTCGTGCAGGCGGCGGAGTTGCGGCTCAGACCGCGAAAGGTCGTTCTCCATGTCGCACTTCTCTCGGCTCTTGTCTGATCCTCCTTGGAAAGAGCGTCCGGAGGACGCCCCAAGTCGGCCAACGAAATAGGAGCGCTGATTCCGATCTTGAAGATGCTCGGCAGGGTTGACTTCAGGACGTCCGAGGAGGTCGCGGCGGCTCCGCAAAGCCGGCGTCCTTCTATGTCGCTCGAGCCATCCGCCCGGCTGGAATGAGGCTGCCCCCGACACCAGAATGTATGCGCAACCTAAGGAGTGCTTGCTCGGAGGAGAGAATCAATGTCGGACACCTTCCACGTCGTTTGCCCGAAATGCGACGCGACCAATCGCATTCCCCGCGACCGCCCGGTCGACGCGGCCAAGTGCGGGCGTTGCCACGCCCGGCTCTTCGAAGGAAAGCCGATTGCCCTCACGACAGGGCGGTTCCGCAAGCACGTGGCCGAAAACGATATCCCTGTAATCGCCGATTTCTGGGCCGCGTGGTGCGGTCCGTGCCGGACGATGGCGCCGGTCTTCGAACGGGCAGCCCGGGAGCTCGAGCCGCGGGCGCGCTTCGTGAAGGTCGACGTGGATGCGGAGCCGCAGCTTGCGAACGAGTACGGCATTCAGGGCATTCCAGCCCTGATCGCGTTCAAGAAGGGGCAGGTCGCAGCCCGCCGCGCTGGCGTGACGGACCTCAACGCACTCAAGGGCTGGGTCCAGCAATTGGCCACGTGACAACGGGGCGCTCAAACATAGGCTCACCGAGCATCTGCCATGAGCACCGATCCGAATGAGGGCCATGATCCGCCGCCTGGCAGTCCGGAAGAGTCCGGCGAGGATCATGGTCAATCTGCGGCGGCAGCGTCGGACCGCGTCGCCGAGCTGGAGGCCGAACGGGACGCGCTGAAGGACCGTTGGATCCGCGCCGAGGCAGAGATGGCCAATCTCCGCACGCGAACAGCGCGAGAGGTCGAGGATACCCGGCAATATGCAATTCAGAGATTCGCACGGGACGTGGTCAAAGCGGCGGAAGACCTCCAGCGCGGTCCTGTCAGCTTGCCAGCCTCCGTGCTGGAGGAACCGGAAGTCATCTCTCGGCTCCGGGAAGGTCTGGGCGGTATCGAGCGCAGCTTCCTGGCGGTCCTCGACAGGCACGAGATCACGCGCCAGGACCCGACCGGCCAGGCTTTCGATCCGAATGTCCACGTGGCCATTACCGAGCAGCCGAGCATGGACCATCCCCCTGGCATCGTCATCCAGGCCTGGAGCTCGGTGTGGCTCCTCAACGGCCGGCTGCTCCGTCCCGCGCTGGTCGTCGTCGCACGAGCCCCCGGTCAGCAGGATGGAGGGAAGACGACGGCTTTGCAGGCGGACGACCCACCGCTCCCATAAGGCGGCAGGCTCGTGTCGGCCGTCAGCTGGCACCAGCCAGCCGAGACGGGGGGGGACGATCGAGGCGATGAAACCGGCGCGCCTTTGCACGGCCATTCCCGCCATCATCGCGGATCGGGTGCGTTCTCCACTACGCGAGAAGAGCCGCCCAGGGCCTGAGACCCTGGGCGGCCGCGAGGGTCAGCCAGCCTTGATCGCGATGCGCTTGGCCTTGTTCTGACTGTCTGGCCGCTTCGGAAGGGTCACCGTCAGCACCCCGTTCTTGAACGAGGCCTCGATCTTGTCCGGGTCCACCTCCGAGCCGAGCTGGATCGAACGCTGGAACTTGCCGTGCCACCGCTCAGTATAGGTCGGGCTCTCGTTCTCAGTCTTCTTCTCGCCCTTGAGCGTCAGCACGTTGTCGTTCAGCGTGAGCTCGACGTCCTTTTCCTCCAGGCCAGGAAGCTCAGCGACAACGCGCACGTCCTTGTCCGTTTCGGACAGTTCGACGTGCGGCCACGCACCGCTCCAGCCGCCCTGGGCAACGGGCAGATCAAAGCCGCGCAGGAAGTCGTCGAATGTGCGGTTCATCTCGCGATGCAGCGCGAGGAATGGGTTGTCCTCCCCGGAGAAGCGCGAGGCCGGCAGGTTGCGGCTTCGGCTCCAGGGCATCAGGCCCTTCACGTCCATGATACACCTCATCTCAGACGGACAGGAGGCGCGGGCGCCAGCCCGGCTGACGCCCACACCGACTGCTTGTTCAGATGATCAGCTGCTGTTCAGGCCGCCTTGCTCTCGATCTGCTGCGGCTGATTGCTGTTCGCGATCTCGATGCGCCGCGGCTTCAGAGCCTCAGGCACCTCGCGCACCAGATCGATGGAGAGCATGCCGTTCTCCAGGCTGGCGCCGGCCACCTTCACATAGTCAGCCAGGCTGAACTGGCGCTGGAAGGACCGTCCGGCGATCCCGCGGTGGAGATACTGGCCGCCGTTCTGCTCGGCCTTCTTGCCGGCGACAACCAGCGAGTTCGGCTGCCAGGTGATGGTCAGCTCGTCAGGCGTGAAGCCCGCGACAGCCAGGGTCACCTGGTATGCGTCATCGCCCGTCTTCTCGATGTTGTACGGCGGATAGTTGTCGTCCGGATTGAGGCGCAGGGCGTCCTCGAACATCCGGTCGAAGCCGATCAGGGACCGGCTGAGCGGAGCAAGATCCATCATTCCCATAGCCATATCCTCTTCGAGCAACATGGATACGAGACCGGGAGCCCGATGGGCTCCTCGCCAAACCCCTCCATGGGCGTTCGGCGACCGACTAGCTAGTCGAAGCGACCATGAATTCAAGACCGCCTTGACCGCGCTCCCGATGCGACCTCTCGCATGACCGCATGGTGGTAGCGCAGCACCGAGAGCGAGGCTGTTTCTGGCAGGGGTGCGTGGTGTCTCCTGTCAGATCGCCCGCGCCGCCTATCCTTCCGGCGTAGATTGGGCGGGTCTACACCGCTGCGGCAGCACAGCCTTGCCTCGCCGCCTGCCACTGGTAATGAGAGGAACCATGCGCCGTCGGTCCGGCCCTGCATTTCTGACGGCGACCTCGCCAACGGCGCTCTGGCTCGACCGGGCGGCGCTGCGCCGCCACCAGTGGGAGAACCGGCTGCAGTCGATACTGCTGCTTGCTGGCCTTGGGCTGCTCGCGGCGGTGACGGGCAGCCTCCTGGCTGGCCCAGACGGCATGCTGCTCGCGGCCGGCGCCGCGCTGCTGTTACTCCTGCTGGAGCCTGGCGCGGGCGATCCGGCATTCCGCTACGTGTTCGGCGCCGTCCCGCTCCACCCGGCGCAGGCACCGGAACTCTATGCGCTGACCCGGGAGCTGGCCCGCCGGGCCGGCCTTTCGCGCCTCCCCATGCTGCACCTGATCCCCTCACGCCAGCTTCAGGCGATGGCCGGTGGTGGGCGGGACAGGCCGGCGATCGCCTTGACCACCGGCCTGCTCGCCGCCCTGCCACCCCGGGAAGTGGCAGGCGTGCTTGCGCATGAAATGGCTCACCTTCGCCACGGGGACCTGTGGGTCATGCGCCTTGCCGCCGCCGCAGCGGCACTGACGCGCGGCATGGGCCTGCTCGGCAGCATCCTACTGCTGCTCTGGCTGCCGATCCTGATGGCCGCCGGCGCGGTGCCGTCGCCGCTAGCCATCCTGCTGCTCGTCGTCGCACCGACGGTGGGCGACCTGCTCACGCTTTCCCTCTCGCGGCGACGTGAGTTCCTCGCCGATGCCGGGGCTGTGGAGCTCACCGGCGATCCCGCTGGGCTCGCAGCCGCACTGCTGCGGCTCGAACGCCTTCAGGGCGATGACTGGGAGCGGCTGGCCACGCGCAGCGGCGCCTGGTGGCTGCGCTGGCTGCGCACCCATCCGACCATTCGGGAGCGCGTCGCTCGGCTCGCCGGGACAGTCACGAGCGTGCCGCCGGTGCAAGCTCCGCGTCTGGACCCTGTCATGCACGGCATGGTGATTCCCCAAGGCCATGCCGGCCAGCGCCTGGCGCGGCGCTGGATGCTCTAGACGGCGCAGGACCGAGCGGAGGGGCAATGTGTGCAACCCCAGGCCAGGGTCGTCATTCTCACGCGAGCAAGGATAACTGGCCGGGAAAGCCGCCGGCAGGTGGAGCGTCCGCAGCCCAGTGACCGCCATGCCGAACGCGACCCGGCCAAAGTAGGGAGACCGCGATGTCTGCTCTGACAGGGGAGGATGTCCGTTCGATCCTCGGGACGGTGGACAACGACCTGATGGCCCGCATTCTGGCCACAGGCGCAACCCGCGAAGAACTAGCCGAGGCATATGCGTGGCTCAGCAACAACGAAGCCCTGATGAACAGTGGCCAGCCTCTCGCTTCGGGCCGCGTGGCTGAGCTCATTGATCTTCTCGAGGAGGGCGAAGAAGACACCCCGCCATCGACGCCAGGGTAGCAATGCTCGGCCGCCCAAATCTGGAGGGGCGGTGTCCTCCCGGGCCAGAGCTTCTCGACCAAGGGCGGCCATAGCAGCTGGATGGGACTTCGAGGTCCGCCACGCCTCCGCCAGCTGTCGCTCCATGCCGCCGCACCCATGCTCCTCATGCGACGCCTCGCGGTGCCGCGCCGAAACGGTGAACCTTCGTTCGCGTTCCGGCGGTCGGACGTCAGGAGGACCATGGGACTGCCTCCTCCGACCCATGGAGGGGCTGGGCTGCGCCACAAGATCAACTTCCTGACCGGGATCGCCTGCGGCGTCACCACTCTCAAGTGCGCATGAGCCCATGGGCCATGTTTTTTGACGGGGTCATTCGCCACCAGAAAGCCGACGGCCGCTCCCCTCCAGCGCTGAAGCTAGCACCACCATTTCTACCGCCACAGGCGGGATGCCGGCCCGCGACCGGTTTTTTAAAATGTTACGCTCAAGGCGTGTGCGCTCGAGCTCACGACGCAGGCGCGCAATCTCGGCGGCCTGATCCGCCGGCGAGGATGCTGGGCCAGGTGGCGAAGCAACAGAGCCACTGCTTGCCGCAACGGGCTGCGGCCGTGGTACCTCGCCGTTCTGCCGTCGCCGCCAGCTGCGCAGCATGGAGGGCTGGATGTCCAACTCGCCCGCGACTTGCGTCAGCGGACGGCCACAGGAGCGCAACAGCGCGACCGCCTCCTGCTTGAACTCCGGCGTGAACTCTCGCCGTGTCTTGCTCATCGGACACCTTCCTCGCTCTCAGGGGTGTCCATCAATTCGACGGCAGATCAGAGCATGAACAGTGTCCGCCCCGCCTGCAGGTCACGATGCGCCGGGCCGCCGCCGCCTCGGGCCCAGGGTGAGGTCGAGCAGCGCGGACGCCGGTCGGCACTGTGTGCATTGTCATCTGCGACGAGGCGACCGACGCCTTGGTTGTCACCTGCTGTGCCTGCTTTTGCCGCCCTCACCGACGAGGCTACGCATGCCGGCCGGGTCCTGGAACTGGCGTAACGGTCCGAGCGAACTGCGGGGCGGCTGACGGCATCGGCCTCGCATCCTTTCCCGTTGCTGGCTGCGGTTCACATCCGCATTCCCCGCCGCGGTCCCAGGCGCTCCCGCCCGGCTTTGCGTTCCCGCTCCGGTGCTGCCGTTTGCGGCCGCTGCTCCTCCGACATCACCGCCCGCAGTTCGGCCACCGCAGCTTCCATAGCCGCCCTCACCAGCCCCAGCCCCCTCCGGCGCGTGACGTCGTTCCAATCGGTTCCGCGCTCACTAGGCGCGAAGGAGGGCAGCACGGCGACGCCGCCCACGGCCGCGGCGGCCGCCTCGGCCCGTTCCCGCCCGACGTTCGGCAGCGGCGCCGCGCGGAGCGGCAGGCGGCGGCCGTCGTCGCCCGCGACCACGATGAGCCGGACCGGATTTGCCACACGGTAGGCCCGCGCCACGGCCTCGAGGTTGTGCGCGTTGAAGGCCACCGCGACCGGCAGCCCCGTCGCCGCATGCAGCGTGGCGCCGGTGGCGTAGCCCTCGGCCACCAGCAGCGGCGTGCCGGCTTCCAGCTTGCCGATCAGCAGGTGCCCGCCCTCGGTGCGGGCGCCCTTGAGGAACAGCTTCGACCCGTCCAGGCGGATGCGCTGCAGGCCCCAGAGCCCGCCGTCCATCCCCTGCACCGGCACCAGCAGGTTGCCCTTCTCGTCCACCCGCAGCAGCCCGTGCGCGGAAACGCCCTTGGCGGCGAGGTAGGGATGCGCCCCGGCCGGGCGCGCCGCCGCCCAGAGCCGGTGAGCGAGGCGCGCCGCCCGGCGCTGCTCCTCCAAGCGCCGCTCTGCCCGCCGGGTCGCCCGCGCCGCGGTCGCCTGGGCGAGGGCCGCGCGCTCCTCCGGCCGCAGCGCGCGTGGCGCCTCGGCTCTCCAGCGCACCTCCTCGCCCGTGCGGTGGTTGCGAACGTAGCCCGCGGGCCAGCCGTCGAGGTGCCCGACGTAGGTGCCGGACCGCTGGCCCTTGCGGTCACCCTCCACCGGCACGCGCCGCAGCATCCCGTCCATCACCACGGACCCCGGCGGGCGTAGCCCGGCCCGGCGCAGCACCTGCGCGAAGGCCGCCTCCACCTCGCCCGCGGCGAAGGCCCGCTGCGGAGCCTCCCCGCGCCGGCCGTCGCGCGGCGCCCCGGCCGAGACTTCCTGGCGCCCGTCCCGTGCCACCACGCTCCTCCCCTGCCCCATGCCCGCCAGGGCTGCCCCGCGCTCCTCCAGCGCGATCCAGAGTCGGTCAGCGACGGTCGCGATGGCCTGCGTTTCCCGGCGGCGCGCCGCGGCGGCGCGAAGCGCCCCGGGCCTCGGGCCGTGATCCGGGGCGGCATCCCTCGCCGTCGCGGCGGATCGCTGTGCGCCCGCCGCCCGGTCTCGCAGCGCCTCGGCCAAGGAGGACGCCACGGCCCCCTCGCCTGCCCGCGCGAGCCGGCCGGCGAGGGTCCGCAGCGCCGCCCACCGTTCCTCTAGCGCCCGTCGAAGCTGCGCCGCCGCCTCGGCCACCGCCCGCGCCTCGCGCCGCTGGCCGAGACGGCCGGCGAGCGCCGTGGCCGACCGGCCCTCGGCCGCCCGCGCCTCGGTGCCCCGGAAGGCGCCCTGCATCGCCCGCGCCGCCCCGCGCCCGACCTCCCGTGCCCGTTCCAGGAAGGCGAGCGCGCTCTCCTTCTCTGGCCGGCGGGCGAGGTTGCGCGCGAGGTTTTCCCAGGCATCCTCGGTCGTGACCGGGCGCGGGTCGCCGAGCATGCGCCGCTCCGTCACCTCCCGCCGCTCGGCGCCGTCGCTGCCCACCAGCCAGGACCGCTCGCGGTGCCGGCTCTCGGCGACGTAGCCCTTGGCGCCGCCGAGCGCAGCCGAGCCCGCCGGCAGGGCATTGATGTGCTCGGCGCTGGTGAGGCCCTGCGCCGCGTCCACCGTCAGCACGTCGCCGTGGGCGAGGCGCACCCGCCCGGTGTCGCGGTCGGCGAGCGTCTCCCAGCGCACCAGGCCGACGCGGCCCTCGGCCGTGCGCAGCCTGAGCCCGGCCACTTCGATCCCGCGGACCTCCAGCACGGAGCCGTTGTTGCCGATGTTGCCGACCGTGCCGCCCTCGAAGGCGGCGTTGGCGCGCCCAAACAGCCGCACCCGGTCGCCGACGGCGAGCGGCAGGGGATAGGCGGCGCCCGCTTGGTCTGTCGCCCGCAGGGTCACGAGATCCGGCCCGAGCTCGCCCATCGCCCGCCGCTCCTCGCGGATCGCCGCGGCGACGGCGCGGGCGTCGGCGTTGGTCGGCGCGGTGACGGTGATGGAGAAGGTCGGGTCGTGGCGGTTGGCGGCCCGCCGCTCGGCCCAGAGCGCGGCGGCGCGGCGCACCGCGGCGTCGTAGCCGCCCGGCACCAACTCGGCCGTGCCGTCGGCGCGCTTCATCTCCAGCGCCTCGGCCGCGCGGCCCTCGCGGAAGTGGCCGGCGATCTCGCGCTCCCGCTCGGTCCGCTGCCGGCGGGTGGTGACGATCTCCGGAATCGCCGTCTCGCCGAGCGCGCGGCGCAGCAGCGAGACCACCGGCCCCGCCTCGATCGCCGCGCACTGGCGGTCGTCGCCGAGTGCCACGATCCGGAAGCCGCGCCGCTCGCGCAGCCGCAGCAGCTCCAGCATCTGCCGCGCCCCGACTTGGCCGAGCTCGTCCAGCACGACGACGCTCTGTGGGCCGAGGGTGATCTCGCCCCGGGCGGCGCGGTCCAGGAAGGGCGCGAGCGCAGCGCAGCGCGCCTTGGCGATGCCGGCCTCGGCCAGCGGTTCGGCCTGTCGCCAAGCGAGCGCCACCCCGTGAACCTCCGAACCTTCGGAGGTCCACACCTCCACGAGCGGGCGCAGCAGCGTCGTCTTGCCCGCGCCGGCGGCGCCCACCGCGACGGCGAGCCGCCCGGCGTCGCCGAGCCGGTCCATCGCCGCCCGCTGCGCCGCCCCGTGCGCGCCCGAAAAGTCGAGCCCGCTCCGCGCTACCGCCGCCGCGATGGCCTCCCGCGGGAGCGCCGCCGAGCGGTCGGCCGCCGCGGCGCGGGCCAAGCGGACCAGCTCGGCCTCCTGCGCCTCGTGCAGCGCGGTGGTGATCCGCACCTCGCCGCGCTCGCCCTCGCGCCCCCAGACCAGCGACGTCGCCCGCCCGTCCTGGCGCACGCCGCGCTCACGCATGGCGCGCGTGACCGCGTCGATGTCGGCCGCGTCCTCGATCCCAGCAGCGATCAAGCCCCGCGCCGCCGCGGCGCGCGCGTCCGCGCCGGCCAGCACTGAGCGCCGGGCGAACTCCGCCTCCAGGAAGGGCAGCGCCGCCCGGTAGGCGCGCGCCAGCCGCTCCGCGCGCACCGGGGTGGGCACCGGCCCGCACGGATCCACGGCGCTGCGGTGACGCCAGCCGAGCGCCTCGGCCTGGGCGTGCCAGGCCGCGAAGTCGCCCAGGTCGTCGGCCTTGCCCCGCCGGCTCGCCCCGGCGCCGCCCTTGAGAAAGGCGATCTTGCCCTCCGGCGAGAGCCCGTCCCAGTCCACCCCGCGGCGCCGCGCCTCAGCCCGCGCCGCCCCCTCGGCATCGCGAGTGCGCTTGCTGAACTCGGTGCAGACCCGCTCCGGGACGGCGGGCAGCCGCGCCATGCCGGTGCGCCCGTCGAGCTCCACGGCGACGCCGATGCGACGGAGGTTCGCGGCCAGCCGCGCCTGGTAGTAGGCGCCGAACTCGTGGATGCGCCCGCGCGTGGCGGCAAGGTCGAGCGCGCCGACGTGGCCGGCGTCGGTGACGACGACGTTCGGCACGGCGCAGTGGGTGTGCAGCTGCGGATCGCCAGCGACCTTCACCGTGTGCAGCTCGGTCTCCACCACCCCCGTCTCCGGGTCGGCGCGGGCCAGCTCGACGGTCGGGCGGCTGGTGTAGTGCTCGAAGGCGATCCAGCCGATGTGCCCCGGCTCGGACCCGCCCCGGCCGCCATCGCCGCGCCGGGCGACGCCGATCTCCCCGGCGACGTAGCGCAGCGCCGCGTCCACCGCGTCCTTGTGCGCCTGCAGGATGGAGCCGCGCTCGGCCTCGGTCTCGGCAAAGGCCCAGGCGAGCGACACGCTCTTCGGCGCGGAGAAGCACAGGTCGATGTAGGCGACGCTGCGGGCGCCCGCGGCGGCGTTGGTCTGAAGCTCGCCGCCGTCGGCCCGCTTGCCGCCGAGGATGTTCGCCACCGCCTCGACCGAGGGCGGCGCGTTCGGGTCGAGGCCGAGGATCTCGGCGACGCGCGGGTGCAGGTCCCGTCGCGGCGTCGGCACCACGCCGACGCCGGGCGGCCCGGCCGCCTCCGCCGCGTCGAGCTGGTGGTGCGGCCGCGCGCCGAGGCCGCGGGTGTAGTACTCGGCTACCCCCAGACGCTCCGGCGAGAGCGTCTCCTCCAGCAGGTGCTCGGCCATCGCCCGCGCGGCCGACGGCGCAGCGACGGCCCCCTTACGGAAGGTCAGCACGGCCGGGCGCGCCCGGTCAGGCCGGCGGGGTCCGGCGCGACCCGGCGGCCTCGATCCGCTGCAGCAGGGCGGTCTGCTCGTCCAGGCGCTGCACGATCTGGCGCAGCAGCTCCGGCAGCTCGCTCTCCGGCGGTTCACCGGTGGCGGCGTCCAGGATCGCGCGCAGCATCTCGGTGTGCGTCTCCTGGGTTTCCACCATCAGCCGCAGCCCCTGGGTGAGGGCCTCGACCGAGGTCCGCAGCTTCGCCAACTCGACCGCGGTGGCGTTCTCGGGCATGCTTTGTTCTCTCCCTCCCCGCCGGGGAGGGAACCGCCCGTGCCCCGCGTTCCCGATCCCACCACGCGCGGCACGCGCGGGCAAGCATCCGCTAGGATGCATTGGTCTGAGTGAGCCAGCTCTCCTTTTCAGCTTCCACGTCTCTTCCACGCCTGCTCAACAATCGTTCAACGGCTCTCCTGCGGGCCTTCCGCGGTTGTTCCACGCCGGAGGCCTGGGTAGCCTCCGCGGATGCCAGCCAAGCCCGAGGGCAGCCCGGAGGAGGACGAGTTCGCCGCCCTGCGGCGAGAGGTGGCGCGGAGCGGCAAGACCACCCGCTCGCCCCTCTACCGCTGGATGCGCACACGGCGGGCGGCCTTCGCCGCCTTCCTCGCCGAGGAAAGCCCGACCTGGGCGGCCGTGGCGGCGGCCCTGGCCAGCCGCGGCTTCACCGCCGCGGACGGCGGGCCGATAAACCCCGAGACCGTGCGCCACGTCTGGTGGCGCGTCCGCCGCGACGCCGCGGCCGAGGCGCGGCGCAAAGGGCGCCCGCTGCCCGGCCCGGCTGCCCCTCCGCCGCCCCCTCCCCTACCCGCCGCCGCGCCGGAACCGCGCGCAGCGGCCCCTTCGTTCGGCCTGCCCCTGCTCGACCCCGAGGAGCCGGCGGCGGACGAGCCCGAGTTCAAGCCCGCGACCCTGCTCGGCAGGGCGCGCCGGCGCCCAACCGACGGAGACGCGACGTGACCCAACGCAAGGCGCCCAAGGGCGCGGCGATCACCCCTTTTGCGGCCAGTGCCGCGCTCGACGGCGAGGAGGAGCTCGTCGTCGGCCTGCCCCCCGCCACCGCGGCGGCGGAGGCGCGGCCCGTCCCAGCCGCGCCGGCGGTGGACCTGTCGGGCCGGGCCAAGGCTTGGTTCGCCATCGGTCCCGGCCGCAGCGGCAAGACGACGCTGCTGCGCTACCTCGCCGAGGTGATCCTCGACGGCGGGCGCGAGGCGGTGTTCGCCGCGCTCGACCCACAGAACCGCTCGCTCACGGGCTTCCTCGGCGGGGTGCAGGAGCCGCCGACCAACGATGCGGCGGCGGTGGCGAAGTGGCTGGAGCGGCTGCTGCGGCACCTGATGGCGCACCGGCAGTCGGCCCTCCTCGACCTCGGCGGCGGCGACACCAGCCTCGGCCGGCTGCTCGCCGACGTGCCCGACCTCGCTGACGCGATGGAGGAGGCCGGGGTGTCGCCGGTCGCGGTCTACACGCTCGGCCCGCGGGTGGACGACCTCGCCTCCCTCGCCTCCTTCGAGGCGCGCGGCTTCCAGCCGCGGGCGGTGGCGATCCTGCTCAACGAGGGCCTGGCCGATCCGACGCTGCCGCGCGAGGACGCCTTCGCCCGCGTGCTGCGCCACAGCGCCTTCCGTGCCGCGGTAGCGCGCGGGGCGGTGCCGCTGTGGATGCCGCGCCTCGAGCCCGCCGTCGCCGCCGAGGTGGAAGCGAAGCGCCTGCACTTCTCCGACGCCCGCGACGGGCAGGTACCGGAGGGGCGGCAGGTCGCCCCGCTCGGCCCCTTCGACCGCAGCCGGGTGCGCAAGTGGCTGGAGGCGATGGAGGCGGAGCTGGCGCCGATCCGCTCCTGGCTCCCGTGACGGCAGCACGGGAGGCGATCGCACGGGCCGCGGGTGATGCCCCCTCCCCCGCCCCGGCAGAGGACCCGGGCGCGGCGATCCGCGAGGCGCAGGCTGAGCTGGAGCGGGCGGTCGCCAAGGCGTCGCTGCAGAACGACCCGATGCGCCACGCGTTCGCCGGGCTCTCGTCCGCGCTCGGCGCCTTCGCGGCCGGCATCGAGGCGGTGCGCCGGCCGCTCGACCCGGCGGCGCAGGCGGAACTGGTCCGCAAGGCCTCGGCTGCGGCGGCGGCCGGCGCACAGCGGGAGGCGGCGCGCCTGGCGCTCGGGATGAACCGGCGCTTCGCCTTCGGCGCCGGCCTCGGCGTCGCCCTCCTCGTGCTCGGCGCCGCCGGCGGCGGCTACGCCTGGGGCCGCGCCGCGGAGGCCGCCCGTGCCCGCGACGCGGCCGGCGCGCTCGCCGCGGCGCTGCAGGACGGCTCCGCTTCCGCGCGCGCCTGGCTCGGACTGATCGAGAACAACGATGTGGGGGCGGCACTGCGCCGCTGCGAAGGGCGAGCGGTGTGGACGGATGTCGCCGGCCGCCGGGCCTGCGCAGTGCCGCTCTGGCTCGATCCGCCATCGGCCTCGGTCCCGGGCACGCCGGGGCGGGGATGAGCACCCCAAGAAACTTCTTGCCTTGTAACCTTATTAGGTTAATAGGTCCTCAATGATCCAGTGCGATTGTTGGAAGCTGAGATGTCAAACGTGACAATACCTGCCCCGGGTTCGAAGGGGATCGCGGTCGTCAAGAACGTCGAAGGGGGCATCGAGGTGGTGCAGGTTCATGTCTATGCCCCGGATGGCAAGGCGAGGCTCACCCTTGATGGCAGCTTCATGAACGAGGTTTTCTCGGACGAATCGTCTGCCAGAGCCGCCGTGAGCAAGGCCATCGCGAACAATCCTGTTCATGTGATCAATTTGAAGGATCTGTAGAGCGCGTCCTGCGAGGCCGTGGGAACTGGCCTCCATCATCGGGCAGTGCCGCCACGGCATGGTTGCCGAGTGCCGGATCCTGGAGGCCCTCGCCCCGGGGTAGGTGTCCGACATCGCCCATTCCTGGAAAGATATGGGCCGAGCGGAGCACCGTTGTCGGTGTCCCACCATGCTCGTTGACGGCGGAGGCCGATCAGGGGTGGCAGCAACACTTCCCTGATTGGGTTATCGCCTTTTAAGGTTCTGACCTTATAACCTATGTCACTCAGGTACGAGAACGGCCGGATGCTCGGCCGCTCGGCACGTTGGCGCTGACCGGCTTGAGCGGTGGCAGGCCGCGTTTCTGAAGCAGCAGGTTCCACGCCTCGTGCCCAAGCTTCTGCAGGCTGAGGTTGGTGTCGAGGCTGAGCTGCCGCAGGCGCCGCCGGTCCTCGGGCGCGACCAGGATGTTGACCGGCACCACCGCGGGGGCGCCTCGCGCCTCCTCCCCGGCCGGCTCGGCGTCGCCCCCCTGCCCCGCCACCGGCTTCGCGGCCTCGGCCGGCGCCTCGTCCTCGATAGGCGACATGACCTCGGCGAGCGAGCGCCCGCGCCTAGTGCTGCTCATGGGCGACCTCCTGCAGCCAAGCCCACACGGTCCTGAGCTCGGCGTGGGCGTCGCGGGCGGCGGCGCCCCGCATCTCGCCCACCCCGCGCCCCTCCAGCGAGGCGTCGAGGTAAACCGCGCGGTCGGCGATGTGGGTGGGACAGACCGGGACGGGATAACGCGACAGCGCCGCGCGGGCGTCGCGGGCCCGGCCCTCGTTCTTGGCGGCGTTGACCACCAGCACCGCTCGCTGGCCGAGGCGGCGGAGGATCTTCAGCGTCTCGCCCACCGCCTCGAGGTCGTCGGGGGACGGGCGGACGGGGACGATCACTAGGTCGGCGACCCGCGCCGCCTCCGCCTCGGGCTCGGCGACCGCCGGGCGGGTGTCCACGAACACCGCCCCGCCGCCCGGCCGCTTGCGCAGCGTTGCCGCGGCGGTGGTGAGGTCGGTGCCGTCGAGGTCGATCAGGTCCGGGCGCTCCGGCGCCGGCTGGAGCGCCTGGCGCCGCTGCCACCACTTGGTGGTGGTCTCCTGTGGGTCGCGGTCGATCAGGAGGCTCGGCGCGTCCTCGCCGGCTAGCACGGCGAGCTGGCGGGCCAGGGTGCTCTTGCCCGCGCCCCCCTTCTGGCTGATGAGCGAGAAGATCTGCACCTCGTATCCTCTGGATGCCTCTAGTGTCTGCACTATGAAGGTTCTGGCCTGAAAAGGCCAGCACCTATGGGCGGCGCGCAGCGCCGCCGCGGAGCGGCCCGCGCCGCCAGAGGATGAGGGCGGCGGAAGCCGCCCTCGCCTGCCCCGGCTACGCCGCGAGGTCCGGCGCCGCCTCACTCCCCTGTCCCGCCCCCGGCTGGCGCGCGTGCATCCAGTCCGCCGCAGCCTGCGCCTTGGCCGCCGCGGTGAAGACCGCGCGCTTGTCGCCCCGCAGCACCGCGAGCCAGGAGGCCACATACTGCGCGTGATCCGGCCGGGGCTCGGCCGCGAGGCCGAGGTCGGCGCAGAGGAAGGCCGCCCCGAGTTCCGCCACCAATTCCTCCGCCGCGTAGGCCTCCGAGCCGAAGCGGCCGGTGAGGTCGCGCCCGCACCGGCCGGGCGCTGCGGTCCAGTGGACGTGCTCGTGCGCCGAGGTGGCGTAGTAGGCCACCGCGTCGCGGAACGCCGCGAAGGGCGGCAGCCGGATCAGGTCCTGGCCGGGCACGTAGCAGGCGCGCGCGCCGCCGTGCTCGACCCTGGCGCCCAGCGCCACGAAGAAGGCGTCGGCGCGCACGATCCGCTCCGCCTCGGGCAGCACGGGCAGGGCAGGGGGCTCGTAGCCTTCGACCTGCGCCGCGTTGAACACGCTGTAGCCGCGCGCCAGCAGCCGCCGGCCCCGGCCCGCCGCCTCGTCCTCGCCCTCGTCGCCGGCCTCCTCGGCGCCGCGCCCGTCCAGCACGCGCCAGAACACGACGGGGCTGGCCTGCTCGCCCTTGCGCACCTGCGCCCCGATCTCCTGCCACTGGCGGTAGGTGGCCCAAATGCCGGTCGCATGACCCGCCGCGTGCGCCGCGGCCCAGAGCGCCAGCACGTTGACCCCGCGGTAGGGTTTGCCGGTCGCCGCGTTGACCGGCGCCGCCGCGGGCCGGCCGTCGGCCCCGGCGTGCCAAGGCATCCGCCAGTCCCCAGCCTTCGCGCCGGCCTCGATGGCGGCAACGATCCGGTCCGTGACCCGCTGGTAGACGTCGGCCCGCTCGCCCCCTGCCTCGTTCGCCCGGTCCCTTGCCATGCCTTGCTCTTCCTTTCTCGGCGGCGGGAAGCAGCCCCGCTGCTTCCCTGCCCGTC
>NZ_JALPRX010000087.1 GCF_023223525.1 Roseomonas acroporae | reverse complement strand
CCGGGTTGATCGACGGTCGATCAGGTCAACGGCGGCGGCATATGAAGCACCCGGCGCATGGGTGCAAGGATTATCTGCGCCGCGCATGCCGGGCACCGCCGCCCGGCATGGCTTCCCGGAATTCGCTGACGAGAACAGCGGAATTCCGCAGTGGGCACGGCGTCGCCGTGCCGGTCTCCGGGCGAGGACGGGCCGGCCGCGCCGCGTGTCGCCACGCCGCGCGCCGCCGGTCCGTCATCGTCGGTTTCGATTCCTCGCAGTCCCGGCCATGCAATTCGCGTGGCCGGGTGCGTCCCGGCCTACACCGGAACAGCCTCGGCGACGCGCCCGCGCGCCTCGCCGCGCACCTCGACGAGCCGCGTGCCGTCGAAGCCGTTGAACGCGGTGCGCAGGCACGCGCCATAGGCGCCGAGCTGCGCGATCTCGATCCAGTCGCCCTCGCGCGCATCGGCCGGCAGCGGGAACGGGCCGCGCATGCGGTCGGCGCTGTCGCAGGTCGGGCCGAAGAAGACGAAGTCGCGAATCTCCTCCGACACGTCGGCGTCCGGCCGGATCAGGCGCACCGGGAAGCGGAAGCCCGGCGCGCCCCCCGGCATCCCCATGTCCGACAGGCAGCCATACACGCCGTCGTTCAGGTACAGCGCGTCGCCGCGGCGAAGCTGCACCTGCACCACCACCGAGCCGCCCGCCGCGACCAGCGCGCGCCCCGGCTCCGCCCACAGCACGGCACCGGGAAGCGCCAGCGCCTCGAAGGCGGACTCGATCTCGGCGAAGAAGGCGCCCTGCGGCGGCGGCTCCATGCCCGGGTAGCTCACCGGGAAGCCGCCGCCGACATCGACCACCTCGACCGTGACGCCCGCGAGCGCCACCGCCTCGCCGACGAGCTGCAGCGCGCGCCGCCAGGCCAGCGGGTCCATGCACTGCGAGCCGACATGGAAGGACACGCCGAGCCGCGCCGCGTGCGGCCGCGCCGCGCGCAGCAGCGCCGCCGTCTCCTCGACATCCGCGCCGAACTTGCCGGAGAGGTCGTACATCACGCCGTTCCCCGGGCCGCCCGCGGGCAGGGCGAGGCGCACGAACAGGCCGAGCCCTTCCGCCGCGCCCGCGCCGGTCTCCTCGCGGATCTTCGTGAGCTCGTCGGCATGGTCGAGCACGAAGTCGCGCACGCCATGTGTCGCCCATGCCTCGCGGATCGCGCCGCGCGACTTCACCGGGTGCATGAAGTGGATCGCCGCGCGCGGGAACATCCGCCGCACCAGCGCCACCTCGGCCGCCGAGGCGCAGTCGAAATGCCGCACGCCACCGGCCCAGAGCGCGCGCAGCACGGCGGGCTCGGGGTTGCACTTCACGGCGTACAGCACCTCGCCCGGGAAGCCCGCGACGAAGTCGCGCGCCGCCGCCGTCACGGCCTCGGGCCGGACGCAGACCAGCGGCGCCTCGGGCCGGGTCACGGCGACGATGTCGTCCACCGCCGGCAGGGCGGCAGCGGCGGCGCCGACGCGGCGGCGAAGCGGGGACAGGGCGGTACGGGAACGGAGCAGGCTCATGGGGGCGACCCTCGCGACCGGGTGCGCCGTCCGGGCGCTGCCGATCAGGCAGGCCCACGCGGCAATGACGGGGGGAACGCCGCCGGCGACCAGCGCGCGGCGCGTCGGGAAACGGCTGAACCCGTGCGGAACGCCTTCAGGCGTTCCGGTTACGGGTCAGCGTTTGTCGCGATGGGATGACATCGCGCCGGAGCGGCGGAACAACATAGCCGTATCCCTCAAGGACACCGGCCCACGGGTGGCCGGCTCGACCGAAAAGGACGCGTTACGTCGTTGCTGTGCCCAGAAGGCGGGCTCGCGGCACGTGCGAATTGCGTCAGAGCGGCGTTGAGATAGGGCCGTTCTGCGCGGGATTCAAGGCCAATCTCGTGAATGGCGAGTGAAGGGCAGCTCAGCCGCGCGCCCCGAGCAGGGCGAGATACTCCCACACCACCGTCGCCGCCGCGAGCGCGGTGATCTCGGCGACGTCGTAGGCCGGCGCCACCTCGACGACATCCATGCCGAGAAAGCCGATGCCGCCGAGTCGGCGCAGGATCGCCTGCGCCTGCCAGCTCGCCAGCCCGCCGATCTCCGGCGTGCCGGTGCCGGGCGCGAAGGCGGGATCGAGCGCGTCCACGTCGAAGGAGAGATAGGCGGGGGCATCGCCCACCACCTCGGCGATGCGCCGCGCCGTCGCCGCGGCGCCCGCCTCGTGCACCGCCTCGGCGTCGAGAATCGTGACGCCGCGCCCCACGGTCCAGTCCCACACCGCGCGCTGCACCGGCGAGCGGATGCCGATCTGGATGGTCCGGCGCGGCTCGATCAGCCCTTCCTCGATGGCGTGGAAGAACACCGAGCCGTGGCCGTAGCGCTGCCCGAAATTGTCCGGCCAGGTGTCCACATGCGCATCGAAATGCACCAGCGCCAGCTTCCGGCCCGTGCGCTTCGCCAGCGCCCGCAGCAGCGCCAGCGTGATGCCGTGCTCGCCGCCGAGCGCCAGGAGCTGCCCGCCGACCGACGCCGCCTGCGCCTCGATCAGCGCGAGGCTGCCGGCGATGTCGCCGAGCGCGATGGCGAAGTCGCCCGCATCCGAGAGCGACAGCGCCGCCGGATCGACCCAGCCGCGCGGATGCGCGCCGTCCACCAGCATGCGGCTGGCCTGCCGGATCGCCGCCGGCCCGCCGCGCGCGCCGCCGCGGTTGGTGGTGCCGATGTCGAGCGGGATTCCCGCCACCACGAATTCGGCGTCGCGGTCGTGCCGGCCGAGGCCGAGGAAGCCGGGCGGCGTCGCGAAGGTGGGGATGCCGGCCATGGAGCCTCCTGCGGGGTGCGGCGTGGATGTCGGGCTGCTGCCGGGCGCAACGCCGTCGGGGCGTCGGCGATGCACCGCGGGCGGCCGGGCCGCCGGGGGCACCCGGGGCCGGCGCGGCTTATGGCACGGCGCGGCGGCCGACGCAGGCGGGGCGCGTGATCGGCCGCCCCCGGAACGGCCGGGGGCAGGCCGGGCGCCGGCGCCGGAAGACGGGCATGGAGGGCAGGGGGCGGGTCAGGGCGTCTGGGAGTCCGGATGGCCGTCCGCCCGCCCATCCGGGAACGACCGGCCGGCCGGATGCGCCTCGCCCGCGCCCTGCGGCACCGGCACGCCGCCGGCCAGGACGAGCGCCGAATTGTGGAAGCGCAGGTCGCCGGTCACCTCGGTGCCGGCCCAGGGCGGCAGCGCCACCGCCTGGCCGATCTCGCGCAGCTCGACCTCGGCCAGCACCAGCCCGGCGAGATGGCCGCCGAACACGTCGATGCACCAGGACAGCCCGGCATGCGGCACGACGTGCCGGACCTTCTCGATCAGCGGCCGCCGGCAGAGCGTCGCCAGCATGTGCGCGGCATCCTCGGCCGGGATCGGGTACTCGAATTCCGACCGGGCGAGCCCGCCGCGCCCCTTGACGGTGATCCAGCCGCGGCTGCCGGTCGAGCGGACGCGGACCGTGGGCCCGTCCGGCCCGCCGCGTTGCAGGTAGCCCTGCCTGATCTGCTGCCGCTCGACGACGCCGGCCCGCCACCGATCGTCGGCGACGAGGAATTTGCGCTCGATCTCGATCGCCATGGGCCTGTCCGGTGCCGCCGGGATCGTCCGCGGCGGTCGGGGTTGCGCGGCAGTGCCAACGCACATGCCGTGCGATCTGCCGCGGTGCAACAATCCGGTGGTTGTGTCATCAAAGAGTCATGATGCCGTCTCCGGCAAGGGAATTCGCCGGCACCCGCATCCGCGATAGGGTCGCGCCGGGCCTTGCCGGAGCCGTACCATCCGGCCGGAGGATGCTGGCGCACATGACCGATCAGCCGGAGGGCCGCCCCCTCCCGGAGCGCGACACGCTGCCGCCGGAGCAGGCGGTGGACCGGCTCGAGGCCCTCTATGCCGAGGCCGTGCTGGCCGAGCGCGAGGCGCTGGCCCGCTTCGTCGCCGGCGGCGCGCCGCCGGATGCCGCCGAGCGCGCCCGTTTCCGCTATCCCGAGCTTCGCCTTTCCTGGTCGGGCGGCGAGCCGCCGCCGCCGGTCCGCCGCGCCTGGGCCAAGCTGGTGGAGCCGGGCACCTACGCCACCACCGTCACCCAGCCCGCCGCCTTCCGGCCCTACCTGCTGGAGCAGCTCCGCCCGCTGGCCGGGGAGTACGGCGCGGCCCTGACCGTCGCTCCCGGCCGGCAGGAGATCCCGTACCCCTACGTGCTGGAGGCTGGTGACGAGCTGTCCCAGGGCGGCGTTTCCGCCGCCGCGCTGGCGCGGCACTTCCCGGTGCCGATGCTCTCGGCGGTGGGCGACGAGGTGGCGGACGGGCTGTGGGACTTCCGGCCGGGCACGCCGCGCCCCCTGGCGCTGTTCGACGCCGTGCGCGTGGACTACTCGCTGCGCCGCCTCGTCCACTACACGGGCAGCGACTGGCGCGCCGTGCGGCCCTGGATCCTGCTCACCAACTACCAGCGCTACGTCGAGCAGTTCGTGGCGTGGTCGATCGCCGAGCTGGGCCGGCCGGGCTCGCCCTATGTGCGGCTGGTGCTGCCCGGCGGCGGCTCGGTGGCGCGCGGCGACGATCCGGCGGCGGCCGCGGCGATGGCGGCCTCGGCGCCGTGGCAGCGCTTCCAGATGCCCGCCTACCACCTCGTCGCGGCGGACGGGCGGGACGGGGTGAGCATCGTCAACATCGGCGTCGGCCCCTCCAACGCCAAGACGATCACCGACCACCTCGCCGTGCTGCGCCCGCATTGCTGGCTGATGGTCGGCCATTGCGGCGGGCTGCGGGCGAGCCAGGTGATCGGCGACTACGTGCTCGCCCACGGCTATCTGCGCCGCGACCGCATCCTCGACGAGCTGGTGCCGCCGGAGATCCCGCTGCCGGCGCTGGCCGAGGTGCAGGTGGCGTTGCAGCAGGCGGCGGCCGCCGTCACCGGCGATGCCGGCGAGGCGCTGAAGCGGCGGCTGCGCACCGGCACCGTCGTCACCTACGACGACCGCAACTGGGAGCTGCGCTGGTCGCAGGAGCGGCGGCGGATCAACCTCGGCCGGGCCATCGCGGTGGACATGGAGAGCGGCACGCTGGCGGCGCAGGGCTACCGGCTGCGGGTTCCCTACGGTACGCTGCTCTGCGTCTCCGACAAGCCGCTGCACGGGGAGATCAAGCTGCCCGGCGCCGCCACCGCCTTCTACCAGCGCGCGGTGGGCGAGCACCTCGCGATCGGGCTGGCCACCTTCGACATCCTGCGCGGGCAGCTCGGCGCGCTGCATTCGCGCAAGCTGCGCTCCTTCGACGAGCCGCCCTTCCGGTAGGCCGCGAGCGGGGGCGGCGGGGCCGGGAGGGGCGGGCCCTCCCGGCAGGTCTCTCGGCTACAGGATGTAGCGCGACAGGTCCGCCGAGCCGGCGAGCGGCGCCACGCGCTCGCGCACCAGCGCGCCGTCCACCGTCACCGTCTCGCCCTTGCGGTCGCTGGCGGTGAAGCTGATCTCGTCGAGCAGCCGCTCCAGCACGGTGGAAAGCCGGCGGGCGCCGATGTTCTCCACCTTCGCGTTGATGTCGGCGGCGAGGTCGGCCACCGCATCGATCGCGTCGTCGGTGATGGTCAGCTCCACGCCCTCCGTGCCGAGCAGGGCGACGTACTGCTTGATCAGCGAGTGCTCCGGCTCGGTCAGGATGCGGCGGAAGTCGTCGCGGGTGAGAGCGGCGAGCTCGACGCGGATCGGCAGGCGGCCCTGTAGCTCGGGCAGCAGGTCCGAGGGCTTGGCGAGATGGAAGGCGCCGGAGGCGATGAAGAGGATGTGGTCGGTCTTCACCGGCCCGTGCTTGGTGCTGACCGTGGTGCCCTCGATCAGCGGCAGCAGGTCGCGCTGCACGCCCTCCCGGCTGACGTCGCCGCCGCGGAAGCCGCCCTCGCCGGTGCGGGCGCAGATCTTGTCGATCTCGTCGAGGAAGACGATGCCGTGCTGCTCGACGTTGAACACCGCGTCGCGCTTGACCTTCTCGTCGTCGAGCAGGCGGTCCGCCTCGTCGCTCTGGAGCGCCACGCGCGCCTCGGCCACCGTCATCTTGCGGCGCTTGGCCTGGCGGCCGAACATCTTGCCCATCATCTCCTGGATGTTGAGCATCTGCGCGCCGGGCATGCCGGGGATCTCGGCCATGCCGCCGGGCGGGCCCTGGTCGGCGACCTCGACCTCGATCTCCTGGCCCTCGATCTCGCCGTCCCGCAGCCGCCGGCGGAACTTCATGCGCGTCTCGCCCGAGGCGGCCTCGCCGACCAGGGCGCTGACGAGCCGCTCCTCGGCGTTCAGCTCGGCCTTGGCCTGGACCTCCCTGCGCGCCTGCTCGCGGGTCTCGTTGATCGAGACCTCGACGAGGTCGCGCACGATCTGCTCCACGTCGCGGCCGACATAGCCGACCTCGGTGAACTTCGTGGCCTCGACCTTGAGGAAGGGGGCGTTGGCCAGCCGCGCGAGGCGGCGCGCGATCTCGGTCTTGCCGACGCCGGTGGGGCCGATCATCAGGATGTTCTTCGGCACCACCTCGTGGCGCATCGTCTCGGGGAGCTGCTGGCGGCGCCAGCGGTTGCGCAGCGCGATCGCGACGGCGCGCTTGGCGTCGTGCTGGCCGACGATGAAGCGGTCCAGCTCGGAGACGATCTCGCGCGGCGAGTAGTTCACGGTTTCCATTCTGTATCCTTCCGGCCCGGGGACGTGCCGCCTTCCGGCCCGCGACGTCCGCGTCCTGCGTTCTGATCGTGCCGGGGCCGCGCCGCCGTTCCAAGGCCGGCGCGGCGTCTCTCGGCCACGTGTGCGTGTGCGTGTGCGTCGGGCGCGGGCGCCTCAGCGCGTGCTTTCCAGCGTCTCCAGCGTGACGTTGCCGTTGGTGTAGACGCAGATGTCGCCGGCGATCTTCATGGAGCGGCGGACCACCTCCTCGGCGGAGATGCCCTCGACATCCATCAGCGCGCGGGCGGCGGAAAGCGCGTAGTTGCCGCCGGAGCCGATGCCGATGACGCCGTCCTCCGGCTCCAGCACGTCGCCCTGGCCGGTGAGCAGGAGGGAGCGCTCGCGGTCGGCGACGGCGAGCAGCGCCTCCAGCCGGCGCAGGTAGCGGTCGGTGCGCCAGTCCTTGGCGAGCTCGACGCAGGCGCGTTCGAGCTGGTCCGGGAAGCGCTCCAGCTTGGCTTCCAGGCGTTCGAGCAGGGTGAAGGCGTCGGCGGTGGCGCCGGCGAAGCCCGCCAGCACGCGCCCCTGGGCGATGCGCCGGACCTTGCGCGCATTGCCCTTGACGACGGTCTGGCCGAGGGAGACCTGGCCGTCTCCGCCCATGGCCACCTGCCCACCCTTGCGTACGCACAGGATGGTGGTGCCGTGCCAGCCGACGAGGTCGTTCGATTGTGACATGATAGGTTGCGACATGACCCGGCACAGATGGCGCGCCGGCCGGCCCGAGGCAAGCGGGGGCGGCAAGGGGCGGGCCGGGGCGGATGCGCGGCGCGCGGGGCTGGGCGGCGCAGCATGTGGGGGAGGCGGAAGGAGGCCCATCGGCCCTGGCCTGCCGCGCCGATGGCCGGGGGGAGCGGCCGCCGGGTGGCGGGGTTGCGGAGTATCGGCAGGCTCCGGCCGGGCGGCCAGGTTCCTCTTGACGCCCGTTTGGCTTCGGGCGAGACAGGCCCCGCTCCCGTGCCCCCGGAGGGGCCGGCCGTAAGCGTTAACGTCATCCAACGCGCCACCCGACGACGGTCCCGACCCCCATGGTCGGCCGCGTCCCAGGAGAGGCGTGTTCCATGACCGCACATCCCCCGCCCATCCACATTCCGCCCGGCGCCGGCCGCGCGCCGCAGCCCGCCGTGCTGCCCAGCCTCGGGCCGCTGGTGGCGATCGTCTTCCTCGGCTTCCTCGCCGTCGCCATCCCGCTGCCGGCGCTCTCGCTGCACCTGCACGAGACGCTGGGCTTCAGCCCCGTGGTGGTGGGCTGGACCATCGGGCTGCAATCCATCGCCGCCGTGCTGACGCGCCACCGCGCCGGCGGCTTCTGCGACACGCACGGGTCGAAGCCCTCCGTGCTGCTCGGCCTGCCGCTGGCCGTGGCGGCGGGGCTGGCCTACCTCCTCGCCTCGCCGCTGGCGGGCGGGGCGGCGCTGGGCGTGATCCTGCTCGGGCGCGTGGTGCTCGGCCTCGGCGAGAGCCTGTTCCTGACCGGCACGATGAGCTGGGGAATCGCCCGGCTCGGGCCGCAGCGCACCGGCATGGTGATGGCGTGGCAGGGCATCGCCATGTACGCCTCGCTCGGCCTGGGGGCGGCGGCGGGCATCCCGATCCTGCGGCATTTCGGCTTCGCCGGCGTCGCGGTCTGCGCCATGGCCTGCCCGCTGCTGGCGCTCGCCATCGCCGCGCGCCTGCCGGGCGCCCCGGCCATGGGCGGGCGGCGGGCGCCGTTCCACCGCGTGCTGGGGCTGATCTGGCGGCCCGGGCTGGTGCTGACGCTCGGCAGCATGCCCTTCGCGGTGATGGCGAGCTTCCTCGCGCTCTACTACGCCGATCGCGGCTGGGACGGGGCGGGGCTCGGCATCGCCGGGTTCGGCGCCGGCTACATCCTGGTGCGGCTGTTCGTCGCCCACTGGCCGGACCGGCATGGCGGGGTGCGCGTGGGCGCGGCCTCGCTGGTGGTGGAGGCGATCGGGCAGGCGCTGATGTGGCTGGCGGGCGGGCCGGTGGTGGCCGGGCTCGGCGCCGTGCTGACCGGGATGGGCTTCTCGCTGGTCTTCCCCTCGATGGGGGTGGAGGCGACGCGGCACGTGCCGGCGGCCCAGCGCGGGCAGGCGGTGGCCGGGTTCATGGCCTTCTTCGACGTGGCGCTCGGCCTGACCGGGCCGCTGGCGGGGCTGGCCATCGCCCGGTTCGGCTATCCCTCGGCCTTCCTGGCGGGGGTGGCGGTGGTGCTGCTGGCGCTGGCGCTGCTGCTGGGTGGCGGTTCCCGGACGGGACGCGCGGCGCGTTGACGCAAGCGGGGCGCCGCCCCGGACCCCGCCAGGAAGGGCTTTGAACGTATCCGGCGGCCCCGCCGCCCGGGCTACTCGCCTTCCGAGGTGAGGAAGCCGAAGTCGCAGCCGCGATCGGCCTGCAGCACGGTGTCCTGGAACAGCTTCGCGTAGCCACGCGTCGGGGCGTGGCGCGGCGCGCGGGGCTCGGCGGCGCGCCGGTCCAGCTCGGCCTGGTCGACCAGCAGGTCGATGCGGCGGGCGGCGACGTCGAGACGGATCGTGTCGCCGTTCCGCACCAGGCCGAGCGGGCCGCCGGCGGCGGATTCCGGGGCGATGTGCAGCACGATGGTGCCGAAGGCGGTGCCACTCATCCGCGCGTCGGAGATCCGGACCATGTCCTTCACCCCGGCGCGGGCGAGCTTCTTCGGGATCGGCAGGTAGCCGGCCTCGGGCATGCCGGGGGCGCCCTTCGGGCCGGCGTTCTGGAGCACGAGCACGTCGTCGGCGGTGACGTCGAGGTCGGGATCGTCGATCCGCGTCGTCATGTCCTCGATGCTCTCGAACACCACCGCGCGGCCGGTGTGCTGGAGAAGGGCGGGCGTGGCGGCGGCATGCTTGATGACGCAGCCATCGGGGGCGAGGTTGCCGCGCAGCACCGCCGTGCCGCCGGTCTCCTTGAGCGGCGCCGCGCGGGAGCGGATCACGGTCTGGCCGGGAACCTCCTCGGCAACGGCGAGGTAGTCGCCGAGCGTGCCGCCGGCGACGGTGGGCGCGTCGAGGTCGAGGAAGGGGGCCAGCTCCTTCAGCAGCTTCGGCACGCCGCCGGCGTGGTGGAAGTGCTCCATGTAGTGGTCGCCGGAGGGCTTGAGGTCCACGAGGACGGGCACCTCGCGGCCGATGCGGTCGAATTCCTCAAGGTCGATGCGCTGGCTGAGGCGGCCGGCGATGGCGGCCAGATGCACGATGCCGTTGGTGGAGCCGCCGATCGCCTGGAGCACGACCATGGCGTTGCGGAAGGCGCGCGGGGTGAGGATCTCGGAGGGGCGGCGCGCCTGCGAGGTGGCGAGTGCCACGGCGCGCCTGCCGCTGGCCTCGCCGTTGCGCAGCCGCTCGGCGTGCGGCGCGGGGATGGCGGCGCTGTAGGGCAGCGACATGCCGAGCGCCTCGATGATGCAGGCCATGGTGGAGGCGGTGCCCATCACCATGCAGGTGCCGACCGAGGGGGCGAGGCGGCCGCTGATCGTCTCGATCTCGGCCTCGCCGATGCTGCCGGCGCGGTGCTGGCCCCAGAGTCGGCGGCAGTCGGTGCAGGCGCCGAGCACCTCGCCGCGATGGTGGCCGACCACCATGGGGCCGACGGGCACGACGATGGCCGGGATGTCGGCCGAGGCCGCGCCCATCAGCGCGGCGGGCAGCGTCTTGTCGCAGCCGCCGACGATCGCCACCGCGTCCATCGGCTGGGCGCGCAGCATCTCCTCCGTGTCCATCGCCATCAGGTTGCGCAGGTACATGGAGGTGGGGTTGGCGAAGGATTCGCCGATCGAGATGGTGGGGAAGTTCATCGGCAGGCCACCGGCCAGCATCACGCCGCGCCGGATCGCCTCGATGAGCTGCGGCGCGTTGCCGTGGCAGGGGTTGAAGTCGCTGGCCGTGTCGGTGATGCCGACGATGGGGCGGTCCAGCGCGTCGTCCGAGTAGCCGGCGGCCTTGATGAAGGCCTTGCGGAGGAACAGCGAGAAGCCGGCATCGCCGTAGCTGGTGAGACCCTTGCGCAGGCCGCTGGTCATGCTCGTCGCTTCCCTTCTCGCGCGTCCGGCCGCTTGCCGGGCCGGTCGGGCCGAACGCTCGGGTCCGGGCGGGGGATTGTCAACGGCGGGCCGGCCTGTCGGGCGGCGGCAGGGTTAGGGGTTCGACGAGAGGGGTGTGGCGGTCTCGCCCGCGAGTCGGGCGGCGGGGCGCGCGGCGGCTTCCGGCGGCGCTTCCGGCGTGGCCCCCGGGCGGCGGATGAGGGCGGAGACGGGGGCGAGGACGACGCCGCGCGCCTCCAGCCCGGCGGCCCAGCCGGCGATGCGCTCGACCAGCACCGGCGTCGGGTCGCCCGCCAGGCCGAGCGCCGCGCCGTGCTCGCGCGCCAGCCGCTCCAGCTCGGCCAGGCGGCGCTCGATCTCGCCGCGCGTCGCCGGGTCGTCCAGCACGATGTCCACGCCGCGGCCCCAGGCGCGCGGCAGGGCGCCGGGCACGGCGCCGGGGCGGGGGTCGATGTAGAGCAGGCCGCGGCCGCGCAGCACGTCCTGCACCGTGCCGAGCAGGTCGCCCATCGCCGCGAAGCGCTCGCCGCGCATGGCGCCGAGCGCTCCCACCGCGCCGACATAGCCGGCGAAGCGGGAAAGCGACCAGTCGAGGCGGTCGAGGTTCTCGACCAGGGGCAGGCCGGTGAGCAGGGCGTGGTCGCCGGGATCGTTGAGCGGGTAGCCGGCCGGTTCCAGCGGCAGCGAGACCATGACCTCGATGCCGCGCGCCCGGGCCTTGGCCAGCATCGGGTCGAGGCGGACGGCGTAGGGGCTGAAGGCGAGGCTGACGGCGGGCGGCAGGCGGCGGATCGCGTCCTCGGTCATCGCGCCCGACAGGCCCATGCCGGCGATGACGATGCCGAGCCGGGGGCGGCGGTCGGCGCGGTCGAAGGGGCGGGCATAGGTGCGGATCGGCGTGCGGCCATCCGCCGCCACGCGCGGCAGCGGGCCCTGGCGCGATTCCTCGATCAGCGCCGGGTCGGGCGGCGGGATCGCCGGGGCGGCGACCGCCATGGCCTCCGGGCCGGCCGGGGCCAGCGGGGGCGGCTCGGGCGCGGCGGGCGCCGCCGGGAGCGAGGCGACGAGCGGTGCGGGCGGCGGAGCGGGGGTGGCGGCTTCCCGGGGAGCGGGGCGATCCGTGGCGGCGGGTGGCGGCGCGGCTTCCCGGGACCCGGCCACGGAGGCCGCAGGCGTGCCGTTCGGGTCGGCCGTCCCGGGGGCGTCGGCGGCGGAGGCGGACGCGACTGCCGCGGGGCCTTCGGCCTCGGCCGACGCCGCCTCCGGGAGCCGGGCGAGCGCCGGATCGGGTGTCGGCTCGGCTTCCGGTACGACGGGAGGCGACGCGACGGCGATCGGCGCGCCGGGTGCCGCGGCCGGGAGCGGATCGGCGACGGGGAGCGGGCCGCCGGCCGGGCGGCCGGCGGGGGATGGCGGCGTGGGGCCGGGCAGGGGACCGAGGGCCTGGAGCGTCGCCGCACCGGTGCCTACCGTCACCAGCGCGCCCGACCAGAGCCAGACGAGCGCCAGGGCGCCGTGGGAGAGTTTGGCCAAAGGCCCCCCTGCGTACCCTGGCGCGCCGCTCAGCGCGCCGCGCGGCGCTGGGGCGTCGGCGCGGCGGCGATGCCGCGCAGCACGCCGAGCGCCTGCTGGAGCTGGAAGTCGGTCTCCGGCTTGGTCGGGTCGAAGGCGGGGGCGCCCTCGGCGGGCAGGCGCTGCACCCGCTCGGCGACGCCGGGCGGGAGTTGCAGCGGCGGCAGGCTGGTGCCGGCCGGGGTCTGCACGCCGCCCTCGTTGCGCAGCGCGCGGCGCAGGTCGGCCTCGCGCTCCGGGCCGCGCGGCACGTTGGCGGTGGCCTCCTGGCGGGTGGCCAGCACCTCGATGTCGGGTTCGATCCCGGTGTTCTGGATCGAGCGGCCGGAAGGCGTGTAGTAGCGCGCCGTGGTCAGCCGGATGGCGCCGTTGCCGGGCAGCGGCATCACGGTCTGCACCGAGCCCTTGCCGAAGCTCTTCTGCCCCAGCACCACCGCGCGGCGATGGTCCTGCAGCGCGCCGGCGACGATCTCGCTGGCCGAGGCGGAGCCGCCGTTGATCAGCACCACGACCGGCAGGCCGTCGGTGATGTCGCCGGTGCGGGCGTTCCAGCGCTGCGCGTCCTCGGGCCGCCGGGCGCGCGTCGAGACGATCTCGCCCTGGTTGAGGAAGTCGTCGCTCACCTGCACCGCCTGATCCAAGAGGCCGCCCGGGTTGTTCCGGAGGTCCAGGACGATACCGCGCAGATTGTTGCCGGCCTGTTGACGCAGCGACTGCACGGCGCGGCGCAGGCCGACATCGGTCTGCTCGTTGAAGGAGGTGAGCCGGATGTAGCCGATGTCGCCGCCCTCCAGCCGGTAGCGGACCACCTGCGGGCGGATCACGTCGCGCGTCAGGGTCAGCTCGATCGGCCGGTCGGTGCCCTCGCGGCGGATGGTGATGCGGATGGTGCTGCCGCGCTCGCCGCGCATCTGCTCCACCGCCTCCTGCAGGGTGAGCCCCTGGACGGACTGGCCGTTGAGCATGGTGATCAGGTCGCCCGGCTTGACCCCGGCGCGCGCGGCGGGGGTGTCGTCGATCGGCGAGATCACCTTGATGTAGCCGTTCTCCTGCGTCACCTCGATGCCGAGGCCGCCGAACTCGCCGCGCGTCTGCACCTGCATGTCGCGGAAGGAGCGGGCGTTCATGTAGGAGCTGTGCGGGTCGAGCCCCGTGAGCATGCCGCTGATCGCGTTCTCGATCGCGTCGCGGTCGTTCACCGGCTCGACGTACTCGGCGCGGATGCGCTCGAACACGTCGCCGAACAGGTTGAGCAGCCGGTAGGTCTCGGCGCGGCCGCCGCTGGTCTCCTGCGCCCAGGCGCTGATCACCGAGCCGCCGATCATCGGCCCGACCGCGGCGCCCGCGACGAAGGCGCCGGCGGCGAGCGCCAGGGCGCCCGGCCGGAAGCGGGCGCCGCCCGGGGCGTGCCCCTGGGCATCGTCCGCCCGGGGCGCGGCGGCACCGGCCTCGCCGGCCTCCCGCGCGCCGTTCCGGGAAACGCCCTTCGCTCCGAACATCCTGAACTTCATCCGGGTACCGACTCCTCTCTCGCGGCTCACGCCGCGCCACCCGCTTCCGCCCCGTGCGCCGGCCCGGCTGCCGACCCACCCGTCACGCAACATCCCGTCCGCGGACGACCCCGTCACGGGGCGGCATCGGGGCCGGTCCCGCGGGAC